>NZ_NPBI01000033.1:0-166783 GCF_002272715.1 Paenibacillus sp. 7516
AGGCATGCCGGAGATGGTTGAGCCTGCTCATACCGGTTGGGTTGTTCCTCCGCAGGATGCGGACTCCCTGAGCGCACTATTGAACGCCCTGCTGCAGGATGACGCCACTCGTCTGCGGGTCGGCGCACAGGCCAAGGCTTGGGCGGAGAAATACCGTTCCCTGGAGGAAATGGGCATGCGCACACTACAGGTATACCAGGAAGCAATTCAAAAAGGAGGGCACCTGATATGACCCTGCTTGTACCGAGTGATTTATATAATGGCTGGTTTTCCGTCCCTGTCTCTACCCCCCACATTGAAGTGAATTACGAAATTATGAATGCCTTGGTAGAAACACTCCCCAAGGAGTATACCCTGCCTGATCCGGAAGCAATGGCTATCATGTGCTCTACTGATTAATCATATTGGGGATGCTGACCCTCTTGCTGCAAGAGGGTTATTTCCATTGAAGGACGATCTAAATCATGCAAAAAGCAAAAGAGAGCAACTCTTCTGGTTCACAACTCAGGAGAACCAGAAGAGTTGCTCTCTCTTATAAGGTGCTTTTTATCTTTCTTATGTCCGAATGTACCCATGATTACTGCCAATAACCGCCGATCTGAAGCAAATTCAGCAAAATTGGCCGATGTTTGGCCTGAACCATTTCCATCTCGGCTTTTAATGCTTCGAAGTGTTTTTTGGTTCCCATTGAATCATGAACCCGGTAACACATCAAAGGCTCGTTGAAATAAAACAGCTCATAAACCGGAAATAATCTCAGCCACATCTCATAGTCATGGGTATAGCGGAACTCGGTGTCAAACATGCCGAACTTCCGAAATGCGTCCATCTCCAGCATCACGGTACAGCCGTTAATGGGACAGCCTTCGAGCAGCACCTGCAGCATCTCGAGGCGACTGCCTACTTCCGGCTGCACCGTATCCATCCATTCACTGTTTTCATTGACATAATGATAGGCTCCATGGCAGAAGGAGGCTTTTACCTTAAGCATGAATTCCAGTTGTTTCTCCACACGATCCAGCAGCATTACGTCATCCGAGCTGAGCCAGACGAAAAAGTCTCCCGATGCACGCTTGATCCCTTCATTCAGGGCTGTAGCCGTCCCCCCATTCTCCTTTCGAACATAGGTGATCCGATCCATAAATGGTTTCAGCTTCTCCACGTGCTGTGTAGAGCCGTCATCCACCACGATAACCTCGATATGAGGATATGTCTGGTTCAGAGCACTGTGAACAGCCTGCTCAATATAAGCACAGTTATAAAACGGGATGACAATTGAAACTTTGGGTTCCATTCGGGCCTCCCCTTTCCTCGCCTGTCTCTGTAAAACATCTACCGTTATCATATGATGAAACTGTCTTCGGTTCGCGGGCATCTGTGAGGGAAAGATCACGAATTACGCATGAGCGGATACACAGAAAAGAGGGTATTATGGTATCTCGCTCCCATAACCCCTCAATCCCTTCATACGGTTCAACCACCCATGGCTGCAATTCGCTGCAGCAAAGGTTCGCGATATCTGGACCAGACCATGGAGGCTTCCTTGCCAATCGTCTCCGCATGACGCACCGACCCCATCCCGCCGTGCCAGCGATACGCCGTAAGGGGTTCATTCAGGTATGGAAAACGATACCCATTCAGCAGGATACGCAGCCAGAGATCCAGATCATGCGTATATGGAAGCAGCTCATCGAAGAGACCAACAGCTCCGAACAGATCCTTGCGAATCATGACGGTACAACCATTGACAGGATTGCCACCAACGAAACGGCGCAGCCAGTCAACGTCGCCCATCGGTTCTGCTCCGCCATGCAGCTTGGTAACCGCCGAATGTTCATTGATGTAATGAAAGTTGGTATGGGAGGCAAGCACATTTTCCCGCTGCATGAACTCGACCTGATAACGTATTTTATCCGGGTAGAGAAGATCATCCGAGCTTAGCCAGACCACATAATCACCCGAAGCATGACGAATGCCATGATTAAGAGCCGAGGCTGTGCCGCCGTTGCTTTTGCCAAGCACATAGATATGGGGCAGAAAGGGCTGGATAAGCTCCGCATGCCTTGTGGAGCCGTCATCCACCACAATGATTTCCACGTTGGTATACGTCTGGTTTATCGCACTTTGGATCGCATGCTGCACATAAGGACAATTGTAGAATGGAATGACAACGGATACTTTTGGATTCATTTGGCCCCTCCCCCTTGCTTCCGAACATCGCTCAGAATATCCTGAAGGGATTGGGCAAATGGAATCTGAGGCTGCCATCCCAGTTTACGCAGCAGCGACAACTCCTCCTCCTTGCCAGCCCCATCCGGTCCTGAAGAAGCTCCGTCCCACCGCACAGGCACTTCTGCTTCTGACATGGAGAGCAAGGTATCCGCGATTTCGCCCAGACTGCGCTCCGTCCCGGAAACCACCGGATAGACAGTTCCCGTAGTTCCATGCACTAGAAGTGTGGCATAGGCTCTGACCGCATCCCGTACATCCAGGAAATCCCGTGTATTATCCCGCCCGGATAGACGGAAAGCTTCACGCTTGCCCTCTTGCTCACAGGCAACCACATGCCGTGCGAGCAGCGAACAGATACCTGTAGAAGGCCCGGCCCCGATCAAATTCCCGGGCTCAGCCAGCATGATCTGCTGCCCGAACAGGGACATCCATGACAATGAGACCATTTCTTCCAGCGCTTTGCTGAGACTGTAAGGATGAGGAGGCTCTGGTACTCGGCCTGGTTCGACGGTGTATTTCAACCGGGATCCCACGATGACCGTCCGTGCTGATGGACAGCTTCGAAGAGCATCCAGTAAATACAGGACAGCCATCACATTCGTTTCCAGTACAAGCAGCGGGTCCGACCAGGAGTCGGGGACTGAGTTTTTCCCTGCGAGATGCAGCGCGTAATCCGGCTGCACCTCATCAATCAGTTGACGCACCTGCTGTTTATCATTCAGATCACACACATGTACAGCTACGCCTTCGCCAAACGAATGCACGCCTGCTCGCCGCACCACGGCGGCAACCTCAGCACCGACGCTCTTGAAATATGCTACAGCATGCCGTCCGGTAAAACCGGAGGCACCCGTAATCAGCACGTTCTTGCCCGTTAACTCTGCTCCATCCATAATGCCAGCTCCTTCAGCATCGTAGAATAATCGGGAAGGTCTGTCTTCACATCCTCGCGTGTGGAAACGAGGGTACGATCCTGCACAAGACTGTCATCAGGCACAATATTCACATCTTGCTTGTTCCAGGTCTGCTGGAAAAGAAGCAGCAGATCGTGCTTGCTAACCGGTTCAGGATGCGCCAGATGAATCAGGCCGCTGACAGGTGACGCCAGATAATGATCCACCCATTTTGCCAGCTCCAGTGTAGTTACACCGTTCCAGAACACACGCGTATATCCACCTACTTCACCTGTACGGGACATAAACCAATGCATCAGGCCGATGCCACCCTTCCGGATTTCCGGCCCAATTATGGAGGTGCGGATGGTGAGGTGCCCTGGATCATGAACCTCACCCAGTGCCTTGGTAATCGCGTAGGATGATGTCCCATCCGTAACATCATTCTCCGTATAGGAACCACGGTCCCCGCTGAAGACACAGTCCGTGCTGATATGAATTAGGCGGGCACCAATGGTGTCGGCCACCCTCCGCAAACGATGCGGAAGGAAGCCGTTAATGTGATAAGCGGTAATTTTATCTTCATCTGCGAAGCTGTTCAGCACACCAACAGCATTAACGATAACGTCCGGGTGCACAGCCTCCACCAGACGATCCACCATATAGCTGTCATTTACATCCAGCAGCAGACCGTTCGGGTCAGACACATCCCGCGTGGTGTAGAAGACACTGTGCAGACCTTGACGGCGGAAATAGTCGACCATAACATGGCCGGCCATTCCGTTTCCCCCAAGTATCAGGAGCTTCATGACAGGAATCCTCCGCGTTTCAGAATGTCGCGAATCTCCTCTTTCGTCATCAACTGATGTTCTGAACTGAAGCTGCTAAAGGAAACCGGAGGGCAGTTCGTGTAATGCTCACGCAATCCCGGTATGCCGAGTGTAGGGAGAATGACCAGATATTGTTCGTCGTAAACAACCGTTGTCATGCTCTCGAATTCACTCATCAGAATTTCATGAATTTTCTCACCAGGCCGGGTACCACGTTCCACAATGGCCACGTTCTCTACGCCGGAATCCTCAATGAGCACTTCTGCAAGATCCACAATTTTGCACGTAGGCATCGTCATGACAAAAATCTCCCCGCCTACACTCTCTACGGAAGCCTTGAACAGCAACGTGATGGCATCCTTCAGTGTGAGGAAGAACCGGGTCATATTCATATCCGTGATGGATACTTCACCTTTCTGACGAATCTGGTTCTTGAAGAGATGCACCACGCTGCCGTTGGTACCAAGTACATTGCCGCCCCGTACAGTCACAAATCGGGTGTTGCTGTGCAGCAAATTCGCATATACGATTAATTTCTCGCCGATCGCCTTGGTCATGCCATAGAAATTGGATGGGTTGGCCGCCTTGTCAGTCGAGATATAGATGACTTTTTCAACATGGTTTTCGATGGCAGCCTCAATTACGTTCTGAGTACCAATCACGTTGGTTTTGAGCGCTTCATAAGGCTGATCTTCACATACCGGCACATGTTTGAGCGCCGCCAGATGGAATACATAGTCCACTTGCTGGCAAGCCGCCGTTAATGCTTCCTTGTCACGAATATCCCCAATTCGGAAGTGAAGACGAGGATCCTCGAACTCGCGGCTCATGGCCACCTGGCTTGATTCATTACGGGAGTAAACGATGATTTCCTTTGGATTTTGGGGCAGCAGCTGGGCCACGAGTTCATACCCCCATGATCCAGTACCGCCTGTCACGAGTATACGTTTATTTTCAAACATGTATTTTCCCTCCAAGCAGAAATTTGACCACTTTACCGGATACATCTGTTGCCTTGTAACCTTGCGGGCATTCCCAGTCACTTGCCATCTCCGTCATGACCTTCACACATCCCGCAATGCGGGCTGCATCCAGCCCGGAGACTACGTTGCTGCCGCAGTCGACCGTCTCCGGACGTTCGGTTGTCCGCCGCATGGTGACTGTGGGTACCCCCATGATGCAGCATTCCTCCTGAACGGTCCCGCTGTCCGTCAGTGCACAGCGTGCATGACGTTCCAGCATGACGAAGTCAAAAAATCCGAACGGCTCGTGGAATTCCACAAGCGGATTCATCTCCAGCTGCAAATGTTCTGCGATACGGATGGCCGTTCGGGGATGGATGCTGCAGATCACCCGCAGGCCGTGTTCTTCCGCAACCTGGTTCAGACCTTTCATAATCTCCAGCAGATGAGGCGGATGATCTACATTTTCTGCCCGGTGGGCGGTTACCAAAAAGTACTGCCCGGACTTCAGCTTGAGCTTTTTCAATATTTTGCTGGCGTTCACTTGGGCGTCATAATGACGCATGACTTCGTATATCGGATTGCCCGTGAGCACAATTCGCCGACTGGGCACACCTTCATTAACCAGGTGCTTCTTGCTTTGTTCGGTATAAGGCATATTAATGGTCGATATGGCATCAATGACTTTTCGATTTTTCTCTTCAGGTACATCCAGATCGAAGCATCGATTGCCTGCCTCCATATGGACGACTGGAATCCCCATGCGTTCAGCCAGCACGGCACAGAGTGCACTGTTGGTATCACCCAGCAGCAGCACTTTGTCCGGCTTTTCCTGAAGCAGCAGATCTTCCATTTGAGTAAACATGGAGGATAGCTGTCGGCCCAGCGAGGCAGCTTCGTCCTGAAGGACGTAGTCTGGCGCCCGCAGGCCCATTTCCTTGAAAAACTGACCGCTGAGACTTTCCGTGAAGTTCTGTCCTGTGTGCACAAGAATATGCTTGGACGCGTACTGGTCCAGCTTGGAAATGATCAGGCTGAGCCGGATAATCTCTGGTCTCGTGCCCAGCACCGTCATGATCTTCATCGTTATCCCGCCTTCATCGTGTATTGGAACCTTTCCGACGCGCCCGGCGCCTTGACCTGGCAGTCGTGCGCTTGCGAGCCGTTGGTTTGGCCCTGTACAGATGCTTTCTCTTTTGCTGAACTGCTTTTCGGTTTCGCTTTTTTGTCCCCGTTTTCCGTTTCCTGACCTTGCTCGCCGGACGCTTTTCAATCACATCAGCGGGAACAGGGTGGCCTACGGCAATCGGCGGAAGTGGAGAGAGTGGTAAGGCCTGAATAACCGACAGCGGGAACAGAAGTGCTCTGACTGCCCCGGGGTCCAGGGCAAGTACGGTACGCAAACCGCCTTCTCCCCAGGTATACACCGGGCCATTCGGTGCCTGAATGTAAGGGAACCAGCCAGGGTATCGCAGCAACCACTGTGTCACCATCGTATGCATGCCGGCTCTGTAGGTTTCAATTCCATACAATCGTTCCGCTTCTGCCCGGCCTCGCCAGGCCATATCGGAAGCCAGCTCCGTGTCATTCAGCAGGGTCGTCGCCAAGACGGCAAGTGCATTGCTGTCTCCCGGAGGAGCAAGAAATTGGCCGCTGCCGACTCCTTCCAGCAGCTCCGACAGACCGCCCTGGGCAAAAGCAATAACCGGTTTGGCAAAATAAACGCCCTCCAGCGCAGTCATGCCAAAGCCTTCCTTGACCATGCTCGGAATAACCACCATATCCATCGCTGTATAGGCAAGAGATACATTCTCTTCAAATGTCGTAAAGGTAAATCTGCGGGCATATCCTGACTTCTTCACCCGTGCTACGCATTCGTCATAGTACTTTTTGTCTGCTGGCGCACCAATGATCCAGTACCTGGCTTTTGAGTGGGTTTCGCAGAGCTGCAGAGCCATGTCAATAAAAGGTCTCAGCCCTTTGGCATCATATATAAAAGAAGAGATATAGCCGATACAGACATGCGAGTTCCTGAAACCGAGCTCCTTGCGCTTGCGTTCACGCAAATGAAGCCAGCGGTCCGGGGCAGGCAGTGCCGGGTCCCAGGTTGGTGGAAGAACCGACAGCTTGCCGCTCATGCCCGCATGTTTGAACGGGGCCGCAGCCGTCTCGGATATGCCGATAATCCAGTCCGAATATCGGTCTATCATCTGCACCGCTTCGTCTGTATGAGCATTGATCTGAATAATCTCCGTAATCTTCCAGATGACTGGAATCTGCAGCGATTTGGCTGCAATGGCAGGCAGCACATTCACACAGGTATTCGTCAATACCAGCGCAGGAGAAGTTTCCCTGATGAGGGAAACCACGTCCTGATAAGCTGGTGTGTAGCGAAGCTGTTCTGCATCATTTGCAATGCCCTGGTAGGGTGTGTACACCCCGTGAAGCATGGGCAGCGAGCATATCTTGACCTGAATGTCGAATCTCCGCGCAAGTCCGGCGAGCTTGCCTTCCTGCGGGGCAACAAGCACGCAGTCGAAGATGGAGCCCATTTCCCTCATAAAATGGAGCAGAAGTTTCTCTGCCCCGGTAATACTCCGGGTATTGCACACATGGGAAAACAACATGAGTTTCGGTTTAGTCGCCATGGCTGCACGGACCACTGCATGCATATTGCATGCAGGTCTGTGCACACCTCCTCCCGACCGGAAATTAAGGGAATATAATGGTCAGCATTTCATTAATCCTTCTGCCATACGTGTGTTCCTTGAGCGTCCGTTCCAATCCGCGGAGGGCTATTTCACGGCGCTCTTTCTCGTGAGTAAGATAATATTCAACCTTGTCGAGCAGCTCTTGGGGAGAAGAATAGGTTTCGATCTCCACGCCCGGCTTATAGAACCGCGCCAGATCATCACGCGCATCCGTCAGCTGCAGTGTTGCGGAAGCCGAGATCTCGAATGTTCTTGGATTCGGCGAAGCTGGTGGGATTTTGAGATGGTTGTTATTGACGGAATCATCCTCGTGGGAACGGTGCAGGTTGATCACAATTTTAGTCCCGTTATATACATCATTGGTTTCCTGCGGACTCATCCAGCGTCCATGCTCAATCTTCTCGCCATAGGCTTCATAGCCAGGCAGACGGTCCCACCAGATGCCATTAAACACCGTATTGTGTGACATGATCTGTGCCATGATTGGATTGAAGAAATAGACCCGGTTCCAGTAGGCCGATCCGATAAAACTGACGTCCCGGTGCAAGGGAGATGGCGTCGTGATCGGGAAGTAATGGTTGGTGAATGCCGCAAACGGCAGGTAGTGTACAGATGCACAGCCGCTCTGACGGTATAGTTCTACGCAGTTCAATTCGAGTGTGAAGATATGATCGAAGTGATGGACACGTTCCATCGTCATATCCGTGTAGTACGGATCATCCGTCAGCCAGATTGCTGTCGGGATGCCTGCCTGGCGAATCGCATCGATATGCTCGAGCGGAATGTCCATGCCATCCAGGACAAGAACCAAATCGGGGCGATTTTGCAGGGCAATTTCCGAAACCGGCTGCCGCGGATCAGTCAGCGTCACCTGAGCAACCATGCCTTGCAGGGTAGCCATAATCGCCTCATCCAGCGGTGAATAGGGGAATCCTTTACCCGAAGAGACGTACAGGACGTGGATCTGCCGGAAAGGCAGCGGTTCCTGTGCGCAATTGACAATATAGTTGGCACGCCCGCGCAGGTACCCTTCTTCCTTGCCTGCATCATAACCGGCATGCTGGCCGTTTTTGCGTGCCTGTTCAGCCAGGCTGAGTACTGGCGTATGATAATTCCTCTTTTTACGGTGTTTGATAGACATACCGCCACTCCTTCTGTTTGAAATAACATTCGCTGTATAGCGAGCTTGCTGTTCTACACATGTTCCAGCAGCTGGGCGATTCGACGGGCAAACGTATGCTGGTTCAACGTGGTCAACAGCCCCCTCCAAGCCATGGCCTGCCGTTCTTGCTCATGCTTCAGGTAATATTTGATTTTGCTCTCCAGTTCGGCTGCTGTCGTAAACGTCTCAATGTCGTAACCCGGCTGGTAAAAGCGGGGCAAGTCACCGCGTGCATCCGTAATCTGCATTGTGCCGCAGGCACTGATTTCATACGTTCTTGGATTAATGGATCGCCCTTGCAGATGATGCGTATTGCGATTGTCCTCGCCATTCTCGCAGGTCCGGTGAACGTTGATGACAATCTTGGCGCCGTTGTAATAATTAACAGTTGTGCTTGGATCGATCCATCCATCATGGATAAAAGGGCCGAGTACATCCGACCGTGTCAGCCGGTGCCACTGGCTGCCGGCAATGAATACCTTTTTGGTCGCCAGAAAAGGGGCCAGCTCATCGAACAAGGCGATCCGGTTCCAGAAGCCTGTGCCGATAAAACAAATATCGTATTGGTGCTGAGGCTCAATGCGACGAGGCTGGAACATGCCGGGATTAACCGCGAGTGGCATATAGATGACTCTGCTCGCTCCGTTCCCTCCGTAAAATGGAACCGCAGCTTCTTCATGCGTGAACACCACATCGTAATGCCTGCAGATGGTCGCCGTATCTTCGGTAAAATACGGATCATCTACAAACCATACTGCTGTCCGAATACCGAGAGCCCTTATCCCGTCTACCTGTTCCAGGTGATCCGCCGGAAAAACGTGCAATCCGTTCATGACCAACACGACATCCGGCCTGTGCTGACTTGCATCCTGCAGCATGGTTGCCGGCGACCCGACAATACATTCACGCACAGACTGCTGCAGAGCTAAGATGACACCTTCATCGATGGCATCAAATCCTTGCGGAATGTACAGTACTTTCATATCCCGCATGGTCGGCTCAAACATCTGAACTCGCTCCATCATGGCCTGACAGCCGCCGAATCTGCGGCCTTCAGCATATCCGCTGCGGTAAGCTATCTTCGCTTCCGGAAGCGATCGGTGTCGTTTTTTTGCCACATCCTTCACCCTGTCTTCCTTTCAGGAGATTCCGTATCCGTTTCTCCCCGAGATTGGTCTTCCCTCTAAAGGATATGCCCCGGGGTCAGATGCATCATGGACGGGTGTCCTGCAAGGCGCAAAATTGGCATCTGCCCTCCACATTGGCCTGTACGGGCATGTCCGCTTCTGCGGCCATGCAAATCACCCGGAGGGATAAATCCCCCCGGGTGATCCTATGTGCTGGACCTGCAGCAATCCGTCTGCCGCTGATCAGGCCTATTCGGTTATTGTGCCTTGTACGCCAGCTGATGTCCGTCCTCGAAACCCTTGGCGAAACCCGCGTTGAATCCCTCGTTGTACGCCTCGTTGTAGCCCTGACTGTACGCGTTGTCCGGGTTCGGATCGGTAGGGGTAGCCGGGACGACTGGTTGTACGGGCTTCGGACTCCGGTGCCGCCGTACCGAACGTTTCTTTTTTTTGAGCCACGCACTACGTCCTTTAAGCGTACGTTTGTGCAGTACACGTTTGCCTTTGATGGCACGCAGCTTACGGATTTTGCGCAGACGGGCACCCCGTGCAAGCAAAGCTCTTTTCGTTCTAAGCTTCAACTTTTTCTTTCTCAACATATCAACATTCCTCCTGTATGTCCCGAACGATACGTACCGCATATTCAGGTTCTTTGAGCCACGGCAAGCCGGGCTCCCCTTGCTGGATTCGAGCCAGCCTGATTCCCGTAACCATACGGGACATTTCTTCCTGATACCTGCTCAGCAGACGAATGTTCTCGGCAAGATTGCGGGCAGATACTTCCGAATGAGCGGTTACGCTGGCTACACTGTCGAGGATGCGTGCCAGAGCCTGCTGGCTGTGTGCAATGGATTCAATGAGAGCCAGTTTAACTTCCTGCTCACGCTGCAGCAGACTCATTTTCCCATGTCTCCAAGATCCATGCCGCCAAACATGCCTCCGTCCATCCCGCCTTCTTCAGCACTGTTATCGACCATGACAGCTTTCAGGTTGTTGCAGAGCCCTGTTTCCATCCGGGTTAATCCTTCCAGCATTTCAACCAGTTGATCATGCATTTTCAGCGGTTCTGCCACCTGATCACCGTGCGTTAGAAAGGCTTCACCGTTCAGGTGATTCAGCGCCCAATTCCGAACTTTCTCAGCTTCAATCGCCTTGGCTTCCAAGATCAGTGCAATGTTCCATTGCATCTTGGCTGCAGCATCCAGCATCAGAATGAGACTTTGTTCCCTGCTCATGTTCTCTCACCCGCCTTCCGGGCTTATTCTTCCTCTTGACCTGCCATCTCCCGCATGACCTGGGTCAGCGTTTCGGCAACAGCTTCTTCCAGATCCGCAAGGCCCCCCAAATAGGAGATGATGCTTTTGTTGATTTGTCCAGAGCTATCCAGCAGACCCTCTACGCCATCCAGCTCCGGTTCGATATCCGGCAAATGATTAATAATTTCAGACATCCGCACAGCGACTTGACGTTTGGCATCCAATACTCGTGCAAGCTGCTGGTGTGAGTGTGCAATATGTGTGAGTATTTCATCAACTTTGCTCTGCATGGTCCTCCTCCTTACCGTCACGGCCTGCTTCACCCATAGAAAAACCCGGCCTATCAGCATTTGCCTGCTACAGCATATGCCGGGCCGGGATCGTCAGTTACTCCAGCTTGCGCCTATATCGTCAAATGACATAACTCCAATCAGAGGAGTATCGGCTCAGGAATTGGCGGGTTCGTTCCTGCTTGGGCCGTAGAAAGATCTCCTCAGGTGTTCCTTGCTCCACGACATGCCCCCCATCCATGAAGATAACCCGATTCGCCACTTCCCGGGCAAAACCCATTTCATGGGTAACAACGATCATGGTGATGCCCTCCTGGGCAATCGAACGAATGACCGATAATACCTCTCCGACCAGCTCAGGATCCAGGGCAGAAGTCGGTTCATCGAACAGGATGACCTCTGGATTCAGAGCCAGTGCGCGGGCAATGCCGACCCGCTGCTGCTGTCCGCCAGACAGCATGCTTGGATACTCATTGATTTTGGCAGAAAGCCCTACTTGTTCAAGGACACGCAGGGCACGTGCACGGGCATCCGCCTTGGACATCTTCTGTGCCACGATTAGCCCTTCCGTGACGTTATCCAGCACCGTTTTGTGTTTGAACAAATTGTAATGCTGAAAAACCATGGCCGTTTTCCGTCTGATCTGCACGATATCTTGTTTGCGCGCATGTTTGCAGTCCACGCCCAATCCACTGATCTGGACCTTGCCTTCATCCGCACGTTCCAGGAAGTTCACGCAGCGCAGCAATGTTGTTTTGCCCGACCCGCTGGGTCCAAGAATGGCGACCACATCCCCCTGCTCTACCGTCAGATCAATGCCTTTCAGCACTTCCTGCTTGCCAAAAGACTTGTGGATATTGCTTAGTGTAATCATGAAACCCCTCCTTTGCTATACAAGGCAACCCGGCGTTCGAGCAGAGCGGTAATCCGTTCGGCGATGATTGTCAGGCCCCAATAGATCACTGCCGCTGCAATGAAGGCCTCCAGAAATTTCAAACTGACAGATGCAACGACATCAGCCTTTCCGAGAATATCCATCTGTGAAACTGTGAAGGCCAGCGTCGATCCATGGAGAAATCCGACAAACATGCTGCACAGATTGGGCAATACAGCACCGATGGCCTGTGGGAGAATGATGCGCCGCAAGGCCTGTGCGGTACTCATGCCTACGGCATGCGCAGCCTCCATCTGTCCACGGTCCACAGCCAGAATACCTGAACGGATAATCTCGGACATATACGCTCCGGCTGTCAGGGAGAAGGCAATCAATACAAATACCAGAATAGGTATGGATGCCGATTGAAAAGCCCATCCGTACCGTTCAGATAGTTTATCAATAATCATCGGAATACCGTAATAGATCAGAAACAGATGCATGAGCATCGGCGTACCGCGCAGAAAGGAAACGTAGAAAGCGGCTACCCGGTGAATCCAGGGCACCTGATAGATTCGAATCAACGCAGTGGCAAGACCGATCCCGAAACCTGCGATCAGCGGCACAATCGTGATCACGAGTGTCAGTGGCAATGCCGTTAGAATTTTGAAAAAAGACGTATAAATAAACTGGAGATCAATGGACATATGCTCACCCCGCTATTCGTTTCAGTCGTTCAGCTCTAACCGCTGGCTTGGGCACCGTGCTCTTGCGTTCATGACGCTGCAGTCTGCGTTCAGCAAGAGCAAATCCTTTTTCAAGGACAATAACAATAACATAATAAACAACCGACAAGCTGATATACACCTCAAGCGCATGTGACGTTGCCGAGATCAGCGTCTGCCCTCTGCCCACCATATCCATGACACCGATGGAAAAAGCAAGGGACGTGTCCTTAAGCGAACCGATCAGCGTATTTGCCATATTGGGGAAAGCCACAATAAGCGCTTGGGGAACAACGATCCGCCGAAAGGACTGAAACGTAGTCATCCCTGCTGCATAAGCCGCTTCGGTCTGGCCCTTGTCGACACTGCGAACGGCTCCGCGGAAGATCTCCGCAAAGGATGCAGCATCGCTAAGTGCATAGGTCACGATGACAAATAGCAGCGGATCGGTTCTGGACAGGTCAATGCCCATTGGCTTAAGCAATTCGGGCAGGCCGTAATAGACCAGAAACAGCTTGATGAGAATCGGTGTGCCGCGCATGAAAGATACATATATGGTGGCGAGCTGACTCAGTACTGGAATTCGGTAGAGTCTAGGAACTGCCAGCAGCACACCGCCTACCAGACCAAGCACAATGGACCCGCCCAGCACGATCAGAGTTATATGCAGATACCTTAACAGTTCCGGGATGAAATCCAGAACCAAGGATATATCGAATGCTTTTCCCATTACCGCTTGCACACCTTTCTCAGACTACTCTACTCTTCAACCGTATAATCCGCACCAAGCCACTCTGTACTCAGCTTGCTTAATGTTCCGTCTTCCTTGATTGATTTGAGTGCTTCATCCACTTTGGCTTTGAGTTCCTGCTCTTCCTTGTTGAGGATGAAGTATACTTTGGAATTCGATAAAGCTTCTCCAACCGTTTTTAATTGGGCATCCACAGCCTTATTCTGATAATCGATGGCGAATTGCGTACTAATTGTTGCATCCACCCGGCCTGATTTGATCTGGGTAATCGTGTCTTCACCGGCTCCCGAGTATACGATATCAATGCTGCTGCCATTGTCCGCATTCCACTTCTCAGCCAGCACAGCCGCATTGCTCGTTGCACCCACAATCAGTTTTTTCCCTTTCAGATCATCAATGGAATTCACATCCTGGTTTTTCTGGCTCACGACCACTTTGTTGGGGAAAATATTATAAGCTTCATCATTAAACAGGAACTTCGCCTGTCTCTCTTCATTCACTTCCATCTGGTGAGCGATCAGATCAATTTTTTTCGTCTCCAGGCTGAGCAGCAGGTTTTTGAACTCCATGGTGCTGAATTCAAACTCATACTCCGGCAGCCGTTTATCAATCTCGCGAATCAATTCCACATCGTATCCAGTCAATTTGCCATTCTCATCAATGAAGCACACATTCGGAAATTGCGTACCTGTACCTACGATAATCTTCTTCACTGTATCTTGACCGGACGCAGATGTGGTCTCCGCTTCATTTGAAGCATTGCCTGTGCTGCATCCTGCCAGCACCGCGAGCATAGTTACGAACAGTAGCGCTGTCCGAAATTGATGAATCCCCCATTTTTTAGCCATTCCCGATCTCCTCCACAGACTGTGTTACACAGCCAATATAATGTGCACTCCCATTTCCCCGATTCTTAACTAACCATTCTTACTTGTATAGTCGGAATAGGTTGATCAAAGAATATCACCCTGGGTTATCCTGAGGCAATACGAAGCCTAATAGGACATCCTGATAATGTTATAGAACTTCTCTATCCGGATATTTCTTATGAAATCCATATACCAAAAAAAGCCCCTCCCCGATCGGTCTGGCGGAGAAAAGGCTTCTTCGATTCGTGATGTTATCTATCTGCGACTGGCCCATTTAATTTTACGTGCGACTTCCAGCCGCTGGGATTGCAGGAGGCCAATTCGTTCTTTGCATTTGTCGCGTTCATCCTGGGTGTGTGCTGCATGCAGCTGGTTGCACAGCCCTGTCAGCTTACTGTTGATATAATCCAGCCGTGTCCATAATTCCTCTTCGGGTGTCCGCTGCTGCTCCGCTGCCGGCTGAAATATCTTGAGCTGGTGGATAAGGGACTGCTGCCATTCCTGATCCTGAATTTGGATGGCAAAATGCAAAAGATCCAGATAATCGTCGATTTGCAACGATACGCCGCAATCAGGTTTAGTATTCATTGTCGTCTCTCTCCTTATTTCAGTGCTTGGCTGGAATCAGTTACTTCTATTTTACAGGAAAAGGGCTGCTTTAGGCGAGGGTTGAAAGTACGAAATTTGGAAATTTTTTTGGTTTTTTTGTGCATAGAAGTTTTCTATCTATATATAGATCGTTTGGATTGGAGCATACAGCATAAAACCCGCTCCAAGGAGCATTCCTTGTGCGGGTCTACATCATTTAATCTTCTCCGTATCTGCCTTGCGCCGTTCAAGCCTTTTCCTGGTTTGGCTGCCTCGTTAGAAGCAGCATGACAAATGAGATGATCATGATGGAAACTGTCCATGCCCATGCCATGGTCTGATTACCGGAATCGACTGCAACATAGATGGCTGTAGGGACGGTTTGGGTTTTGCCAGGAATATTTCCAGCGATCATCAGTGTGGCCCCGAATTCCCCCAATGCACGAGCGAATCCCAATATAAAAGCAGTCATCAACGCACGTCCTGCAAGCGGCAGCGAAATGTAGCGAAACACCTGCCACTCATTCGCCCCGATCGACCTGCCCGCATCCTCCAGATCCTTATCAATACCGCTGAAACCGGACTTCATGGTCTGATAAATGAGCGGGAAGGCTACAACCACCGCGGCAATCACCGCCGCCCACCAGGAGAAGATGACTGGCGCCGAGAAGATGGCTTCCATCCATTGTCCCAGCAGACTTTTGCGGCCCAGCAAAACGAGCAGCAGAAAGCCAACGACGGTCGGTGGAAGCACCAGCGGCAGCATAAACACGGTCTCCAGCACAATTTTACCGCGAAAAGAACGGCGTGACAGCTGCCAGGCTACCGCAATGCCGAGCACGCCTGCAATGATGCTGGACAACAGAGCAACCTGAAGTGACAGGCGGACAGGTGACCAGAACGCTGACCAGTCGATCTCCGTACTGATCATTCCGGAACAGAGAATCCGTATTTCGCAAATACCTCCAGCACTTCAGGGGTTTGCAAATACGCGTAAAATTGTTCTGCTTCTGTCCGGTGTTTCGTGCCCTCAATAATGCCTACCGGGTAATGGGCCGGTGTATAACTGTTCTTGTCCACCTCAAATGCAATTTTCACCTGATCCGAGGTCAGTGCATCCGTTTTGTACACAAATCCCGCGTCTGCGTTCCCAGTCTCGACATATTGTAGAACCTGTCTGACATCCTTGCCCTGCACAAGCTTGCTTTCGAGCTGATCCCACAGATTGGCATTCGTCAGTGCTTCCTTCGCATACGTTCCTGCGGGGACACTTTCCGGAATTCCGATAGCTACGGTTTTAACGGTATCCGCTGTCAGATCCTGCTCGCTGGATACTGCATTTTCACTACCTGCCGGAATGATCGCAACAAGGGAGTTTTGCAGCAAATTTTTCTGATCAGCAGCTGCAATCAGGTTCTCGTCCACCAAAGCGTTCATGTTCTTCGTTGCCGCCGATACAAAGATATCCGCAGGTGCACCCTGTTCAATCTGCTGCTGCAGTGCCCCCGATGCCCCAAAGTTAAAGTTGAGTTCAACAGAAGGATGGGCAAGCTCATAGCCTGTTTCGATTTCTTTCATCGCATCGGTCAGACTGGCTGCCGCGGAGATGGTTAATTCTACGGTTTCCTGCGGCTCTGTTGATTTGCCCTCTCCTGACGTCGCAGATGTCGCAGGTGCCGAGGACACTTGCTCAACTGCTGTAGATGAATCCGCACTGTCTGCACCAGCACCACAACCCGCCAATACAAGCACCATTCCGAGAGACATGCTCCCCAGTATGTATCCTATTCTTTTTCTCAATTCTTCTCCCCCTGATCCTTCTACACGTTATGTTTAGTTATAACTAGTTATAATTAATTATATTTCATTATACATAAGATCGGTCAAATAGGAAGGTCTAGTTTATACACTCCTGCAGTTAATGGTATAGTACAAGAGACTGTATCAAACCTTTCAGCAAACTACACATGATGTTGATGAACTTGATCATATATGCTTTTGCCACCTGAAGGAGGATCTTCACACATGACAGAGGAGCAATCCTATACGACCGAAGAAATATCCAAGCTGCTCAAAATATCCAAACTAACCGTGTATGACCTGATTAAAAAAGGAGACCTCGTCGCTTATCGCGTCGGTAAACAAATGAGGATTGATGCCACCGACCTGGAAGCATATAAGCGGCGTGCCAAGCAGCTGCAGTCCTCAGCCGGGCCGCTATCCGCTTCGAGTCAATCCTCGGGAACAGCACCTGTAACCGATAGTGCTGATTCAAGTAAATCATTGGCTGCACCTGTTCATGACCATTCCAATGCCCCAGCCAGACCGGTATCCGAAGCATCCCGCATCGTAAGTGGGGAGTCTCCCGTCCCCCATGCATTGCGGCATGTCGTCATTACCGGGCAGGATGTGAGCCTGGATATTCTCATGCGCCATATGGAGAAACAAACGCGGGACATTCGTCCACTGCGCTCTTTCATGGGCAGCCTCGACGGACTCATATCCATGTATCGCGGTGAGTCTGACCTGGTCAGCACTCATCTGCTCGATGGGGAAACGGGCGAATATAATTTGCCCTATATCCGAAAAATTCTGATTGGCTGGTCCTATGTCGTTGTGAATCTGCTCTCAAGACCAGCAGGATTGTATGTACAGCGCGGTAACCCACGCGGCTTACAAGGCTGGGCAGACCTGGATCAGCCTGACCTGCGACTCGCCAACCGCGAAAAAGGTTCCGGGGCACGTGTCCTGCTTGATGAGCAGCTGCGTTTGCACGGGATTCCTTCTTCCCGCCTGATCGGTTATAACCTGGAAGAGACCAGTCATATGGGTGTTGCCGCCAAAGTCAGTTCCGGTGAAGCGGATGTGGGCATTGGCATTGAAAAGGCTGCGCGTCTTGTTGGTCAGGTTGATTTCATTCCACTGACTCAGGAGCGCTATGATCTGGTTATGTTAAAGAAACCGGGCAATGAGACGTGGACCGATTCGGTCCTGCGCATTCTTCAATCTTCGGAGTTCAGACAGGAACTGCAATCGTTCGAAGGCTATGACGTTTCCCGTACAGGTGAGATTTTGTACGAAGTATAATATGACTTCATATACAAGTTTGCCAACACACACACTTATGCTCCCTTACGTCAATACTGTACGGCCCATTAGTTAAAGAAAGCAGCTGATCACTTTGATCAGCTGCTTTCTTAGATTTATTGAGCTATCGTTTCCCGTTAGCTTAGTCGTTAAAATTTTTGAATAGTGATTATGGATGATCATATAAAGAAACACGGAAATGCCTGACATCGCTTATCGGTGGGCGTCCGAATAAACGCGAGTATTCCCGATTGAACTGAGAAGGGCTTTCGTAACCGACGCGAAAACCTGCGGTGGCAGCATCTAAGTTCTCCATGAGCAGCAGTCGCCGTGCCGTTTGCAACCGAATTATCTTCTGATACTGCAATGGACTCATTGCCGTTACTTTTTTGAAGTGTTTGTGCAAAGATGTGGAGCTCATGTTAACCTTTTTTGCTAACTCACTAATGACAAGAGGCTCGGAATAATTTCGGTTAATAAGATGGATCGCTTGGGATATGCTATGAGCATAGCTGCCGACCAGTGCGAACTGCCTGAGCAACGTCCCCTGCTCGCCTTGTAGCACCCGATAAAATATTTCGCGGACGATAAGCGGAGCAAGCATTGGGATATCCTTTGGTGTATCTAAAAGTTGGACGAGGCGAAGAATCGCATCTAGTAAGGGAGGCGTAGACCTATTCACCAAGATCCCTCGTCCAGTATCCCTGTTCCTCTGTGGGTTAGTCTTATTGACGATATCTAGAAGAACATCTGGACTAAGCGTTAATTGTAGACTTAAATATGGTATCTGCGGCGATGCATGAGTAATTTTACCGATAACGGGCAAATGAACGGAGGTGACCATGTAGGTAGCCGAGTCGTACCGGATATTTTCCCCGGCCAAAGTGGCAATTTTAGAGCCTTGGGCGATCACATATAGAGAGGGCATGTTGACCGTATGAGTCGGCTCTGTTTCTTTCGATGCCCGCCTGAAACAAAGCTCGTTAATGGCTGAATTGTGTGTACCGTCTATCGGAGTATGGAGCTGAATCAGCCGAGCCAATTCTTGCTGATAGGTCGAAATGGTAAGCCTGGGAAAGAGTTGCTTCATAATCACCAATCCTTTTCTTCTATACCTTGAGAATATTGTATCCAGACAGACAGGATTAGGCAAAGAACGCGAAGTAATCGTCTACCGGATATTCTTCGTCCTCTTTTATACTTCAACTAGTAAGTCAACAGTACTTGCGACTACTATTGGAATGAAAGAAGGATCGGGCGATGAGCGTAGAAGAGAACTTAACCATGTCAGGAATCAAAGGCAAAGTCGTTGTTATTACGGGCGCAAGCAGCGGAATTGGCGAGGCGGCCGCACTCTTGCTTGCCGAGCGTGGCGCTAAGATTGTGCTTGGAGCAAGAGGCACGGATAGACTTGAAGCACTTGCGAAGCGCATTACAGAACGGGGCAGTGAGGCCGTTTATATGAGCTGTGACGTGCAACGGAGAGAAGACATGTCTAATCTTGTATCCTTGGCATACGAACAGTATGGCAAGCTTGATGTATTCATTAACAATGCCGGTATTATGCCGATTTCACCCCTTGATGAATTGCGTGTTGAAGACTGGGAGTCCATGATTGATATCAATATGAAGGGCGTACTATACGGTATCGCCGCCGCTCTGCCTGTCTTTCGCAAGCAGGGGTTTGGTCATTTTGTCAACACCGCTTCTACAGCCGGGCATAAAACGGTACCGAATCAATCTGTCTATTCAGGCACGAAGTTCGCTGTTCGCGCGATCTCAGAGGGGATGCGCCAAGAGGCTGGCAAACAACTACGCGTAACAATCATATCGCCTGGTATCGTACAAACAAATTTTACGGAGAGCGTTACAAATAAGGAGGTTAGAAACCGTCTCGCTGCTATCCGGGACGAGTTAGCTATGCCGCCGAATGCAGTTGCTCGCGCTATAGCATTTGCAATTGAGCAACCAGACGATATTGATGTGAATGAAATTGTAATCCGTCCGACTGCACAGGTTTAAGATATGGACAAGTTAACCGGAGCGTCAAAACGATTGTCAAAATTAGCTTTATCAATTGCAAGCACCTCCTAGTTAGAATTCTTTAATTTAACAAAAATGAGGAGTAGAATACACGGTTTGGAACTAAATTGTCCCATTTCATGCACAAAGGCAACCAATCAATTAGATCGGTTGCCTCCTAGGTTTTATTAAGTTATAGTTTCTTCGTTAGTAAAACGTTTATCACGCATAAAAAAATCTATTGTTTTTTGCCAAGAATCCGATTGACCATAAGAATTCCCTTTTAACGTGCCTCCGCATGTGAAAACGCCTTGACCCAATTGTACGTTTAATGTTTCATTCAAAGGGATTATATAAGGAATGGGCAATGAATGTCCCATTTCACCATACTCTAAAAGTTTATAATTATATTTATAATTGCTTATTTCTAAAGTTCCCATCATTTCAAGACATGCATCATAAGTATTCCATACATTATCTTTTTGACCTGCAATAAATAAAAAATCTGCATTTGCATTTTCAATTTTAATCCGTGCTCTTTCTTTGTCTTTAGAAAGCTCTAAACTTTTCTTATAAGTAGTAGCAAATCCAAAAGGTATATTGTTTTCTATACATTCACGTTGATGCTCATAAAAAATATCATTATCAACTTTAATAAATGGTAAGGATTCTCCTTTATATGCCCAGGAAGAAACATTCTCACCACTCAAAATGCCATCTAGTGCCTGAAAACAGTATGCATGTGGTGCTGAAACAACTACCTTAGAAATGAAATTATATTTTGAAGCTAGAAGTAAAGCCAATTCACCACCTTTCGAAGTTCCGTGGAGGTAAACTTCATTAGTATGTGTAATTGGATTGTTTTTTAACCAAAAAAACACTTTTTCAAAATACTCCAATGGTATTTTCTCAAGTTTTTTAGGAAGTCCTTCTTCATTAAAATACCCTAGAGTCAGAACATTAAAGCCTCTTGAAGCTAATGGACCAGCCATCAGTGATAGACCTTTTCGTTCACCATCAGATCCACCCAAAAGAACAATAGTTTGAGAATGAATCAATTTGTCGTTGTAAAACAATTCACCTTTAAACTCGTCCTTAATCTCAAGTCTCTTTACCTCAGGCAATATAAACATACGCTCTAATTTTATAGATTCTCTATCTTGCCCACATTCACAGACTATATCAATATATAAGCTTTCGCTAATTGAGATGTTCGTTGCAATATTATCCCCTTCACTATTAGTCTTTCGCATAGATGCAATTAATCCCATGTTATCTACATAATCGTAAGTTCCAGAATCAGGTTTTTGTTGAGATAAATCAACCTTGCCATTAGAGTCTGAAGTAAACACTCCAAAAGATTCAAACTTTTCACCTTTTGCCCATGGGAAATTCATAGCAGCTCTTATTGTAACCTTTCCCCCAGGCGGTAACTCAGTAATACGTATATCGATCTTCTCATCAATAAGAGCAACTTTAGGTCTAATTTCTAATTTCATAGCTTAACCCCCAGTATTTTTACACACCATTTCTTCGAGAAATAAACTCATTTAATGCTCTACCTTGAGCTTCTTCAAATCCTTCGACCATTTCAAATTTATAATTAACATCTTCTTCAAACCCGATCACTTCTTTTACTTTAGATCCATATAATCTTCTAAGTAATTCCCAGAATATTTCTAATTCATTGGTATTAAAGTTGTTAAAAATATCTGCCATCAATAAAATTGATTTTTCGCCACATTCCACCATGACCTTTTTACCTTGTTCTGTAATCACAACATTAATAGCACGTTTATCTCGTTTACTTGGTGAAGTCGCAAGATATCCTTTGTTCTCTAAATTAACGATTAGCTTTTTTGCACTCTGTTTGCTTGTTTCCAACTTTTCAGCAATATTAATCAGACTTGTTTCATCCTCTGGCAAATGGGCAATAGCCAACATAAGCATATACTGTCTTAATGTTAAGTTTTTAAAATAGTGATCCCCCTGCATTTGTAATTTATTGGTAACAGAGAAAAGAGTAGCGTAAATTTGTTGCATTAAATATAGCTCTTTGTATACTAAAGAATGTTCCAAGTAAATCCTCCTTATTAATCTTAGTAACCATGGTGTCTAAAAAAAATAACACTTTCAAATCAAATTGTCAACATGGTGACTATATTTCATGGGTTTATCAAACATTTCATTCATGAGTCAGTGAGTGTCCTTTTTTTATTGCAAGCAAAAACGAATCTTAACCCATAAGTATGTAAGCTCCATTAAACTGCCCGTTAGTTCAACAAAAGCAGCCGATCACTTCGATCAGCTGCTTTCTTAGTTTTATTATGCTATCGTTTCCCGTTAGTTTAACTGAACATGGGGCCAGTTTAGTTAAGAAACATCCATTATTGGATAGGGCTAAGCCCCTAGAGTGATACTCGCAGAAACCAAAAACCGTCAGGGGTTTACTTGTCGGTTTTCCAGTTTCTTGGCACATCGGCCTGCTCCAAATCCTCTTAAAGCCGGGATCCACCGGTAGCATCAACGAACTGCCCTGTGATCCATCGCGCTTCCTCAGAGGCTAGAAATATAACGATATCTGCAACATCCTCAGTAGTACCAATTCTTCCGAAAGCAGACATTGAAGATGCCCCAGCATAAATTTCAGGGTTGGTGAGCCATTCCTTATTCATATCCGTTTCCGTAACGCCCGGCCTTACCGCATTAACCGTAATCCCCTTCGATGCGAAATGGGGAGCCAAAGCCAAAGTAAATGTCTCAATGGCTCCCTTTGAAGCTGCATAAATGGAACGCTCTGGACCAGCAACACGGGTGAAGCCAGTAGAAATGTTAATAATCCGTCCATCCATCCGTATAAACGGGCTAGCTGCTTGAGTGAGGAAATATGGGGCTTTAAAGTTCACATTCATGACAGCTTCAAACGTTTCTACCGACGTTTCTTCAAAGGGAATTTCCGGTGCTATCCCTGCGTTATTGATCAGGATGTCCAATTGCACAGAGCCTATTTCTGAACGAACAGCCTCTTCAAAAGCGGACCAAAGCTTGTTAACACCGGCAATACCCGTGTTTAATTCTGCTTCCAGAGCTACCGCCTTTGCACCCAAAGCTTTAATATCCTCAACAACCTTCAAAGCCGCATCTCTATTTGTGGCGTAATGAACGCCTATAAATTCCGCCCCGCCTGCAGCTAATTTTTTGGCGATCTCAGCCCCTATCCCACGGCTTGCTCCTGTAATCAAAGCAATCTTATTACTAAATCTTCCTTTATTCGTCGACATATGATCTGCTCCTTTTATCCATATAATAACGTAACGATCGTTACGATAAATTATACTATCGAATTTGTCACGTTTTGTCAATAACATAACGATCATTATTTTATGTGATGTTAGCCTAGTCCGATGGATTGGCAGTATTCTGTAACGTGTGTTATGATAAAGGATAGAAGATTTAACATACAGCTGTATGAAATTTAACCCTTCAAGAAAAAGGCTAGGTGACTAACTTATGGGACGAAACCGCGAATTCGATATAGATCAGGCACTGGACGCAGCACTTTGTGTGTTTTGGAAAAAAGGGTACGAGGGCACGTCGTACACGGACCTGACGCAGGCTACGGGTGTCGAACGCCCGGCGCTCTATTCTGCGTTTGGCAACAAGGAGGCCTTATTCCTCCGGGTACTTGATCGCTATTACAATCACTACCATGATTTCTTTCCGGCGGCGCTGGAGCTGCCGACCTCACGGGAGGTGGTCGCACGGATCTTTCGCGGGGCGGCCGAATTGCAGACGCGTTACCCCGATCACAAGGGGTGTCTATATGTCCACGGTGACTTGGCCGGCTCGGATGATTCCGAACCGATTCGGCGTGCATTGATCGATGCACGTGCGGACGGTGAGACTTCGCTACGAGACCGTTTCGAACGGGCGAAGCAGGAGGGAGATCTGCCAGAGAATGCGAACTGTGCTGCACTGGCTGCATTCGTGATGGCCGTGCTCCACGGCATGGCTGTTCAAGCCAAAGCTGGCTTTAGCCGCAACATGCTGGAGGCTGTTGCCGAGCAAGCACTCTCCACCTGGCCTACCGGCAGTTCTGCACTGTCCGGAAAGTCTTCCTAAACCTAAATACAGAGGAATATCGTTATTAAGAAAATGCAAGTTTTGGCTGTCATACGCCCAAAGTTTCTGCAATCATGGAAATACCAAAAGGCTCCTGATATGGGAGCCTTTTGATTTTTACCGGAATGAATGCTATCTGAAATTGATTCACTCTCTGAATCTAACTGTCTAGCTCGCAGACTGCAGCTACTTTAATTTGTCGAAAAGCCCTTGTAAGCTCCATTTTGTTTGTAATATCAGGAGCAAACCCTCTAGCTTCAATACCCAACTCACTTAACTCCACAGCATATTGATTCAACTTCTCTTGTGTTCTTGAAATCATAGCGGTACGGAATCCGTGCCTGCCAAACGTCTTGGCCAATGAAAAACCAAGACCAGGCCCAGCGCCAATTATAGCAATTGTCTTCACAATCTATCCCCCTTAGCAACCTACTTCAAAATGATCCGTTTCGCCCTGGCGAGATTGGCGGCCAGCTCAGCGCGGGTTTGGTGGGCGTGCGCTACCCAAGCGGGCTGGCTGGGACCGCTGCGCCATGACTCGCTCAGCGGACTATTGTCGACCGTATCGAAACCGAACTGGTCGTATAGCTGCGTCACGAGTTCGATGGCTTCAGGAAAGTTGCTCGAGACTGACAACGCATGGCGGTTTGGGTCGCCAGCTGGTCTACTCGAAATGAAGAGGCGGGGGGCCTGGATATGGGTAAAGGCCTTCGCCACCCTCGAGGCAGGAAGCTGCTTCTGACGGAGCTCATGAACGGTCATTTCCCCAGAGTCGATCATAGGGAAATAACCATCACGCCAAGGCATGTAATTGTTCGTGTCGAGTACGATCTTGCGCGCGAGCTGTTCCACAGGCATGTCATTGACCAGCTTGAGGGGGACGGCCACGAGGACGAAATCGCCAGCCTCGGCAGCGCCGGCCGCTGTTGCCGCGCGTGCTGACGGGCCAAGCTCATTAATGAGGCCCTTCAACGTCTCGGGTCCCCGCGAATTGGCAATGACAACCTCATACCCGTTCGCGATCGCCGCACGCGCGATCTGGCTGCCGACCTCGCCTGCCCCAATGATGCCGATTACGGTCATAAATTCGCACCTTTTGCGCTTATCAAATCCTCGCTTTTTTCCCAAAGCCGTTTGGCTTTGTTAACGTCAAGCGCATACGATTTTACGCCGTCGGCAAACGGGTTTGGAGTGTCATCAATCGGTGCGACTGCACAATCCTCGAGGTAACGTCCGCCGATTTCGTTTTTGTCAGCCACGACTGCAGCCCAAACCGACGTAGCAGCTGCCTGTGGAATTTCTTTAAGCTCCGCTTCCGGAAGGCCAGCTTCAGCTCGGGCGCTAGCAACGTTCCCCAATAGACCCTCCATGTCTTTCTGAGAGAAGTGACTCGTGAGATCGGTAGGACTATTCCCAGGCATCACTGAGGCCGCCCGGATACCACGGTTGCGATGCCGTTTATCGAATTCCACTGCATAGAGAGAAGCAGCCGTTTTCGATCGGCCATAGGCAACAAACGGATCGTATTCCTGATGCTCAAAGTTCGGGTCGTCCAGGTCAATATCAGCGGCACGATGAGCTTGGGAAGACAGCACAATCAATCGCCCGTTATCGGCGAGCAGTGACTCGATCCGATTGATCAAAGCGAAATGGCCAAGATAATTTGTCCCAAACTGGACTTCAAAGCCGTCGGACGTCCGGCCGAACGGGGTTGCCATGATGCCGGCGTTGGCGATAATGACGTCGAACCGCTGGCCGCTCGCCAACAGCTTATCCGCGCAGGCGCGCACGCTTTGCAGGGATGCGAGATCAAGTTTGATCAATTCTAGGTTGCCGCCTCCTTGCGCCGCAGCGTCACGGGTCGATGCAGTGGATGACTCCGCTTTGACAAGGTCTCTAACCGTACCGACGACGCTGGCTCCGTGAGCAACCAATGATCGGGTAGTTTCGAGGCCAATGCCTGATGAAACTCCCGTAACGAGAAATCGTTTCCCCTGAAGATCTACACCGGAAAGCACCTGATCGGCGGTTGATTTTGCATTAAATTTACTAATCATATGTTTTTCTCCTCTACTTGCGTATTTGTTATGTGTTTTGCTCTTCATCGGTCGGCATTAACGTACCAATACCCGAGCGCATCGCTGCAGAGATTCCTGCCTCGCCTGCAATATGGATAATCTACACTGGCGTCTAGCTAATATCATAACGTTCATTACGAAATTTATAATATATACTTTTGTTTCTATTGTCAATATCATAACGACAATTACGTTAATAGCAGAGAATTCGTTTTTTTTCGCCGCTACTACTCTACGAGCACCTAATCCTGCCGGTTACCATAATCTTAGAGTAAACAAAAAAAGCCAATCAGAATTCTCTTCTGACTGGCCCGATAATAAGAAAGAGGGGTTGGTTCGCCTGTAGCCGCACATGTGCTCGGGGTCCACTTCGGCCAATGCCCGCGAAATATCAGAAATCGCTTCTGATTTCTACAAAATGAATTTTGCCCTACTTGTGTTACGGTTCACTGTGATTAATCCTCAACTAACCTGCCCTTTAGCTTAACGAAAAATAAAGCAGCTGCCAACCGGCAACTGCTCCTTGCTTTTTTGGACTAACGTTTCCCGTTAGTGTGAAGTAAGGGTATAAATTAAAGTTACAGTATGACGATTAAATAGAAAAGAACTGCTAATACAAAACGATATAGAGCAAACCACTCCAATTGAAGTCGCTTGATCAATCTAATAAACGTTACTACCGCAATCATAGCCACAAGGAAGGAAGTCATAAATCCAATTAACATCAGATACAAATCGTCTAAACGAAGTAAATCGATGCTATCGAATAAGTCCAACAAGGTAGCACCAAACATAACAGGTACAGAAATAATGAACGTAAAATCTGCGGCAGCTTTTTGGCTAGTACCGAGCAAAAGGCCACCTGAAATCGTCGAACCTGATCTCGAAAAACCTGGCCACAAGGCCAGACATTGGAATAAACCAATCCCAAAAGCTTGTTTGTAACTAATCCTATCCATTGTATCAACGCTGGTAGTTCTCTTACTCCGTGATGCGATGATCATTAATAAGCCACCAGCAATTAAACCAAATAAGACAGGTGTAGGGCCGAATAATTGGCTTTTTATAGTGTCCTTTAGTAGAAGATATACGATTAATGCGGGTAACATAGCCAAAATCATATGTATTACGTTTAATCCTTTACTTGTTGAAAAATCCAATTTAATTAAGTTTGACCCAATCTCCATATACCTTTTCCAATAAAGAATTAGAACTGCCATCACTGCACCCAACTGTATAACAATTTTAAAGGTTATTGCCGCGTCTCCCTCAAATTCAAGTAAATTTCCTGCTAAAATAAGATGTCCAGTAGACGATACGGGTAAGAATTCAGTTAACCCTTCTATTATCCCAAGTATGATTGCTTTTATTGGATCAGTCATTAGAAGATGCCCCCCTTTACGAAATAAACTCACTTAGCAAGTTCAAGTATAAGGGTGAATGACTATATATCCCCATCGATTAACATAACAATGTTCATTTCAGTGTGACATTATCGTCACATCATTTCATTGATATACAGATCATATTGATGAATCTTGTTCCACTATCCTGCCAAGTCACATATCACTTTGTCCATGCGATACCCAAACAAAAGACGCCGCTGGCACGGCGCCTTTTCTATTACTACATCTATA
Source organism: Paenibacillus sp. 7516 (assembly GCF_002272715.1). Taxonomy (NCBI): domain Bacteria; kingdom Bacillati; phylum Bacillota; class Bacilli; order Caryophanales; family Paenibacillaceae; genus Paenibacillus; species Paenibacillus sp. 7516. The sequence continues at coordinate 28,217 of NZ_NPBI01000033.1, forward strand.
ATAGAGCCTGCTTCTTCCTCATCAATCGAGAGACACTTCGTATCACCAGAAGTATGTTGCTTTAGCTCTGCATTCGGTTGGACTCAGCGCCAGAATATGCCCGTCTCATCCCGTTCAACTTGTTCGAGCAAATCCTCAAAGTCGAGACAAGGCTGAATAACGTCTACAGCATTCCAGCTGCTAGATTCATCCTGGGCATATACCTTCCATTGTTCACCTTCCCAATGAAACCGGGCAATCGGCAGCATATCCCATTGATACCTTTCATCCGCTGGTCTTTCCTCCGTAAGAATAAGCTCGTCGTTATTCATTACATAAGTCAGCTTCACCATTGTGCGGAGTGGTGCAGGCACCTTCTCGTGGATATACCCATTCATGAGTGACTGAATTCTTCGAATGGTAAACGAGTCCAGCATATCAGTTCACAGCCTTTCATTTGCCAAAATGAACGTCCTCTTCGTTACCAGCTGGACTTGGTCACACCCGGAATCTGTCCCTGATGGGCCAGCTCGCGGAAGACAATTCGTGAAACCTTGAATTTGCGCAAATATCCTCTTGGACGTCCTGTTAGTTCGCAGCGATTTTTCAATCTCGTTGGAGAGGCGTTCCGCGGCAGCTTCTGCAGTGCTTCGTAATCTCCTTTTTCCTTCAGCACCCGGCGTAGCTCTGCGTACTTGGCTACCGTTGCCTGACGCTGTTTTTCACGAACGACTTTTGATTTTTTGGCCATCATTTACAGCTCCTCTACGATTTTTTGAACATGTTACACCTTACAATTCCAATTACAGAACCTTCTTCCGATCAGTTGGTTTCAACGGGCCACGGCAGCGGATTATCAAATCCTCCCCAGTCGGCTTGCATCTCCTCATCACTGAGCAGGCACTGGTCCAGCTCATCCTCAATCATGTCACGCTCCATCTCGATCCCGATCATCACCAGCTCGGTCTGACGGTCTCCCCACTGGGCATCCCATTTTTCCAGGACATCCGGCTCGGTGCGAAAAATCAATTCCTTGTCCGCTTCCGGCAAGGCCGCGACCCAATGTCCGGCAGGTCCAAACTGAATGGAAGGCCCCGCCTGGCTCAGGCTTGCTGCTACGTCTCCTTCAGCCGCCAGCCAAACCAGGCCTTTGGCACGAACAACCTCTTCCGGCCAGTAGCTCATGAACTCAGCCAGACGTGCGGGATGGAATGGCTTCCTGCGACGGTACACGAAGGAGCCAATTCCGTACTCTTCCGTCTCGGGGGTGTGTGATTCTTTTTCCAGCTCCTGAATCCATCCGGCGGACATGCTTGCTTTTTCAAAATCAAAGAGACCGGTATTTAAAATCTCAGCAGGATTCACCTGCCCCTTCACGGTCCGAATAATCTTGGCATGGGGCTGAAGTTTACGGATGATGCCTTCAAGCTTGTTCAGCTCCACTTCATCGACCAGATCACATTTGTTCAGCAGCAGGACATCACACGTCTCAATCTGGTCAATCAACAGATCCACCACGTCACGGGTATCTTCCTCTCCTGCTGCCTGATGCCGATCCAGAAGGCTCTGTCCTGAGGCAAAATCATGCCAGAACCGGTTGGCGTCCACTACCGTTACCAGGCAGTCCAGCTTCGCCAAACGGGTCAGATCAATACCCGATTCTTCATCGGCGTATGTAAAGGTCTGCGCTACCGGAACTGGCTCACTGATGCCCGTGGATTCAATCAGGATATAATCGAACCGGCCTTCGTTCACCAGTTTCTCGATTTCCTGCATCAGATCATCCCGCAGCGTGCAGCAGATACAGCCATTGGATAGCTCAACCAGCTTCTCTTCCGTTCTTGACAACGTGGCCTCTCCCTTGACCAGCGCTGCATCAATGTTCACCTCACTCATGTCATTGACAATGACGGCTACCTTAAGCCCCTGCCGATTGTGCAGTACATGATTAAGCACCGTCGTTTTACCTGAACCAAGGTAACCGCTGAGGACCGTTACCGGAACTTGCTTTTGTGTCATTTCGATCTGCTCCTTATAGTGACAGCCAATAGGTTATCAGCCTTATTAGTAATTATTACGATTAACAACAATGACTATAATCCTGTTGGCTCCTCTTGTCAAATCATTTTTGAAAAAAAGACCTACGGTCTGGTTCCGGCAGCTCGCATCAACATGATGCGTCCCGAAGAATTCAGTCCGTAAGCCTTTAACTTTTGCATCGAAATAGCAGCCTAAGGTCAGCCAGCACAAGTCGTTAAAACCAGCATACAACAACGTATTGTCCGTACAGAGAGAGCTTCCTCATTTTACAGTAGGGAGCCTTTCTCTATTTCCTGATTCCATCCGTTTTCTAAATATAACGACCAGCATCATGGCCGCCACGGAAAGTAACGTACAGATCGTAAACATCGTGGAATAGGAGCTGTTCTGAACAATCAGACCCATGGCGAGTCCGCCTAAGGAGAAACCCAGATCGTAGGAGGACATGAAGATGCCCATCAATACATACCTGGAATCGGCAGGGAGCACGAAGGACAGGTACGTCGTTAATGTGGGATACATGAGTGCCAGGGCAAAACCACTAAACACCGCGGACAAATACACCAGTGGACCAATGAGCTCCAGCAGCGCAAGCATCTGGGTTCCCAGAGCTGCACACAGCAGTAATCCGGCAATTAGCCAGGTATTCCAGCTGCCGTCGGAAGGTATTTTTTTGCGCAGCATAAATCGGCATAGAATAACAACCAGTCCCTGGATCGTTAAAAACACCCCGGCACTCGCAAGTCCCGTCGATACCATATACAGCGGAAGAAACGTCGCCGTTGCTCCAAATACGCAGGAAGCAAACAGCATGACTACACTGCTGATCAACAGTGGTGTACTGCGCCAAATGCCACGAAAGGAGCGGAACATGTCCCTCAGCGTATATGACTGATTTTGCACTGTACGTCTGGGCAGATCTACACGATATCCAATCAGTAGTGGCAGTGCCGCCAAACCAATCATGAGGACCGTAAACCATATCTCGCGGGCGCTTTCCCAGATTTGTATCGCAAGAATCGGAACGATCAGAGAGGGAACCATCGTAAAGAGTGTATACATGGATAACCCCTGTGCCCGGTCCCTATCTTCGAGCTTTTCCACAATGCCAGCCTGCATGGTCATGGAGAAAAACGCAGTCGCCACGCCCTGCAATGCCCGAAGCCAGAGGTATGCTTCCACATCACCAATCATGAAGAGCACCAGTGTTACGGCATGCAGAAGAAGCAGCCATTGCATGACCCGAAGGGGACCATGTTTCCCCAGAAGCTGTGCAGCCAGTGGCCTCAAAAGCATACACGTGAACATGTAAGCTCCCATCATGAGGCCAATTTCGGCCTGACTCAAGCCTGCTGCCTCACTTCTCAGTGGAAGAATAATCGTTAAGGCCGAATTTGCGGCAAAAAATAAAAAAGCCAGCATATAAAACCGGATAAAGGAAAAAGAGACCGGATTTAGTTTGCCATGATTATTTGCAAAAGCGTTCAATAGTTTGTCCCCACTTTCTCACTATCGCCGGAACATATGTACCGAGTAATCGTAATCATTTTGATAAAAAGGACAATTTATCGTATACCGCTTGTCTTGTCAATGAATTTGTATGCGTACTTCGTATGCTTACAATGAAACAACAGAAAAAAGCCGACGCATTCCGCATCAGCCTTCCTTCTATCTCATCGCTGACAATAGTCCCCTACGGTCATACGCAAAAATAATCATCAGCGCTCCAAGTACTGCACATATCAAATACATCCAGGAAAATGAAAACAGATCAGCAATCGGCCCCATAACGACACCCCCAAGCGAAACGCCCAAGTCCGCCGTTGCAATGAATAAACCAATGAGCACGTTGCGGTTCGTCTGTGGCAGGACAAAGGACAGATAGGTGGTCAGCGTTGGATATACGATTGCCTGCGCAATGCCCATGAGTCCCGCGCCCAGATAAAATAGGATTGCTCCTGTCTGAATGGACAATCCTACGCACGCAGCAGCGAGTGTCAGAAGCAGCATCGTTCCCATCATAAATGAAGAGTGCCATGTTCCGTCCGACGGGATTTTTTTTCTAAGCGCAATACGGGCAACCACGACGACCGCAGCCTGAATCATCAGAAACACTCCGGCATTTCCGTGATTCAATTGTGGAGCGTACAGCGGGATAAACGCAGTTATGGCACCAAATACAATGGACGAGATGAGCATAATTACACTGCATTTGAACAAAAATGGATTTCGAATCAGCTCCCCGAAGGAAGCCAGCATACCGGACTTCTGTCCAGTCTTGTCCTGTGTTGTGTCCATCCCTGGTTCCTTCGACTTGTCCATCCTGACACTGTAACCAAATAGCCCCGTTATCATGGCAATCACAATCATGAAGATGGAGAAATAATCCATTCCGCCTGCATTCCACAGTCCCAGAGCAAGCACCGGCCCAGCAATGCCCGGAATATAGGAAAAGAGGGAATAATATGAGATCCCCTGTGAACGATCCTTCTCGGGCAATGCATCGATGATGCCGATCTGGAGCGCCATGGAAAAGAAGGCGGTAGACACTCCTTGCAGGGCACGGGCTACGAAATAGCCCCCCAATCCGGTAAAGGTATACAGGATCAGCGCCAGCCCATTCAGAATCAGAATGATTCGAAGAATTCTGATCGGGCCATGCTTTTGGATAATCTGACCTGCCCATGGCCTGAAAAACATCGTTGTGAACATGTACGCTCCCATGACGAGACCAATGACAGTGCTGTTTGCCCCCAATGATTCACCTCTTAGAGGGATGATGACATTGAGGATGGCGTTAGCGCTAAAGTATAAGAGCGTCAATAGATATAAACGCAGAAAAGGCCATGACAATGCTCCGCTCACGGTGTGTTCTCCTTTAGAAAGTAATTAAATGATCCAGCAGCTTTCTCGCATACTCGGACTTCACGGTTCTCAGCTGTTCGATAGGCACCATTTCTTCTATGCGACCCTCTCTGAAAATGACCACTCTGTCACAGATATAAGCAGCTGCCTGTATATCATGGGTGACAAAAATATAAGTCAACTGATAGATCTCCTTCAGCTCTTTCAGCACATGGAGCACTTGAGTCTGAACCGATACATCCAGCGAACTGATTGCTTCGTCCAGCACAATGCACTGAGGCTCTGTTGAGATGGCCCTGGCGATACAAACCCGCTGCACTTCTCCTCCTGACAATTCATGCGGATACCTGGATCGGTATGAGTTGTCCAGCCCAACCTGGCTAAGCAGCACATCGATTTTGAGCGAATGGGCATGGCCTTCCGGGTTCTTTTTTTGTAGGCGTAATGGTTCCATAATGGCTTCCTCGACCGTAAAAAACGGATTGATCGACGATTTGTAATCCTGAAAAACGGCACTGATCCGGCCCCTTCTCGCCTTTCTGTCCAGTACAGATCTGCCTTCGAGCAGAATCTTTCCTTGCTCCGGGCGTTCCATCCCCAAAATCAGTCTGCCCAAGGTGGATTTTCCGCTCCCGCTCTCCCCGATGATACCCAGGCATTCTCCGCGCGAGCATTCAAAACTGACATCATGCAGAACGGATTTCCGGCCTCCGGAAAACAAACCGCCTAGTGGATAGGATTTATGAACATGGTCAACGTTTAGCAATATGCTGTTCCTCCTGCATCAACTGCCTGAAATGATGGCTTAGCTCCCGGCGGGTGGATACCAAAAACTGTGTATACGGGTGCTGTGGTTTCGAAAAGACGGAGTGAATGCTGCCCGACTCCACAATATGTCCATCCTTCATAATCAGAACCTCATCCGCGATCTTCCGTACGACACCAAGATCATGCGAAATAAAGATCATGGAGCATCCCATTCGTTCCCGTAATTGGATCAGCTGCTCGACCACTTCGTATTGGGAAATCGTATCCAGAGCCGTTGTAGGTTCATCCGCTATAATCACATCCGGTTCCAGCACGAGCGCCAGCGCAATCATGATCCGCTGCAGCATGCCTCCTGACAGCTGGTGAGGATATTGATTCATGATGTGCACCGGATTTCTCAGCATAACCCGCTCCATGGCCAATTTCATGTTCTGCTCCACTTCCTTGGCATTCCATCCGTAATGCGCTTGAAGGGTCTCTCTCAGATGAACACCGATCACGCAGGAAGGGTCAAATGCACCCATTCCGTTCTGGAGAATCATGCACAGATTTCGGCCCCTTTTTTTGCGCATTTCCTGCTCCGTGAGCTGGTTCAAATCTACCCCTTGGAACAGAATCCGGCCGGACTGCCGGATGGCTGGTTTATTCAGGCGCATGATGGACCTGCATGTCATCGACTTGCCGCTCCCACTTTCCCCTACAATGGCGAGGCACTGACCTTGCTTCAACTGGAATGAACTATTGGGCACGATGACTTCTTCCGTAAGGGCATCCCATATTCGCAATTGCTCAACTTCCAATATATTCATAAGAGACCTGTTCACCTCTCTTCCTTCCGCGAAGCTTGCCGCCCGGTTTGGACGTCATCAATTTGGGGTCAAGCGCCACCTGCAGCGCATCGGACAGAAAATTGAATGCCGATACGACCAAAACAATTGCCAGACCTGGCGCAAGCATCAGCTCTGGCCTGGAGAACATGACTTCTCTGGCCTCATTCAGCATCATGCCCCACTCGGCTTGTGGTGCCTGAACGCCCAATCCGAGAAATGAAAGCCCGGAAATTTGCAGGATCATGGAGCAAATGGAGCTGCTCGAAATGACAGCAATGTCGGAAAAGGTAACGGGCAAAATGTGCTTGTGAATGATGCGCAGGTGGCTGATTCCCGAAGCCCTGGCAAATCTCACATAATCCATCTCGGAATATTGCATGACCGATGTACGAATAACCCGGGCAAACCATGCCCATTTCATGACCACAAAGGCGATCAGAATATTTTCAAGACCAGCACCCAAAATGCCAACTACCGCAAGCGTCATCACGTATCCCGGAAAAGAAAGCATAATATCACAGATCCTCATGAGGATGGCGTCTGTTTTCCCTTTGAAGTAACCAGAGATGAACCCCACGAGGGCCCCCAGAAGAACAGAGGCCAGCAGAGCAAGCAATACCCACAGTACACTTGGCCGAATGCCATAGATCAGCCTCGACAACACACATCTGCCCAGATGATCATTGCCAAGGAGGTACGACCACGATGCTGATGCATACCTGAGCTTCATGTTCACTTCTTCGGGATCATGCGGTGCAAACAAGGGAGCAAAAACGCCAGCAACAATCATCACCACGATAAAAGCAAGAGACGCCATGGCGAGCTTATCCCGGCTTAAATTGCGAAGGTTTCTCATTCGAATTCCTTTCTGAGTTTGGGATTCAGTGCCGCGTTTACGATATCAGAAAGCGTATTAAACAGCACAAATGTGACGGCCAGAATAAGCACGTACGCCTGGATAATCGGAAAATCCCGGCTCAGGATGGATCTGACGCTTAATCGGCCCAGACCTGGCCAGGCGAATACATTTTCAATCACAACCGTGCTTCCAAGTACAATAGGAATGGCCATACAAAAGATGGAAACCGACACTTGCAGCGAATTCCGCAAGATATGCAGTGTTACCTTTCTCTCGGGGATTCCGCTGGCTCGCGCGTATAGAACATAATCTTCGTTTAGATTGTTAAGCATGGAACTTCTGACGCTCCTGAAGTAGATGCCTACATAACTTACCGTAATGACGATGACCGGAAGAATATAGCTCTGCGGCGAATCCATTCCGCTGGTGGGCAGCAGATCAAGCTTGACGGAAAAGTACCAGATCAGCATTGCTGCAAGCCAGTAGGAAGGTATCGCCGTGAGCAGGAAGGAGAAGCCTCGTACGGACTTATCCATCATCTTCCCTTCCCTCATCGCACAGATTACACCTAACAGGATCGAGAAGAGGATAATGAAGACAGAAGATATCAGCGTTAATTTGAGCGTGTTCACAAATGCCGGACCAATCATGGACCAGACGGAATTTCCGGTCACATAGGACTCGCCGAAGTCCAGCTGAAGACAGGCCAGCAGCCAGTTTCCATATTGAATCATAAACGGCCGATCCATGCCGAGATCTGCCTTGGTTTGGGCAATCAACTCATCCGTAATCTGCGGAACTTCCTGTGCCTGCAGCACAACAACGGCAGGATCCAGCGGTGACAGATTGATCAGCACAAAGGTTAGAAACGAAATAATCAGCAGCAGGGGTATTGCGAGCAGAATCCGTTTGACGATAAAACTCCCCATATCCATCTCCTTTTTCAGATAAAATCCAATGGACCCTATTGAAATTTCATGCGCTCAAATGGCAGCTCAAATTGGGTCTGCTTAAACGCAATGCCATCCAGGTTTTTGGGTGCCACGATCGTCATGCTTCCGTTGGTAAGAGGGATAAACACAGCTTCCTCGTGAACCCTCTTCATGATGTCAGCATACAGCGATTTCCTTGTATTCTCATCGGTAGATACCATCACGTCTTCAATCTGGGCGTACAGTTCCTCTGCGTCAGGCATTCCGCTTGTTGTATGCAGATAGGCTGAGCTTGAGGCAAAGGCAGAAATGGTGCTCTGTGGATCATAAGCCAGTCCCCATGTTTGATTGAACAGCAGATCATACTCGCCCGTTGATCTTCGGTTAGCGATGGATGAGGATTCTTCACCAATCATCGATAGCTGGATACCGATGTTTTTCAATTCATTTTGAATGTATTCAGCCTGTGTTTTCTGCGTAGAGGAATTGCTGTCATAATATAAATCCATCTTCAGCTCTTGCCCTTCTTTGGTTCGTACAGCAGCACCACTGCCTAAAGTCCAGCCCGCTTCGTCCAGCAGCTTCTCTGCTGTACTTACATCATAAGGCCGTATCTTCAATTCCACGTCGGCGTAGTTCACATTGGAAGAGAATAGAGTCTGTGCAGGTGTCTGTGTTCCCTCAAAGATGTCGTTGCTGATGGTATCCCGATCAATGGCATGCCAAATGGCTTCCCGAACGGCTGTTTCACTGACCGGGTTATCCTTTTTGCTGCTGTTGGCCGCAATGATGCTTGTGTTCATCGGTTCACTTCGTATAACCTGATACTCCCCTGATTCTGCCAGTTGATTCATGGCATGAACATCAATACTGTCGGCACCCCGGTCATCGGTGAACACGAAGTCAATTTCGCCTTTTTGCAAGGCCAGAAACGTTGTCTCTCCTGCCGGGAGAACTTTGGCTACGATTTTTTGAATTTCGGGTTTGCCTCCCCAATAATTTTCGTTCGCGACAAACGTCGCATTCTCGTCTACATTATGCTCCGTAAGCATGTATGGCCCGGTTCCATGGTAACCATTCACACCATCTTTGGTCCCGCCATTGATCATGTCTTTGGGGGAAATGAACACATAGGGCCGGGTCATGGACAATTCCACCAATGTCGGATAATAGGTACTGGACAGCACCAGTTCAACCGTATGTTCATCAATGACATTTGTACTCACAATTTTGGTGGACAGCTTAATCCACGCATGTTTCTCACTGTTGGCCTGGACCGCGTCAAAATTAGCTTTGACCGCCTCGGCGTTGAACGGTTCTCCGTCCTGGAATCTCACGTCTTTTCGCAAATGAAAGGTATAGACCTTACCGTCCTCGGAAATATCCCATGATTCCGCAAGCAAGGGCTGAATGCCTTCTGCCGTGTTCTCTACCAATGACTCATATACCATACCTTGAGCAGGCATGGAGCCTGTGTACAAATGGGGATTCATATCATTAATATCCTTGGCAGAAGCATAGATCAGATCCGTCTTCTTCTCTCCTTCGGCTGCCCCCGTCTGTGCAGTTCCCTTCTCGCCGCAACCGGCCAATACGACCAACACCAGCGCAAATATAATACTTAAGCCCATACGGGATCTTCCCTTTTTCACAATGTTTCCTCCTGATGATCAATTTCAAGTCCTTCACAGATCATGTTCAGATCACCAGCAAACGTCCGGATCTGAAATGCGCTGGATAAAGGTAACTCTCTCTGTTCCTGTGCCACTTGCACCAGTTTGTTCTCATAGGTTGCGATGAATTTGTCTATGGTGGGGCAGTCCACCCGGAGATGCCTTGCAATGCCCTGAATGATTTTGATGCGGTAATAATCTTCCTGGGGCATCCTTGGGATCTCAAGCTGTCCTTCGTGATTGATGAACATCTTCCGGAATGGCACGGCCGAAAAGTCAAAATATTTCCCTTGTTCGTCCGGCTGCGAGAAAGGGTCAATCAGTAATGAGGTATACCGTATGTACAGCAAATACTCCTGATGTATGTCCTGCAAACCGACAAATTCTTCGATATCAGAGCGCGATAAACTCTGCAAATGAACCGGGTAGTTATCATCCGTCATGAATTGAAGCAGGTTGAGCGGCCTTATGTGCAGCCTGTCTGTAATCCTCATGATTTCTTTCCATCCTGCGAGCATATCCCGAATGAGATGTTGGTTGATAGGCCCTTCCGGGTAGAGCTTGTAGACATACGTCTGGACGTCAGCATTTCCAAAGATCGCGTTTAATGAAAAGTCATTCATGAATAACGCTGGATGCACATACAGCGAGATGTTTCGCGTCTCCGCCTCAAACGGGGAGGCCATCACTTCCATCACCACTCCGAGCTGATCAACCATTTTGCATAATTCGTTCACTGCTTCTGAAGGGGTCCGAGTGGAACCGATATACAGTTTTTTCTTCACTCCGGTTGTCACGACATGATTGGAGGGCTGACGATCTGCCCATCGCGTATCTCCGCAATAGGTGGAGAAACTGATCACTTCGGGCGTGCACCCTAACTCACTTACATACTGATGAACAAGGCGGTTCGATCCAAATGTGGGAGATACCAGCACGATGCACTGAACTTGCTTCAGAACATCCAGATTCATCTGACTTAATACCTGAACATAAGCATCCGTCGTGACAGCAAGAATCAGCGTATCCCAGCTATCTTCAATCCGGCTGTACCCGGTAAAAATCCGATCCACTCTACACTCGCCTGCCACACTCCGATGCTTCTCATTCTGAACGCTTACGCGAATGTGCTGATCATGACGGTCCAATGCGCCGAAGAATTCATTGGATCTAACCGATTCCCTTCCTGCCACACCAATGGTGGATCCTCGTTGTTTCTTGAATAATACAGCTAGTTGAACGGATGCAGGCCCGGTTCCCATGATTAAGACTCGTTCAAAACCACTCATATGTGCCTCCTCCTTATCCGACATGCGAAGGTTTCTGATACAGTGCAATGTCAAACACATCGTGTGGACGCAAAATGTTATCAACCAATCGCCATTTCAGCGGGTCTGTCTCCTGCTGAGGGTAATTGAATAAGGACTTCAATCCATTGCCATATCTCATCGCGACAACAACGTGTTCATTGGTGAGCGAATGAAGCTGATCCAGGATGTCATACTTCATGGCGACCGTGGAACTGAAAATGATATGCGTGGCTTCTTTCGTAAAATCGAGCTCGTGAACAGATGCCTTCTGCAAATGGATGCGGAGACCGGCCCCCAATGTATTCACAACCGTCCGGCCTAACCCGATCGCCTCTTCATCAATATCAATGCCTACCACCTGTGCCCCCGTCCTTCTGGCGATAAGCAGGGGAGTCATTGGAAATGCTCCCGATCCGATCAGAAGCACCTTGGAATCTGAAGTCACATGGAAACTGCCGAATTCCTTCTCGATGCATTCCTCAATATTTTTGAAATAATCCGCAATTTCCACTTCTCCGTGCTGCAGCTTCAATGCCCGATATTTCTCCATGATCGCTACGCAGCGGGAAGACTGATGCCTTAAATCCAATACAAGCTGTGTGAACCCGGTGCCCCCCTCATGCTCTTTCTCAGCCCAGAACGACTCATGGCGCTTATCGGTGATCCAATGGGAATAGGCATTGATGGCCAGCTCCATCTGTTCCGCATGATGAATGGAATGATCGTATTTCCGGGCAAGTTGTTCAAAGGTATTCAGATAATCATTCAACTGTCTGGTAAAATCCACGACCGTATTCATGTGCTTCCCCCTTATTCATGTCCATCTGTTGTACATCAATAAAAGCTGTCCCCTGTGCCACAATGCCGACAGAACCTTCAATGTGAATGCTGCCCAGCCCATGTTCATCAAACCGGGCCACGACGTTGATCGAACCTCCGGGCTGTTTAATTCGGGCGGTAATCTCTCTTCCTGTCTTCCATGCAAGGTAAGCGCCAAGTGAAGCTGTACCTGAACCGCATCCTCTTTCCCATATCAGGCTATCCAGTCCCGGAACATAAATCAGTGGAGCCAACTCTTCCGAACGTGGATTGAACAACAAAATGCCAATCAGTTTGTCTCCCAGGGTTAGTCCAAGCAGACGCGCGAGGTTTTGTGCTCTTTTACGGATCCCATCATTGAACCCGTCCACCTCCACCACGATATGAATGAATTCCTCATACCGGACAATAATCATATCCAGATCGATTCCTTCGTACGTTATGGCCTGCCGTTCAATCTGTCTGGGAATCGGCATGGTCACCTGACAAAAGTATTCATTCAGCTGCTTCCTCACTTGGCAGGTGATCAACTGCTCTGTACCCGAGACCTCAAGCAGCAATTCAGTATAATCTTGAGAACCCATCTTCTGTTCAGATGCAAGGTAGGCTGCCAGAGCCATACAGGCATTACCACAAAACTCCCCTCCAGCCATCTGCAACCGTGCTGCAGCTCCGCGCTGAAAGGATGGCACAATAAATCCGACCTGCTCCGCATATACATGATCGTAGGACATGATGCTTGAAGCGATATGTTGGTACTCCTCTGCTGGATGACTTGTTTTCACCAAAACCGTCATATTCTGTGTTGGATTAAACTTGATAAATTCGATCTCCTGTTTCATCCCAGCTACCTCTATTCCTGTTCATTCAAATTCGGATGAGTTTGACTTGTACGCTGCCCGCTGTCCTTAATAGTAATTTTTACGATTAATATTCGAGAAAAATATAGCATACAAAATTGAGGTCGTCAACAATATTTTTCCATTTTGAAACAACCCTATAAGCCTCCTGTACCGTAGTGACTTGATGCTTTTATATCCTGAGCTACTCATGTTTCGTTTTGCATCCATCTCTTTGTTTGGCATTCCTTCCTCTACCAAGCAGCATAGAAAAAACGATTACCCCATGCGGGTAACCGTCTCTGCGTTGCATTGTATTCATTTCTTACATATGTCACAATAGTCACGCTGGAGCTGCACGTTTTGCAGTGCTTGCTCTGCCAAAGCAGCGAGCAGATGCGCTCCCAGCGGCAGCGCTCGTTCATCCAGATCAAATGCAGGATGATGCCACTCATGCGGTCCGGATGTACCCAGGAAAAGGAACAGGCCCGGAACCTCCTTCTGATAAAAGGAGAAATCTTCACCAGCCGGAGAGGGCAGCGGTCTAACACTGTTCAATCCCACTTCAGCCGCCACCTGTTCTGCTGCGGAAGCCAGCGAAGCATCGTTAACCACCGCAGGTGGTCCCTGAATCCAGCGAACCGTCGCCCGTGTACCATATGCCGCCGCCACACCAGCCACAACCTGGTTGAATCGTTCGCGAATCCGTGCACGGACTTTCTCGTCAAAGGTACGCACCGTGCCATCCAATATGGCCTGATCGGGAATGACATTCCAGGCTGTTCCGCTATGAATCTTGGTCACGCTAATCACGGCGCTCTCCTGTGCACCCACATTCCGGCTCACAATCGCTTGCAAAGCTGTTACAATATGCGAGGCAACAACAATCGGATCGATTCCCGCTTCCGGTACCGCAGCATGTGTGCCCACCCCTTCGACGTTAACTACAAAACCATCCGCCGCTGCCAGAAGTGCTCCTTCCCGGATACCGACTGTGCCGACCTGAAGGTCCGGTTTGTTATGCAGACCAAACACGGCACGGACGTCAGACAGCGCTCCGCTCTGAATAACCTGCCGTGCGCCTGTTGCTTTTTCCTCCGAAGGCTGGAACAGCAGCCTTACTTTGCCCGGCAGCACGGACTCCCGCTGTTTCAACAATCGTGCAGCACCAATCAATATGGCCGTATGTGCATCATGCCCGCAAGCATGCATTTTGCCTGCGGCCTGGGAAGCAAACTCAAGCTTCGTCTCTTCCTGGATCGGCAGAGCATCAATGTCTGCTCTGAGGGCAACGACAGGGCCGTCCCCTTGTCCGATTTCGGCAACAAGACCCGTACGCAGTGAATATTCATCTGCGATACGCACCCCTTCCTCCTCCAGCCAGCCGCGGATGGCGGCCGTTGTTTCCCTCTCCTCACCCGACAATTCCGGATAGCGATGCAGATGCCGCCGAATCGCGATTAACCGCTCCGCAAATGCTTCATCGGTTTCAGCAGGGATGCGCTGCGTGCTTCTTTCTTCTTGCCCTGCCTGCTGCTTGGGCTGTTCCAGCTCACTTTTCATAACGCTGCCTCCTTCATCGTCATCTATGTGCTGCAAAAAAAGCAGGTTCTGAATTCCGATCTAACCAATAGCTGCTTGCGCAGGTTCGGATTCACTCCAGAATTCACCCAGTCCCTGTTCATCCAGTGCCTCGCGCAGCAATTCAAAAGAGCGAATGCGTTTCGCGAAATCACGTGTGGCTGTTGTGACAATCAACTCATCCACGGCAAACTCATCCTGAAACTTTTGCAGTGCCTGACCTACCGTTTCCTTCGTTCCACGGGTTACACTCGGCTCCAGAACCTCAATACGATATTTCTCGTTTGATTGCCGTCCGAATTCTTCAGCCTGCTCCACTGAACCAACCGTTAGTACTTTACCATTCTCCAGGTGGATCTTGACCAGCATATGCTCACTTGCCAGCTCTTCAGCCTCTTCCTTACTCTCTGCCACAATTAAAGAGATCGCAAGAACGGCGTATGGCTCCCGCCCTTCTGAACGGTTGAATTGCTCACGGTAGACACGAAGGGCTTCTTGTGCCACTTCAATATTGCTATTAATAAACAAGGAGAACACATAAGGGAGTCCTAGTTCCGCCGCCATGCCAGCGCTATCGACACTTGCCCCAAGCACATACAGCTCGGCAGGCAGCTCAGACACAGGTGCAGCACTTAAACCGGCAAGTGGATGGGATTCATCTGCATGCGGTTCATTATGAATATACTGCTTCACTTGACGTATTTTCTCCTTCAGAGAAGCTGCCTCCTGAATGCCCTGCTGCAGAGCCTGCGTAGAACGGGGCAGTCCTCCTGGCGCACGTCCTATGCCCAGATCGATCCTCCCCGGTCCAAGCGCTGCGAGCACATTAAAATTCTCGGCAACCTTGTAAGGACTGTAATGCTGGAGCATCACCCCGCCGGAACCCAAACGAATTCGCTCTGTATGTGCCAGCAAATGCGAAATCAGTACTTCTGGCGAAGAACCTGCCACATGTCCTGAATCGTGATGCTCCGATACCCAGAACCGGTGAAATCCAAGCTGCTCTGCACGCTGCGCCAGCTCAATGGTATGCCGGAATGCATCGACCGGTGTCTCCCCTTCATAGATTGGGGTCTGATCCAATATGCCAAGACGAATCCCCATACGTTTCTCCTCCTCCAATTGTGCTGCCGTATTCGGCTGCCAAGCCCGTTCTTGCTTCTATAACTGCCGCAGCAGCTCCCCAAAGGGCTCTGCAAACGGTGAATGTTCTTCTTTTAACGTCACGACACTAATCTGCAGCGATACACCAGCAACTTCATGAACCTGAATGGGAAACAGCTCCTGGTCCTGCACTTCCTTCTGCACCGTCAGTCCCGGTAGGAAGGCAATACCCGCTCCCTGAAGAACCAGTTTCTTCGCCGTTTCCGAATGGTCCACATGATATGTAATATCCGGCGGGTGGTCCAGGGAGTCGAACGCACGGTGAATACGCAGCCAGTCCAGGGAACCACATTCGAAGAAAACCAGCCGCTCATTGCGAATCGCCTCCATGCTGACGTGTCCGCGTTCAATAAATGGGTGTCCCTTGTAAACATACAGCTGGATCGGATCCTCATAAAAAGCAATGGTACGGATGGCCGGGTGCATGACCTTGCGTACAAATGCCAGATCAATCTCCTGATTCAGCAGCTTTGCGATCAATTGATCGGTTGTAGCCGTTGTGAGCTTGATGTTGACCTCAGGATAGGCTTCCTTGATTTTGGGGAGGAAGTCCGGAATGACATAGTTGGATACCGATACGGTACTGCCAAGACGCAGCGCATCTGGTGTCGTCCGGCGCTGCTGAATCTTCTGCCTGCCCTTTTGGATAACCTGCAGCACCTGCTGAGCGTACGGAAGGAATTTTCTCCCTTCATCCGTGAGCACGATCTGTTTGCCAAGCCGATCAAACAGCTTGCAGCCAAGCTCACGTTCCAGCGATTGAATACGAGCCGTTACAGAGGGTTGGGACAAAAAGAGTACTTCGGCAGCCTTATTGAAGCTTCCGTAATGATTGATATATACAAATGCTTCAATGTTCTCAATATTCATAAGCGCCTCCGCATCCAGGTCCACAGACGTTTGACCTTATATCAATTTAACCAATCAACTTACTTGGTTTTAAGTAATCGTAATACCATCCTTTTCCAGTGTCAATATCAATTCATCCAGCGAACGGTCCAATCGGGTTGTAATGTCGGCCGAAAGCGCATATTTTCCGTCATCCAGACGCTCTACGCCTTGATCAACCGCGTAAACCCCACCCAAAATATGTCTTCCCCCAAGTGCGACCAGTACAGGCTTCAATGCATAATCGATAGCCAGCAGATGAGCGATGGAGCCGCCAATAACAAGCGGAAGTGACACTTTACCGCGAAGCCCCTCCTGTGGAATCAGATCCAGGAACAGCTTCAGTACACCGGAGTAAGATGCTTTATACACAGGCGTAGCCACAATGACCGCGTCTGCTGCTTCAACCACGGCAAGCGCGTCTCGCACATGCGAACTGTCGAACCGGGCCTGCACAAGGTCTTCAGCCGGCAGATCCGCTACATGTATCACCTCAACAGTAATACCTGCTTCGGTTAATTTATTGCTGCTATACTCGGTTAGGCCGGTCAAACGTGAACGTTTGGAAGGTGCTCCGGCAATAATAACGACATGAGACATCATTAATCTCCTCCTTGGAATAGCGGTCATGCCGCTCCTTTTACTCTTGGATCAAGCCGGTCACGGATATCGTCTCCAATCAGATTCACTGCGAGTACAAACATGGTAATGGCGAGTCCAGGGAAGGTACAGATCCACCAGGCTACGGTCAGGTAACCGCGTCCCTGCGAGAGCAGTGCTCCCCAATCCGGAATTTCCTTCAATACCCCAAGTCCAAGAAAACTGAGACCGGAACCCGTCAGGATGGAAGTACCCACTCCCAATGTTGCCATCACAAGCAGAGGAGACAGGGAATGCGGCAGGACATGCCGCCAGAAAATACGTCCGTTCGATCCGCCAAGCGATCGTGTCGCTGTGATAAATGGCAGGCTTTTGACAGACATCACCTGTCCGCGCATGACCCGTGCATATCCTGGAATGGAGGCTACCGCAACGGCCAGTGCAATGTTCAGCAGTCCAGGACCCAGTGCCGCAGCTACGGACAAGGCCAGCAGTACTCCCGGAACAGCCATTAGAATATCGACAGTACGCATAATCGCCGTATCCACCATTCCACCAGCATACCCGGAGATAATCCCCAGGGCACTTCCTACCAGGCCACCGACAAGTACCGAAGCGAATCCGATCAAGAGTGAATCCCTGCTGCCATGCACGACGACGCTGAAGATATCCCTTCCGAAATAATCCGTTCCAAACCAATGCGCAGCAGAAGGTGCCTGCAGGATCGCATCCGTCATCATCTGAGTTGGATCATAAGGAGCAATCCAGCCCGGAACAATGGCACAGGTAACGGTGAATAACACGACCAGCAGCGCCGCATAAAAGAATAACCGGGAAACCGCGAACGAGAAGCGGTAACGTCCCAAACGGCGATTCCATAGGCGTACACGCCCTTTGCTGCCGGTCCATGCCTTTTTGTCACCCACCAATGGTTTCATGCTCATAAGAGTCCTCCTTCCTCATCCCTCAAAGTACAGATGGTCCTCGCGGATCAAATACGTACTGCACGTCTGACCCTTGGATCGATATAGGCATACGAGATATCCACCAGCAGATTCAGCACCACGTAGATGATTGCCGTAAAAAAGACAACGCCCTGTACAACAGGCAGGTCTTTCGCCATCAAGGCATCGGCAATAATCCGTCCGATTCCCTGTCTGGAGAATACCGTTTCGACCACGACGGTTCCCGCGAGCAGATCCCCAATCAACATGCCAATGACCGTTACGGCGGGAATCAGTGCATTGCGCAGTGCGTGAACGTACATGATGGTTCGCTCCGTAAGCCCTTTGGCACGCAAGGCGACGATAAACGGTTCATTAATAATTTCAAGCATACTGTTACGTACCATCCGCACGATGAAACCTGCACCAACCAGACCGAGGGTGGCTGCCGGAAGAACCAATGAGGCAAAGCCCTCCGAACCCATCGCCGGGAACCAGCCGAGCTGAACCGAGAACAGCAGGATCAACAGAATGCCGGTCCAGAACGTTGGCATGGAGATACCAAACAGTCCAACAAGACGGGCAATAAAATCAATCACGCCATTTCGGTGGATGGCGGACAGCACGCCAAGCGTGATGCCAATGGTAATGGCGATTATGGAGCTCAGTGCCGTCAGTGCCAGGGTGGCCGGGAAATGCTCCAGAATTTTGGGAAGCACTGGATCCGAGTTCATCATGGACTTGCCAAAATCGCCCCGCAGCATGTCGCCGAAATAGCTCGCAAATTGAATGTAAAACGGCTGATCCAGACCAAGCTGCGCCCGCAAATTCTCGATCATCTCCGGCGTAGCCGAGGATGGGTCCAGCATGAGCAGGACCGGATCACCCGGCAGAAGATACATGATGCAGTACACCAGCACCGAAGCTCCGAATATTACAAATAGTGATGTTGCAAGCCGAGTCAGTATCGTTTGAACCATACCGGGTCGTCTCCTTCCTGAATGCGTGATGGGCTGTCATGTTAGGGCTGAATTCGCACATCGTTGAACAATGGGTACCCAAGCGAATCAAACTTGACTCCCTGAACGGACTTGGATGCTGCTACCGTATAAGGGAATACATAGATCGGAAGAATGACCGCCTGATCAATCAAAAATTGCTGAATCTCGTTATAGATCTTCACGCGTTTTTCGGGATCCGTTTCCACTGCTCCCTGCTCCAGCAGCTCGTCGATCTTCGGATCGGACAACCCGGACAACGTCGGACGCTCCCCTTCTGCGCTTGTATGATAGAAGGCGTATAGGGCATTCGGATCGGAATTGACCTGACTGTTGCCATACAGATCATAGTCCCAGTTCTGATAAATGACAGTGGCAATGTCTTTTGTAATTTCAACTTCAACGGCGATGCCAACCTGTTTCAGCTGCTGCTGAATGATGGCGGCGATATCATTGCGCTTCTCCCGGTTTGGGGAGCCATCCACATAACGCAGCGTCAGTTTCTGACCATCCTTTTCACGTATGCCATCCGCACCCTTCACCCAGCCCTGCTCATCCAGCAGCTGATTGGCTTTGTTGATGTCCGGGTTGATGCTTCCTTCCAGCGAGGCATCGTAACCCAAAATGCCAGGAGACAATGCAGACCATGCTCGTTCGTAGTTGCCCAGATACAACGTTTTGACGATGGATTCCACATCTACGGCGGATTGCACCGCCTGTCTGACCTTCACATCATCCCAAGGGGCTTTGCGCAGATTGAAGAAGAGAGTATACGGCAGTCCCACCGTATTGGCCTGCAGCAATTGCTGGTTCGGGTCATTCTTCAGAGCCGCAACATTTTGCGGTGGAACGGTCTCAGCAGCGAGTACCTGACTGCTCTGTACGCTTCCGATCCGTGTCGCTTCCTCTGGTACAATTTTGAACGTGATTGTATCCAGATGAGGTGCACCTTTATTTTCGACTGTCTCTGGGGCCCAGCTATAATCCTTGTTTTTGGTGACAACGATATCCGCATTTTCATCCCATTTCACAAAGGTATACGGCCCGGTACCCACCGGGTTTTTGCCCAGTTGATCGCCATATTTCTTGGCAGCTGTAGGTGACACGATACCCAGCAGAGCCTGGCTTAAGTTGCCCAGGAAGGCCTGTGAGGGTGTTTCCAGATTCACCTTGATGGTGAATTCATCAATGACCTCGGAAGATTGATAGGGTCTGATCAGCGCAAGGGAATTGGCAGCTTTGGTGGCAGGATCAATGACGCGATCCAGGTTGTACTTCACGGCTTCTGCGTTAAACGGCGTGCCATCGTGGAACTTCACGTCTTCACGCAGCTTGAACGTGTAACTCTTGCCATCCTCAGATACGCTCCATTCCGTGGCGAGCCATGGTTCAATGGAACCGTCAGGCAGCTGCACCACCAGATTGTCGTAAATGGTCCGGATGGCACGTACCGTAACGGCAAGCCCGCTCCGGTGAGGGTCCAGTGTATCCGGTGAAGTTGCGAGAGCAAAAGTCAGATTCCCGCCCTCCGCTTGACTCGCCTGTTCACCACCAGATGCCTGAGCCGCACCGCCCGAGCTGCTGCCCGCTCCGCAGCCGGACAATACCATTACCAATACTGCTGCCAGTGCCAACCATTTCATCCATGCGATAGACCTGTTCATATCATTTCCCCCTCTGTGTATACAGGTGTCATTTTTATTTTATATATAACCTATGAGATAAGTCGGTTTTAAAACACGGTAATATTGCTGTTAAGGATTCATATGGCTGTAGCGCTCATCTCACGTGCAGTTCATCTTATGCCTGCTGCACTTGCTCCCGGGCTGCCGTATAACGATTCACCGGGATCTGCACACCGAGATTGCCACGGAGGGTATCGTGCTCGTACTCCGTACGATAAATGCCGCGCTCCTGCAGAATCGGAACGACCAGTTCCACGAAATCAGACAGACCACTTGGCAATTCCGAATGGATAATGAACCCGTCAGCGGCCTCTGCTTCGAACCACTCCTGTATTTTGTCAGCTACCTGTTCTGGTGTACCCAGGAATTTGCTCTTCGGCGTAGCCGCACGCAATGCCACTTCGCGCAGCGTCAATCCCTGCTCTTTGGCATCCTTCTTGATTTTGTCCGTGCCGCTGCGGAAGCTGTTGCTGCCAATGCCGTTCAGTTCAGGGAACGGTTCATCCAGCGCATATTGGGAGAAGTCATGGTGCTCGAAGAAACGTCCCAGATAATCCAGCGCTTTATCGATCGTAACGAGGCTGGCAATCTCCTCGTATTTACGTTCGGCTTCTTCTTCCGTCCGTCCTACGATCGGGCTGATGCCTGGCAGAATGACAATATCCTGAGAGGAACGTCCATAGGAAGCGGCACGCGTTTTGACATCCTTGTAAAAAGCCTGTGCATCCTCGATCGTATCATGTCCGGTAAACACCGCATCGGCTTCTTTCGCTGCAAGGGTCTTGCCATCATCGGAGGAGCCTGCCTGGAAGATCACCGGCTGACCTTGGCGTGAACGGGCAATGTTCAGTGGTCCCTGTACGGAGAAGAACTCCCCTTCGTGATTGAGTGTATGCAGTTTGGATGGGTCGAAGAAAACACCGCTCTCCTTGTCTCGAACAAACGCATCATCTTCCCATGAATCCCACAGGCCTTTGGTTACCTGCAAATATTCTGTTGCAATTCGGTATCGCTCTGGATGGGTAGGGTGATTGCTTTTACTATAGTTTTTGGCTGATCCTTCAAGCGGGGAGGTAACCACGTTCCAGCCTGCGCGGCCGTCACTGATCAGATCAAGCGAACCAAACTGTCTGGCAACCGTAAACGGATCGCTGTAGGACGTGGAGAGCGTTCCCACCAGACCAATCCGCGAAGTGACGGCGGCCAAGGCAGACAACAGACTGATCGGTTCAAACCGATTCAGGAAGTGGGGAATGGATTTTTCGGTGATGTACAGACCATCGGCAATAAAAACGAGATCAAACTTACCTTCTTCCGCTTTCAGCGTCTGGCGCTTATAGAACTCAAAATTCACACTCGCATCCGGTTGAACCTCCGGGTGTCTCCATGTGGTCATGCTGCCTCCAACACCGTGAACAATGGCTCCAAATTTCAAACTGCGTTTTGCCGTCATATACATTCCGCCTTCCCTCATATTGGATTTAGGTTGATGCAACAGGATCCAGGACACGACATTTACATTTTCGAAACTCAAAAGTAACTATTCCTATGAGTTTGGTCAGTTTTATAATTTCACAAATCTTATCACTGCCCTGTGTAAGGGTCAACGGGGTGACTAATAGAACTTTTCTATATATAAATCAGAGATCTGTATAAGACAGGTTCATTCGTCCGCTCCCGGCTACGTTCCACTGTCCCAGCAGCTTTCTATAGCCGGAAACGACGAATTCAATCCGATTGTGCAAAGGACGATCAGACAGCTGCCGCTTCGTCCGGCTGGGCCAAAAGCGCCGCAAGTTTCTCCAGATCCGGTTCCAGCAAAGCCTCAAACTTGCCTTCTCCTCCAACTTCAATGACAGGAACATGCCGAATGCCGTATTTCGCTTCAAGCACATCCCTCAGCACATCATTGCCTTCCACTTCAATGTTCTCAAAAGGCTGATTCCGGGACGTCAAAAACGCTTTGACCTCTCCACAGAAATGACAGCCTGTTTTGCTCCATAGCACTACTTTTTTGGGTGATGTAGACATCGATAACCCTCCTGATTGTATTCAAGGATAAGATCGAGGCATGCCTCAGACCTTTAATTCCTACCTGTTAAATAAGAATTATGGCTATAAATGTACTCTTCGTACCCTCAAGCGTCAATGGAGCTGCTAATAGAATAAACCTATAGCAGCATAGAAAGATTTAAATTTAATTTTTTTGAAAAGGCGACTACATCCATCCATCTCTGCTTGCTTCATTGACCAGAGTAATGACTTTCCGGGCCATCCCGGCGTAAAAATCAACCTCACCTGGACTTTGATCGATAGCCCATCGAAGCGTATCAAAGGTCTTCAAGACCATGACAAGTCTCATCTGATCCAGCTCATACTCATTCAGCCCGTAACTCTCTATAAAGGCTTCTATTTCTACCCTATTGGGTCCTTCTCCATGGATCTGGCATCGTATCATATGTATGATATCGCCATACGGGACCACAGTGACTTCTGCATTTCCCCAATCCAATAGTGTAATTTGGCCTGCCAAATCAACCATCGTGTTCTTCAATGAGAGATCACCATGGCACAGGCCAAAACGGAACGTTTCCATTTTCAAACGCTCGAACCACTGTCTGATCCTTTTCGATTCTGCTTGAGTTAGTACACCCAGTTCAATTAAGGGATCATGCTCCGTCAAGCTGTTGATATTGTACTGGACGAATCCCTGCCAGCTGCCATCTGATCCCGCATGTGGCGGGGAATAAAATGTACCTGAGACAGGGTCCATCCGTTCTCCGAAACCTGCCACCGGAATGGAGTGAATCCGTTTGGCGTACTTACCGAGTTTTCTCCAGATCTCCATTGTGTCAATCGTTGCATCCCGTCCGTTATCTCCCTGGACAACTGTTTGAATCATATAAGCTGTTTCATCCGTGATTCCAACGGATAACGTCTCTGGACCTGGAACCCCAACCGCTGCTGCTTGCTCAAGGCACCATCGTTCCTTCATAAAGATCGGATACTGGTCTTTATCGTTCATGCGCACAATAACGTTGTGCTGCTCCGTCTCAACTACACAAACCTGATTGACGAAACCCTTCCCAACAATCTGATGTGCTGTCTTGACTTTTTCCTGCAAAAAATGACTGGCTATCCGTTCGGCCAGTACGATGATTTCATTCTTCATCATGCACCATCCCCCTACCGCATGCTTAGGTTAGCTTTGCGATGATTCAATTGGTCATAGTGTAAAATGAAATCGCTTACTTTTCAATCATCTACAAAAATAAGATTGCCTTTTATGTAACGCATGGAAAGCCTGGATGCGAAATGAAATGGAGCCGTACGCTGCACATTACATCTCGCATCATGCCGAACCGGTCCACAGCGAGCCTCATCTTTACAAATCTTCGTTTAAGAGCTGCGGCGGGGCGATGATGGGCCAGCCTTCCTGAATTGCATGCAGCTGTTCCGGAGACACGCTCAAGACATGACCGGAATGTACGCCCCATCGTTCTGCTGCATATACCGTTGCGAACTTTCTCCGTCTGCCCTCGCTGATCTGATACCGAACCTCCGGCGCATCAGCTGCCGCAAGGATACAGCCTTCCGTCCAACCCGTGTCCGAGTCATGAATCGATGAAACATGTACATGCCTCACTTCAAGCGGCCAGCCCCGAATTTCACTTGATGACACTACCGCTTCTCCGGCAGGGATCCCCAGCAGATCCGGTTTGGCTACCTGAACAGGGGATATGCCTCGCGGTACGGGAATATTCAGCTTGCGGCGCAGTCCTCCCGCCAGACGGTATACATCGCCTTTTGCATCGGACACGAAGCAGCCTTCCGGATAAAAGTCGCTGCTGCGTCTTGTCTTCGGCACCTCGTCCTGACTGCCCTTCGTGGACAATTGCTGGCGCGGGTTGGTTTTGCTCAAATGGGCGGAATCCGGCGCTACCGATGAATTCTCCTGTGCCATATGTTGTGCCAGCTGCAATGTTTTCGCGACCAGAGCGTGAGGATCTCCCCACTTCCTGGAATGAAATTGTTCGTTCCCCTTGTTCACTGCCGCAAAATCCGGTTCGCCCAGCGCCTTCATGCTGACGCTGCCAAAGTGATGAATGAAGGCATCTCCTGCGACCGCAAGCTTATATCCTGCCAGCTTCACCCGAATCATCCAGTCATCATCTTCGAAATTGCCCACCGCATATCCTTCATCCAGATATCCCACCCGCTCCAGCAGCTCTCGTGAAAACAGCCAGCAAAAGCCGACAAGCCGTTCGGTCACCCGGTGTTTACCAGGGTCAGGCCGGTTGTGTCTGGCGGCAAAGGACCACATATCCTGCACCTCGGAATACGGAACATCGATCTGCTGATCACCTCCTATATAGTTGGTGACTGGGCCGACCAGACCAATCTCCGGATCACTGTCCAGGCAGGCCATCATGTTATCAAGCCAGCCTGGCGTGACCAGCGTATCGTTATTCAGCACCACGATATGACGGCCTCTCGCCATCATCAGTCCCTGATTGACACCTCCGGCAAATCCGCGATTGACATCCAGTGCAGCCACTCTCACCATGCCGCCTTTACGCAGCATCGCTTCTGCCGTGCCGTCCTTCGAAGCATTATCCACCACAATGATTTCGTAAGGAGCAGGCGTATGTTTCTCGATACTGGATACACATTTAAGGGCATACTCCCGCTGATTATAGGTCGGAATAATGATGCTGACCCCTTCAAATAACAATCCAAATGAACTCTGACCCTGTCTTACCCCTTCATCGTATCCCCTACTGTACCCTTGTTTGTACAGTTTGACAGCTCGGGCCCCCCGCTTGCCTTTCCCTCTGTGTCCCGACTTCCGCACTGTGCTCTTTCCAGCGGAATGCAAAACAACTTTGGCGGGTCCGGAAGCACCCCGATGCTTGGATATGATACCTGGTTTGCTCATGTTGCTTCCTCCATTTCCCCTCGTCCGGATGCGTCGCGTTGCGTCAACCATCCGCCAGACTCCATTAGAGATGAAGCTCTCCTGTAACCAATTTATCAGCCAAATGCCCAAAATCCAGAGCAACCCGGCCAAGTTCGCCGGCAATGCGCCGACACAGGATTACGGCCGGAACTCCTGCAGCCACCAGAGCAATATCGAAGGAATGCGCTGCCGTTTCCTGCAACACCCTGGGAACATCCATAACCCCGGCAACAGAACCAATCATGCCCGTCACATGGATCCCGTGACTGAGAAGCAGTGCACCGAGCCCGCTTGCCTGACTGCCGATCACCAGCACGCGGCGGCCTTGCAGGATAGGCAGCAGCAGCCCCGCCTGATGCAGACTATAGTTGATTGTGGAACTGGTCAGCTTCAACCGGGACCAGTCAATCCCGAAGTGGCGCATCACCGGGAATAACAAGCCTTGAAACGTGGGCGCCCGCGAGATCGGAACGCCTACCCAATCCGCACCCTGTATCGCTTCGGCCAGCGCTGCCCGAATCTCGGGAACGGAGCGCGGCACCCCTGCGTAAGGCAGGAACGGTGCCAGCTCCTGCACCTGCTCGCCGGGCAGTACCGTATCGGCTGCCAGCGTGAGCAGTTCGCCATCTCCGAGGCGAACGACCGATAGGGGGCGCTGTGCATCCAGCGCCCCCCGGATCTGGTCAGCCACCTCGTGGGGGCTGGCCAGACGGGTGAGGCTGGGCGCATATTGGCGGAAACCCGCCGCGATCAGATCTGCCGCCGCTACGGCAGGCAGAATGTGGTCCGGCGGGATGTGCTGCGCCACCAGCGCCTCTCCGCCCGCGAATACGCCGTCGCGGTAGCCCTCGGCGTAGCCGCCGGGTGCACCTGCCGGCTCTGCAGGCGGCAGGGCCTTGGCGCTGCCCGCATGTGCAGCAGCAGCGCCAGCTTGCCCCGCAGGGGCGACGCCACCATGCGGGTGGTGTGTCGCCCGGAGCGGGGCTGTGCCCGCACCGCGAGCAGGCACCGCCTGCGGTGTGCTGGCTTGCGGAGCGGGCACTGGCGCACGGCGCGCAGCCGGACGCGGCGTGTGCCGGGCTGCTGCGCGGCGGCGGCCGTGCGCCGCGGCATGCCCGCGCCTGCCAGCGGAGCGGCGGCGTGCAGCGGCCTTCCTGCCGGCAGGCTTACGCGGCACAGCAGTACGTGCGCCCGCCGGGGCCCGCGCAGTGCGATGCCCGGGCTTGACGGTAGCCCGCCGGGTTCGGGCCTCTGGGGTTCCCGTCACCATCAGAACGCCTTGCCCTTGAAATGCTGCCGGGCGAGTACCCCGCGGTTTACCTGTCGCCTTGGCTTCCGTGTGCCCGGTCCGTTTCGCTACTCTCATGGCATTCCCTCCCTCGGCATGCACGGGAGTGCCGCTGCACAAAGCGCCGGAGCCTCCTTCCAGCTCCGGCGCAGGTTACTCGGTTCCCAAGGGGCACCGCACAGCGGCAGCATCAGGCGCATGATGTTATGGCAGTTGTCCCTTCATGCGGACTGCAGCTTCCTGCAGCGATTCGAAGGTACCTGCATCGCTCCAGTATTTTTGCAAGATGTCATACTCCAGGCCTCCAGCAGAAGCATAGTGGTTATTGACATCCGTAATTTCAAGCTCCCCGCGTGCCGAAGGCGTAATGCCGTCAATCAGATGGAATACATGATCATCGTACATGTAAATCCCTGTTACACAGTAAGAGGTTTTCGGCTGGCTTGGTTTTTCCTCAATGTACGATATGCGCTCCGGATGGTTCGCGTCAAAGACAGGTACACCGTAACGTCTGGCATCATCCACCTCTTTCAGCAGCACACGTGCTGTTCCCGCAGGCTGCTGCACATAACGATCAACATAAGGTTTCAGATCATCACTGAACAGGTTGTCACCCAGCAGTACGACAAACTTTTCACCAGGAAGGATAAAGGACTTCGCCAAATCAAGTGCTTCAGCAATGCCTCCCGCCTGCTCCTGAATCCGGTAGGTCAACCGGACTCCAAGCTCGGCTCCACCGCCCAGATACTCCGTATACAGTCCCGCCGAATGTTTGCCCATCACAATCAGAATATCCTCAATCCCCGCCTGACGGAGTCTGTCGATGCCATACACAATCATCGGATGTTTACCGACCGGAAGCAGATGCTTGTTAATCAGCCGCGTCAGAGGATACAGCCGTGTTCCCGTTCCTCCAGCAAGAATTACACCTTTCATTCCACATTCCCTCCCTCATCGGATGTCTCAATATATTCAAGTGGATCGACATGCCATTTATGGATAAATATCGAGCGATTACGTTCCAGCAATTGCTTCCATGCAGCCGGGTCCGTCTTCTGAAAACTCGCGCTGCCGCGATGATGCACAAGTACATCTCTGCATACAAGCAGTCGATACCCTTGCATGCGAGCCCGGTAACAATAATCATCATCCTCATAATGTCCAGGCGAATAGGCTTCGTCAAGCAAGCCGATGGACGCCATAACCTCTCGCCGAAACAACATGCACAGTCCTACGATGCGGCTGACTTCCTTCCACCTGGTTGGGTCGGAGACATTGTTGGCTGCCGCTAATTGCTGGAACTGTTCCATGCTTCCAAATTCCAGGTCAACCTGCTGAATCCCGCTTGCATAATTAGTTACCGGACCGGTGATTCCGATGTTTGCTTCACTATAGAGTCCGATACGAAGATTTTCGAGCCACCGCGGGGTTACCGTGACATCGTTGTTAAGCAGCAGCAGCTCATCACCGCAAGCCGCACGCAGCCCGGCATTACAGGCTGCTGGGAAACCCCGGTTCTCCGGTAATCGAACAAATCGGACTCGTTCACGGGCACAATAGGCTGCCGTACCATCGACGGAACCGTTATCCACAACCACAATCTCGTAAGGCGTGCCTGCTCCGGTATTCTCCCGAATGGCATCCATACACGGCTTCAGCAGGTCCAGTCCGTTATACGTTGGAATCACGATACTCGTCAGTGTCATCGGGCGTTCCTCCTGTAAGCCACTTCGGCTCGAGATAACATCCGCGAATCCGGCCCATGCTCTGCTGTCGCCATCCAGGCTGCAATCGCCTCCAGGTGGTCCCCAATGATCAATCCCGCGACTTCGTTACCACTGCCTGTATTCGTGGTACGCAGACGATTGGAGCGAATGACGTCCACCTGGCAAGGCGCCGTAACGCTTAGACCATGACGGATCGCCATGGCTTGCGCCTTCGGCGGGACAGCCAGAGATTCATGCTTAACGGTCAGAACCATTTTGCGGGAAAGGGCGTGCGGGACGGCAGTCAGGGAATTGGACCCCAGATCAGGTCTTCCGAGAGTACGGTTGAGATACGCCTTGATCCGGCTCACATCATCCTGCCGGGCAAATGGAGGAAGTAATGCGTTCAGATCATTCAGGGCCACATCGCTTCCCCGGTCCACTGCATACAGAAAAGGGGCCAGTTGTTCTGCCGGAAGCACCATGTCCCCATCCACAAAAAGAATCGCTTCCGCTTCGGTCATTTTCGCTCCAAGTGCGCGGCCTACATCATGTCCTGCCCGATCCGGTTCATACACAAGAGTTATATCGGACTCGGCCAGCACCAGATCTAGACTATCGTCCGTGGTTCCATTCAACACAACAATGATGTCCTTCAGCGGCAGCCGCTTTAACTGTGCCATTACTTTTCCGAGTGTCCGTTCTTCATTGCACGCACAGACAACAGCAGCAGCAGAATGATGGAGGGGGAGCGGAACGATATCCACCGGATATCCTGCACCCTGCACGTATCCTTGCATATATGCTTTCCCTGCCTGCATGGCAGCTTCATAACTTCCGAAATTTCCCGAGATGGACTGCCAGTGCTCACGCCAAGCAAGACGTGCATGTTGGACAGCCAATGTTCTATCTTCAGGTGCACTGCGTCCTGCCTGATGACCCGACTTCCATACTGCATTCAAAATGGGTTCTGGAGCTTTCGCTGTCGGGCCCTTCGGCCGCCTTCTCCCGGGAATGTTCCGTCTGGACGCCAGTTGTCTTTTCATCGTCCGACGATGGCGGACAACTCTCGAACGTTCTTTCATCTTCTCACCTCGTCAGACAGCGAACACGCTGCAGGTCGGAATACCCTCCGCGTGGACCGAGTTCGTCGGTGATCCACCTGATCGCTGTCAGATGATCATTCAGCACCACTTGGCTCAGCGGATCTGGCCCGCTTCGCCGTTTCACCCGAACCGCATTCATTGTACCTACAGGTACATGATGAACGGCGCGTACCTCTAATCCACTCGACACGGCTTTGGCTAATGCAAGCGGAGGAACCTCCAGCGAAGGAACGCCTATAACATCAAGTGCCCTGCGGCTTAACGCATGCGGAATGGCTGTCATTGAAGCTCCCTGCAGGTCCGGCCTGGCCAGGATGCTGTTCAGGACATGCTTGGCCTCCACCACTGGATGTACAGGATTTCGTTTAATAGGACCGTCATAATCGTTAAGCGCAACATCTGTCCCATCTAATATGGCCTGAACATAGGGAGCAAGCTGCTCTGCAGGTATGAGGATATCTGCATCGGTAAACAGGAGGATTCTTCCGCGAGCAGCTGCTGCCCCCATTCTTCTTCCTGCGTCGTGACCCAGAGCTTCCGTATACAAAAGCACTCTTGCACCTGCTGCCTGTGCCGCTGCTGCCGTGCCGTCCGTTGAGCCGTTGACCACGGCAATCACTTCGGAATCCCTGCAGATGCGAAGCGCCTGCCTAACGACTCTGCCAATCGTCTTTTCTTCATTCATTGCCGGTATAATCACCGAAAGCATGGGGTTGTTTGGATGGTTTTCCTCCCGTATTGGGGGGATGACGTATCTGGGGGTTCCCGTACCCTTCTTGCTCACGGGTTTTACACGTCTTTTGTTCAGCTGCTTCCTCTTTCGGCTCACCAGTTTGGCTGCTGAATGAACAGTACGACGACGCTGCTGCAATACTGTCACCTCCCACCCTCAAAAATACTCAACATGCCAAGGGAGTACACGTTATTCTATGTAATCAGGGAATAGTGGAAACGGCGTTTGTCCTTGATTTCCATAAGCTTCTGGCAGGAAAAGAGTTATTCAGCCTCACCCTTCAGTGCATATTGGTCAAAATAAAAATCGCACACCTGCTCCTTCACTTTTTTAGAGGACCTTCTAATATAGGAACAAAAGCGGTATCCCGGACAATTCCAGGAACCGCTTTTGTGCATGAACTTCGTGACTTGACGTATCTTTTTAATTTGCAGGACCCGCTGCAATCCAGGACAACAAACCATAGGTGTGCTTGCATCCAGGTGTACGGAATACTTCCAATACCGCTTCATCCTCACTCTGGGACAGCAGTGATACCTGGAATCCGCGATCATTACTCATTCCTACAATCACATAATGTTCTGATGCGAATGATTGCTCGAATGCTACCGTTACCTCAACACATTGTTCATTTTCAGGCAAGATAAAGGCTTCCATGCCGAACTGCTGAACGACCGGCTGACGACTGACACTGCGAACCGGCTGGAATGACAGGTGTTCAGGACCAACTGCTCCATGCTGCAGCTGGCCGCTTCCAACAGCACCTTCACTCAGATGCTCCTGTTTAACCGCCTGCTCACTCAGTTCAAACGCCGTGATTTTATCGTTCTGAGGAAGTTCAGGTTGTGGCTTCTGTACCTGTTGCTGAACCATATCAGCTGTCGTCAAGGAATCGGCTACTGTTTCTCCAAGCTGATTGGCTTGTGATGGCTGTTCCTGTACTTGTTGTCCCGGCTCCTGCCCCGGTGTCTGGAACGTTGGGGTTTCCCTCAGATCTGCACTTGGCAGTTCTGTGAGGATCACTGGCTGTGAAGGCTGTACAGCCTCTTGTGCTCCCTGAAGCAGCGCTTCCTGACGTTTGATCGCCGCCAGCTTCTCCAGCGTTTCTCCACTGAACTGTCGAATTGCATTCCAGATCTCTTCGCTCAAGTGCGCCGGGCCTACAATGCCCGCGTTCAAGTGATTGGAAGTAATACTTTGTTCAGCCAGTTTGCTGCTATTTACGCTGCCGTCAGCCAATTTGGCACTCGTGACAGATCCGTTTTGCAGGTGAATCCCGTTGACCAATTCTTCTTCCAAGTGAGCTGTACGGATACTGCGTTCTTGAATGTGATCACCCAGGATACTTCCATCCTGAATATGGCGGGATTGCACACTTTTGTCTGTCAGGTGGATAGCGGATACTGCACCTTCAAGCAATTTGTTGCTATTTACACTGCCATCGGCGAGTTTCGCACTTGTGATGGAACCATTATGCAGATGTATCGCACTTACCGATTCCGCCTTCAGATGGGAGATTCCAATGCTGCGTTCCTGAATATGATCGCCATGAATGGCTTTCACCTGAATATGCCGGGATTGCACACTTCCATTCGCAATATGGACATCGGATACGGCATTTTCAAGCAATTTGCTGCTGCTTACGCTGCCATCAGCCAGTTTGGCACTCGTTACCGACCCATCTTGCAGATGAACTGCACTTACCGCTTCCTCTTCCAAGTGAACCGTACCGATGCTGTTCTCCTGGATATGGCCAGCCAGGATGGCTCCTTCCTGAATGTGACGGGATTGCACGCTTTCCGATGCAAGATGAACTCCTGTTACAGTATCTTCAAGTATTTTGCTGCTGCTTACACTGCCATCGGCCAGTTTGGTACTCGTGACGGACCCATTTTGCAGGTGAACCGCACTTACCGCTTCCTCTTCCAAATGGTTTGTGCCGATGCTGCGCTCCTGGATGTGATCTGCATGAATGGCACCTGCCTGAATATGCCCGGATTGCACACTTTCCGCTGCAATATGAATTCCGGATATCGTTCCATCCAGCAGCTTGCTGCCACTCACGCTGCTGTCGGCCAGTTTGGCACTGGTTACAGATCCATTTTGCAAATGG
Source organism: Paenibacillus sp. 7516 (assembly GCF_002272715.1). NCBI lineage: Bacteria > Bacillati > Bacillota > Bacilli > Caryophanales > Paenibacillaceae > Paenibacillus > Paenibacillus sp. 7516. The sequence continues at coordinate 60,897 of NZ_NPBI01000033.1, forward strand.
ATTGCACTCACCGACTCCTCTTCCAGATGAGTTGTGCCGATGCTGCATTCTTGAATATGGCCAGCATGGATTGCCCCATCTTGGATATGCCGGGATTGCACACTATCACCTGCAATGTGAATATCGGATACGGCTCCCTCAAGCAGCTTGCTTCCGTTTACACTGCCGTCGGCCAGTTTGGCGCTGATTACAGATCCATTTTGCAAATGAATCGCACTTACCGCTTCCTCTTCCAGATGGGGTGTGCCAATGCTGCGCTCCTGAATATGGTCAGCAAGGATTGCTCCTTCCTGGATATGACGGGATTGCACACTTTCGGAGGTGATATGAATACCGGATACCGCACCTTCGACCAGCTTACTTCCACTCACACTGCCGTCGGCCAGCTTGGCACTCGTTACAGATCCATTTTGCAGGTGAATTGCACTTACCGCATCTTCTTCCAGATGAACTGTACCGATGCTCCGTTCCTGAATATGATCGGCATGGATCGCATCTGCCTGTATATGCTCTGATTGCACACTTTCCGTTGCGAGATGAGCTGCGGATATCGTTCCTTCGAGCAATTTGCTGCCGCTGATACTGCCTTCCGCCAGCTTCGCACTCGTTACCGACCCATCTTGCAAATGAACTGCACTTACCGACTCCTCTTCCAGATGAGCTTCGCCAATACTGCCCTCTTGAATATGATTCGCGAGGATGGCTCCCTCCTGGATATGACGGGACTGCACACTTTCGTCTCCAATGTGGGCAGCCTCAATCGTTCCTGCGGCCAATTTGCTGCCATCCACACTGCCGCTTGCCAGCTTGGAGCCTGTTACGGCTCCTTCCTGCAGTATAATTGTACTTACTGCTTCTTCCTCCAGGTGAGCCGTTCCGATGCTGCGTTCATGGATATGATGCGGAAGAATTTCACCATCTTGAATATGGCGGGAATGTACTGCGCCCTGCTGCAGGTGAACCGCACTTGTCGACTCTGCCTGAAGGTGCAGCCCACTGATCAAGCCGGGTTGAAGGTGAGCCGATGTGATGGATAAAGGTGCCAGATGGTCTGTTTCAACAGACCCCGGAGCCAGGTGATAGGAGGTGATAACCTGTTCAGCAATATGCTCACCATGGATAATGTCTGGCTTCAGATGCTCTGAGTTTACGACATGATGGCCCAGATGATCGGACTTCACACTGCCCTCTGCCAGATGTTCCGTTTGCACAACGGAATCCTGCAGATGCTTACTACTTATGGCACCCTCTTGTAATTCGGTCCCCGATACCGAGTCTGCTGTTAAGTGGTCTGCAGTTACGGACCCATGGCGCAGTTTGTTGCCTGTGATACTGCCATCTGCGAATAATTCCGGTGAACGTATTTCCTCCGATAAATGTTCCAGAGAGACAGCATGCTGCTTCAGATGATAACCACGTATGGTTCCGGCAGGGATATGCTTGGCGTTAATGCTTTCTGCCATGATCTTGGAAGAAGTCACACTGCCGTCTGCCAGTTTGGCTGATGTGACAGCAAAATCCGCCAGTTTATCCGTAGCAACACTCTCTGGTGAGAGCTTGGGGGAGGTAACCGAATGATCTGTCAGATGCGGCGGAAAAATGGACCCTCCAGCCAGCTGAGCCGAAGTTATGCTGCCAGGAGCCAATTTGTCCGTTGTAACTGCCGCACGTGCAATGGCATCCGTTTCAACACTACCCGGCTGAAGGTGAGGGACACCTACGGCGTGTTCTGTCAGATGCTCCGATTTCACGGCATATGGTCTCAGGGCCTCAGACCCCACGCTTCCTGGAGCCAGATGTGTACCCGTAACACCACCGTTTGCAAGATGCGAGGATGCGACACTTCCCGGAGCGAGCGCTCTGCTGCTAACCGATGCTGTTCCCAGTTTCTCGGATGTCACACTTCCATCCGCAAGCTTCACGTCTGTCACTGCACCATCCTGTAATTCATACGTACCCACCGCAGCCTCAGCCAGATGCCGCTCGGATACCACGCCATCTGCTAGCGCTTCTCCGGACACACTTCCGGTAGACAGATGAGGTGCCTCAATGCTTCCACTCGCAATGTGAATCGAGTGAATCGCAGCATTATCCACATGTACCGGTGTAATTCCCCGATTGACGATATGTTCCGCTCGAATGGAGCCTTTGGCAAGATGTTTGCTCTGTATCGCTTCATCCGCAATTTTGGAAGCAATGACACTTTGGTCCGAGATCTTGGAAGCCGTGATCGCCTGCTCCAGCAATTTGGCCGTTCCAACCGACTGGTCTGCCAGTTTGCTGCTGGTTACAGCTCCCTCAGCCAGGTGTTCACTGCCGACTTCCCCTTTGCCCAGCTGTTCCTTACCCACCGCCTGTGCACGAATCTGGCTTGAACCGATGGAACCATCCAGCAAATGTTTTCCACTGAGTGAACCCTCAGCCAAATGCCTGGTTTGTATGGATCCATCCTCGATCTGATCACTCCCAATGCTGCCAATCGATAATTGCGAACGACCGACCGCTCCTTCTGCCAGATGGGTTTGTTTCACTGCTCCGTCCTGAATATGGTGAGAATCGATGGATTTATCTTCAATCTTGCTGCCTGTGACAGCACCTTCACGAATTTTGGAAGTGGTCACTGCATCGTCAGCCAATTTGGACGTATGCACGGCGCCTCCCGTAAGATGCCGGGTATCGACACCGCTAATGGCGATCTTATCTCCGGTTACGGCGTGATTCTTGATTAAATCTTCCGTAACCAGCATGCGGCTAAGGTGTCTTGTGCCGATAGAGCCATCAGCAATTTTGGCCGAATCGATGACCTGATTGCCGAGCTTCTGCGATGTAATGCTGCCGTCTTTGATTTTCTCGCCGGCAATCGACGCATTGCGTATTTTGTGACCGGACACAGAGCCATCAATCAGGTGTTCCTCGGATACCGAAGCCTCTGCAAGTTTGGCGGAGACAATCGCCCCATCTGCAATGTGAATGCTGGTCACCGCATAATCCTGCAATGCTTCACTGCCGACTGCACCGGGTTTCAGCTTGGAGTCATCCACAGAGAATGGAGCCAGCTTGCTCTCCGTAACCGCATAATCACTCAGATCATCCGTGTAGATATAGTGACCGGTATGGCCGGGCATCTGGTTCTGGTTCAGAATCTCCAAGCGGTCTCTACCTGCGGTCTCCTGCTGAATGATGTCTTGCTCTTCCAGAGCAAGCGAAGCGACACTGCTTACCTGAATCTGCTTTTCCGGACTATCTTGCGTCTGGACATCCTCGCTATCCGATGCTGCAGGTTCAGAATCATTCGTTTCGGCTGCGATTACCAGGTCTTCCAGCTCGTTCGTAGAGGCAGGGAGTTCCGTTGATTCGTATGAGAATTCTCCGGGTGCCTGACTCGCTCTCGAATCCGGTTTATTGGTATTCAAGCGCTCTTCCCTATTCTGGGATAGACCTGAATTCATGGTGCCTGCACGGCGTTCGGTCAGTTCCAGTTCCTTGAATTTGGGGCTCACATGCCGCAGTTTCGGCGTAGGAACCTTCTTATTGCCTTTTTTACTCATGCAGCTTGCTCCTTCCTCTAACGTTCATCTCCGGCATCATATGCTCTGGTATGGGCATCTGCCACTTCATATCACGACTTTTGAAGGCAGGATTGGATGGATGAGCGGGTCAAACTGCAAAAGATGAACCTGTCCATGGTGAAATAGGCTGTGCCCGGCTATAGATGTAAGGCGGCTGTCCACGCCCCTGCTGGAACAATGTCATACGATACTTCATAAGCCTTCCGTATACATCCGTAAAACGGCTTACAATGCAATGCGCTTTATTCATTTCACCCTTACCTGGGTTCAATTGGATGTGTGGAGCTATGAATAACACGCCGGTGCATGAAGGTGCATCATCATTCCGGTCTGCGTGATTGTGATGTCCCATCATGCGTTGACAGACCGGCATCTCATATATGGACGATCCATGTCGCGATAATATTGAAGGAGGAACGGTCATGCCCCCAGAAACGATCGGCATCATGTTCGATTCACGCATGTACCGGGGGATACCGGCCGGAAGGACCGGTCAGGAATCACTCGCGAATTATGAGCAGGCAGCGGCCTGTTATGGATTAACGCCTTGCTTTTTGCGGCTGGAAGATGTGGATTCAGAGACGAAGACCTGTCTGGCATATGTCAAAAAGGATGGCGTTTACGTTCGTCAAAAAATGCCTCTGCCTCCCGTTATCCATAATCGGGCTCTCCAGCTTCGCCGGGCAGATCAGCACGAGGTGACCAAGCTGCTGCTGCAGGGCATACAGGTATTTAACGTTCGGAATCGGTATCGCAAGGATCATATTCATGACATGCTGCACCAGGATCCTGTACTGAAGAAACATCTCCCTTATGCCGCCAAAGCTACGCCGGAGTCTTTGGCTTATATGATGGAACATTATAGTGACTTGATCATCAAACCGTGCAGCGGCAGTATTGGTCACGGTATCATGCGTTTGTATAAACGAGACGGGGACTGGAAATTGACTTGCCAGACCAGGGCTTCCCGCAAAGGATGGGCAACCTTCCGGCTCAGCAGGGGACAACTGCCCTCCGCCACCTTAAGACGTATTTTTCGCCATGCGTATCTCATTGAGGAACGGATTCCACTGGTTCGTTACGAAGGAAGACCCGTAGATCTGCGTGTATCTGTACAGCGGGGGATTGACGGTTTATGGGGCATCACGGGCATGTTCGCCAAGGCAGCACCATCCCACACCTTTGTCACCAATATTGCTCAAGGAGGCAAGGTGATGACCTTGGCAGAAGCTTTGGATGAAGAAGAACTGGGACTCAGCATTCCAGAGCTTGAAGCCCGGATCAGCTCAGTTGGACTCCGGATTGCACGCACACTGGCTTCCAGCCTGCCTCATCTGGCCGACCTGGGTCTTGATCTGGGGATTGCCAGAAACGGACAGATTTACTTCATCGAATGTAATGGACGGGACCAGCGCTACGGTTTTCGCAAGGCGGGAATGCCCGAACACTGGAAGGCCAGCTACCGTGAGCCCATGGCATATGGACGTCTGCTGATGGAGCAAAATTCGCAGATTCCGCGTCAACCGCAAACCTACCGTAAGTACCCATATTGATTTCGCTGGCATTCTGTGTCAATATTATGCAGAACGGCCGGTCCTGCCGGCCTTGAAGTTCGCACTAACCCTAAGGGGGATATTCATGGCAAAAACGCTGTTGCGGTTAATGACCGAGCTTTCTTCTCGCAAATGGATCTCCCGGACCGTGGGAGCCTTCTCCAAGAGCAGGGGAAGCAAGGCATTTATCCCTTATTTTGTCCGGACCTACAACATCCCTGTTCAGGAAGCCGAGAAAGACTGGAAGGAGTATCGTTCACTGAATGATTTCTTCACCCGCAAATTAAAGCCGGGCATGCGCCCGCTGGATCTTTCGGAACATGCACTCATCAGCCCCGTCGATGCCAAAATTACGGCGGCCGGGCCGGTATCTGCAGGCACACTCCTGAATGTTAAGGGACAAAATTATACACTTGCTGAATTATTAAACCACTCACCACATCTGGAGAAGTACAAGCACGGTTATGCATTCGTCCTGTACCTCAGCCCTCGTGACTATCACCGGATCCATGCACCCGTTAACGGGCACAGAATCGAAAGTGAGCATATCAAGGGGAAGGTTTACCCCGTAAATGATTTTGGTCTGACCCATATGAAGTCGGTGCTAAGTCGAAACGAACGTCTGATTACGTATATCGGTCACGCTTATGGAGAAGTCGCTGTCGTCAAAGTCGGCGCCATGAACGTAAGCAGCATTCAGTACGCGGATACGGCTGCAAGTACTTGGGCACAAGGGGATGACCTGGCTTATTTTGAATTCGGTTCCACTGTGGTACTGCTGACGCAGAGCGGCACATTTGAACCTGAGCCCAGTCTCCAGCCGGGTGATTCCGTCAAAATGGGTACACTGCTTGGCCGCCTGAAGCCAAATCGCTGAATACTCCGGATCCAAATAAAGAGGATGGCGCAAGACCTGATTGCAGGTGCTTGCGCCATCCTCTTTAGGATTTGAAACATGATCGTTCCACGGTAGTCACTGGAGATTCCTTATATACGTTCAATACGAAACATCGCTCCGTATGTATAGGCCCTCTGACTTTTCTTCAAAACCAAACGTCCTGCAGTTCCTCCGCCGGTTTGAAGCGACGCAGACGGTTCCGGAAAATAGTGCATCCCTTCATAGAGCATCCCCGGTTGCGGATCCGCCGTTTTCCGTTCATCACAAGTTCCCCCTTTCGTTTCGTCAGGAATGCTACTTACTTACCCCTGGCCTCCAGACTTGAAACGTTACCCTGATCTCAGGCGTCGTACCTAACGAATCTCGGAAGGACTTTTGCCGGTGTATTGCTTGAACTGACGACTGAAGAAAAAGATATCCCGATACCCAAGGGCATCCGCGACCTCGGTTACATTCATGCCTGTATGCACCAGCAAATGTTCTGCGCGCTCAATGCGCATGCGAATGATATACGACTGGACAGAAGAACCGATTAATTCCTTGAACTTGATGGAGAAGTATCGGGGCGACAAGCCCGCACGTGCAGCCAGATCCTCCACCCGATGGGTAATCCCCGGATGCTGGCGTACATAATTCGCCACTTCCTGAATGACATCCGACAATTGGTTGCTGACCCTTTTCTCCACAGGTGATTCCGTATCCGCACGCAGCAAATGAATCATCAGCTGTTTCAAAATAAGCCGACTCTCCTCGTCCCGCCCATATACATCGGATAAGAACAGTCTTACATATCGGGCCAGCAAATGTTCGAATTCCACGGTTTCCTGTACCTCACGATAAGACTGAGGCACATCATTCACAGGTATATCTACATCAAAATGAATATACGTAAGGACCAACGGTTTTTGCTTATTATGTGTCGCAGTAGGATGGTCACCTGGTCTAAACAGGAAACAGCTGCCTTTGCCGACCTCATACGACCGGTCATTCAGCACAACGGTCCCTTCCCCACTCCATACATAAAATAAGTCATAGTTCTGCATCGGTTTTTCCCGCTTCTGCCACTTCCATCCCGGTTCGCAGACAATTTTGGCGACGGCGGGCAAAATAACAAAAGATGACGGCGATGCCTGCAGCATGTCGCCACTCCCCCTTGAAAGTTAATCTCTCCGCATGTTGCATCATCATTGAATTCCAATTGCTTATAGATCGCTTACAGTTAAAAGGCCCTAGAATTAGAACACAATCCTTTCGGTTCAGCCTGTCCCTAAACTCAGTACGCTTCCTGGAATCTGATGCAAAGTGCTTGTATGTGATTTCTGCTCCTCCCGGAGCGAAATGTCTTCATCCATTATACAGCGAATTTCAGCGAAACGAAAATGTACTCTTCTCCCATGCCAGCCGCAGTCTTCGGATGCCTTCCGTGATCTCCTCTTTCTCCAGATGCGCAAAGCCAAAACAAACAGCAGGAGGACCGGGGATCAGTTGATAACGCTCGGCATCCCCAAATAACACGCCTTCTTCCTTTGCTATCGTTTTGAATTTCTGAAAGCTGTCCGGACTGCCGTTCCAAGTCGCGTAGATGTGAAGGCCTGCATCTCCTGGCTGCATGGTGAAAGCCTCTGGTAACTGGTGTACCATCTCCTGGACAAAAAAAGCATGCCGTTCCCCGTATAGCCGGGTTAACCGTCTCAAATGCCTCAGATATCCACCCCTGCTCATGAATTTGGCCAAGGCTCGCTGTTCCAATAACGCAGGGGGTACCGGCTCATACAGGGCTTTCGCTGCAAGGAGTGGCTGTACCAGGCTTGATGGCAGGACCGCATAGCCCAGCCGGAAGGAAGCAATCATTGTCTGTGAGAATGATCCGACATAGATCACTCGCTGCTCGCGATCCAATACTTTAAGCGGTTCAATCGGTCTGCCTCCCCAGCGAAATTCACTGTCGTAGTCATCTTCAATGATGACGGCGTTGCGCTTTGAGGCCCAGGCAAGCAGCGTTTTGCGTCTATCCAGTCCTAACACCGCACCAGTCGGGAACTGCCGGGTTGGGGTGACAAACAGCGTCTCGGCGTTCCAATCCTTAGGGATGATGCCCTGCGAATCTACAGCTGCCGGCACAGCTCTGCCCCCACAGGCGTTCACTGCATGCGCGATTCCCTGGTACCCCGGATTTTCCAATATGACCTGAGCCCCTTCCGGGATCAGCAGCTGTGCCAGCAATGTAATGCCCTGCATCGAACCACTGAACAATACAATCTGGGATGCATCCGCCTGGATCCCCCGTGTCCATCTCAGATGTGAAGCGATGGCCTCACGCAGTTCAGGGTCTCCTGCTGCACCGCTTTGCTCCCGCCAATCGCTTCGGTGTACGGCGGCGAGTGCACTCTTCCATTCCGATGTGGGAAAGTGGCCTGCGGGCATGCGATGGACATGGAAATCAATGATATGCTGATCCTGAACAGAGACAGATTCCGCTACTTTCTGAGTATTCAGTCTGCTCACGCGTTCTCCCCATGGAGAGAGCTGAATTACTGCTTCCTGTTCCCCTTGTGCCTCTGTCCTAAATGTACCTTTAACGAAAGTACCTCTGCCCCGGTGTGCCTCTACGTAACCATCCGCGAGAAGCATGTCGTATACCTGTGCCACTGAACCGCGCGACATGTCATACTGGCTCGCGAGTTCTCGCGTGGAAGGAAGACGTGTCCCTTCCACGAGTGTTCCCGCATGAATGGCATCGCGCAAGGCATGATACAGTGCCGTGTATTTATAACGATGCTGGTGCGCATAGGAATCCAAGGGCAGCCACAGTTCCATGGCTCTCGCTCCCCTTTCTTTGATATTTTCAAACCATACGACGGTGCCTCTTACTCCAAGTTAGTTGAATTCCTCCATCTTTCACCTCAGTAATTGGCCTATAAAATTGAATGTAAATTGGATCTATTTTTATGTCAATGCATGATTTATCGTTAGAGCAACATTCAGCTTATCGTTCAAGTTCAGATTAATCACAACCAAGGGGGAAATATATATGAGACGCAAGGAATTTACAGTGGATGAAGAGAAAGAAATTACAGCATTTCTGGATCAGTGCTCCTTCGGATTTCTGGGAACTGTCAGTCCGGATGGACAACCAAGGGTAACACCACTCAATTTCGTCTATATGGACGGATGCTTCTACTTCCATGGCAGTCTTGCCGGGGAGAAAATGAAACAAATCAAGCATGATTCCTCGGTCAGCTTTACGGTGGCTGAAGAGTTTTCCCTGATCCCCTCCTATTTCAGTGATCCCGAACTGGCTTGTCCCGCAACCTCCTTTTTCAAAAGTGTCATGGCATCCGGTCAGGCAGAGCCTGTTCAGGATCTGGAAATCAAGGGCAAGGTGCTGCAGCGCTTCATGGAGAAGCTTCAGCCGCAGGGTGGATATGTCCCCATTGATGCTGCTGATTCCCGGTATAAGGGTAATCTCAAAGCTGTTGCTGTGGTTCGTATCATACCAGAGCACATCACTGCCAAGTTCAAATTCGGTCAGAATCTCTCCACCGAGCGATTCGAGCATATCAGCGGACAGCTGGAACAGCGCAATGAGGGAAGAGATATAGAAACAGCCGAAATGATGCGGAAATATTGTCCTTTTCACCAGCAATAAACGGTATTTTCTTTCCAAAACCATAGGGAACAACGTACCTAAATTTCGCCTTTCAACCTCCTGCAACAACGCGGTGAAGTGATATAACTGTCATATTGCGTAATTTCCGTGACGGGGGGATGTCAAGGTGATATAATGTTAGGCAGTTGAATCCCAAAGACTTGGAAGGATGAAAAGAATGAATCCACTGGCTGAACAGTTGAACGAAAGTATTCAGGCAGGCAGCAGTCACGTCTACTCCATGCTGTCGCAGCTCGGCAAAGAGATCTATTTCCCAAAAGAAGGTATCCTGAGTCAGTCTGCTGAAGCAGCAAGCCTGGCCAAGACCTATAATGCTACGATTGGTATTGCTCTGGAGGGCGGTGTGCCGATGCATCTTCCGGTTATTCAGGAGAAGCTGTCTGCATTCCAACCGAAGGACCTCTATCCTTACGCTCCGCCTGCGGGTAAGCCTGAACTGCGGACGGTATGGAGAGACAAGATGCTGAAGGAGACTCCTTCACTTGAAGGCAAAACGTTTGGCAACCCTATTGTTACCAATGCATTGACTCATGGACTTAGTATTGTAGCCGACCTCTTCGTTGAAGAAGGGGACGCTGTTATATATCCGGACAAAAACTGGGAAAATTACGAGCTGACTTTCGGAATTCGTCGTCATGGCCAGCTGGTTCATTATCCCCTGTTCGATGAGCAACTGAACTTTAATAGTCAAGGACTGCTTGAAGCACTGCTTGCACAGAAGGGCAAAGGCAAAGCCATCGTGCTGCTCAACTTCCCGAACAATCCAACAGGCTACACACCTGGAGGCCAAGAAGCCGATGCGATTGTGGATACCATCCGTCAGGCTGCGGAAGCAGGCGTAGACGTGATTGCCGTGACAGACGATGCCTACTTTGGTCTATTCTTCGAGGATTCCATTCACGAATCGTTGTTTGGCAAATTGGCCAACATTCATCCACGCGTGCTCACTGTCAAAGTGGATGGTGCAACGAAGGAAGAGTTCGTATGGGGCTTCCGCGTTGGTTTCATCACTTATGGGCATGAAAATGCTGCAGTTCTGCATGCGCTGGAGCAAAAAACGCTTGGCATTATCCGGGCAACCATCTCCAGTGGTCCGCATCCATCCCAGACATTTGTCCTGGATGCACTGAAAGCACCGGAATTCGAAGCACAGAAACAGGAGAAGTTTGAGATCATGAAAGGCCGTGCGAACAAGGTGAAAGCCATTCTCGATAGCGGCAAATACGGAGATGTCTGGGATTATTATCCGTTCAACTCCGGTTACTTCATGTGTCTGAAGCTAAAAGACGTTGATGCAGAAACACTTCGTTCCCACTTGCTGCACAAGTACGGTGTAGGTACCATTGCACTGGGTGAAGCTGATCTGCGCATCGCCTTCTCCTGTATTGAAGAGTCCGGACTGGAAGATCTGTTTGATACCATCTACCGTGGCATCACCGATCTGAAGACGAACTGATTCCAATCAGGCTTCGCTCTTGTAAAAATGAATAACTCAGGACATTCCCAGGCTTCTGGGCATGTCCTGCAATATAAACAGCCCTCTATCCGGTGATGTGCACACTGCGTCCCATAGAGGGCTGTTTGGCATGTTTTCTTTTCAGCTGCAGAAGCTGTGCTTCACCTGAAATATATTTATTTCTAAATGATTCCGGGCGGCGGCCCAATCAGCAGAAACCCAGGGCACATAGTATACGGTGTACGCAAGGGCGTGCCAAACACCACTCGAAAGGGGAATGACCATGTCTGGAGTTGAAGATACAAGAGGCGGTTATGGATGCGGCGGTTTCGGAGGATTTACGAATACAGGTGCGATTCTTGTTCTGTTCATCTTGCTCGTAATCATCACTAAATCGTTCCTCTGTTAGTTCCATCCTTCTCTACGCGGGAGTGCCAAATAGGCTAACCGCAGCAAAAAAAGACGGTTATTTGGGGACTCAGCCCCAACATAACCGTCTTTTTCGTGATTGACTATATCGTAACACTCTCGCTGGTGGAGTTCATCTTCCCCAATCCACGTTTGCATCAATAAGGTAAAGTCACTCGTCTTCTTCTTCCTTCAACCATTTGTTGCCCTGTGAACGCCTCATGAGGTAGATTACCAGCGCACCGAGCACCAGCGCTATTCCCGTAACACTCAATCCACTCATTCCGGCAGCCCACATCGGAAGCCACATCAACAGAGCAGCAATAGCATGCAGATTGAAGATGAACCCGAGCACCTGGGAACGGCGGCTCTCTGCAGAGATGGGATAGATCATGATCCAGAAGGATTCACCATGACTGCGGCGTAATGCGCCAAGCTGAACACCAACCAGCAGAAGGAAGAACAGATATACACCTACGCCAAAGTAACTTCCCGCTGTCCACCAGCTGAGCAGCATGCCTAGTACAATCAATCGCAACACAATGGTGAACACTTCGGTTCGAATGAATGTTTTGGTAATGAGATAGCGATAGGCTTTCCCTGCATTCCAGGGTAGTCCGCTTCCCCATTTACTGAGCCAGCGGCGAGCACTTACTTTTTGGCCGGATGACGGTACATCCACGAACCAGCCTAGAGTCCGCATGACCCGACCGGCCTGCCCCTGCTCCACCTGAATCAAACGTTCCCATGCAATCCGGTGCTTCACCGGGAAGCGCAGTGCGACCATATAGAGGACCGCCAGCAGCAACAGGAACCAGACACTACGCAGTGGAGGCTGCCACAACCATGCGGCAATCGCAAGTATAGTCAGCGCCCAGCGCAGCAAACGATAACCTCTGGCCGCCCCGGTCTGAACCATCCGCAGCTCCTGCCAGGCGCCGTAGCTCGCCAGTCCTTTCCATAGGAGCAAAAGCACGATAAACCAGCCAAATGGCCGTGCATCCTGATCTGCCCGGACATAGAGAGGCCACAGTGTAACAAATACGAGCAGCATGCCCAGACTTTTGTAGATGATTCCACGGGCAAAACTGTTCTTCAGGTACTCCTGCATCCGGTACTCCTGAGGTCTCAGAAATACGATATCGGCAGGATGCAGATATGTACGATAACTGCTGAACAGGACTAGCGGTGCCAGCAGCAGCAATGCAATCCAGCGAATTGGAAATCCTGCAGGAATGTTTTGTACAAATGAGGTATACCAGGCAGAGAATGCAATGACGAGAAAGAGAAAGACCATGGCCACGCCACTCTGTATGACATAGCCCAGATAAGGAAGAATTCCGTTCCAGAATCCCGTGCGTCTTTGCTTCCATAACAGCTTGAGGTCCATGCTTAATCCCTGCCCTGCACAAGAGAATAGAACATGTGCTCCAGCGCTGCATCCGAATCTCCGAACTGGGTGCGCAGTTCATTCAATGTTCCATGAGCGATAACCTGACCCCGATGCAATACAACAAAGCGATCGCAATAGTTTTCAATCGTGGACAGAATGTGCGAACTTAACAATATCGATGATCCGGATGCCTTCATTTCCAACATGAAATCCAGCAAAGAACGAATTCCGAGCGGGTCGAGCCCGAGGAACGGTTCATCAATAATGTAGAGCGGGGGCCCTGCAACAAAAGCACACATGATCATCACCTTCTGCCGCATCCCTTTGGACAGATGGGTCGACAGGCTTGTGCTTTTTTCCCTCATGCGGAACAGGTCCAGCAATTTCTCCGTACGGTGTTTGAAATCCGCTTCGGATACGCCATATGCTCTGGCTGTGAACTCCAGATGCTCCATTACGGTCATCTCGTCATACAACTCGGGTGACTCAGGCACAAATGCCATCGCCGATTGATAGATCTGCGCGTCCTCGTCCCGCTTCTTGCCCATGACCCGAACCTCCCCCTGCTGGGGAGTCATCAAACCTAAAATATGTTTCATTGTTGTACTTTTTCCGGCACCGTTTAATCCGATCAGTCCGACCATCTCTCCGCGTCCAACTTCGAGATCGATACCGTGGAGAACCGGCCGTTTGGCACTATATCCTCCGCTTAGCCCGCTGATTTTAAGTACGGGCGTTTGTCCGTTATCCATCAATCCCTGCACCTCTTTCGTCAGGTTTTATTCTTCGGAACGCGGTGTGTTTCCCTTGCTCCATTTGGGTGCACCCTTATTTTTACGATCCTGATCCCGCTCTGTTCTTCCAGCATTGCGAGCAGGCTTGCTGTCTGCTGTACGCTGATTCGACACAGCAGCTCTTGCTCCGCCGTTACGGCCTGCCTGACCTGGCTTGCGGTCTCGGGACGGTCCCGGTTTTCTCGAGAAAGAATGACCTTCAGGCCGGGTGTCCGGACGTGGATCAGCTTCAAGTACTTTACCGCCGAATAAAACGCGTTCCTGCAATTCAATGCCAAGTTCACGCGCGAATTTGCGCATGATGAAGATTTGCGTCTCATCCACGATGGACAGCACAATCCCGCTGCGTCCCATTCGTCCTGTGCGTCCCGCACGGTGAACATAGTGCTCCGAGTCAAAAGCAGGGTCATAGTTGATGACCATTGGCAAACCTTCAATATCCAATCCTCTTGCCGCGACTTCGCTGGCAATCAGCAATTGGATTTTGCCATTGCGAAATGCAGAAAGTACGTTGCTCCGCGTTACCTTGTCCGCATCACCGTACAATGCAGCCGCAGACAGGCCCAGATGGTTCATTTTGGCCTCTACCTCGCCGATGTCTTCTGTAGCGTTCACAAACACAATGGCACGATCAGGGTTATACTGTCTGACCAGACGGCGCAACATATCAATTTTGTTACGGGTCTCTTCCACAAAATAATAATGCTCCAGTCCTGCGGCCGTTGCCCGGTCCGGTTCAATTCCGATCTGGACAGGTTCCTTCATCTCACGCTTGGCAAGTCCAGCAGTGTGCTCATCAATGGTCGCAGACAGGAAAATCAGCTGACGGTCCCGCAGCGCACTGCGAAGCACAAACTCCACATCACTCACGCCACCCAGCTGGAATACCTGGTCAGCCTCATCAATAACAATCGTGGAAACGTTGTGCATTTTCAGCTTTTTCAGTGTAATGAGTTCTTTCAGTCGTCCAGGCGTGCCCACAACCAGTTCGGGATGCTCACGCAATTTCTCGATCTGGCGTTTGACAGCTGCGCCTCCAATGAGGCCAAGTACGCCGATGCTGCGTCCCTCTCCATATCGCTGTGCTTCACGCACGATCTGCATGGCCAGTTCTTGGGTAGGCGCGATAATCAGCTTTTGGGTACCTTTGACATCACTTTTGATGGATTGCAGCAATGGCAGAAGATAAGCAAGCGTTTTGCCTGTGCCCGTCTGGGATTTCGCAACCACATCGCGGCCTTCCAAAATAACGGGTATGGTCTGGGCCTGTACCGGAGAAGGTTCGTTGATCCCGTGCGAAGCGAGTATCGCCTCCAGATCCTGTGCCACGCCTATTGAAGCAAATGTTTCATTCGTCATGTATGTCCATCCTTTAATTTTATTCTTACGATGCTACTTCCTGCTTGTACTTCTGGAGCATAAGCCTGTCATCACATTATCTTTCATTATATGCGAAAAAAGGCTGTGGACCAAATCTTATTCGGTAACACTCTGCTTGGGCGCAAAAAAAGAAAAGCCCCTCGGCGGAGCTTTTCTCTTATTCCCTATATGATGCTCAGGTTGCTGCATTTCTACTTCTGGTTCATGACCCCATGCGACAGCCGGTCAGCGAGTCGGGGAAACAGCTGATACAGCCATATGCCAGCCGAAGCGAGTCTTGGCAGATTCACTTCTTCCTTGCGTTTCTTCATCGCCCGGATCATATGCCCTGCAACCTCTTCGGGTTTGAGCATCATCCAGCGCACGTTGTTAACGTAATTCCCGGATGGATCTGCACGATGAAAAAACGGCGTATCAATGGGACCCGGATTAATGGTCGTAACCGTCACTCCGGTCTTACGCAGCTCCTGACGCAAAGCATTGCTGAATCCAAGTACGGCATGTTTGGTGGCTGTATAGGATGCCGATTTGGCAGTCCCGATTTTGCCAGCCATGGAGGCCACATTCACGATCTGTCCCTTGCCACGTTCCAGCATGTGCGGCAGCACTGCCTTCGTACAGCGAACAATTCCCATGTAATTGACGTCCATCATATCTTCGAATTCCTGCACCGTCATTTCCGTCATTGCGGCAAATTTCCCGTAACCTGCATTGTTCAGCAAAATATCGATTCGTCCATACTTTTCCAGTATCATGTTAAACGCTGTCTGTACTTGCTCATCATTGGTTACATCCAGCGTAAGCAGCTCATGCGGCCCTTTTAATGAAGCACCAATCTGTTCAAGCTTGTCCCGAGATCGGGCAGCAAGAATGGGAATAGCTCCTTCTTCAATCAGCATCTGTGCACAGAGCGCACCAATCCCGCTCGACGCACCTGTGATGAATACAACCTGATCTTTCAGCATACCCGAAGTCCTCCCGTAATGAAACAATCGCCTGTTCAGGCTATGGTTCTATTCTACGAGATCATGACCTGAATATCCATCTCGCCGATTCCGTCCATCAACAGTGGAATGCTCAATGCCTTCGTTGCATTAAATTCAGTCAAATGTTCGGACTTCAACACTTGCGGAGGCGTGATGTCCACCACGACACCCTGGTTGGACAGGATCGTGCTCGCATTGCCGCTGATCATGTTGCCCAGTTCCGAGATGGCGCTTTTACTCATTTCATCCATTTCGGTAATTACAAAACCGCCCATCATGGCGGAGACAATTCGCAGTGCAACTTGTTCCTGAATTCCGAAAACAATGTTTCCGCTCAGCTGGCCGGTCATTCCGATCACGATCCAAACATGGTCTGCTATGTACTCTACGTTCTTCACGCCAAGACTCCCGGTGGAAGGCGAAACCTGGATGAGTTGTTCGAATACGTTGCGTGCGGATTCCAGGAAAGGATTAATTACTTCCGCTTTCACTGTCTAATGTCCCCCTTACACTGGGTTATTGGTCACATACCAAAAGTCCCATATTCAATAATTTTATTATACTTTATCACGTACAAGAATTCACTATGAATTCGGTAAGACATGTGTACTATAATTTATCGTCATGCGCGGGGCAATTGTTTATAGCTGTTTTTGACGAAATAGCAGAACTCTGCACCCCTTTTGTAGGAAGACTTTTGATTCAATTCGAGGTGCATTAAGATTTAGGACTTTTTTACTGTGTTTTAACAAATGTATTTTTTTTAAAAATCTTGATATTAAGTTTAATTGACGCTCATGTATTCTTCTTAAACTCCACATGTCTCCTTCATTGCCCTGCCGTCTCGAATCACCTATAATTTAAGATAACAAACCAAAAAAAAGTTACGGGATTCCATTCCTCACAGGAACACTCCATGACACGACATCTTACCCGCAAGGAGGCCATACATGAATATCAGCCAACTGGAGACGCTGATTACGATCTCAAAAACGATGAGTTTCCGCAAAGCGGGAGAACTTCTGAACCTAACCCAGCCTGCCGTCTCAGCCCAGATTAAAAGTCTGGAGGATGAATTCAACACCGTTCTTGTAGATCGCAACCAACCTGTTACTTTAACCGATCGTGGACAAGTGTTTTTGGAGCATGCTGAGCGCATGCTAGATATCGTAGACGAACTGAAGCAGAAGCTGTCCGATCTCGATGAAACGCCTCAAGGCCATATCGTACTGGGCACGACAACCTCCATTGCGATTCAGATTCTCCCCCGGGTGCTATCCTACTTCCAGGATCAGTTCCCATTGATCAAAACCAGCATTCAGTCCCTGCCTTCCTCGCAGATCTACACGCAGGTCGAAAATGGGTTGATTGACGTAGGTATCGGGTATCTCACCGAGCGCAATCCCAATCTGAACACCTCCGTTCTGTATTACGACACGTTCGAACTTGTTGTGTCTCCTGCTCATCCCCTTGCGAAGAAGAAGCATGCCGCGGTGGATGTGCTGCGCAGCACCCCTCTGATTATGCTGTCGCCAGATACGGTCGGCAGACGGTTTACGGAAGGCATTTTCAAAAAACATGGCATTGAGCCCAATATTGTGATGGAATTGTCGAGCAGTGAGGAAGTCAAACGGATGGTCGAGATCAACCTTGGAGCGGCCGTGATATCCAAGCAATCCGTCGCACACGAACTGCGTCAGGGCACACTTCGCATGATTCCGCTAAGTGAACTTGAGGTTAGTCATCCTGTAGGCGTCATTTACAAATCCAGTCGTTATCTGAATTCGGCCATGCATCAATTCCTGAGTGACCTGAAAGGCATGCCGGAAACCCAATTTATCAGTTCGGAATGACAAACAAGGCAGGAGAAAGGAAGGATCATTCATGAAATTCGATCTTCATACGCATCATTTCCGCTGTGGTCATGCGGATGGCAACATTCGGGAATACATCGAAGCTGGCATTCAGGCTGGTCTTCAGGCCATTGGAATCTCCGATCACACGCCCTATTTCGCCAGTAAGGAAGAGCAAGCATTCCCCCGCATTGCGATGGCCAAGTCCGAATTGCTCCATTACGTGGAAGAGGTGCTAGCACTGAAAGAGGAATACGCAGGGAAAATTGACGTGCTGCTTGGCATCGAATCCGATTATTTCCCTCTCCATGCTGAGTTGTATCGCAGTACGCTGGGACAGCATCCTTTTGACTATATTATTGGTTCGGTTCACCACACGGAGGATGTCAGCATTTTCAATAAAACCCGGTGGAAGGGACTCAGTGAGGCTCGGAAAATCGAAGTGAAGGAACGCTACTACTCATTGATTTCACAGTCTGCCCGGAGTGGCATGTTCCAGATTCTTGGACACATTGATGCCATGAAAGGCAATTATCCTGCATTCTCCGAGATTGTGGCTGATCATGCCATTGATGAAACCCTGCAGGTTATTGCGGAGGCGGGTGTGGCTATTGAGATCAACACCTCCGGCAAAACGAAGCTAAGCGGAGGCTGGTACCCCTCTGATGCCATTTTGGAGAGAGCGAATCATTACGGCGTAAAAGTCACCTTCGGATCCGATGCGCACAAGCCTTCTCGCGTAGCGGACGAGTTGGAAGACGTTCAGGCTCGCCTGAAAGAGATCGGCTTTACGGAATGGGTTTATTTTAAACAGAAACAGATGCAGATTGTTCCCTTGTAACGACAACAGAATAACAAGCTTGAGACCCTACGGTCTGCGGAATCATCCCTATCGTAGGGTTTTTCTTTTGGTCAAAAAAAAAATGAACCCGCTCGCGGCGGGTCCCAACAGCATATCTATTTATCAAAAAGGGGGTCATGAGATAAGTTTACCCGCTGTCTGTTAGAGTTCAATTGCAGCTATATTTCAATTGTGTAACAAATGATTGAAGTTCGATTCAACTGGTTTTGCTATTTTATTCTATGTTATTTTTGCTTGTTGGATACCTAGGTTTGAAGGCTTTTATGCTCTTGTAATCGCACATGCTCTTCCCGATATAGAGCATAGACTTTGACGTCGAGCAGAGTGTCTTGTGTCTGACCATCCTCCTGACTCCATCCAAATGAAGGAAGAGTGCGTTCGTACGACATCCCGCTTTTGCGAAGCACCCGTTCGGATGAAACATTGGCTTCGTAGCAGCGCGCTTCCACTTTTTGAAGATTCAGCTCCGTAAAACCAAAGTGCAGCAGGCGCTGTACAGCTTCGGTTGCTACGCCCATGCCCCAGCAGGATCTGTTCAGAATATAGCCAATCTGGGCTGTGCCGCTCTGCTCATTCCAGTGCTGAAAAGACGTGATGCCAATGATCTGCTCCCTGCCTTTCCAGCAGATGCCGTAATGCAGCGAATCCAGCTTCGAACTGCTGCTCCGGATCTGATTCAGGAGTCGCCGGGCACGAATTGGCGTTGGTTGGCCTCCCCTATTTACATATTGAATGACTTGCGGATCGGAAAACAGTTCCGATAATGTGCTGAAATCACTCTGACGCAAAGATCGAAGCAGCAGTCGGTCTGTCCATAACACAGGAAGTCCTTGGCCCAGCATTTTTCGGGTCAGCATGGCAATCGCTCCTTTTGTCTATCGGGTTCTGGTCCGGTAAGACAAGCAAGCTCTGGGATGATCCGGCTCATGTAAAAATGATGGATAACACTCCGTATTGGTATTCAAACATTAGTATGTCGATTCATTGCCATTATTTATTCTTCGGCCGAGCTCTGTTCCTGCAGTCCGCGATAGATCCCCGTACGAATCTCCCGGATGTAAAAATCCAATGAAGGTACATTGGCTTGTTGTGCAGCCAGTACTTCATGCTCAATATCATAGGGAACCCGGACAAATTGAAGGTTGAAGGCCTTGTTTCGATCACGGCCACTCTCTCCTTCAAGGATGCAGTAAGAGGCTTGGGTCATATCGAGAGGATTACCTACACTTCCGGCATTAAACAACATTTTTCCATTAAAATGCTGCAAGTAAGCGTTATGCACATCTCCATATCCCACGATATCTGCTTCACCAAGATCCGGATGATCTGCAGGAGCATCAAACATGGCTATCCTCTTCTCCATCTCGTCCCATGGCTGCACCCGGTGATACACACTCTGCGGCGAGGCGTGCACCAAACGAATGTTGCGCCCACTGAGCTCAAATTGGTGGCTGAAGGGAAGGCTCTTCAAGTATGCAAGCCGTTCTGCTCCCAATCGTGCAGCCTGCCAAGTGAAATTCTCATTATCCTGATTCACCGCAACCAGCTCATCCCAATTGCCCCGGATCACGTATTCGCACGTCTCTCTCACCGAATCAACCACCTGCACCGGATCAGGACCTTTGCCCACGAGGTCGCCCAGACAAAAGATACGCTCAATCCCGCGACTGCGGATATCTCTGAGTACAGCTTCCCAAGCTGTCATGTTGCCATGAATATCGGATACAATCGCAATTCGTTCCATCTGGCCAACCTCCTCGTCTAATACTTAGATAATCAAAATTTAAATTCATTTTGTATAATCGCTATGTTCGTGTTCCCTTTAATTCAAAAACAGTCAATTCCGGTCTGCACAAAAAACGAATCGGCAGCTGGGTCATGCCAAAACCGCGATTCACATAGACAGGCATACGTGCCTTGCCTGCATAATATAACCCCTGAATATACTTGCGTGAACCCCGCGGCGTGGTAACGGCTCCAATCCAAGGGAAACGAACCTGCCCGCCATGGCTATGACCGGATAACTGTAGTCCAAATCCGAACGGCTCCGCCATATCTGCATAATCCGGCTCGTGCATCAGCAATAGTTTCCAGGTATCGGTGTCCAAACCTTCGATTGCTTCCAAAGGATTCGGCTGGCTTGTAAGAGCATCATCCAGACCTGTAATCGCGATTTGCTCGTTCCCTTGTTTAATGACAGCATGACTGTTGCGAAGCAGCGTGAAGCCGGCTTCCTTGAACATGGCTTCCACTTGTTTCTGCTGTCTGCCCCGGTAATCATGATTCCCCAATACGGCGAATTTGCCATACTTGGCCTGCATGGATGCCAGCACGGGTATACACTCCCGCATCGGTTCGGCTTCCCGTTCCACCATATCTCCGGTAAAACAGATCAGATCCGGCGTTTGCTCCTGTATGGTCTCGGCCAGCTTCTCCATTTCCTTCAAACCGGTATGAAAGCCGAGATGTGCATCGCTAAACTGTACAACACGCAGCCCATCGAATGCCTGCGGGAATCCTGGCAGCTCCAAGGGTACTTGCTTCACTTCCAGACGGCGCGGCTCCCAGAGCCATGCATATCCCCCTGTGAACAAGGCTGCACCTGCCGTCATCACAATCATCCGTAACAGGAAACTGCGCCGGGAGGGATCGTGATCCTTCTCCTCACCGGGAAAAATGGACCCTTGCTCGAGTCCAGCGTCTGAGCGCCGGGGCGGTGGCCATGAGCTGCCCTTACGCGGTGTCTCTGCCATGTCTTCCCCTCCTTCTCCGCTCTACATGCATCTCTACAGTATACCATATTCTGCATGACGAGCCCGGTTCCTTCGCAATGGCAGAAAAAGAAGCCGTGATCTTCAGCAGCAAGCTGCCGAAGGCCACGACTTCTCCTAATCTTGCAGGTTCCACACCTGCAAGCGATATCCTCGATACTATACACCCAACCAGCGTTTGAACATATGCTTGGTTGTTTGTTTGTTCATTTCCGCAATGGAAGTTGTCAGCGGGATGCCTTTTGGACAAGAGCGCACACAGTTCTGCGAGTTACCGCAGCCCTCAATTCCTCCATCTTCCATCAGGGCTTCCAAACGATCCTCGGCGTTCATCTCTCCTGTTGGATGAGCATTGAACAGGCGGACTTGGGAAAGTGCTGCCGGGCCGATAAAGTCTGTTTTCTCATTCACGTTAGGACAAGCTTCCAGACACACACCACATGTCATGCACTTGGAGAGCTCGTAAGCCCATTGACGCTTCTTCTCCGGCATCCGTGGACCTGGACCGAGATCGTAGGTACCATCAATCGGAATCCAGGCTTTAACCCGTTTCAGGGCATTAAACATCCGGGTGCGGTCGATGACCAGGTCACGTACAACCGGGAATGTTTTCATCGGTTCGATTCGAACCGGCTGTTCCAGCTTATCGATCAGGGCCGCACACGCTTGACGTGGCTTACCGTTAATTACCATGGAGCATGCTCCACAGACTTCTTCGAGACAGTTTGATTCCCAGCAGACAGGGGCAATGGACTTGCCGTCTTTGTTGACCGGGTTCCGCTGAATCTCCATCAGGGCACTAATAACGTTCATGCCGGGACGGTACGGAAGTTCAAATTCTTCGGTATACGAAGACGACTCCGGGCTGTCCTGACGGGTGATGATAAACTTGACGGTTTTGTTCGCTGTAGCTTGTTCCGCCATATCGTTGTCCCCTCCTTTGGTGACGATGATTGATTGCTATCGTTACAAGACCACAATGGTTCACACATGGTCACTCCGTCGGCAGAAGCTACTTCCGATCGCTGTTATCCCCAGATTTTTTTAATCAACCCCTGACAGGGTTAAAATCCGGGGATAAAGGCGAACGCTTCGCTTCTTCAGTATTCTTCTGCCTTCTCCGTTAAGGTGTTAACTTTTAATCTTATAAATATAAAATAAAATCCTCTTTGTGCTGTATAGCAAAGGCGGACGCTACGCTTCTTCAGGTCATTTCCGCTTCCTCCGCTGCGTCGTGCTACTCTGAGTCTCTTTACTAAAAATAGCAATAATTCATTCTGGATTGCTTTAGTCAACCTCTAAAGCTTCGCGAGTGCTTCGCTTCTTCAGTATCTTTCGGGCTATCCTTATAGACGTTTAACTTTAAATTTATAAATTGAAATCTATCCGGCTTTACTTAATCCTTCGAATAGTCCCGGATCCGTGGTGGAATCAGGGATACATCTACTGGCTCGTACGAGATTTGCGGGCCTTCCTTCGACCAGCTTGCGATGGTCGTTTTCAGGAACTCCTCATCGTTACGCTCCGTGAATTCCGGTTTGTAGTGTGCCCCGCGGCTTTCGTTACGCAGCAGCGCGCCGAGTGTCATCGCTTCAGCAAGTTCAAGCATGTTCCACAGCTGACGTGTGAAGGCTGCACCCGGGTTATTCCAACCGGATGTATCGTACATGTTGATTTTGCCGTAACGTTCTTTCAATTCCTTGATTTTGCCGATGGTGGCTTCAAGTTTATCGTTATAGCGTACAACCGTCATGTTGGCTGTCATCCACTCGCCAAGCTCTTTATGAATGACATAGGCATTTTCACTGCCTTGCATTTTCATGATGCTTTCGTACTTATCGCTTTGGCGTTTGGTGTAGCCATCGAATACGGAAGAATTCACATCGGCAGACGATTTTTTGAGTCCCTTGATGTATTCCACCGCTTTTGGACCAGCTACCATACCGCCATATATCGCCGATACCAGTGAGTTCGCACCCAGACGGTTTGCACCGTGGTATTGATATTCACATTCACCAGCGGCGAACAGACCAGGAATGTTGGTCATTTGATTGTAGTCCACCCACATGCCGCCCATGGAATAGTGAACGGCCGGGAAGATTTTCATCGGGATTTTACGTGGGTCATCCCCCATGAACTTCTCGTAAATTTCAATGATACCGCCGAGCTTAACATCCAGCTCCTTCGGATCCTTGTGAGACAGGTCAAGGTAGACCATGTTCTCACCGTTAACCCCAAGTCCCATATCCACACAAACGCTGAAGATTTCACGCGTTGCGATATCACGGGGAACGAGGTTACCGTAGGAAGGATACTTCTCTTCAAGGAAGTACCATGGCTTACCGTCTTTGTAAGTCCAGATCCGGCCACCTTCACCACGCGCCGATTCGGACATCAGACGAAGCTTGTCATCTCCTGGGATGGCTGTTGGGTGAATCTGAATGAATTCCCCGTTGGCGTAGTTCACGCCTTGCTGGTACACCGCACTTGCTGCTGTACCTGTATTGATAACGGAGTTTGTTGTTTTACCGAAAATAATACCAGGGCCGCCGCTTGCGAGAATAACTGCTTCTGCAGGGAACGTCTGCACCTTCATCGTTTTCAGGTCCTGTGCCACAATTCCGCGACAGATCCCCTCATCATCAATAACTGCTTGCAGGAACTCCCAGTTCTCATATTTGGTAACGAGACCTGCTGCTTCCCAGCGACGAACCTGCTCATCCAATGCATAGAGCAATTGTTGTCCTGTCGTGGCTCCGGCAAATGCCGTACGGTGATGCTTCGTGCCCCCGAAACGGCGGAAATCAAGCAAACCTTCCGGTGTCCGGTTGAACATAACGCCCATCCGGTCCATCAGGTGGATGATACCAGGTGCTGCTTCACACATGGCTTTAACTGGTGGCTGGTTCGCAAGGAAGTCGCCGCCGTACACGGTATCGTCAAAGTGAACCCATGGGGAGTCGCCCTCACCCTTGGTGTTTACCGCTCCGTTAATGCCACCCTGGGCACATACGGAGTGGGATCTTTTTACGGGAACCAATGAAAATAAATGAACATGGACTCCGGCCTCAGCCGATTTGATCGCCGCCATCAACCCCGCGAGACCTCCGCCCACAATAATTACATTAGATGATGCCATTGCTGTTCACTCCCTTATAAGTCAGCATTTATCACAAATGCTTAAATCAGAACTGTCTTAATCGTATCAAGCATCGTTGTTGCCGTTTGGAAATCAATGCTCCGGAAAGCAAACAACGAAGCGATGAACATAATAGCCACAATACCGAACAGACTCATGCACACATAAGAAGATACACGCTGCGCACGCGGTCCAACGGTAATTCCCCAGCTAACCAGGAACGACCATAAGCCGTTAGCAAAGTGGTAGGAGGCTGCAACCACACTGATCAGATATAAAATAAACGTTACCGGGTTCATCACGACGTCATGAATGACACCGCCAAGTTGTTCGTGCGTTACATTACCCAATGCAACCTGCACGCGAGTCTCCCAAACGTGCCAGATTACGAAAACAAACGTAATGACACCACTGATCCGCTGCAATGTGTAGCGCCAGTTGCGTTCATTGCCGTAACGTCCGACATTAGGCTTGGCCTGGTAAGCAATGTACAGACCGTATACACCGTGATAGAACAACGGCAACCAGATGAGAACCGTTTCCAAAACAATAACGAGAGGCAGACTGTTCAGGAAGGCAACAGCACCGTCAAAAGCTTCTTTGCCGCCTTCAACTGCCGAGAAGTTCGTCACCAGGTGCTCAAGAAAAAACAAACTGAGCGGGATGACGCCAAGCAAGGAGTGCAGCTTTCTGGAGTAAAACCCTTTCATAAAATGTCGTTCCCCTTTCGCTAAATACAACGTTTTCATAAAATATTTCGCTTATCATGACACAAACCTTTCCCATGGAAAGGTTCGACAAATTGTTCCGTTTTCATCAGGTGTGAACAACTTGTGTCACAATTCATGTTACTCCTTTTTTTCTTATAATGGAATTGCAATATAATTATTAAATGTTATAACCTATAGGTATAAGAGATGAAACATCGGACAGGCAGGCATATCGCATTGAAAACGATTTATCAAGGACAACAATCACACCCCATGGAAAAGAGGTTAGTGTTTATGTTCGAGGATTTAAATGCATTTGCGGCAGTCGTGGAGCAATCGAGTCTGAATCGTGCGTCCAAATTGCTGAATCTGTCTCAGCCTGCACTCTCGCGCAAAATTGCGAAACTGGAGGATGAACTGGGGGTATCGCTTTTTCACCGCCGAGGCAAACGCCTTGAATTGACCAGTGTCGGCCAACTTGCCTACACCTTCGCTGTGGAACAAAAGCAGCAGCAGCAAAAGTTTCTAACCATGCTTGCCCAGTACAAGGACGAGGAGCAGAGCGCCATTACGCTTGGAGCGTCCCTGACTACACTTCAGACCACACTCCCCCCTTTGGTCAATGCTTTCATGGAGAAGCATCCCAATGCCGAGATCAAGCTCGTGACTGGGAAAACACATGAGATTGTTTCCTTTGTACGGGACAAAAAAGCAGACGTTGGCATTGTTGCCTCTTCCATTAATGAAGCCGGGCTGAACTGTGTGCCTCTCTTCGATGATCACCTGGAGCTGGTTGTGCCGCTTACGCACCCTTTGTCCGGCAAAGAGGCCGGGATGGAACACTTGCAGGATCTGCCCATGATCACCTTTTCCAAAGGCACATGGTATCGCAAGCTGACAGACGATCTGTTTCAGCGCTGTGCTGTCATGCCGGATATTCGCATGGAGATTGATTCGTTTGAAGCCATCATCCGTCTCCTGCCCACCTGCAAAGCTGCTGCGCTGCTGCCCAAGTCCTATCTCCGCCCCCAGCTGCTTGCAGACAATGATCTGGTCTCCGTGTACCTGCCCCAGCTGCAGCAGACCCGCCGGACCACGTGCATGATCTACGGGGAAAAGGAAGATCTCAGCGAGACATCCCGACAGTGGGTCAAAGAAACTGCAGCGCTCTTTACAGCAAAGGCGCCGCTGCCCTCCAGGAGGACTACGACGCCTTAATAAATCGATATGAACTTCATCTTCGCTGAGCCCTTGCCCTGGCCTTTGCCTGAACGCCGGAATCGGATTAGCCCTCCTGGCTGATTACCTCTTGTTCGAACCGGTCGATATCATCATTCATTCCGATAATGACCATGATGTCGCCCATCTGAAGCGAGTCCAGTGCAGTCGGAGCGATGATGACTCCGGTCTCCTTCTGCAGCGCCACAATACTGCAACCGAAGCGTACACGGGCGTTCAGGCTGGACAGCGTTGTATTATGCAGACATGCCGGTACTTTCATTTCCACAATGCTGTAATCATTGGAAAGTTCAATGTAGTCCAGCAGATTCGGGGTGACGAGCTGATGGGCAACCCGAATGCCCATATCCCGTTCCGGATAAACGACGCGATCAATGCCCAGCTTATCCAGAGCTCGCCCGTGCAAGACGGAAATTGCCTTGGCAACGACCGTTTTCACTCCCAGTTCCTTCAACAGGATTGCGGTAAGAATGCTGGTCTGAATATCGTCACCGATGGCTACAATGCCGCAGTCGAAATTACGGATCCCCAGTGAGCGCAGCACTTCCTCATCCGTAGCATCTGCCACAACCGCGTGAGTGACCAGTTCGCTCATGTCTTCGACGACCTCTTCATTTTTATCGATGCCAAGCACCTCGTAGCCAAGTTCCATTAATTCCTGTGCCAGACTCGAGCCGAAGCGCCCCAGCCCAATTACCGCAAACTGCTGTCTTTTCATTGTTCTTCACGAACCCCTATCCAATAATCATTTTTCCTTCAGGATACTTATACAGTTCCTTACCCTTTTTCTGTCCAAGTGCATACGCCAGCGTAATCGGTCCAAGCCGGCCCGCAAACATCATGAAACAGATCATGAGCTTTCCGAATGTGGTCAGCTTCAACGTCAATCCCATCGATAATCCAACGGTAGAGAAAGCCGATGTCGTCTCAAATAAAATCATGAGAAAACCGCTATCCTCCGTCATGGTGAGCAGCATGGTAACTGCAATGATCAGCAGCAGCGCAAGGAGCGTAATCGTCAATGCCTTGAAGATACGTTCCTGTTCCAGCCGATATCTGAAAAAAACAATATCTTCCCTGCCGCGCATCATTGCGATGACAGCTCCGACCATAATCATAAACGTTGTCGTTTTGATCCCGCCTCCAGTGGAACCCGGAGAAGCCCCGATAAACATTAAAATAATAATGAAAAACTGCGTTGCCTGTCTGAGACCGGCAATATCCAGCGTATTAGCTCCTGCCGTACGCGGGGTTACCGACTGAAAGAACGAACCGAGAATTTTGCCTCCCCAGTTTAGGCTGCCCAATGTCTGTGGATTGCTGTATTCAAACACAAAAATGACCAGCGCACCGAATCCAATCAGCAAACCTGTGGTTAGCAGCACCACCTTGGAATGAAGCGAAAGTTTGCGCGTTTTATGATAATCCACCAGATCGGATAAAACGACAAAGCCAATGCCTCCAGCCACAATCAAAAACATGGCCGTAAAATTCACAAGCGGATCATGGACATACCCGGTCAGACTGCGGAACTCGCCAAACATATCAAAACCTGCGTTATTAAACATGGAGATGGCATGCCAGTATCCATAATATATGGCCTGTCCGACAGGCATGTCGAATGACCAGCGAATAGCAAATAGCGTGCCACAAATGGCTTCCAAAATGAGCGAGTAGGCCACGACCTTTCGGATAAGCCGCACAATGCCTTCCATCGTGTTCTGGTTCATGGCTTCCTGCAAGATCAATCGCTCCCGCAGGGAAATCCGCCGCTTAAACGCAATGGCCACCAGCGTGGACATGGTCATGAAGCCCAGACCACCAATCTGAATCAGGATCGCAATGATCACCTGACCTAGTACGGAAAAGTGAGTACCCGTGTCCACAACAACCAAACCGGTAACACAGACCGCCGATGTAGCCGTGAATAATGCATCAATAAAAGGAAGACTATCCCCGCTGCGGCTGGAAACCGGAAGCATGAGAAGCAATGTTCCGAGCAGGATAATTCCCGCAAATCCCAGTACAAGAATACGTGGGGGCGATAGCCGCACCCATTGATTATTCAGTTTCACTTGTGTATCATCCACCTCTTCCAAAAAGAAAATGACCCCACGATGTGGAGCCTTTCTCCGAATCGCTTATCCTTGGCACAAGAGCCAACGCACTAAACCTTGATAAGCCTCCGTTCGGAGCATATAAACATGTATGATTGTAGGCATAATCACATATGCATTAAGGTTGGAATCCTCTTATTCGTTCCCTTGCAAGGCTAAAGAAATGCAAATCTTGCACATTTGTTTCAAAATTATAAGCGCTGTGGCTGTTGCAGACAAAACGATTTTTGTGTAAATAGGATCGAATTCCGGCAAAAAGGGAAAAACTCAGATATATCAATGAACAGATCAGATTCATTCGATCATTTTCATTCATTTTCAGGGATTTGCACGCCTTTTCGTTTCATCATTGGCATTCAGGGTTCGGCCTGTGCTATCTTTACTTTAATA
The DNA here is from genome assembly GCF_002272715.1 of Paenibacillus sp. 7516. Taxonomy (NCBI): domain Bacteria; kingdom Bacillati; phylum Bacillota; class Bacilli; order Caryophanales; family Paenibacillaceae; genus Paenibacillus; species Paenibacillus sp. 7516. The sequence goes on from NZ_NPBI01000033.1 coordinate 90,085, forward strand.
TCCAAATTAATAAAGGAGGAACACCATTACATGAACCCCTTAGGGCAGCCTTTGGTACTCAAAGCTAACTTCAAGCGTTTAGGGTTGCTGGCGGCGGTTGGCCTGATTTTGTTTTTTGTCTTTCAGATCTTCCCTGCTACTTCATCACAAACCACGGATATCCAGTCTACATCTTTTATAAGCAAGGAACAGGCAACCCAATCCGCAAGATCCTTTGCAGCCTCCATGGCTGATTACACCCTTCCTTCGGATAACGGCAAGACACTGGTCACTTATCAGACCCATTCCGATATCTATGGATACATGGCCAAAACCAAACAGCTTGATTCGTATAATCAAAAATGGGAAGCAACGTATCCCTACGATGTGTTTCGCGTTCGTTTGCCTGATGAGGACAACGGCGGTTATTTGAATGTGGACGTACATATGAGAACTGGCAAAGTTGTTGGTTTCAAACGAGAACTACCTTCTTCCCTGTATGCATCCGCTGAGGTTGAGCAGGACAAGAACAAACGCAATGCCACGATTCAGCTCGCCGAGGGCAATATCCCATTGGACGAAAAGGAGCAGCTAGCATCCGAAATTCTTGCCGAATTCGGCTATGACGCCCCAAAACTTCAGCTGGATACCCGAGAAGGTGAAGGTGGACTAACCTACACCGATGCGGATAAGCAGATCGGTGATTCGAAGCTGGAACTGAATTTTACCTTTGAAAACGGAGCGGTCCGCTCCTTCGAATCTGTCTTCTCGGTTCCAGACGAGCATATCAACTATGTACAAGATCAAACTCGCCAGGCCAACTGGATGACTTATGGAGGATATGCCTTCCTGACATTTGTGCTTGGTGTGCTGGCGATTATCTACAGCATTCTCACCCGGGCACATACGTCATTTAAACGCGGGATTATTCTGTCCCTGGTGTACTTCGCTGCATCCGTAATTGGTACACTAAACATGATTCCACTGTTTCAGGCACAGGGCCTGTCCAGCTTCATGCTCGCCTTCCTGATGCTCATGCAGACGGGGATCACTTTGGTCATGAGTGCCACGATCTACCTCTCACTCGTTGCAGGAGACGGCATGTGGCGCAAAATCGGACTGAATCCTTGGCCGCGCGCAAAAGAGCCCGGATACGGCAAATATGTCCTTCACAGCATGTATGTAGGGTACCTGTGGGCGTTCATTTTGCTTGGCGTTCAATCCATCCTGTTCTTCATTCTGGAACGAAGCATAGGAAGCTGGTCCACCACCTCGGCAGACCAATCGACTTACAACATGTCATACGCATGGATCTTTCCCATCATGGCCTGGATGGCTGGCATTGGAGAGGAAACGGTGTACCGGCTGTTCGGGATTCGCATGATGCAAAAAATCGTACGCAATACCTTCATCGCCTGTCTTATTCCAACGTTGATCTGGGCACTTGGACATACACTTTATCCAATCTATCCGGTCATCACACGCCCCATTGAGCTTATGGTCATCGGTTTGCTGTTCAGCCTGGTCATGCTTCGCCACGGCTTTATCGCTGTTGTGTTCAGCCATGTCATCTTCGACAGCCTGCTGATGGGACTCAGCCTGATCTTTATGGGGGACGCCCTGAATATCTCCGCAGGAATCTTCTGGATTGTGCTTCCAGCCATCGTTGGATATGTGATTTACAAATGGAATCCACAAAAAAAAGAGAAGCCGTATGTTACGACTCCTCATCCCGAAGTGCTGCAATAATTTGATTAGCTAGTTTATCACCGATAGATAGAGGCCGGAAGTCTTCGACGCTGGCCTCTTTTATTTTGCGCAAAGAACCAAAATGCTTGAGCAGCAGTTTACGACGCTTCTCGCCGATGCCAGGAATCGAATCCAGACGAGAAGTGACCATGGACTTGCCACGCTGCTCCCGGTGGAACGAGATGGCAAAGCGGTGCACCTCTTCCTGAATACGTTGAAGCAGATAAAACTCCTGGCTGTCCCGCGGCAGTGAGATAACTTCCGGCGGATTGCCAATCATGAGCTGAGAAGTTTTGTGTTTGGCGTCTTTCACCAGACCACACACGGGAATAAACAAACCCAGTTCATTCTCCAATATATCCACAGCGGCCGAAATCTGCCCTTTTCCGCCATCCACAACGATCAGGTCAGGCTGGGGCAGGTTTTCCTTCAATACACGCTCATAGCGTCTGCGGATGACTTCGCGCATCGTTTCGTAATCATCCGGTCCTTCTACTGAACGAACCTTGTATTTACGGTATTCTTTCTTGTCCGGCTTGCCATCGGTAAATACAATCATCGCCGACACCGGGTTGGTTCCCTGAATGTTGGAGTTATCAAACGCCTCGATCCGGCGCAGTTGATCCAGACCGATCCAGCGCCCAAGACCCTCAGATGCTTTGGACGTACGTTCTTCGTTACGCTCAATCAGACGGAATTTCTCTTCCAAGGCCACACGTGCGTTATCCACAGCCATGGTGATCATTTGGCGTTTCAACCCGCGCTGCGGGATGTGAACCTTGATCTCCAGCCACTCCTGCAGAGCCGCCGCAGCCTGAAACGGGTCTTCCAATCCAGGCCGGTTAGTATCCCCAGCAGCATCCTCCTGTTGATCGGACAGATCCTGAGCCATTGCTGTTTCTGCTTCAGCCTCTTCAAGAGCATGGTCTTCCCCATAAGCTGCGCGGGATTCCGCAACTTGTGGTTGAGCAGACACATCATCTAATGCTGACGACAATGGATCCGATTCCGATGCCACAGCCGCCGGCACATCCGTAGCCATAGCTTCAGCGTTGTCCGCCTGTTCTCCAGCGACCAGTTCTTTCGGAACTTCGGGCAGCAAGATCTCCTGCGGCAGTGCCGGATTATCGCTATAATACTGTGTCACGTAGGACATAAAGTCACTGTACGCTTCGCCATAAAACGGAAACGTCGATACATGGCGCTCAATCATTTTCCCCTGACGCATATATAGAATCTGGACGCACATCCAGCCCTTATCAATGGCAAACCCAAACACATCGCGGTCTCTGGCATCCGCCATCGTAATTTTCTGTTTTTCCATCATGGCGTCAATGGCTATCACCTGGTCCCGCAGTTCCTTGGCACGTTCGAAATACAGATCCTCTGCGGCTTCCTGCATTTTGCGCTGCAGATCCTTCTTGATTTCTTCATGACCTCCGCTCAGGAATGAACCGATTTCTTGGGAAATCTGGTCATATTGCTCCTTGCCTACTTCCTTCACACAGGGAGCAAGACATTGTCCCATGTGGTAATACAGGCAGACTTCCTTCGGCATTACCCCGCATTTGCGCAGCGGATACATGCGGTCGAGCAGCTTTTTCGTTTGGTGTGCCGCGTACGAGTTCGGATAGGGTCCAAAGTACTTGGCTTTATCTTTCAGCACACGCCGGGTCACTTCGAGCCGGGGATGCTTTTCATTCGTAATTTTAAGATAAGGAAAGGTTTTGTCATCCTTGAGCAAGACGTTATAACGCGGCATGTGTTTTTTGATCAGGTTACACTCCAGGATGAGTGCTTCCATATTGCTGCCGGTTACAATGTATTCGAAATCGCGGATTTCGGATACGAGACGCTGCGTCTTTCCGTTATGACTACCAATAAAATAAGAGCGTACACGGTTTTTCAGCACTTTGGCCTTACCTACATAGATAATGGTACCTTCACTGTTTTTCATCAAATAACAGCCAGGCATATCAGGCAGCAGTGCAAGCTTGTGCCGTATCTGCTCCAGGGCCTGCTCCTGTTCTTGCAGAACATTTATGAATTCATCCATAATTCGGTGGGTCCTCCCTTCCGAAAAAGTAATAATAAACGGTTACACTAGACCATTCCGATTACAGTACCGTTCTCCGATCACCGTTATCCCCAGACTTTCTTTAATCCCATTTACATGGGGAAATCCGGTGATAAATGCGAGCGCTTCGCTTCTTCGAATCGGTTCTGTACTCTACATTATAAGTGTAAAATAATGATTACTTTTATATTGTCCTATAAAAAGATATTCGACGCAAAACGCCCCCGGCGCATAAACCGGAGGCGTATCTGTTAGCCTAGTGAATTATTGGTGTTTCTCGATGATTCCTTTGAGTGCTTCTTTCGAGTTCAATCCAACCACTTTATCAACCGGTTGGCCGTCTTTGAAGAAGATCAATGTCGGAATACTCATTACGCCGAAGCGGGAAGCGGATTCCGGATTTTCGTCAACGTTGACTTTGGCAATTTTCACTGCATCGCCAACTTCGGTGGACAGCTCTTCCAGGATTGGAGCGAGCATTTTGCAAGGACCGCACCAAGGCGCCCAGAAATCAACAAGAACCGTTCCTTCTCCTTCGACTTCAGCGTTAAAGGATTGATCGGATACGTTAACAATAGCCATGAAATTGTCCTCCTTATATATACTTACGGTTTATTTTAACCTGTAACGTCGTGAACGACACTTCCAGTATAACACAGGTCATCTAAACTTGTGAAATGAACGTGCAATGTTCATCTCTCCACCATCAAATCTTCACAATTGGTCATCTTGACATGATTGCTGCAAAATCTTTACAAACGCTTTCTTTTCCAAGTATACTAAAATTACTCCGGGCTTCAGCTCCCTGGAAGGGCAAGCTGTTGATCCACATAAGGAGGCAATACCATGGACGCAAATGTGCGGATCAGCGACCCGCGTGAACATGTGAATGAGGAGCCCCGTAACGATCTATTCGATCTGATTGCGGGTGTTGCCGGCATGGGTGGCCTGATGACAGTCATCTTCTTCGGCATGGTCATCTTCAAATTCCTGACCGAATAGGATGTCAGGCCCGCGCAGGACCAAAAAAGCCCGGTTTCCGCGACTACCGCGAAAAACCAGGCTTTTTTGTGGACTACTTTTACATATAAAAACAATAATAAGACCTATCGCTTACCTCGCTGATTCTCTCCACGAACGGAAACGACGTCGACAAACGGACGAATGCGATCCATCAGACGCTGCCCCTTGTTCATTTCCTCGCCATCCCTGCTCGTAAAGCTCAGATGCTTCTCCAGCCCATCCAGATTGTAGTTGGACGTGTAGAACGTCGGTTTCCGATTCATGCGATAGTTCAATATGGAACCCATCACATGATCCCGAACCCAAGGATTCAGATTCTCTGCGCCTATATCATCGAAGATGAGCAGGTCACAGCTTTTGAGTATATCTGTCGTTTCCTTCAGCTTCTGCCCGTCCGTGATCATGGATTTCAGATCTTCCACAAAGTCAGGCATGTAGATAATGACCCCTGTGTGTCCCGCGACGGCTAATTCGTGTAACAGATAACACATCAGAAACGTCTTGCCTGTTCCAAATGATCCCTCGAGAAACAGTCCTTGCGGAGATAACCCATTCTCCTTCGTGTCACTAATATAACGCAGAACCTGGTTTACCGCTGGAGCACGCATGCGATCCTTGCCCATAATTTCCACATCGTTATATCCTGCACTAAGCGCACGCTCGTCCACATAGAAGCTGCGGATTCTCTTCTTGATCACATGCTCATTTTGCCTGGCAATATGTTTGGAACACGGAGCTTTTTTATCTATAATTTCGGGTTTACCGTTAAAATGCTCTACTTCCAGTTTACAAAAGTGACCCTGGAAATCGTTAGGACAGTTATCCAGCCCCGGACAATTCGCACAGTTTTTCGAATCTCGGGCATACTGATACAGCTTGCTCAGATCGGTCATGAGCTGCGCATCTTTCAGTTCCGGGTGACCTGCTCGGAATTCGCGTACGTACGGATCATCCATCAACTCCGCCGCAATTCGCCGCGACTGCTCACGAAAGGAAGGATTAAGCTGCTGAAGCAGTCCTCCCAAGGATTCCATGGCTTCAAGCCCCCTTAATGTATTCAATATAGAATGAACCACCTGAATTTTACCAATGACCATGATGATAGCAAAGGTTCCTTCGATCGATTGCAATTCTATTGTTCATTCTATAGAAACTCGGTGCATAACTCAACATGTTCCGGCTGGAAAAAACGATCTCCTTCGTGACACATCGTATCGCGAATGGTGTGGATGACAGTACCTGCCTGCTCCCAGGGTGATTCCTTTAACGAGGGAGCCCGACCGTAACAATCTCGCAAGGTCCTGCCGGGATGGACCATTCTTTGCCGTTGAATAGTTTAGTAGAAACATTTGAAGAGGATACGAGTTTCTCGCCTTTCTCCTCCAAAATATTGCTCTTGTATGCTTCTTCATTCGTATCCAATTCGTTCGTAGCCAGAGTCAGCAGAGATGTGTCCGGCTTCATATTATACCAGCGCATCATCAGATCACCTGATTCCTCATTCACTTTCAGGGAGGAGAATGCCAAACCTTCCCCTTGCCATGCAAATGGCGTATGCGTTGATGACAGCGTGCCTGAGTGAACATCCGTTTGAACCAGCGTCCATGGAACCTGGAACTGGTAAGCCTCGATGTATGCATCTGATGATGCGCTGCTTCCATCATGCGGAATGATCTCCATCTGGAACGAATGCTCTCCCAGACATTGTGCTTCCGGCGTCGGGAACAACCCCCAGTCCCCAAGCTCTCCTACCGCACGGAGCAGCGTTACGGCGATTGTATTACGCCCATCCTGAAGAACTTCATATTCATTCAGTCCCAGATTGGCTACGACCAGTCCAGCCTGTTCTTCACTCACATTTACAAAACTTTGCTGATGCTGCGTATTGCTTGGATTTTGCCACTCCGGTGCGGGCACATTATCACGAGTAGCAATCTCAAACATGGAATCCAGATGGTGAACCGCAGTCGCCAGATCAGTTGGGAACAGGGCACGTACACGGTGATCCTTCGCCTGATTGTTGAAGGTGGTTTGCACCTGAACTCCTTTTCCGCTGCGGCTTAACGACAGAATCGTACGAATACGCAGTGTGGTAGTCTGTTTGGAACGCTGTGCCTTGCGATACGGGTAATAGATGAGCTCACGTTGTTCACGATCCAGCACCTCATCCGCCGAAGCAGGAATTTCCCAATCATGTAGGATTTCGTAGGAGACACGGTACGGCGTATCTTCTATGATCTGTATGCCGGCTGTTAATTCTTTTGTAGTCAAGGCAGCTTCATTCTCCGGCTGCTTGAACATATACTCGTTACCGATATCCCCAACATTTTCGTACACCCCAAGGTCTTGGTACGTTCGTCCTGTGCGTTTATCCTTCAGTGTAAAGGAGCCATTGTCTGCGATTGTTACGGCAATATATTCATTTTCCATGCCGCGTTCACCACTGCGCAATGCAAAGCCATTCGAGACAGAAACATCCTGATCTTCACTGCGAACCCAGCTATATGCCTTCAATCCAAGCGCTGGCACGTTCCCAGCTTCAAATGTAATTCTGACTCTGCGGCAGCTGTACGGCTGACGGAATCGGTCATCCGGCAGATCATAACCGAACTGCAGGCCCAGATCTTCTACTGTACATGGAACGTGCGCTCCTTTTTCGTCAACGAGGACACGACCGGACAGGTCTACGTTGTTCATTCGGGCAGCCATATCCTCTAATGACATTCCATCACGGAAGTAGATACGAGCCGCATCCAGTTCGATCTGAACAACGCCGCTGCGCTCCCAGCCTGTCGTATTAAACGTGATCAGTGGCCGCGCATCCTCACCGTAACTGGCAAAGATTGAGGTATCCACTGAAGCAGCAATCTGACTTGTGCTCTCTTCAATCATGGCTTCAGCGACGTGACGGCTCTTCTCGAATCGTGTGACCATCTCGCGGTGAACCTCATCCACACTGCAGCCGCAGATGCTGTCATGCGGATGGTTCTGCATCAATGTTTTCCAGGCATATGTCAGTTGATCATGCGGATAAGCATGTCCAAGGAGATGGGCGTAGGACGCCAGTGGCTCAGCCACCTTTTCCAGCATCGCTTGACCAAGCTGGTTCATCTGTTTCAGATAAACCCGTGCCGAAGCGGTGTTCACCAGGGTACCCCAGCCATCGGTACGCTGGCTGCGCAGCTCTCCTTTTACCGTAGACAGCTCATGTTCCGCTGATTCTTTCAGGGCCGTCAGATAATCCGGAAAGTTGGAGTGAACGAATTCAATGTCGGGATGTAATTGCTCGGCCATTCGAATCGCCTCAGGCAGATCCCGCTGAATAGGCTGATGATCACATCCGTTCATGTACAGCAGTTCATTGGTCGAGGCATATTTCTCGGCATCAGCCAGTTTGGTTTCCCAGAACTTGCGAGCTGAAGCCTCATCTACCGGAATTTCATTACCATTGGAGTACCAGTTGGCAAACAGCACCCCCAGCACTTTCGATCCATCTGGCCCTTCCCACATGAGCTCCGAGAAGCTGGATTCGTATCCTTCATCCGATACGGTATTATTGAAACCTGTAGGTTTCACGCCTCTTCCAAAAAAGACGTTATCGATGCCAGATTGCAGCATCAGCTGCGGAGTCTGTCCAACCAGCCCGAACGTATCGGGAAAATAACCGATCTTGGATGGCGTGCCGTAACGCTTCGCATCCCGATGCCCAACCTGCATATTGCGCACATTGGCTTCACCACTGGTAAGAAATGCATCCTGCAGTATATACCAAGGCCCAATTACAATCCGGCCATTGCGGATGTGCTTCTCCAGCCGCTCCTTTTGCTCCGGGCGAACCTGAAGATAATCGTCGATAATGATCGTTTGTCCATCCAGGTAAAAGCTTTTGTAGTCCGCTCCCTCATCGAGCTCATCTAGCAGTGAATCCACCAGTTGAACGAGCCGCATATGATGCTTCTCATAGGGCAGGTACCATTCCCGATCCCAGTGAGTGTGCGAAATGATATGGGCTCTTTTGGTTTTCCGTTTATCCTTTTGTTCCGTCATGCGTTAGCCCACCTCTCCATCTTGTTGTACAATCTCAACCTCTTCCGGGCGATACACCGTATGCAGCTTTCCTGCAGCATCTGTGGCAAACAGCACGGACCGATTTTTCTCCAATTGGAATTCATAGGATACGCCAGTGCGGGTATCTCTGACTTGAACCTTGTGATTGAGTGAAGACTCTGACACAAATACATATAGATTTCCTTTTGGAAAACTCAGCTTCCGGCCATAGATTCCTGCAATGTCTCCGCCAGATAGCCATTCCAGCTCCTGATGGATGCCAGCCGTTTTGGCCGCATAATGGTACAGGTCCACCAGCGGCTCATCCCGTCCGTTAAGCTCGAGCGGCAGCGGGGTCCACATGATTTTTCCTTTCCCCCATGGCAGAACAGTCACTTCATCTGGAGTGTCATGATCTTGATGAAGCAGCGTCTCTTTGGCCACCTCCGCAATACGACGCCGGCCATACGTTACCCGGTGATTCACCCCATTGATATTCAGCAGTTCTTCACGCTGCACGTTATCCAAACTGCGTTTACCCACAATGTGATCTGCCCGGTCACTTGCCTTCCAGTACGCGTCCAGTCCCAGTGGTCCAGTGATCAGCAGACATGCGCCTTCCTTCTCCGTGAATGCAAGCAGCTGAAGCAATGCATCATTATCCATATTGTGTGGACTCGGCACGATAATCAGCTTGGGTGGCTGCTGCTCCAGAGCTTCCAAATGATATTCGGATACGGCACGGAATGGCAGCTTCAGATCATAGGACATTACACGCGTAAGCTTGGTTGTTGCATCATAAGCAAGGGAACGGTTGGAGAAATCATTGGAATACGGGAACACAACCGCAATCTCCTCCAACTCACGATCCTCGAAGAGATCACGCACCTTCTGCATGAAGCGGCCAAAGTCATAGGATACATCCGCCTCTGGCTTCTCTGTACCATCTGCACGAAGGGCCCCAATATGAGACTCATTGGCATTATCCATATAGAAGTTCGTATTCCAGATCCATTGCACTGCTCCCGCACCACCTGTGGAGAATGCATAGGCATACTTCCGTTCAAGAATGCTGCGAAGCTCTTCTTCCGTGCGCTTGGCGCGTCCATCCGGGGTCTCCACATACATGATGCCCGTCTCCTGAATGAGATTCGGTTTATGCGGAGTTTTGGTAAAAATGCCGTCCCAGATCAGATCATCGTTCAACCACCAGGAATGCACAGTGGTATAATCCACTTCACGTTCATAGAAAAACGGTGAAGGACGCTGTGCACCCAGAGCTTCGTCCTGCCCTACGGTAACGAGATGATTCGGCACCAGATCCTTGATCGTACCTACGAGCTCTCTTGCCCAAACATTGTGCATCTCCATGGAGAAGAGACAATAATCGAGCCAGCGGGTTCCTTTTTTCGCCTTGTGCATGTCCTGTACATCAAAGTTAATCTCTTCCGGTTCCGGAATGACCGCTGCTGCAAAGTTCGGAAGCTGCTTCGGCGACATGTTCCATGCCTCCTGCATCGCTTCAATGGTTTCATGCCGCTGCTCAAGCCAACCGATAAAAGCCTGCTGTTCGTGCGAATCCCTGGCTGAGCGCGGGCCAGCCGAGAAGATGCGCACCGGATCAAACATCGATGGCTCGTTAATCAAATCCCAATCCACATGGGTGGTATGTGTATGCCGGCTGACGATGCTGCGGATGAAACGCTTCTGTGCCTCGACGCTTTGCGGATCCAGATATGGATTCGTTCCTTCCCACGTTTCAGGTGTAAAAGAAAAGAAGGTAAACGTGACCTGCAGGCCGTGACGCTTCGCCGTTAACAGGAAGGCATCAATCGCGCGAAGCACATCCTCTGCCATGTGTCCATCCACCTGCATCATATTGCGATATGCGGTCCAGATTCCGGTCCGAATCCAGTTAATGCCCGCTTTCGCCATCTGTGCCATGTCCCGATCCCATACGTCGGCATTCGGTAGAAACAGAAATTTCCGGGCTACGTCGGAGGTCATGTACGTCATGCCCACAACAGGGAGAGGTCGTCCTTCTTTGACAAAGTAGTCTCTACTGCGGGTGATGACTTCACCTTCTGCAAGCAAGGCGTCATCCTGGCCCCAGAAGCCTTGGCGCAGATTTCGAACTTCACCGTCAGGTGCTTGCGCACGACATACAATTCGGTACAGCCCGCTTTCTACTGAAACCGGAAGAGGGAGACGTACAAACTGCTGCTCTCCGGTAAGCTCCATCTGCAGCTTATGGCTCCATACCTTCTCAGCTGTGCCGCTTGTCCGATCCTCCCGTTCAACGGTCAGATCGAACGTCCACAACTCGGAAGCTGTACGTCTGTCACCCGCGCGCTGTAAAATCTGTCCTTGAAGGGTAAGTACAGCCCGTTCACCTGGCTCGTACGTAGCATAGTTAGGCTTGAGGGACAATTCAGTTACCCCTTTGGCACAGAATTGTGCCCACTTCACAATCTCGTTAGCACCGTCCTGCTCCCAGAATGAAGCGGTCAGCGGCAGATTCACAAACATCCAGCGTGAACCAGCAAATGCACTGCGGGAGTTCTCCCACAGGACAACCGGAGCGGCAATGCTGCGTTCATCCTTACTCACTCCGCAAAGTAACGGATAGATCTGCGTGCTCATCGGTCCTGCCGAACCCATCTGGTGAGGCAGATCACTAGACTTGGTGGTATGCGGGACCAGATTCCACGTGTCTGCAATCTCAAACAAACCCTCTTTGCCAGCAAGCAGTGAAATTTGTTCAGAGGAAGTGTACGTTTGGATATTCGCTGAAGATACGTTCAGTGCCTCGTGAATATAAAGCTCCTGGTGATACGCCGTCTGCTCTGACTCCACAACCCAAGCTCCATCCTGATCCCGGACAGGGCGCTTAAACGGTGCTCCACCCACACTGATCAGGCTTCCTCCCTGATGCAGATAGGCTGCAATTTCCGTCCAGGCCGATTTGGGAAAGTAGGGTGCATGCAGGTTTATCAGACAGCCCTCGCCTGCTGCTGCTTTCAACACATCAGCCAGTTCGCGGGCGCTAACAACGATGACTTCATTAGACCCTTGCCAAGTATCCAGAGCTTCGCGGGATGGCCGCTGGCCTTCTGCCGGAAAATCGGGATCAGCGAAGATAATCAGCTTGTTGTCCTTCACGTGTGTACTCATAACAGGCCATCCTTCATGGATTTATAGACCAACTGGGAGAACAGGCTGTTGGACCATGCAAACCATTTTCTCGTAAATATTGTTGGATCATCCGCATGGAAACCTTCATGCATATAACCTGTATCCGCATCTGTCGCTTCCAGCATACGAATGATCTCCAGCTTCTCCTCGGCAGATTGTGCCGTCAGTCCCTGCATGGATAGACCCATATGCCAGATATAATCCGGTGGTGTGTGCGGGCTGCCGATCCCTTTGGCAACCTTGCCCTCATAATAGAACGGGTTCTCTTTGCTCAGGGCGAATCGGCGGGTATTTTGATAAATCGGATCATCCGCTGTGACGTAGCCAAGATACGGAATGGACATCAGTCCCGGTGTACCGGCATCATCCATGAGACAGTAATTGCCGTAGCCATCCGTCTCGTACGCGTAGATGGGACCAAATTCCGGATGACGATAAATGCCGTACAGCTGAATGCCGTGATCCACGTCCTGCTCCAGATCCTTAAGCTCCTGCAGCAGCGCCATATCCCGGAACACCCACTCGGCAAACTCCTGCATCTGGCGCAAAGCTACGACTGCAAACATGTTGCCTGGGATATTGTAGTGAAAATCGCACGCATCGTCGCTGGAACGGAAGCCAGACCAGATCATGCCTGTATAATTGACCGGCATACCCTTTCCATGATTACGTAGAGAATCTGTAGGAATGCCGTTATTGCGCGTAAAGCGATATGGAGATTGTTCCATGTGATGCTGTTCCACCTTGAACAGATCCACGATTTTGCGCATGGCTGCCTTGAAGCTGGAATCGAAAATGTCGGTTAGCTCCGTTTCCTTCCAATATAGATAGGCCAGACGTACAACAAAGCACAGCGAATCAATCTCGAATTTGCGTTCCCATACCCATGGCGACATGTCCGTCTCGTCCGTTGTGTTCCAATGCCAGTTATTAGCCGTTTCATTGAAAGCATTAGCATACGGGTCAATATGAACATACTGGATGTGGCGTTTGATCAGGCCACCAATGATCCGCTGCAGGTCCTCATCTTCCTTCGCAAACGGAATGTAGTGCACCACCTGCTCCACGGAATCACGCAGCCACGAGGCTGGGATGTCTCCGGTGATAACAAAAGTCGTGCCATCGTCCATCAATTTTGTTGTTGTTTCGATTGTATTGGGGAAACAATTTTTGAATAATTGAAGCAGCTTTGGTCGATGAGCCAGCTTCTGTTCCGCCTCTTCGAGCACTGCCTGAATGGATTGCGGCACAGCAACAGGCGGCATTGGTATTTTGGGTAATCTGAATTGTTCCATGGATGAGTGCAACTCCTTAAACGTATTGAATGGTGTAGCTATTAGGAAAAACATTAATTTTACACTGGACCACTGCGCGGTCAGAAATATCCTCCGATCGCTGTTATCCCCAGATTTTTTTGATTCCCTTCTTCAAAGGGTAAATCCGGGGATAGCGTATGCTTCCGATGTAGCTTTCTTTCAGAAAGCTTTTAGGCGAACGCTTCGCTTCTTCGGATACTTTCTGCCCTCTCCGTTATCGTGTAAATGTGTTCACTCCTATATAGCAAAGATATTTCTAAAAGGTTTACCGCAGCAGCACGGTCTTAATTTCGTAAGGGGCGAAGGTCAATGTAATCTGGCCATTCGTCAAATCCAAAGGCTCACCCGGTTCTTCCAATGCGTTAGAGAGGTAGGCCTGCTCAAAGGCATGTGGCCATTGCAAGGTTACACGTTCACGTTTGCCTGAAGATTCATAGAAACGAAGTACCGTGCCGTGTCCAACCTCTGCCATTTTGACCGTATCCAAAATGACATGCTCGCTACCCAAATCAATCCATGCTCCGGTTGCCGGGCGTGCAGGTGAGGCAGTTGCAGTTGAATCAACTTCAGTCCCTGTGCTCTGCTGTACCTGCTGTACCGTCACCTCGTGATTCAGCTCTGCAGCATGACGTACCGTATGCGCAGTACGCCAATCCCCTTCGTGCGGATACAGGGCATACGTGAATTCATGCTCTCCTAGATCAGCGGTTCGGTCCGGCCATTTCGGTGCACGAAGCAGGGATAAACGAATGGTGCTTCCCTGTACGTCGTATCCGTATTTGCAGTCATTCAGCAAACTCACGCCGTATCCATATTCGGATACATCTGCGAAACGGTGGCCACAAACTTCATATTGCGCTTGTTCCCAGCTGGTGTTACGGTGCGTTGGCCGCTCCAATGCGCCAAAGGGGATTTCGTATGTTGCCTTGGAGGTCACGACATCAATTGGAAAACCAACTTTCAGGAGCTTATGATTTTCGTTCCAGCTCACCTGCGTCTGGAAGTCAATCCGCCGTGAATCATGGTAGAAGACGATATCTTGTGTAATCTCCGATTGATGGAGTTTCCAGCGGAAGCGCAGGACGTCCTTCGTTGTACCAGCCAGCACCAGCTTTTTCTCCAATAGCTCGACTTCTCCAGCAACCTGTTCTTCATAACGGCTGTCAATATCCCATGCATCCCAGAGCGTCGGACGGTCGTGGAAAAAGTGGAATTGATTGCCCCGTTCACCTGGCTTCAGCATTTCCCGCTCTGCTGCCTTATCCCACAGACGAGTAATCTCGCCTTGGTTGTTAAATTCCACATGATAAAACGCGGTATCCCATGTATCGTTAAAGACCGATTGACCGGCAAGGCTGGTCATTTCTCGTGCATTCGTTTCCCTCGTATTTTCAGGTACCAGCCAAATCGTCTTATACCCTAACGCCGGAATGTCCTCCACAAGAATCGAAATGGTGTCACCCTCCCGATCCATTCGCAGGTGCTGACCTTCTGGATCAACCGCATAAAAATCCAAGCCATCGTCCACAGGGAGCTGAACGACTGCATTACGCTTCCAGCCAAGGCTGTTGAACACCACATAGGCCGCTGAACCTTCTGGACCCCTTGTGTCAATACCTGCCGTCAATGCCGTAACACCTTGATTCAAGCCTGCTCTACCTAACTCAAAAACTCGTACATATTCCTCATCCGAAGTCACGTAGGACTCCGTAATCGCTGAGCCTGGAATAATATCGTGGAATTGATTCAGCAAAATCAGCTTCCAGCCCTCATGCAGTGCCGAACGGACGTCAGCTTCCTCCTGCGCCTCCATGTCCGGCAGAGCGAGTGTGTTCCACAGCTCGGCTTCACGATACAGGACCTCTGCCTTGCGATTGTTCCGCTTGTTTCGTGCATGTGTCGTGTACGTGCCTCGATGCAGTTCCAGGTACAGATCGCCATGCCATTCCGGGAGTGTAGGCTGCCCTGCTTCAATACCTGCAAAAAAGGCTGCCGCTGTACTGTAGCGACTGGCAGGCTGCCCTACCATCAAGTCTGCGCGATCCACGTACTCCAGCATTTCGCGGGTTACTCCTCCGCCACCATCACCATGCCCGTATAGAAGCATGTGCTCGGGATGTGCTGCTTTCTCACGGTAGGACTGCCAGTGATCATGGATATCCTTCGGTAAAGTGTGTTCATTGACACCATGGTTGAGATAAGACAGGATCGGTGTACCGTCAATGCCAACCCAGTGAAAGAGATCGTATGGGAATACATTGGTATCGTTCCATCCCAGCTTCGTCGTCATGAAATAGTCCACTTTGCCATGCTTCAAAATCTGAGGCAGGGAGGCACAGTACCCGAATGTATCGGGCAGCCATTCAATCTGAGATGTCTTGCCGAACTCCTCCATGTAAAAACGCTGGCCATATAACATTTGGCGAATCAGCGACTCACCGCTCGGAATGTTCAGATCCGGCTCAACCCACATGCCGCCAACCAGCTCCCAGCGTCCTTCTGCAATGCGCTGCTTCACCCGTGCATACAATTCGGGATCATGTTCCTTCAGAAAGGCGTACAACAAAGGTTGGCTCTGGGAGTACACATAATCGGGATATTCATTCATTAGTGCATCCACGGTTGAGAATGTACGACTTGTCTTGCGTACCGTCTCCCGTACAGGCCACAGCCACGCAATATCGATATGGGACTGTCCCACCATATGTTCAAGACCTTCGGCATTACCACCAATCTCTCGCACTTGCTTCGCTAAACTCTCTTCAATCAGGCGAATGCCATCCCCCTGCTTGATCTCTTCATCTGTCATGCCGACAAATTGATCCATCGCACGATAGATGGCTTCCAGCAGACGTACACGCCGGAAGTCGCTTTCGGGCAGCAGTACGGCCGAATCACGTACAATAATGACCGTATACATCAGGCTGCGAACCGCCTCGTTCGGTCTCACCAGCAGACTCGTGATTGATGTGATTGGCGGCTGAATAACGGCCTGCTGGTTCAACGGATCGACAGGCTCAGGTACCGGATCGAACAGTTCGATTTCAAGTTCAGGATGGATTCCAATGCTGGATGGGTCCAGCGTAACGTACGTATGATTGCGATCCAGACCCTGATAGGAACGGCCATTCACCCGCAGCAAACCTTCTCCTCCCGATTGAAACAACAGTCCAAATGGGGCATGCTGCCAGGAAGCGGGAACTTCCAGACGGGTTCGAAAAAAGTAGGTGGTTCCCTGTGTGCTTGGAAAACGATCCAGGCCTTCTCCCTCCGGATAAGGCCCTTGATTCTCATATTTTCCCGGCACGTCATAATAAGCACGGGTGATGTTCCAGCTGCGAAAATCCACTTGCTCCAGCCACTGACGTTCAGACAGTTCACGAATAAATCGTCTAATACGTTCCATGTTTTACGCCTCCCTTACCGTAAGCTCGGCCATTTGCGTGTCGTTCACACTGCTGCCGATATGAATACGGAATAGTCCCGGTTCAACCACGGGTTTCAAATGCCGTCCGATATATTGCAGCTGCTCCGCACCAACACGGAATTCAATTGTTTGCGTCTCACCAGGTGCCAGATTCACTTTTGTGAATCCTTTCAGC
Organism: Paenibacillus sp. 7516; assembly: GCF_002272715.1. Lineage (NCBI taxonomy): Bacteria > Bacillati > Bacillota > Bacilli > Caryophanales > Paenibacillaceae > Paenibacillus > Paenibacillus sp. 7516. Next base: position 107,073 of record NZ_NPBI01000033.1, read on the forward strand.
TCTTTGGCCGGGCGAGTCATCTGGCTGACCACATCGGTGATGTACATCTGTACCACTTCTGCGCCACTACGCTGGCCTGTATTGGTCACATCCACCGATACCATAACTGATTCGGCAGCTGTCATGGATGCCCTGCTGACTTTCGGCTCGCTGTATTCAAAAGTGGTATAGCTAAGTCCATATCCGAACGAATAACGAGGCTCCAGATCCTCTTCCAGATAACGCTTGCCACGGGATCGTTTACCGTTGTAATAGATAGGTAACTGACCGACATGCTTCGGAATGGAAACCGTCAATTTGCCCGATGGATTCACATCGCCAAATAGGATGTCTGCAATGGCATGCCCGCCCTCTTGACCCGGATACCATGCCTCCAGAATGGCATCTGCATGTTCGTCCACCCAAGGTTCAGTGATGGGGCGGCCATTGATGTAAACAACGATGAGCTTTTTGCCGAGCTTGTGGATCTCCTGAATGAGTTCCAGCTGTACACCCGCAAGCCCTAACGTCATGCGGTCGATGCCTTCGCCGCACTCCATGTCGTTCCATGAATGATCAGATACATTGGATGCCCCTGTCTTCAGATCAATCGTTCCTTCGCCAAAATCGCGGGCACTTGAGCCTCCAACCACCATGATGACGGTATCGGCCTTGCCTGCGATCTCCATGGCATGCTCGAACCCTTCTCTGGAATCGCCTTTGATTCGGCAACCTGGCGCATAAAGCACCTCAGGAACAGCTTCATACCCCGCGAGCTTGGAGCGAATACCATCCAGTACGGTTGCCACTTTGGATTTGGGCTGCGGTGATGTATAGTCACCGAGCTGATTGTATGCATGATCCGCATTCGGGCCAATGACAGCAATTTGCCCTGCTCCTGTTGTGGATAGCGGGAGAGCCGATTGCTCATTTTTGAGCAGAACCACTCCTTCTGCTGCCAATTGACGTGCCAGCTGGATATGCTGCTCACTGCCAATTACTTCTGCGGCCCGGTCAGCGTCCACATAAGGCTGCTCAAACAAGCCCAGTTTGAATTTCAATGCCAGTACGCGGCTGACAGCCTGGTCCAAAACCTGCACATCAAGCTTGCCTTCCGATACAGCCTGCACAAGATACTGTCCAAACATCTCACCGGACATCTCCATATCGATGCCTGCCTGAATGGCCTGCACAGATGCATCGAGCCCATCCGCTGCGACATCATGCCCACCTGCCAGCATGTTGATTGCGCCGCAGTCCGTAATGACCAGACCCTCAAAGCCCCAGTCTTCACGTAAAACATGATCCAGCAATTCCGTATTTACCGTACAAGGTGTGCCATCAATTTCGTTATACGCAGGCATAATGGATGCTGCCCCAGCTTCAACCGCCTTTCGGAATGGATACAGATCCACCTCCAGCAATTCACGCCAGCCCATGTGTACAGGTCCTGCATTGCGTCCGCCTTCCGAACTGCCGTAACCGACAAAATGCTTCAGCGTTGCAGCAACCGCATCATTCCGGTCAAGACTTTCCCCCTGAAGGCCTTGAACAGAAGCTACCGCCATTTCCCCAATGAGATACGGATCTTCGCCAAAACATTCCTCGGTACGTCCCCAGCGCGGATCACGCACGACATCGAGTACCGGAGAATACGTAACCGCTCCACCCTGAGCACGCGTTTCCCTGGCTACGGCCTGGCACATCTCTCGGTACAGGTCCACATTCCAGGTGCTGCCGAGCAGCAGCGGTACCGGATATACCGTTCCGTCAATGGCCATATGACCGTGAGAGCACTCCTCCCCAATCAGGATTGGAATTCCCAGTCGGGAATGCTCCACAGCATGACGCTGAATCAGGTTGACGGCTTCCGCACCTTCTCTCGCGGATAGGCCATTTTCAAGTGTAACGCCAGTCCAGGGATCAGCCCGAAGGGCACCATAGAGTGAGCCGACGCCGCCGTTTTCCACTTGCTCTATAAAGGAATCATTCAGCGTGATATTTCCCTTGTCATTCGTATAGGTCTGCCAGCCAAAAGGCTGGATGAGCTGGCCTACCTTTTCTTCCGTAGTCATCAGGCCAAGCAGGTGCTGTACCCGTTCTTCGACGGGCTTGCTTTTGTCCTTATATGTCATCATCCTGAAACTCTCCAATCCTATAGAGTGATCCGGTTACTCCTTCACCGCTCCAACCGTCAGACCTTGTACGAAATAGCGCTGGAAGAACGGGTAAGCAAATATAATCGGCAGCGTTGCAAGCACGACCATCGCCATTCGGGAAGTATCCTGCGGAATGGACTGCATGGCTGCCAGACTCATGGAGCTGTTGGCGGAGTTCTGCTGAATAAACTGGATGCTGGACTCGATCCGCATCAGCATGGATTGCAGCGGTACCAGGTTGGGATTATCAATGTATAAGAGTGCGTTGAACCAGTCATTCCAGTAACCCAGTGTACTGAACAACCCGATCGTTGCCAGCCCCGGCAGGGACAATGGTATTACGATTTTCATAAAGGTATAAAACTCTCCGGCGCCATCAATTCTTGCGGATTCAATGACCGCATCCGGCACACTGGTGGAGTAGAACGTACGCAGAATCATAATATAGAAGGCATTCATCGCCAGCGGCAGAATCAGTGCCCATACGGTATCTTTCAATCCAAGCAGCTGGGATACGACCATGTAGGTCGGGATCATCCCGCCGTTGAACAACATGGTCAAAATGGCAAACACGGAGAAAAATCTCCGATATCTGAAGCTCTTGCGGGAAATGGCATAGGCATACAGGGACATGAGGATCAAACTGATGATTGTCCCGAGTACCGTGACCAGAATGGTAACCCCATATGCACGCAGCAGTGTATCACCGCTCTGCCAGACAAATTGATATGCTGCGAGACTCCATTCTGCCGGAATTAGGCGGTACCCGTCACGGGCCAATGCCTTTTCATCCGTAAACGAGATGATGACGACAAATATAAAAGGAAACACACAGATCAGAGCGAATAGTCCGGCCATGATATTCATGATGATGTTCCAGCCGCTGGATACATGATGGAAATCGCGTTTTTTTACGAGTTGAGCCACAGTGGTTCACTCCTTTCCCTTGTCCTAGAATAAGCTGCTATCTTTATCGATCTTGCGTACCACATAGTTGGAGATGATAACCAGTACAAAGCCCACAACCGATTGATACAATCCGGCAGCGGTACTCATGCCAATCTCACCGCTCGTTTTCAAGCCGCGATATACATACGTGTCAATGACGTTCGTAACGGAATAGAGCGTACCCGAATCCCTCGGCACTTGATAAAAGAGACCAAAGTCAGCGTAGAAGATCCGGCCCACAGCCAGAAGTGTCATAATCGTGATGATTGGGGATAGCAATGGGATCGTAATGTTGCGAATCTGCTGCCATTTGCTCGCACCGTCAATCATTGCAGCTTCATAGAGCGAACGGTCAATGCCCAGTATAGATGCAAGATAGACGATACTGTTGTAGCCGATCGTTTTCCAAAGTGCGACGAAAATCAGAATGTACGGCCAATACTTGGCTTCCGAATACCACTGGATGGGCTCCATCCCGAACCAGCCGATGATCTGATTCAACATTCCCCGGTCCATGCTCAGGAAACTGAACACAAAGTAACCTACAATGACCCAGGAGAGGAAATACGGGAGGAACATCCCTGTTTGATATATTTTGGCGAGCCGTTTATTAATAAGTTCCGAGAGCAGAATGGCCAAACCTACGGCGAACACTAACCCCAAGAATATGATGGCGATGTTATACAGAAGTGTATTGCGGGTAATCAGCAGCGCGTCATTGTTGCTGAACAGGAACTTGAAGTTGTCCCAGCCCACCCATTCGCTCTTCGCAAGACTGGCCCAGAATCCCTCACGACTAAAGCGATATTCCTTGAATGCCGCTACAGTACCCACCAGGGGCAGATAAGAGAAGAAGAAGAACCAGATGGCGCCAGGCAGCACCATGAACAGCATGACTCGGTTTTTTATCAGGTTTTTCAAAAATGCAGTCATTGGGATATCCTCCTTCAAGCTTGAATGAAAAAAAGGATCGGACGCTACATGCAGCCGCCCGATCCTACGAATGTAACCTTACTTATTTTCCGCTCTCCAGGCATCAAGCTGGCTTTGGGCTTCAGCCATTACCTTCTCAAGACCGGCTTGATTGAACTTCTCAATGACCTGATCCAAGTTGGTCGCCGGGTCCAGCGTACCAGTCATCAACGCGGCCCAGTATTGTTCTTTCACGTTTTGTACAGCTGTCAATTCAGTAGAAACGTTGCTTGCATCAAAGTTGAAGCTGAGGATTGGGGAGTTCACGCCTTCAGCATTAAATTTCTTGAACTCATCCCATTTGTTATCCGGATCGTTGTTGTTCAGATAGAGCAGCATGTTGTTACCAAGGGAATACGAAGGCATGTCATAGTTCTTCGATTCAGCCAGGTTTTCCATGTGTGTATCGTCCACTTTTTTGTAGTGAGTGCCCTCGATACCGGAGTCCACCATGTTGCGCAGCACTGGATCCGTATTGAGCAGGTTCAGGAATTCCATTGCTTTTTCCGGATACTCGGAGTTGGCGGAGATCGCCATGATGGATCCTTGTACAGAAGTATTTGTGATGATTGCATCACTTGCCGGTGTGGAAACGACAGGATATCCATAACTTGCAGACCATTGATTGTCTGCCAGCGGTTGAGTCTGTGCACGATCCAGGAACCAGTTACCCGATGTCGTCAGGTCGTTGGTTGATCCTGTTGTTGCTGCCTCTGCAGACACGTAGCCAGCTTTGTAATATTTGTTCATCGTTGTGAGCGCTTCCTTCATTTCAGGAGTCTCCAGGATGTTCACGAGCTTGTAATCCGTTGTGTCTAGTTTGATTGCCATAGGCAAATTTTGAATAACATAGTCATAAGGAACATAAGGGACATAGTTTTTATCCATCGCAAACGGCGTCACACTTGGCTCATTTTCCTTGATTGTTTTGAGCAAAGGTTCGAGACTGTCCAAGGTGCGGATATTGGAGATGTCCAATTTGTACTTATCGAGCAGTGTTTTGTTGAAACGCCATACCTCTTGCTGCGGCAGTTCCTTGTTGGCCGGAATACCGTAGTTATGACCATCCACTTTGGAACCGCTGAGGAATGCCGGGTCAATCGCTTCCATCAGATCCTTGCCATATTTGGGGAGCAGTTCATCCAATTCCAAGAACGCACCTTTTCTGGCATTCTGAACGTAGTCGAATCCGCCCGAAGAGGTGAACAGAATGTCCATAGGCTCACCGGAAGCCACATTTACCTGCATCTTTTGCGGGTAGTCACCCCAATCGACCATTTTCATGGTTACGGTAGCATTGATTTTTTCCTTGGTATACTTGCTGACTTCTTCCATGACCTTGTTCACATCTTTTTGCGGGGTACCGATGGTGTACCAGATCAGCTCGACTGAATCATCTCCAGCCCCGCCGGATTCCGAAGCACTCTCGCTTCCACCGCAGGCACTCAGTACAAGTGTAACGGCCATTAATAATGCCAGGACGAGAGAAAAACTTTTTCTTTTTTTAAGCATTGTTTAGATCCTCCCTTTTCGTTTTCCCTTAAGCACTAACGAACTAACTGCTATAACCTTATCGAATGAAAGCATTTTCAAAAAGAAGATAAACTTAAGTTTTCGGGGTACAAATTAAAGAGATATTCTCCCTGACTCTTGTTTTTGTACCTAATTTAATAAATCGCTTACATGAAAGAGACATGCCGGGTAACATCTGGCATTAAACTCTTCGCATGCCACTGCTGTTCCCGAAATGTCTCTTGTACGTTAAGTCCGCAGATCGAATCTTCCCGTCACCGAATTAATTAAAAACCTTGAAATCGGTCGGTGAAATGCCTACATATTTGCGGAATTGCTTATAAAAATATCCTGTCTCCCAATATCCAACGTTTCTTGCGATCTCATGCACCTTCAGATTGGAACTGCGCAGCTGCTCCTTGGCACGCTCGATCCGGTATTTATTAATGTACTCGGCAAAGGTCTCTCCTGTCTCCTTGTGAAACAGTTGTCCAAGATACACGGGATGCAGATGGTAATGAGCCCCTAACAGCTTGAGAGAGAGCTCTTCTGCGTAATGTTTGTCAATATGCTGAAGCACTTGGCTCACAATCGGGTTTTTCAGATCCTGCAGCAGAGATTCGATCGTCTCGCTCCCCACTTGCTGAAGGGCCTGCACCAGTTCGGCAAAGGTACTGCTATCCAGCACCCGTCTTAATCCCTTTTGGTAAATGACAGACTCATCCGTATGCTTAATGCTCTCCAGCTCCATTTTGAAACGAATAACCAATTCGAGCGCCGTATGCTGCAGTTCCACAGGAGTCATCCCGTCGCGATACTGTTCAAAATCCGTTTGAATTCGTTCTGAAAGCTGTTCGGTATTGCGGGATAACATCAGCTTGGCATATTCCTTCCAGTCGAAGGAGAAACGACTGCCAGCACTGCTTCCCGTTTCAAGAATCGCATGATCGATCACTTTAAGATCAGGGTAGATCATCACATACTGGAGAGCGCGCTTGGCTTCTTTGTAACTCGCGGGTGCCTGATGAATGCCCTTCGCCATGCTCCCCATACCAATATAAACCGACGGGTGCGCTTCTGAGATCTGCCTGGATAAACAGGTGACACAATCCATGAACATCTGTCTATCGACCTGCTGCTCGTCCACACTCGCGATCATGACGATATCGCCATCCAAATCATGAAAAGTACTCACATAAGGCTTGTCTGCAAGTAAACGCTGCACTTGATCAAAGATGCCCGGCTCTTCTCCCTTCGTACGGAGAATGGCAATGCCATAGCATGGACCATCAAGTGTAAGATTCATGAACAAAGAACGCTCTTCGAATTCCGCCGTTGCGATCTGGCCCGTCAACCATCGATGAAGAATGTTGTCCTTCAAAATTTGAATGCCGTAGGCATCATAACTTGTTTTTGCTGGCGCTTGATCCAGCTTGGAGGCCGTGTTGCGCAGCGTTGATTCCAGTTCCTCCACATTGATCGGCTTGAGCAGATAATTTTCGATCCCCAGCTGCATCGCTTCCTTCAAGTATTCGAACTCATTGAATCCGCTGAGAATAATCACTTTAAGGTCAGGCTGGACACGTCTTGCTTCCCGAATCAGATCCAGTCCATTCATAACGGGCATCGAAATATCCGTGATCAGAATGTCGACAGGTTGGGCAGACAGCGCTTGGAGCGCCGCCTGGCCATTGCCGGCATGGTTTACAATTTCCATTCCAAATGAAGACCAATCCACAATTTCGTATAATCCTTCAATGATGAACGGCTCATCGTCCACAATAAACACGTTGTACATGCTAAACACCTGTCCCTTCCGTATGAGGATAACGCACCCTGATCAGGGTCCCTTCTCCAAGCGTACTTTCTATCGACATTCCAAACTCCGGTCCATACAGGTACCGCAGACGACTGTGCACGCTGCGCAGCCCAAACATTTGTCCTGATTCCTCCGGACGATCGAGCTCTTCACGAATTTCAGCCAATCTGGCAGGATCAATGCCTTTGCCATTATCTCTGACTTCCACCTGCAGCACATCGCCAATCTCCTCCACCACAATGGACAACTTGTTATCCGAGCGTTCCGTCTGGATTCCATGCACGACATAGTTTTCAATGATCGGCTGCAGGGACAGCTTGACCACAGGATGTTGATTATGCACAGGGTCCAATTGAATCGTATAGGTGAAGATATCCTTATAACGGATTCGAAAGAGTTCCAGATATAGACGGCAAGCCTCCATCTCATCCTTCAATGTATAGTTTTTCTTCTGCTGAACAAGGCTCTTGAAGAGCACCGATAAGCTGTAGATCATCTCACCCACATCCCTTGCCCCCTGGGAAATGGCTCTCATACGAATCACTTCAAGCGTGTTATAGAGAAAATGAGGATTAATTCTGGCCTGCAGAGCAACCAGCTCTGTCTCTTTTTGTTTGATCTCGGCCTTGTACACCCGCTCAATATACAAGTTAAGTTCATCCAGCATATCGTTAAAGCTGTGCGAGATCTGTCCAAGCTCATCGTCACGGGTATCATCAATCCGTGCACTCAGATTGCCATACTTCACCTTCTGCGTAAATCGGATAATTCTCCGGGTCCGCTTCGCAAAATTAATGATAAAAAACGCCGGAACGAGCACAGCAAACAGGGTACTTACGATGCTAATTGAAATAATGGTATTCCGAATACCTGCATAGGCCTCAGCCATCTCTTCCACAGGAACCGTGGCCACAATCACATAGCCCTGGTCTGCCGAGACAAACTTGTTTACATACATGTTTTTTTCCTTTTTCATTGAGTCCATATCGGTCTGATCAAATAGCGAATCTGCAACTTCAACATAAGGATACTTCTTGCCGTAATACTGACTGCTGGAGTCAAATAAGACGTTACCTTTGGCCGATAGTACCACTATTTCTCCCTTAAAGTTGCTCTCATAACTATCAAGCGCATTTCCAATGCCTGCAGAGTCAAAAAAAACGAGGAACTGCCCCAGGTTCCGCAGCGTCTGTGTATTGTTGATGGGAACACGAATCGCATATAGGTCCGGGCTCCATTCATTGATCTCTTTGCGAATCCAGTAGTTCGGTGCACTGATATTAGGCGTCTCCATGGCCATTACGTCAGGAATATAGGAATGGGCTGCGTTGGTGTCCAGCTTCTTGAATTGCTTATTAGGGCTGAACATGGACATGTCCTGGCGCTCTGCACTATATAACATCAACTGATGGATATCCGCATTTCGATCCATGATATTCTGGAAATGTTTCAATACATCTGCGGAATAGTCATCCTGATTGGCGTAATATCCATTGGTCAGATGCTGAACATAATCTGCATAGGTATGGCTCATCAGATAGGAGATATTGGCTGACAGTGCTTCGTTCTGATGCATATCTCTCACCATATTTTGTACGGACTCATACTGCTGATGAATATATCGGTCCACACTTTCCATCGCAGCCTTTTGGATAGCCAGTTCACGGCGGATCGTAGAGTCGGACACCGATAGAAAGATGATATACGACAGCGTAATAATCGTCACAATCGAAATCATCGAGAAAATAAACAGCATTTTCATAAACATATTATTTTTGAAGAAATTATTGTAAACGCTAACAATTTTCAAATCGCAAGTTCCCCCCGATGCGGTTGTCCTGTCTGAATTATATCATTTGCCCTCTGACATTAACTTCTCACCTTGAACTTTTCTTTAGTTTATACCTGCCTTTCTTTAATTTCGCCCTATTTGAAAATGCTTTCATGCTCTATCGTTAACCATAAGTTTATATTTGTGTAAACGAATACCTTACATTCAGTCCACTTGAAGGAGGAACAGCATGACACGCAAACTCAAACCGAAAGGCATCATTCCCAAGGTAACTGCACTGGCCATCACATCAGCTCTGGTCGGTCAGTTAGTCGCCTCATCTGTCTATGCGGGGGATACACTTCCCTACACAGGTGAAAGTGCCAAAGGCGCCAATCAGCCCTATCAGCATGGCTACACTTCAGCCCAGATTCTGAATTGGACACCCGAGAGTGACATCTATGGAGAACTGCTTCGTGCACATGTACCATTGCAGCCGCGTAATGATGCCTTTGCCGCCACGCAGGCCTACCCCGAACTTAGCCCGGATACCCAGCTCTTTACGATGAGTGGTGATTACGGCAATGCGTTCTTCGACAGTACCCCTTATACGAACGAATTCAGCCAGTATCTGTTCAATTATTGGCAATATACAGACTATTACAGCTACTGGCATGGCATGGCTTCTGCCGGAGTGCCGGAAGAGCTGTATGACCCGAATAAGGAGTGGACAGAGCGATATTTCGAGTTCGGTATTCTGAACATTCCGAACCCGGCTTACACCAATGCTGCGCATAAAAACGGCGTTCGCTCCATTGCCAATATCTTCTTCTCCGATAATGACCGTGGTCCTCAAACGTACAAGCAGATGCTCGTACAGGATGAAGACGGAAACTTCCCCGTCGCTGTCAAACTGGCCGAGATGGCCAAGTACTACAATTATGATGGATACTTCTTCAATCAGGAAGAGGTAGCGAGGGGTGTTGCCCCTGAAGATATTCCATCCTACAAAAAATTTATGCAATATTTAAGAGATCAGGGTCTGTATGTTCAGTGGTATGACTCGACCATTAATACGACAGGACAGATACAATATCAGAATGAGTTTAACGAACTCAACAGCCCATTCGTACAGGACACGGCTCTCGGCAGGGTTTCGGATTCCATTTTCCTGAACTATGTCTGGAACCATGAGATGCTGCAGGATTCACGCGATCATGCCGTCAGCCTTGGACTGGATCCGCTGGAAACCGTCTTTGCCGGAGTTGAAGGCGGCCATGACCGGTTTGGACGGTGGAAACAGCTCTATGACCTGCGCAACAATCTGGATCAGAACGGTCAGCCGATGAACAGCATAGCAACGCTGGGTGCAGATTTTACCCACAATGCCCTTGATGAAGAGATGGGCGATGGAAGCACCAATCACAGGGCTGAAGACGAATATCAGTGGATGACCTTTGTGAGAGACCGTGCCTGGTGGTCCGGACCGAACCAGGACCCTACCGAAGCCCGCCGCAATGCGTCGGTTGATCTGTCGGATGTCTACGCTTCTGGCGCCAACTGGGACGGCATAGCCGCCTACCTTACGGAACGTTCCGTCGTTAATGGTTCAAATTTTACTACGAACTTCAACACCGGACATGGTCTGCAATATTACGAAAACGGGAAGGTATCCAATGATTCCGAATGGTCCAACATCAACATCCAGGACATCCCTGTCACCTGGCAGTGGTGGATGGATAGCGAAGGGGATGCGCTGAGTGTTGATTTTGACTATGGCCCTACTTATGAAAAAGGTGCCCGTTACCAGTATGATTCCATTGGAGCCTTCAATGGCGGCAGTTCTCTTGTAGTTAATGGTGATCTGAACGCGGAGAACTTCCTGCGTCTGTACAAAACGGATCTGTCGGTTAATGCGAAGTCTACATTGGAACTCACTTATAACAAACCATCGAAGAGCGATACGTCCACCCTGCAAGTCGGTTTAATTCTGGAAGATGATCCATCCCATGTGGTCAAAGTCAAAGTCCCGGATTCAGGCAAACAAACGAAAGGCTGGACAACAGCTTCCCTGGATTTGAGTGCCTATGCGGGCCAAAAAATAGCGGCTTTCGGACTGGTATTTGACCCAAATGGGACAACAATCGAAGATTATCAGATGAACATCGGTGAAATCCGTATCTTCGATGGATCTGCGGCCAAACCAGATGCTCCTACAGGTTTCCATATCGCCAAGTCTCTGACCAATACAGATGAACTCGTTGTGGAATGGGATATGGAAGACTATTCGAAGGTTAAGCAATACAATTTATATGAAAATGGATCCTATGTTGGCGGAATATATGATTCCACTTATTACATTAAATCTTTGAAGAATCGTTCTGGTGAGCTATCTATTCGTGCCGTAGGCGCAGATGGCCGTGAGAGCGAGCCTGCAACCCTGTCCTATAATTTGGATGCAGCCGTTCAGGATATTCAAGTGAAATTTAACAAACAGGGCGACGCCACTGTCAGCTGGAAATACCCTAAGAAAACCAAAGGCAAGGAAGCGATCGAGCTCACCCTACAAACCGAATATACGAATGAACCTTTCACAAAGACCGTTCAGGTCAAGAAAGGAAAATCTTCAGCTGTTCTGACGGGATTGCCAACGAATGGTGAACACTACGTGCTCAACATTGCCATAGGCAAGCAACAACCAGTCACAGTTACTGGACAACTGGCTGATCATCAGATTACACCATACGCGAAGGAAAAGGTCACGGTAAATGATGGAAAATACACGCTTGCCCTGCCTGATCTGGAGGACTGGTACAAGATCTATGTTTACGAGAATGAAGTACCTCGCGAGTTCGGGGTGACTTACGTGACGCAAAAATTCCCGTATATTATCCGGGGAAGAACCAAGCTGAGTGAGATGACATTCACACCGACTTCCAGCAGCAGCTCACTCAAGCTCGTGATCGAAGATTATGCCGGCAATAAAGCAACCACCATCTTAAGATAGATGATTTCAGCAAATGAAAGATTAATGCTGTAAGAAAATTAAACCCTAATTAGCAGCAGCCCTTTCCACTTTCAGCAGAAGGCGGAGAGGGCTTAATTCATAGGATAAGATATGTACATGGCACTATTCGCAGACAGGCGCAAGCATGCAAAAAGGCGAGCCTCCTTTAATTAGGGGACTCGCCTTGGGTCTCTTTTATAAACAAGAAATTTTATGAAGTTCCTTTTTGCTTGCTCGCCTGCATCTGCTGGGCGAATCGCATCATCTCTTCGAACTCTTCCTCGGATACTCCATCGCTTTCAGCGGCAACATCCTGAACAATCGGGATTTCGGGTTTGGCTTTGGCTCCTTTGCCGTATGTACGGGAACGGGTTCCGGCTGCTCCAGCAGCCTGCTTGCCTTTTACCTTGGCCTGGTCACGAATATATTGGACTGCCTTCTCATATGAATTGACCTGCTTCAGCAGCATATTGGAAGCGATCGCTTCAACGAAATTACGGTTAATCCGCTGTTCTCCGCCAGACACCAGAAGCTGCATCAAGTAATGGATAAGAACATTAATGACTTCACCAGGCAGCTTATAGCTCAGATCAATTTTCTCAAAGATATCGACCAGATTATCCGGTACGGCTCCTGGGAAAAACGTCTGCAACAGCCGTGTATATGGTTCGTTACGAAGCATCATATTGTATTGATGAATATCGCATTTGGTTGCAAACTGCGGTGGAACCTCCACATAGTATTCCATCTGCACCACATGTTCCACTGGCGGTTCCCCGGAATCGCTCTGCTGCTCAGGCTCGTCCAGATGCTGCCTCAGGGCGACCACTTTGGCTGCCTGTACGGTCTGCTGCTCCTGCCGTTTCTTCGTCTGACGGAACTGCAAGCTTGCCCTATGCTGAAGATCGTCCAACATTAGCTGTCCTTGCGGACTGAAGATATCATCCTCATCCAGTAAACGGCACACATCCTGTACACTGAGATTAAACTTGTTCACCACATAATTCACAATGCCCAGCTGCTCATGATCAAATCGGAGCTTTTCCACATGACGACGGTTCACCGACTCGCGCGGAAAACGCAAAATAATGTCGGCATAGTTCAACGTAAGCTCTTCCGCCGCGACACTTGTCCCACTCCGCTGTGCGGATGTGGATACTTCCGAAAGCGCCTGCTCCAGCTCGTAATCTATAACATGCGTATTCAGTTCGAATATATCGTAAAAAGGAACTGAAATATTTTCTTTGCTCGCTGCAGGATAAGGTGCGTCCCCGTTCTCCACTGCCGAAAATCCCGAACGCAGGGAGAGAACGGCAAACTTGCCAATCTTGTCACGAAGCAGCAGTGTCAAATGCTGTGTACGGAAAAATTCTGCCGGTGACAGCGGTGGCTGCAGCTCATATTCATAGATGTAATCATCATTCTCCGGAATGTAAAGGCGTGACGTCTGAAGCAATCCGACCGCTTCCAGCTTGGAAGCCTGCTCCACCAAATACTTGCGGCCCTTCTCACTTGGCTCGAGTCCAAGTGTCATGAACAACTTTCGCTGCTGTTCAAGGGGTGAGTAACCGACCTGTTCACCGGGAAGATGCTGAAACAACAGCCGATACAAGCCAATCGCGAAAGCACCTACCATGGGCTGATATGCTCCGGTAAGCATACGGTCGTCCAGAGCACTAAGTCCAAACTCCCTGTATACGCAGTAGCGATGATGTTCAGTATAATGCAGCAAATTCTTCATGCGCATGGCTTGATCTCCTTCTCCCCAAAAGTGTGTTTATCTATTCTATCATAAATGCCTGATCTTCAAATGTTCAAAAACAGGTAAAAAGATGGCCTGTTCTCGCTCCGTTTCGTCCTAGGTCGACAGCATTCACGTTTTCGCAGAGTTGCTAGAATACTATAAAAGCTCCAGCCATATAAAACAAGTGAAACTATTTAGAAATGGTTATCCACATGTGTATGCAGCTCAGCGGTTCGTTCATGACTATTTTTCATAAAATATGACAAAAAGCCCTCCCTTTGCTCGCGTAAGCGGTTACGAGAAAGGCAAGACTCTTTGTTTCAATTAGCCATGGCAGTCAGGCCATGATATGAAGCTCCAGCCTGTTAGAACATTTTATACCCGCCCAGTCGAAGTTTGCGAATGGTCCAACCACTGATGATTGCGCCTGCGAGCCCAGCCACACCGGTCAGATAATCGACGATCTGGAATGAGCCCAGATGGGTCATCAGTGAAGCCGTGTGATCCCACAAGGAATACACCACGACAGGCAGGATCACAATGATGAACAGGTAAGAAGGAAACCATGTAGTCTTCATCAACATATTCAGAATGAAACCGATCCCAAACATCATCACGAAAAATAACACCATTAATACCAGCACAGGTATAAACTGCATCGGGTGACGTTCACCTCTTCTTATGAATTCAGGGCTTATTTTGCATAACTTACTGTATTTTCTTCTCTGGCTAGTAGATAGTGTACCGCAAAAAATGTGGCGAAGCAACGAACTTTCTGGATAAATCCTCCTATATTCATGTTCTCTTCATTTGCCCTTGTGCTCAATGTTGGGATACAATGTAAACGATATAGTTTTTCTTAACCGTCCCTCATGGGATTTGGAAATATAAACTGCAGGAGGAACAGAACCAATGAACGAAGCCGCATCAACACTGGAGGGCTGGTATGCCCTGCATGACTTCCGCTCGATTAACTGGGCCGCTTGGAAAGCAGCCGATGACGAGGAACGTGCCGTAGCACTGGACGAGCTTCAGGAGTTTTGGAAAGAATGGAAGGATGTCGAAGATTCCTCAAAAGGAAGCACTGTGGTCTATACTGTAGTCGGCCAAAAGGCTGACCTTGTCATGATGCACCTGCGTGAAACCCTTGAGGACCTCAAGGCCGTCGAGAACGCGTTCAACAAAACGATGTTTGCCCAATACACCACCAAATCGTATTCCTACGTCAGCGTCGTGGAACTGAGCAACTATCTTGGCAAAGAAGGCGAAGATCCGATGCAAAACCCGGAAATCATTGCACGTCTCAAGCCGGTATTGCCAAAGCGTCAGTACATCTGTTTCTACCCAATGAACAAAAAACGCGACCTCGCCGACAACTGGTACATGCTGTCCATGGACGAACGCCGCAGCATGATGCGCAGCCACGGGATGATTGGTCGCAGCTATGCCGGTAAAGTTAAACAGATCATTACCGGATCCGTAGGTTTCGACGATTGGGAATGGGGCGTTACCCTGTTTGCAGACGATGCACTCCAGTTCAAAAAACTGGTTTACGAGATGCGGTTTGATGAAGTTAGCGCACGTTATGGCGAATTCGGTTCGTTCTATGTGGGAAGCCTGCTGGGCGAAGGTTCGCTGGAAGACATGTTGAAACTGTAAGTAAAACACAAAGCACCGAGACACTCCCCAAGGGGAAAGTCACCGGTGCTTTTTTATGGTATTCATTTTATCCCAAAATGTACAAACTCCGAATTAGTCCCGGTCCTCTTCTTCTTCCAATGCCTTGAGCGATTCCAGAAACTCGGCCGTGGCCCGGTCACGATCCCGTCCCTTTTCCTTCAACCGCTCAATTGCGGGCAGGATAAGAATGTCCACTTCCTTTTGCACAATATAAGCCAGGTCATACTGGTTCTGCTCCTCCAGATAACCCCCTACCTGCATCAGGGCGTTATAACGATCCAGCTCATCACGTGTAAGCAGGCCGCGAACTTGAACACTGCAATGTCTCATCCAAAAAACCGCCCCTTCTTCAGCACAAGCGGGATTCCACCGATGATGAACAAATACCGGAGATCCACCAGTTTCTTCAGCTGGGCAGCTTTCCAGCCCTTGTATTTTTTACCGCCAACCACAGCAATGGCCTCCCCTTTACCGAGCGAAGCAACCGTTCCCTTGCTGGTAAACACGAAGGGCTGTGGCTGTTTTTTGCGAATGGCAGCGACAACGTTTTTGGCGCAGTTCACACCTTGCTGCATGGCAATCTGGGCTGTTGGTGGATAGGGACGTCCTTCCCCGTTAAATACGAGTGAATTGTCACCAATAACATAGACATGCTCATGTCCGGGAGCTCGCAGATATTCGTCCACTTTTACCCGGCCGCGCATCACTTCAAGTCCAGCCTGTTCAAGCAGCGCGTTACCGCGGATTCCACCGGTCCAAACCACCGTGGCAGCATCAATTTTTTCACCTTCACCCACAATGACACCATCCGGCAAACATTGCTTGATCGGAACACCGATTTTGAAGGTTACGCCTTTCTTCTTGAGCACACTCATTGCATGCTCTACCAGCTCCGGATCGAAGCCAGGCAGGGCTGAAGGCGCTGCCTCTACGTTGTAGATATGCACATTTTTCGGATTTACGTCAAATTCCTTGCACAACTGCGGAATGCGGTCAGCAAGCTCCGCCACAAACTCAACTCCGCTGAAACCTGCCCCGCCCACTACAAAACGAATGCGGTTACGTTTGTTATCGTTTTTGTACATGGCAAACTGATATTCGATATGCTCACGAATGAGTCGTACCGAGTTGATGCTGCGAATGGTCATCGCATGATCCAGCATGCCCGGAATACCGAAGGTCTCCGGTTCACCGCCGAGTCCAATAATCAGATAGTCATAAGATAACGTTCCATCTTCCAAAATGACCTTGCGATCCTGCAGACGTATCTCCTTCACCGACGACTTGACCAAATCAATCTTGAATTCATCAATCAGCTTGGAAATCGGCACCCTCGCATGCTCAATCGAATCCGTACCGGCTGCTGGCATATGTAGGTGTGTTGTAATATAGTGATAATCATGCCGATTCACCAATGTGACGTCGGCTTCATTATAATTTAATTCCTTCTGCAGCCGCTGGGCTGTTAAAATCCCGCCATAGCCCGCGCCGAGAATGACGATTTTGGGAATGCTGCTCATGTCTTAACCCCTTCCGGTTTCACTCACATCATCTACTTTTTACACATATTGTATCTTCATTCGGGTAGCATACCTTCAGCTGTACTTACTACAAAAATATGGATGAGGTCTTATCCATATGACGACAAATGTTAACTTCACGAATTTATTTGAATATTTTGTATGTACATGTCCAATTAAAGTTGTGAAATTATACACAAGAATCAACAAATTACAGGTCTTGTCTTCGTTTTACAAATTGGCTTTTATTTAGACAAAAAAACACATAGTACAGGTCAAGAATATCTGTATTTCTGGTAAATATCAAGGTTTTTTTTGTTATCTTTCATAACCTTTCATTTCCAATTTCATCCTATTCTCACCTGATCTTCATCAATTGTTCCCAAGTTAGTCCCGTTACCAACTTTGCAACCCAGTTTACACCGTTTATAATGAGAAAGACAGTTCAGCAACAAACGCTGGCTACATGAGGTATCCGGCTACATTATTTCTGTTAACTACCTATTAAAATAAGAAAGGTGTTGTTGATTCTTGACTGCACAAACTGCCGGTCATGACATGACCGATTTACTTATTATTGGTGGCGGCCCTGCGGGTCTGTTTGCCGCATTTTACGGAGGGATGCGTCAGGCATCCGTTACTCTGGTTGAAAGCATGCCACAACTTGGCGGACAATTGGCTGCGCTATATCCTGAAAAATACATTTATGACGTTGCAGGGTTCCCCAAAGTGACGGCTCAGGAATTGGTAAACAACCTGATTGAGCAGATGAACCACTTTAACCCCAATATTCGTCTTGAAGAGAAAGTAGTATCCGTTGAAAAATTGGACGAGCGTCATTTCATCGTCAAAACCGATGTGAACGAATATCATGCCAAAGCTGTAATTATCACTGCCGGTGTTGGTGCCTTCGAACCGCGTCGTCTGGAACTTGAAGGTGCAGCCAAGTTCGAAAAATCGAACCTGCATTACTTCATCAGTGATCTGAACGCCTTTGCCGGCAAAAAAGTACTGATCAGTGGTGGCGGTGACTCTGCCGTAGACTGGGCACTTATGCTCGAGCCAATCGCAGAACAAGTAACCCTGATCCACCGTCGTGACAAATTCCGTGCACATGAGCACAGTGTGGAGAACCTGATGAACTCCAAAGTCAACGTGGTTACACCTACGGAGATTACGGAGCTGCACGGAGATGACGCTATTACCAAAGTCACGCTGTCACACGTCAAAACCAAAGAAACACAAGAAATTGACGTTGATGCCGTGATCGTCAACTTTGGATTTGTATCATCGCTCGGGCCTATTGCCGAGTGGGGTATTGAAATTGATAGCAATTCCATCGTTGTTGACTCCCGTATGGAAACATCCATTCCAGGCATTTTTGCTGCCGGAGATATTACAACATACCCAGGCAAGCTGAAGCTGATCGCTGTTGGGTTCGGTGAAGCACCAACCGCTGTTAACAACGCGAAGGTTTACTTCGACCCGGATGCGAAGTTGTCCCCAGGACACAGCAGTAACATGAAACGATAGTTTTACGCGAATCACATAAAAGGTACAAAAAAGGGTATCTTACTCCTGAACATTCAATATCAGGAGGGATACCCTTGTCTTATATATGCCCGCTGTGTAACGGTCTGGTTGTACCGGAGCAGGCTTGTCCCCACTGCCTTCAGGGACTGTCAGAATGCGGCAAATTGGAAGATTACACCGGACCGTACAGCCCCTATTCGTTACAGACTTCCATGGTTGAGGAAGACGGAAACGAAAACGGTTGCATGCATATGTTGTACTGTCACCATTGCCATACAAGCACCCTCTGGTCTGTAGCACAATGGGACATGTCCGGAAACCTGTAACATTGCCTGCAATGAGGATCTCTAGTGAAGAATGGCAGATACGTCGGTACCCAGTTTGCGCTTATGGATTTCTGCCAATAGCAGCGCGATGAAATCTCTCTCGAGATTAAGCTCAATCGCCTTATGGTAGGAATCCAATAACATCTCATCGGATAACATAGCCATTTCCCGCCACAACCTTTCCTTTTTTTTCCTCAAAACTATCATATCAGAGATTTATAAAGAGAACAAGCGTTCTGTTATCCACAAGGTTTTGTGGAAATCCTGTGCATAGGTTGTTGATAAATGGTAAAAATGTTGATTAAGCAACGTGGATAATGTGGATATTACTTATGCACAGGATCGTAACGTTTCTATTAGAACGAATGTGAGAGAATTTTTTTTAGCTTCAACTCATAGTTTTAAGACTTATTCCGTGTAAATTACCCAATTTGCTTTTACTTCAAACGTTTTCCAAAATATTTTCTCTATATGTTTATCGGTGTAATCTTGGTTTTTTTTATATTTTTTCACTTTTTTATTGAGGTCTGGTGTTCACTTCTAGAATCCATATCTTCCCGGAGTGATCGAGCCCATAATCGAAACCGAGTTGACTTACACCTGGAAATTGCCTTTCCATAATCTGAGTGCATGTCAACGTCAATGAACGCATCTCCCGACGTTTGTGTCTGGTGGATATATGAGGGAGGGATAAACCAAGGGCCCTTCTGCCCTGCAGCATCGTGCCGCCTTTGCTCAGATTGGTTACACACAATCCGGGACGAGCCAAACGCCCTACCATGGAACGGAAAACCCAGCCTCGCTCGGTTTTGACGACTTTCACCCTGTAATCCACAGGCCTGCCCTGTATCGTTGCCAAATGAATTCCCTGTTGGATCAGGTATCTCCGTCTGACTTTAATCCGTACCAGCGAGCGATACATCTGGCCGTAGTTGGTAAATGTACGTGTAACTTTCATATGCGTATAGCGGTAGTTCCCTCCGCTTGTGGATACCCTGATAACACCATAACCTCCGCCACCGACTACAGGTTTGATATACACCATTCCATAACGGCTGAGCATGTGCAGCAGATTCCTGGAATTAAATGCCATTGTCTGCGGGATATGGACAGCAGCTACCGGATATTTCAATAGCGCTGCCGTCTTCAGCCATTTGCTTGCAAGCTGTCTTGACATGGGTTGATCTCCTTTCCTGAACAATGGTCCTTCCATATACATACTCAACAGAAGCCGTCGCCTCTTGGATGTCTGTCCAAGGCGGTTGCCCCTTTTCCGTAAGAAGTGTCTATAGGCTTGTTTATAGAAAGGCACACACGCCTGGTTCACTTTTCAAACGCATCAATCTGTCGTATGCTACTAAGGAATGTAATGGAAAGGCTTAAATATGAGGATCTAAGGAGCGTTCAGAAAATATGGAAGCATTTTTCAAATCACTGTATGGCGTAGCCTATTTCGCAATGTCCATCGTGCTGGTCGCCGTCACAGTACTTCTTTTCGTTACAGGTATTCGGCTGTTTATGAAGAAACGCAATCGCGGTTTTGCCGTAAGCTGCATACTGTTTGCCTGTTTCATTGTCTTCATTATTGTGGTAATGCTGACCACGCCCTTCTCCTCCACCCCTCCAGGTTCACCGGAAGCCATGGCTGCCCTGCTGCAACTTGGGTAGAATACCTGTCTAGAAGGAGATGCATATGAACTCAAAAGGAACCCTCGGCATTATCGATATTGGCTCCAACTCCATTCGTCTCGTCATTTACGAACTGGATCATGAAGGAGCTTACCGGATCATTCATGAAGATAAATATGCTGCCCGCCTCAGCAACGTGGTTGAAGAGGATGGACAGATTCTGCGTCATTCGCTGGACCAAGCCATCACGGTCCTGCAGCAATTCAAGGCTACTTGTGACGCATTCCAAACGAAAGTCATCCGTGCTGCGGCAACAGCTGCCATTCGCAATGCACGCAATGCTGCGCAGATCATTGGCTGGCTTGAAGAGGAGACTGGACTTGAGATCGAATGTGCCTCCGGGGATCAGGAAGCGTATTACGGCTTTCTTGGGGTTATTCAGTCTATTGACCTGCAGGAGGGCTATGTGGTGGATATCGGTGGCGGCAGTACGGAGGTAACCGTATTTCGTGATCGCAAAAGACTCCACAGTATCTCTCTGCCCATTGGTGCCGTAAACTCGCATGCCAGGTATGGCGGGGAGGATTCCTGGTCTGAAGCAAATGTTCATGCGCTGTGCAATGATGTCATTCAGGCACTGAAGGATCAGGATTGGGTCCGTCAGCATCCAGGTCTTCCGCTCATCGGTCTTGGAGGTACCATGCGTACTCTGGCCAAAATTGAGCAAAAAAGAACACAATACTCTTTACCCGTAACCCACCACTACGAGATCAGTGCTCCAGCGATGGAGAACCTGTCCAAATCCCTGCCTTATCTGACATCTGGTCAGCGCAAAAAGGTGCCTGGTCTGGCAAAGGACCGTGCTGACATCATTGTGCCAGGTGTTCTGATTCTCAGAACGGTCTTTGAGATGATTCAAGGAGATCGTTATGTTGTAAGCGGAGCGGGACTCCGAGACGGAATTCTACGTGATCTGATGGAGCCCTACCGGCCAGCTGCTCCTACTGCACTTGAGGACAGCATCCGCAACTTTATTCATTTTGGCCCGCCAGTTCCGGAGAAGAAGTTGAAACAAATCCATCAGGATGCAACCGTGCTCTATAAGGCATTGGATGGGGACACACCCAAACCAGCAGATGCACGAATCCTGTATACCGCCTGCATGCTTCATGGGGCAGGAAAACAAATCAATTATTTCCGTTATCCTCAGCACTCGGCGTATTGGATCATGAATGCGGGCATATACGGACTTTCACACCGGGAGACCGTGTTGACTGCTATTGCAGCCGATTATCATCCCAAAAAAAGAACGCCCCAGCTGCTGAATAAGCACCGGGACATTCTGAAGGATTCGGATGAACAACACGCTCACCGACTGGGCTCCATCTTGCGCATAGCCGAGGCTATTCATCGTTCAGAGCGAGTCTCTGCGATACGTGTAACCAAAGAAAACGGCTCGCTGCAGATCAAACTCATCTGCTCAGCTGAGCCGTTACTGGAAATGCATGGCCTGGAAGAGGCCGCCAAGGATCTGGAAGAAGCTTGGGACGTTAAGTTGACATACTCCACTCTGCAGGCTTCCAAGGAATAATGCCCATTGCCTCCGTCTGACTTCTCAGCGGGGGCTTTTCGTTTTCCACAAAGACATAATTGCCGCCAGGCATCAATTCCCTTGCCTTCACATTGTCATTCAGGGACAGATTCAGGATGTCGACAAGCATCTTCTTGAGTGACGGGTCAAATACCGGGCACATCAGTTCAATTCTCCGTTTCAGATTCCGGGTCATCCAGTCCGCGCTGGAGATATATACATCCGGGTTCCCGCTGTTCTCAAAGTAAAACAGGCGAGAGTGTTCCAAAAATCGATCCACAATACTGATCACCCGAATATTTTCGCTGAGTCCCTCAACACCTGGGCGAAGGCAGCACACGCCGCGGACAATTAAATCGATCTGTACACCAGCCTGGGATGCAACATATAATTCATCAATCATATCCTGGTGAGATAACGAGTTGATTTTGGCAATAATGCGGGCCCGTTTCCCCTTAAGCGCATGCTCTGTCTCCCTCCGTATGAGTGAAAACAGTTCATCCTTCATGCCATCCGGAGCAACGCGGAATGCCTGCATGGCCTTCGGTCCCGAATAACCGGTTATTTCATTAAAGAGTTCCGAAGCATCTTCACCAATGATCGGATTGGAGGTGAACAGTCCTACGTCAGTGTAGACCTTCGCCGTACTCTCGTTATAGTTGCCTGTTCCAACGTGCACATAGCGTCTTAAGCCATTCTGTTCCCTGCGCACAACAAGAATAATTTTTGCATGGGTCTTCAAACCAACCAAACCGTATACAACGTGACAGCCTGCCTTTTCCAGCTTGCGCGCCCAAGCAATGTTGCGTTCTTCATCAAAGCGTGCCTTCAACTCCACCACAACGGTCACTTGTTTGCCACTCTCTGCTGCATGAGCCAGGGCCGGGATAAGACGTGAATCCCCGTTTACCCGGTACAATGTCATCTTGATCGCCATGACTCGTGGATCTTCCGATGCCTCAAGGACAAAATCTGTGACGGGTTCAAACGATTCATAAGGATGATGCACGAGTACGTCCCGTTTGCGCAGCAGTTCAAAATGGCTCTCCCTGGGTAAAAATTCCGGTGGATACACCGGCTGAACCGGGCTATATTTCAAATGAGAGAAGCCCTCGATGCTGTCTACAAATCCAGCCAGGAAACTCAGATCCAGCGGACCATCAATTTCATATACCGGATCCTGAATCTCGAATTCCTCCTGCAATTCAAGCAGTGCATCTGAACGAAAATCCTTACGCACTTCCAGCCGAACAGGAGCTCCCCGGCGACGACGCCGCAATTCCTTCTCGATGGCTTCCAGCAAATCCTCCGCTTCCTCTTCATTAATGGAGAGGTCCGCGTTACGGGTCAGCCTGAATTCCTGCACAGCCAGCGGAATATATCCGCTAAACAGGGTATGTGTATGATGTTTAATTAGATCTTCTATTAAAATGAATGTTTTCTTTTTGCTGTTTGCACGCAAAGGTACGGGAACGACACGAGGCAGATTGGATGGTACCTGAACAATCGCAAAAAACGGTTCATCCTCCTGCTCCTCTTCCTTCTGAAGCATCACGGCGAGATAGACCGATTTGTTATGCACCAGTGGAAATGGTCGGCTCTGATCCACGGCCATGGGTGTTAGTACCGGGAAAATAATATCGTGAAAATATTGATCCATTGCCCGTTGCTGTGTTCCATTAAGCTCGTTATACTCTTGTAGAACAACTCCCTTTTTGGCGAGCAGGCGAATCAATTCCCGATACGTTTTATATTGCTCAGCCACCATGGCACCTGTTCGTTTGATCAATCTCCGGTATAAACCGGACGGGGTGTATCCTGAGAAATCCTTTTGGGTAAACCCTGCTTTAATTTTCTCTTTCGTCTCTGCTACCCTTACACTCATGAACTCGTCCAGATT
The DNA here is from genome assembly GCF_002272715.1 of Paenibacillus sp. 7516. Lineage (NCBI taxonomy): Bacteria > Bacillati > Bacillota > Bacilli > Caryophanales > Paenibacillaceae > Paenibacillus > Paenibacillus sp. 7516. Next base: position 131,163 of record NZ_NPBI01000033.1, read on the forward strand.
ACTGGCTACAATTCCGAGGAATCTCAACCGCTCCAACAGAGGTGTGGTGGGATCCTGAGCCTCCTGAAGCACACGACGATTAAATTCAACCCAGCTTAAGTCACGGTTAACATAGTTGCCTGTTTTAATATCTCTATGCATGTATGGCCTCCGAATGTATTGCATATCAATCCTTGTTTAGTTGGTTCGACTATAATTGTACTATCCGTGATTGGATACAAGCGTCATCGCAGTGTAAAAGCAGTGTAAAATTTATGTAAATGATACCTCATGACGATAACTTTTTCCATCCCTTTACAAAGTACAGTAGACAGAGTAAAGTGAGGTACAGTGCGATTTGGTCCGGGTTGCTGTTCTTCTTCCAAATACGTCGTTATTAAAGGAGTATATAATGAAATCGAATAAACCTAGAACGTTACAAAAAAATATAGAGTTTTTCACTGCCGCCCTCTCCCAATGTGTCGTAACGGCATGGCAAGAGGACCCGGCTGGTGTATATTGCGAAGTGGGTCGCGGGATTGTCGAGCGGATCAGCGAAGATAGCGTGCGTATTCGTAACGAGAACGGAACGAAGAGTCATTATGCACGAGATATGACGATGTTCCAGACCGAAAAATAATTTGCGTTAATACGAAAAAAAGACTAGCTTTCCGAAACCAGGTATTGTATACTCTTGCCACAAGGAAAGGAGGTGCGTCAACATTTCTAATCACATGTTGAACGTGTCCCTTACCCGATCCACTAGCTCAAATTAAATGAGACTGGTGGAGGCGCGGGATACGGATCAAGGTTTTAATAAGCGCCACGGGTAGAAAGGCCGTCTTCGGACGGCTTTTTTTATTTGTCCTTTTTTGTGTAAGAGTGGTTTAAAAAACAACCAAAATATTGGAAATGAACCCTGTAGTGGCACAGCACCTCCCGCCTATAATTAGATTGCAACTCATTCTAATATTCAGGGAGGAATATTTTAATGGTCAGATTTGTAAGGGGTTACAAAACTTCGATTGTCCTTGTTCTCATTTTGTTGTTCACTTCCATTATGCTGCCGGCAGGTCAGCATGCCGGCGCAGCTCCCAGCTTCGCCAAAGGGGCGGATATCAGTTGGGTACCGGGCATGGAAGCGCAAGGTTACAAGTGGAAAGACAAAAATGGTGTACAGCGTGACATTATTGATATTTTGAAAAATGATTATCAGATCAATTCGGTTCGTATTCGGGTGTTCGTTAATCCGTCCAATGATTATGGCAACGGATATATGAATAAGGATCGCGCCGCAGCTTTGGCACAGCGGGCCAAGAATGCGGGCATGAGCGTCATGTTGACTTTACACTATAGTGATTCTTGGGCTGACCCTGGTCAACAAACCAAACCGGCTGCCTGGAAAAATTACACGTTCCAACAGCTGATGGATGCGGTATGGAATCATACACGTGACGTGATGACGGCCATGCAGAGCAAAGGGGTAACGCCTGACTGGGTGCAGATCGGAAACGAAACGAGCAACGGCATGTTATGGGAGGACGGCAAGGCTTCCACGAACATGAAAAATTACGCTTGGCTGGTGAACACAGGCCATAATGCCGTTAAGTCCATGAGCACTGGAACCAAAACAATCGTGCATTTGGCAGGTGGAGACGATAACGCACTGTATGTATGGAATATTGGTGGATTAATCAATAATGGCGCTAACTTCGATATGATTGCCATGTCCCTCTATCCCTCGGCTTCCGGCTGGAACACAGCGGTGACGAACACGGTGAACAATGCGAAAGACCTGATCAATCGCTACGGCAAAGAAATCATCATCTCGGAGATCGGCATGGACAATAATCAGGCTGCTGCAGGCAAAAGCTTCGTGGCCGCCATGAAAAATCAAATCCGCAACCTGCCAAACGGCAAAGGAAAAGGCGTATTTTACTGGGAGCCGCAAGCTACTCCAGGGTATAACGGTGGTTACGGCAAAGGCGCTTGGCAGTCGAATATGATGCCGACAGTGGTCATGGAAGGATTTATCGACTAGGCATAGCCGAGTATGCGAAGAGGCGCTGATCCCCGTGTGGGGCAGTGCCTTTTTTACGATGCCTGGGCTGACATCGTTGGTTTTTTTGCATGCATACGAATATAATAAGCTACTAGAGAACTTATCAGTTCTAGAGGAGGTTTAGGGATGAGCTTTTTAAAAGGATTAGGCCAGTTCGCAGGGGAAGTTACCGGAAAAGTACTTGGCGGCAGCGTAAGGGTTGTCGGTGAGATCGCAGGCAGCCCCTTCATTAAGGAGGTTGGCAACGGCGTAGAGAAAGCTACGATTAACACGGGGAAAACGGTAGGACAATTAGCAAGTGGTACATATGATCTGGCCAGCGGTGCCATTCGAAAAGATGATGCTGCGGTCGAGGCAGGACTTGCCGATTTGGGAGATGCCGTGACCAACACGGCAAAGGGCGTTGCCGTTTCAGCCAAATATGTATATAACGGTGGCAAAGATGTTGTCGTAGGCATGAAAGAAGAAGATATGGCCCGAGTGAAGCTTGGCGCCAAGCATCTTCTGGCTGCGGCCGCAGTGACTACTCTTGCTGTGGGTGTCATCGATGCCGTTGATGGTGCTGATGGTATGGATACGGTAAGCATTGCCGAGCCCACAGATATCATCTAATCCGCCGAAAATTCAGTAAAACGTATACTTAATTCTTTCGCAGCATTAGCTACATCCACAACTCTATTATAAATGAACCGGACGCTGATCTATTGAACTGATCAGCGTCCTTATTAGTTTTATGGCTAAACAGGGTTACTTCGCTTCGCCTACGACAGTAAAGCGTTCGTTTTTGTGTTTTGCATTTTCAATTTCATCCACTAAGGCAATGGCATAGTCTGCATAGCTGATGTAACTTTTGCCTTCACTATTCAGAATGATGTGATCTTTACCCGTTTGATATTTCCCAGTGCGTGCACCATCTGGATTGAAGAAGCTTGCCGGGCTAAGGAATGTCCATTGAATTCCGGAGGATGCTTGCAGGTCCTGCAGGTTTTTCCCTTGGTTTGTCGCTGTTGGTTTGTATGCATCAGGGAACCCTGGCGCATCAACGACACGCAGGGAGTGCGTCTCATCGGTGAACAGACTGCCAGCCCCGCCTATTACGATCAGGCGAGTTTGAGGAGCATCTTTCAGAATGTTGATCAGAGCCTGTCCCACTTCTACATGCAGATGTTCTTTTCCGGCAGGTGCACCGAATGCATTAACGATAACATCAAATGCCTGAGCATCCTGCGAAGTAAGATCGAATACATCCTTCTCCAATACGTTCAGGCTTTTGTCTTCCACCTTGGATGCGTTACGTACAATTGCAGTTACTTCATGGCCTCTGCTCGCTGCTTCTTTCAGGATCAGATTACCTGCTTTGCCTGTTGCGCCAATAATTCCGATTTTCATCACTATCTCTCCTTTAAGTTTGATTTGTGGTATAACTTATATTGTAACTATATTAGTTACAACTAACTTTGTCAACTATTCATCCATGTCAAAAAAGATTGTTTCTTCAAAACAAAAAAGACCCTGATAGGTTATCCAATTACAGACGATCCTCATCATTGCGGGTCTTCAATTTAGGGTTCACATATATTATTGCCCGTCCAGAGCTTCATGTTCGTTCTCTTGCTCCATGGTCACTTTGCCTTCTCTTTGAATCGACTCGTACGCCGCCAAGGCAATGGAAGTGGCCAGCAAACCGTCTTCCCCGGTCACGGGAACACCTTTTTCAGCTACAAGAGCATCCACGAAATCCTGCAGCATGTAATAATTCATACGCTCTCCCCAGTAGCTCCATCTTGCTTTATCCTCCAGATCGCTGTATACCCCATTCGTCTGTGCAAAAGCATCCATATGTATGACACCTTCCGTACCGATGATATCCAGCTTCATATCTCCCCAGAACGGATAGTTCCGGTTTCTCGACCAGCTTGTATCAATGAACGCAATCATTCCCTGTTCGAATTCGATATGCACCATCCCCGAATCTTCCACTTCCAGATCATGAAACAGGTGCCCTTGCTCCGCATATACCGCTAGCGGTTCCCGCTTAAACAACCATCGAAGCAGATCAGCGATATGAACCGTATGATCCAAGATTGCTCCACCGCCGGATAGAGAAGACTCCACAAACCATCCTTCTGGTGCTGTCCCGCGATTGTATCCTTTAACCGCAACGACTTGCCCTATGTCTCCTCGTTCCAGCGCCTTCTTCGTCTCCACTACGGCAGGCAAATATCTGCAGGGGAATGCAGTCATCAGCTGCACCCCGTATTTGGAACAGATTTCGATCATAATCTTCATTTCATCCATAGCTACTCCAAGTGGTTTTTCACATAAAACATGCTTGCCCGCGCGGGCACTATCCATGACCATGCTCGCATGATTCACATTCTCTGAACATATAATCACAGCATCAATCTCAGGGAGCTTCAGCATATCGCGATAATCATCGTAGTAGGAGAGATGCCCATGTTCAAGAAGGCTCTGGACCCGCTCCCTGTTCTCATCAGCGATGGCAACGACCTCCGCATTCTCAATCGCGGCAAGCTCACGATAGTAGCTGAAGGCATGAGAATGTGCGAAGCTAATCATACCAATACGTAGCCGTTTCATCCGATTAATCCCCCTTTTTCCTCGAAACCCAACATGTTTACAGGCAGTCCGCTATGAGCAGATTCGAGTGCAGCCCGTGCAACCTTGGAAGCCATACAAGCATCCTGGAAAGTGACCTCCGGCTGAGACCCGGACTGGATACATTGGATGAAATGAGACAATTCACGGTCATAGGCAGTTTGAAACTCAGGACTTTTCCGTAAAACGATAGGTGTATGCTCCCTGCTCGGGTCTGCCCCTGCCGTTGACATGCGCTCCGCTGATCCCACAGCCCGATGAATCATCACGGATTTGGCCACTTCAGAATTGGCATGGATGACTCCCCGATCGCCTGCGAATTCCATTGCTGTCTGAAATGGTCCCGGGTATCCCCACATGCCTTCCAGATTGGCAATGGCTCCCTGTTCGAATCTCAAGGTTACCCAGGCATAATCCAGGTGAGGAGAGGTTCTACGCTGGGCATATACGGAGCGCACCTCTCCAAGCAGGCTGCGCATATAATCAATGTCATGGATCATTAGATCCATAATGACACCACCGCTGTCCCACTCATTGTTGTACCAGTTCTTCATCAGCCCCGGATGGGGCCCGATACGTCTGGCGTGAACAACCCCAGGCTTTCCTATTACCCCAGCTTTGATCTGACGGGCTACATCAGTATAGGCAGGGAAAAAGCGGCCCACATGGGCAATCAACAACTGCACCTGATTAGCACGACAAATGACATCCATCATTTCAGCTTCTTTGGCCGTTGAACTAACAGGCTTCTCACAGATCACATGCACGCCCGCTTCAGCAGCCATCACCGTATACATACAGTGCAGCGATGTAGGCAGACAGATGCTCACCACATCCGGACGCCCTTCATCCAGCATATCCTCGAAACGGCTGTACGCCGTCGTTCCACATGCATTAGCCAGCCTGACTGCTTCGTCCTCCTCGACATCACAAACACCCACCAGTTCAACGTCTTTCAACTTGGCATAACTTCTCGCATGAACTCCTCCCATCGTTCCACACCCCAGTACAGCAACTCTCACAGCTTATCCCTCCTTCATTCAGGTCTTTGTTCGAGTCTTCAATTCATATCTTATTCTGTCTTATATCTGTCATAGGCTGCTTGATATACCTTCATATACTCCTCCAGCCCCATCTTGTTTAGGGTGTTCACATACTCATCCCACTGATCAAAACTTGCGCTTCCATTCACGAATTTCGCTTCCATCTCGGTCACGTAATCCTGTATGTCTTTGCCGACAGAGGACATGAATTCGGATTCCTCCTGCGTGAAGTTAAAGTTATACCAGATGTCTTCTACAGCATGATCTTTCGCCTTGTCGGCTGCCTGTAGTGAGCTTGGTAGAGTTTCCGAACCTTTGAAGTAATCTTCTTTAACCAAACCCGGGTAGCTACCGCCGAGCCACGTAAAATATTTGGCTAAGGCCTGATCCTGGGTCAGCCCGTCCGGATTCGATGTGATATCCTGCGTATACTGCAGATTTCCTTCTGCATCCTTTTCATAGGTTTCCCCTTCTTTCCCCATAAAGTAGAGCAGGGCTCCTTCATCACTATAGAAATGATCCATCCAGCGGATCGTGGCTTCAGGATTCTCGTTTTTGTCCGTAATCGCAAAGGCGCCCACATGCACCATAGGCACTTTCACATGGGAATACAACTGTTCGCCGTCAGGGCCTTCGAGGGCTCCAAGACCGATGAAATTCTTTTGCCCCATCACTGTCTCCGGATTAGGCACCGTTGTGGCACCAAGCGTTCCTGCCTGACCTTTTGCATTCAGGGCTCCGCCATCCAGTGTAAATATCTCGGGATCCAGCAGTCCTTCCTGATGCAGCTTGTTCACATATTGCAGCACTTCCTTGTACTGAGGCAATGTTTTGGTGAAGCGAAGCTCACCTGTGCCGGGTTCCACATCAACCAACTTGTGTCCAAGTCCACGGTTACCAAGGCCCCATGCTCCTTTGACATGATCAATAATGCCCGTAATGCCTGTTGCGCTAAAAGGAATCTCATCGTTTTTGCCGTTACCATTGAGATCCGTCGTTTTGACGGCTTTCAGATATTCATAAAAGCTCTCGGTTGAATCCGGTTCTTCCATGTTCAGCTGCTCCAACCAATCTTCATTAATCCACAGCGGTGCACCAATCAGCATGGATAATAGTGCCGGATCATAGAAGGACGGCATGGAATAGATGTTTCCATCCGGCATCGTCAGTCCTTTACGAATATCGGGGTACTGTTCCATTAACCTTTTAAAATTTGGGGCATACTGTTCAATCAGATCATTGAGTGGAAGAAACACACCCTGGGCACCATAGCGGGTCAATTCATCCGAAGTCACACGAGCCGAATAAAATACATCCGGGTAATCTCCACCTGCCAGAGCCAGGTTCCTCTTCTCGGTCAGAGTCTCAAAGGGAACCAGATTGAAGTTTACTTTGACGTTCGACATCTCACTATACGTTTTCCAGATCAGCGTTTCTTCAAATTTGCTTCCATTGGTGGTCGATTTTCCTGTAAAAAAATCCAATTCAATCGGTTCCTTCACGACCGGCATGCCAGTAGCATTCAGATTGGCCTGACTGTCCTGACCCTGTTCTGACGGCGTCTCTCCTGAACCGCAACCAGCCATTATTCCCGCTGTAATTACAATGGATAAGGTCAAGCTGCCCCACTTTTTAAACAACATCCATATGCACTCCTTTATAAAAAATGAATTATGATTTACCCTTTAACTGCACCAATCATGATTCCTTTAATGAAGTACTTTTGCAAGAACGGATACAGAATCAGCATAGGCAGGTTCGTAATGATTACAGCGGCATATTTGATGGCTTCAGCATCCATCATACTTCTGGCCAGGGAGTCGTCACTGATATCCACCATCTCTTGCATCTGTCCCTGAACCAGAATTTCGCGTAAAAACAACTGCAGCGGATACTTGTCCCGGTCTGACAAATAGATTAAGGCATTAAAATAACTGTTCCAGTGCCCCACCGCGTAAAAGAGAACCATTACGGCCAATACCGGGCCGGATAAGGGCAGAACAATTCGCAGCAGCACCTTCATGTTCGAACAACCATCCATAAAAGCAGCTTCCTGAATTTCCTTCGGGATAGAATTCTGGAAGAATGTCTTCATAATCAACATGTTCCATACAGACAATGCCGACGGAATAATCATGACCCAGAAGGTGTCAAGCATCCCAAGATCCTTGATGAGCAGATAGGTTGGAATCATCCCGCCACTGAAAAACATCGTAAACACAACCAGAATGGTAAAAACCGTTCTGCCTCTAAAATCGGGTCTGGATAACGGGTATGCTGCCGCAATGGTCATCACCAGATTAAGCATGGTTCCCGCAACCGTGTATAACAAGGTGTTTCCATAGCCCTTCATCAGTTCGCTATTCGCAAACAGACGTTCATAACCAACCAACGAGAGGTTTTTGGGCCACAACCAGACTTCCCCGCGCATCACATTTTCCGGATTACTGATCGACGCAATCCCCACAAAAAACACGGGATACAATACCACTACAGATACCAGCGCCAGAGCTGCATAGATCATCCATTCGACTGCCCGGTCACCACGACTTTGTGCCATCCCCTCACCTCCCTTACCATAGACTGCTCGAGCTGACTTTGCGGGCAATCCGGTTAACGGTCAGCAGCAATATAAAATTGATAACCGAGTTGAACAGGCCCACAGCTGCAGAGTAACTGTACTGCGCACCCAAAATACCGCTGCGGTATACATTGGTTGCAATAACGTCCGATGCTTCCATATTCAACGCATTCTGCATCAGGAATACTTTCTCAAACCCCACACCCATAATGGACCCTACATTAAGAATTAAAAGCACGACCATGGTTGGAGCAATCCCCGGAATGTTCACATGCCAGATGCGTTGAAGCCTGGTGGCTCCATCCACCTTGGCTGCATCATGCAGCTGTGGATCTACTCCGGCAAGCGCGGCCAAATAGATGATCGAGCTCCATCCCATCGTCTGCCATATACCTGACCACACAAATATACTCTTGAACCAACCCGGCTCCGTCATGAACGAAATGGCTTCTCCACCCAGAGCGGTAATTGCCAAATTAACTAATCCACTGACAGGAGACAGGAACATCATAATCATACCGACCATAACGACCGTTGATAAAAAATGAGGCATGTAGGTCACTGTCTGCACGAATTTTCTGTACTTCCCGGATCTGACTTCATGGATCATTAACGCAAGTAAAATGGGAATAGGGAAGCCAACAATTAATTCGTACAGACCAATGCCAAGCGTATTTTTCATGATTCGCCAAAAATAAAAGCTGTCAAAGAACCGTTCAAAATGTTTGAATCCTACCCATGGACTTCCGGTAATGCCTTTGTTGGCGATAAAGTCCTTAAACGCAATCTGCACACCATACATGGGTACATAATGAAAAACAACAAAGTAGATGATGACAGGCGAAAATAACAGATACAAATCCCAATTTCTACGAAACGAACGAAAACGGGATTTCTTCGCACGGCTTCCACTCACTCGACTCCCGTGTGCCTGCTCGTTAACGGATGTCGTCTGTTCCAAAATCAGCAATCCCCCCTTTTTTGCCTGCCTTATTACGACGGGCTTGGCTGCACTTCGAATGTTACAGCCCTTCGGCGCGATTGGGTATAAACCGTTTTTGAGATTCTGGTCTATCCTTGCGAAATTTACATAATTCGTGATTATTCCTGAAAAAACAGCCATTTTCGCAAAAAAGGTATAGCTCCTTTTTACAGTGCGTTCATATTTTACTCCCTGCGTTTTAACAGTTCACGCGTAGAATGGGCCAGATAATCTTGTTCTCTCTAGAAGAATGAAAATGAGGGGTTGTCTTATGAACTGGATCATGAATAAAAAACGAACCCTGTTTTTCAAAATATTTGTCAGCTTTTTGGCGATTATATCGCTGTTCTGCCTATTCTATATTCTGATTTATTATGTATTCAAAACGAGCCTTCAGGAGGAAATCGTTCAGAACAGTCATAACGAAACAAAGAACACAGCGGAACGCTTCTCCAATCACATGGAGCAAATTCAGATCATGCTGTTCCATGTGTACAACAATCAGGATCTGGTTGCCTTCAATCGACAGCTCCAGAGAGTGGGCTTTCAACAGGCGGACTACCTAAAGGCAAAAAATGTAATGAAGGATATTCGGGGATATGTGTATAATTCGTTGTTTTTGCTGGAAGATATTATCGTCCATTTTCCCAATGAACGCTTGTCGCTCGGTAAATCAGGAAGTGGCAGCTCGGACTACATGTTCAATACATCCTACCAAAGCGACATCTATTCATTGGAACATTGGAATACACTCAGCTCGGAGCCCAGTACGTTCCTGATTTTGCCAGCTGCCTCCTTTCAAATGAAGGCAGGTTCTCCCGAGAGCAGACTTTTGCTGCCGTATACGTTCAAAAACCCTGGCTCTGCTTATCAAATCATTGCCATGATTGATATACGGAAAGCCGTACAATCCTTTTTCGGTACCACGGACGGACATACTTTGACCATTACAGATCAACAGAGCAACATCCTGTACCACTCAGGTTCCACTTCAGCAGAAGCAAGGATGCCTGTTTTTCAAGAAGGGGAGACAACACACAAGCAGAATGGGAGATATTATTTCAAAGCGGAGGCTGCTGATGGGCTTATCTATATCACATCACTGGCAGATACACGTATTACAGACCAGCTGCAGCGATTGACCGGTTATATGATTCTTATCTTTGTTTTTTCCCTTTTGGCAGCAACTCTGGTATCCCTTTATCTAAGCCGACGTCTGCATACCCCGGTCAAGGATATGTTATCCTCGCTGCTAGACCGTACATCACTAAATGATGTCGGTGAATTCAGGCAGGGAGAGAGTCACATTCTGGAATATGATCTCATTCAGAGCAGAATTGGGGAGCTAAAAAAAGAAAAAGATACAATTGTTGCCAAACTTAATCGCCAGAACGCCATTCTAACCAACTACTCCTATATGAACCAGTTGAAGAACATCAATACGGATCTTAGTGAGTGGAACGATTTTCTGGCAGATGGAGGAAGTTATCAGATAGTGTATTACGATATTCGTTTCCGAATATCAGAGAAAGGCACTATGCCTCTTGACCGGGAACGGGCGGTTCGTCACTTGCTGGATTACATTCATCTGCAAACGAAAGAGAAATTCCATGCCAATCACACGTTCCAAATGGAGAAAAACGAGATTGTCTCTGTATTGAAGGAAGCTCCAGCCTCCCAGCTTCAAACGCTGTTAGAACAGCTTAAAGCAAGCCTTGATGAGGAAAAACATTATTATGTCGTGACTATCTGTACCCTTCCAGCTACGGATCAACCGACTAAATTCAGTGAAACCTATCAGCAATTACGGGACCTGGCTTCAGAAGCTCGCTTGCTGGACGAAACCCAACTAATCAGCGAGGCACGTCCCCTGCCCGATTTGGATCAGCCTTTGGTAAAGCGGAGACGTGACTTCGATCAGGCACTGCACACACTGGAAGAAGAAGCCTGCATGGAATGGATTCATCAATCGCTCGTCTATTACGGCAAAAAGGATGCTAGCGTGGTGCAATTCAGACAATTGGCTCTCTCTATAATGAGTTATATCGTTGAAATCATGGATCAGCAGCTGTCTTATAAAGCCTCTGGAGTACCAATGCGTGAATGGGAAGATATGCTTCAGGATTGTCATACGCGGGAAGATTATGAGACTGTTTTCAAGCACATCGTTAACTCTGTTTTGACCATCATGCGTGACAGCAGACTTCCTGCACCCGAAGAACCTGCCATCGCCATGTTTTACGAAATCATCAACTCTCATTATATGGAGGATATTTCACTCGAATATCTGTCCGAGAAACTGAATTTGTCAACGACGTATCTGTCTGTGTATATCAAAGATAAAACCGGCATCAACTTCAGCGAGCATTTGCAAAAAATTCGCATGCGCAAAGCCTGCGAATTGCTGGCTACGACGAACTGGACCATCAACGAAATCAGTGTCCGCGTCGGGTACCAGAATATCACTTCGTTTAATCGCCTTTTCAAAAAGACAAATGGCATCTCGCCTGGTGCCTACCGAAAACAACATTTTATGGAAGTCCACCAACAGCGGAAACATGTGGACTGATGTTTTCTGAGCAGTGAGCAGGACTAGACCTCCTGCCACGACAAAAAGACCTCTATCACGTAATTAGTTAGACTATTACGTGATAGAGGTCTTGATTCATAATTTGTAGCAGATGTCTTAGACATTTAAAGTCTTAACAATCCTTATCCGGTACTCCAGCTTCTTCACGCGTACGGAAAGAAGAACCGCAGCCGCATGTCGCAACCGCATTCGGGTTATGGATGGTGAAGCCGCCGGACATACCGGACTCTTCAAAATCAATTTCAAGACCATTCAGATATTTCAGGTTTTCTTTCTCGACTACAACCTTCATATCGTGAATATCCATATAAATATCCTCATCGGATTCTTTATCATCAAAGCCCATGGCGTACGAAAATCCGGTACAACCTCCCGGTGCGACGCCCAGACGCAGGAACATGTCAGGTGTCTCTTGCTGTGAAAGCATCTCTTTCAATCGCTCGGCAGCTGTTTCGCTGATGCTAATCATGCCAGGTCACTCTCCTTTTCGTTAACTCTCTTTAAATTATACTCCACCCCGTCAAGAGGCTCAAGCCATGTTTATCCCTATTCTGTGTCTGTCCTGGCTCCTTTTTCTTGCCAGTGTATTGAACCCCCGGGACACGAGGTTTATAATGGATAGGTGATCGCTCTGAAATGTCAATATTTTGTCATGACTTATTCAAATGATGATCATATATGGAGTTGTAATTTTTTTCACATTTCGAGACTGCCACGCAGTCCCCAATGCATATAGAGTCATCAGACTCACTTTTAGATTTTACAACCATTCGGCCAAAAACTTAAAGAAAAATTCAGCTTTACACATGCAGCATATGCTGCACCGGGTAATGGAGGGTTAGTCCTCTAAAGAGGCGGCAGATGACCGCATCTTTTTTATGTAGTTCTGTAAACAAGACCTACATTTAACTCAAATCCGGTTAAGAACAGGAGGAAACCAAATGTCTACATTGGTAACACCATTCACAGACAATAGAATGGCGGAAATCGTTGAGAAAGTGCAGAACGGCGTAAGGCTGAGCGTAGAAGACGGCGTCTATCTGTATCAAACGGATGATTTGCTGACTCTCGGCCAACTGGCCAATGAGGCCAACCTGCGCAAGAACGGCAAGAAAGTGTATTTTATTGAAAACATGAGTCTTTACTTCACTAACGTTTGCGAAGCACACTGCGCTTTTTGTAACTTCCGCAAAGACCAGGGCGAAGAAGGTTCCTACACGTTGTCGGGAGAGGAAATGATCGAGTACGTAGAGCAGCATATTCACCCGGGCGTACGTGAGTTCCATATTGTAGGCGGACATAATAACCATGTGCCTTTTCAATATTATGTCGATTCCCTGCGTGCTTTAAACGAAAAATATCCGAATGTAACATTGAAAGCTTATACGGCAGCAGAGATTGATTTCTTCACTCGCATCAGCGGACTCAGCATTAAGGAAGTACTGCAGGAGCTGCAAAAAGCAGGCCTGAAATCACTGACAGGCGGCGGAGCAGAAATTCTGTCCGATGAATACCGCAAAAAAATGCGTGTCGACAAAGCAAACGTGGATCGCTACCTTGAGGTACACCGTACCGCTCATAATTTGGGCATGCGTACGCATACTACAATGCTGTATGGATCGATTGAATCTTACGAGGATCGCGTTAACCACATGGCACAAATTCGCGAACTGCAGGATGAAACCAACGGTTTTATGGTATTTATTCCACTCTCCATGCAGCCTAAGAGCAAAAATGCCAGCATTATGCGCCGTAACTCGGCGTACGAGGATCTTAAAACCATTGCGATTAGCCGCCTCATGCTGGATAACATTGACCACATTAAAGCATACTTCATCAATATCGGTCCACAGCTGGCTCAAGTCGCTCTTGGATTCGGTGCTTCGGATGCACACGGCACCATCGTTCGCGAACGGATTAGTCATGCCGCAGGAGCCTTAACGCCTGAAGGTCTCACCCGCAAAGAGCTCATATGGCTGATTAAGGGCGCTGGTCGCATTCCTGTTGAACGCGATACCTTCTACAACGAAATTCAAGTATACGAATAAACCTGCTGCATCGTCTCGATAGCCTCTTTCATCCATAACAGGAGAACGACCATTCGAATCGATGCATCAAGTGGGTATAATACCTCTAATTTTAGACTCCACAATTTTCGATATAATAATTACAATAAAACATAAGGAGCAGCTATGTGAAAGCATAGCTGCTCCACAGGTTACAGCCCCGATCATACGGGACTGATGCAGAAAGGAAGCCGAGTCATGAAAAATTTCGTCATTCTCGGGGGCGGCTATGGCGGCCTCACGATCATCAAGGAACTTCTGGAAGGCAAAATTCCGTCAGATACACAAATTGTGCTGGTGGACCGGAGCCCCTTTCAGGGATTGAAGACCGAATATTACGCACTCGCAGCAGGCACCGTATCCGACTATGACCTGCGCATCCAATTTCCAGTCCATGAGAAAGTCACTTACCGTTATGGAGAGGTCACTTCGATTGATCTGGAACAGCGTCAGATTGAATTTGAAGGCCAGGATCCTTTGGAGTATGACAAGCTTGTCATCGGACTTGGCTGTACAGATCGATTCCACAATACTCCGGGAGCTGAAGAATACAGCTGTACCATTCAAAGTTTTAGCAAAACGCGGGAAACCTACCTCCGTCTGAACGAAGTTAAAGCTTACGGACACGTGCATATTGTTGGTGGTGGCTTGAGCGGTGTCGAGATGGCTGCCGAACTGAGAGAGAGCAGACCCGATCTCAACATTAGTATTCTGGACCGAGGTGAACGCGTATTATCGGCATTCCCGCAGCGATTGTCCGCTTACGTGCATGAGTGGTTTAACGAACATCAGGTAGAGACACGCGGACATGTCGCCATCTCTCGTCTTGAAGGGAACGCGATCTATAACCGGGATGAAGAAATTCTGACGGATGCTGTAGTATGGACAGCTGGCATTCAGCCCGTTAAAGTTGTGCAGGATCTCGACGTTACAAAGGACCCTCAGGGCCGGGTTGTACTGAATGAGTATTATCAAATTCCTGAATACACAGATGTTTATGTAGTCGGTGACTGTGCCAGTGTACCTTATGCACCAAGCGGTCAGGCTGCAGAAGTACAGGGTGAACAGATCGCTCATATTCAGCATGCCCTCTGGAAAGGCGAAAAGCCCAACCCGCAGCCGCTCAAGCTCCGTGGCACGCTAGGTGCACTCGGCAAGAAGGCTGGGTTTGGGCTGATGGGCAAAACGTCCATGATGGGACGTGTACCTCGTATCTTGAAAAGCGGCGTGCTCTGGATGTCCAAGCGTCATCTCGGTTAGTCGAGATCGAGCTCATTCCAGGCATCGGCTTCGGCAATTTTAGCCAGAATGGCGTTATATAAATCTTCCACTTTGTCCGTGATGACAACTTCACCATTGACCAGTGCAAAAGGAGTCATATAACATTGGCCACAATTGCTGAGGCAGCCGTATTCTATCACATCATAGTCTGGATTCTCTTCGAGTTGCTCCATGACTTCATCTGTGCCAAAATGCATATTGTTGGCACAAAATTCAATAATCGGTCTCATGTAGGTTCACCTGCTTTGTTTGACCATTTTAATTTACGGCCAATTGTAATATAATATATAGAGGAAAGGAGTTGAAAAATATGAGCGAAAACGCACAAAGCACCATGTATGATGAGGTATCTGACGTGCTTGACAAACTTCGTCCGTTCCTGCAACGCGATGGCGGTGACGTGGAACTGGTCGACGTGGAGGACGGCATCGTTAAGCTGAAACTGGTCGGTGCCTGCGGCAGCTGCCCAAGCTCCACCATTACCTTAAAAGCCGGGATTGAACGCGCCCTTCTTGAAGAAGTTGACGGTGTCGAAGAAGTCGTACAAGTATTCTAATCAATCCTTCACGAAATAAACCTCAAGAGCCTTTCGCTTCAATTGAAGCGGAGGGCTCTTTTTTTGTGCGTTTCCTCTATTGTCCCTCTTCACGCTGGATGGTTGGACGTATGGGATCGAGCCCGCCCGAAACATCCATAATGTTGCCTGTAATAAAATCGGAGTGATCCAAGCACAAATACGTAATCACCCGTGCAATATCTTCACCGCTCCCAGGACGTCCTCTCGGCGTCTCCTGATCGGTTATGCCAGCTAATTCATCAATGGTTTTTTCCTTATTGGCCCCCCGGATATCACCGGGACACACCATATTCACCGTAATGCCGTAAGGAGCCTCCTCCACAGCAAGCGTCTTTGTAAAGGATACCAGACCTACCTTCGCAGCAGCGTAAACTGCACGATGCGGCCAGGATCGCGCCTCTCCCGCATGGCTGAAACCAAAATGAATGATTCGGCCCCACTTTTTGCGTCGCATCTCCGGAAGCACGCGTTGATCCAGAAGCATGGGTCCAAGCAGGTTCCCTTGTACCAACATCTGAGTCTCGGCCTCCGTATAGTCTGCAAACAATCGGCGTTCGCGAACGAAAGGTCCTGCATTATTCACCAGTATATCAATACTGCCCAGCTTGACTTCAACCTGTTCTACCAACATGGCGATGTCTTCCGTTTTGGAAATGTCTGCTTGAATGGCAATGCACTGTACACCTTTTGCAGTGATCTGGGCCTGAAGTGCTTCAGCTTCGATACGGCTGTGCACATAATTCAAAGCAATATGGCATCCCTGATCTGCCAGACGGAGGGCCGTCATTTTTCCAAGACCTTTGGCACTTCCCGTTATGAGGGCAATCTTCCCCTTCACGTCCATCCCCCTCTTCAAAGAGCAGTCACTCATCCAGTATAAAAGATTTATCAGCCCCTCACAACTTGCATCTCCCTTTATCTAATAAATCCCTTTTAATCCAAAAATACCTTGATAGAAAACCGTATCATATGTTAATGTCGATTAGGCTAAAGAATCAACATTAAAGGTTTGATTAAAATACATAACGTTTGAAAGGGTCCCGAAATGAAGAACAGCAACCAAGGTTTTATCACCTTCCTACTGGTATTATTGCTCATGTTTCCTTTAACACATCTCTTTGCTTCGTCAGTCTTCGCTGCAAGCGAAACTACCCCATCTCCTTATGAATATGAATGGATTGATGGACCTGCTTCCGTCTCCTTGGATGATAAGGCAACTCTTCAACTATCCAAGGATCATTCTTTTTTGGACAAAGCCAACACTCAACGTTCTATGCTAAACAGTGGTTCCAAACCTAATGGCAACGAAATTGGGAGTCTATACAGCACCAGTGAGCATGGATCATGGTATGTGGGGTTTGAGTACGTCAAAACAGGGCATATCCATGATAACGACCAGAACTTAGATGCTGAAGAATTGTTAAGCAGTTATATCCGAGGCACAGAAGAAGAAAATAGGGAACTCGCTCCTGAAGATAAAATATCTATTACGGGGTGGGAAATTGAACCAACATATGACCCTACCAAGCGTCAATTGGTTTACTCCATTGGTTTCAAGGACGCTAATGAGCAAGCTATGGTCAACTACAATGTAAAGTTTCTGACACGTGAAGGGTACATTACGGCCATTCTCGTTACAGATCAGCCTAGTTTTGAACAAAATCGCCAGGCATTCGAAGATGTGGTTCTGAATCAGCTTAGCGTTAATCCAGGGAACACCTATGAAGATTATGATGAATCAACGGATAAAACATCTACCGTGGGACTCAAAAGCATACTGGTAGGCGGGATCGGTTACACTGCCGGGCAAAAATTCAGTATTTTGCTTTTATTCAAAAAAGGGTGGTACGTTATTCTTCCTATCTTGGTTATCCTATTCTGTTGGCTGAAATTCAGACGGAGGAAGCAAGGGACAGATGATGATACATTATCCCCTAATGAAAAGGCCTATCTGCAAGAAGCAGATGAACAGCAGTATGCCGATCAGAATGAATTGTCCTACTATAATCGGAAATCGGTGCACACATCTCCTGAAAATAAACAATAAGGATCATTTGCGTACACCAATCAATCCAAGAACAAAAAAACCGAGTAACTCTCAGGCAGAGAGGCTCGGTTTTTTCGTATATCACTCAACTCAAATGGATTGGATGGATTGGCAATTTAGAATGCAGGTTCAACTGCACCTTGATAACGTTCCTTGATGAAGGTTTTAACTGCTTCGGAATTCAGGGCAGCAGCCAGCTTCTTAATCGCATCAGCATCCTTGTTGTCTTCACGGGCAACGAGAATGTTGGCGTAAGGATTGCCTTGCAGATCCTCGATAAGCAAAGAATCCTTCTCCGGATTGAGGTTAGCTTCAAGCGCATAGTTGGCATTAATGAATACCAGATCGGCTTCATCCAGTTGACGAGGCATCATGGCTGCATCAAGCTCAATAATATCCAGGTTTTTCGGATTAGCTGTAATATCCTGAATGGTGGATGCAATGTCAGTATTGTCTTTCAGCGTAATAATTCCTTCTTTTGCAAGCAGCAGAAGTGCACGACCACCGTTTGATGGGTCATTTGGAATGGCTACTTTCGCACCGTCTTGGAGTTCATCCAAGGATTTGATCTTTTTGGAGTATCCAGCAAAAGGCTCAACATGAACAGGGGTTACCGTAACGAGATTAAAACCACGTTCTTTGTTTTCTGTGTCCAGGTAAGGCTGATGTTGGAAAAAGTTTGCATCCAATTGTTTATCGGCAAGCTGTTGATTCGGCTGAACATAGTCGTTGAATGTTACAACCTGCAACCGAATGCCTTGAGCTTCCAGCTCAGGTTTGATGCTCTCCAGAATTTCAGCATGTGGTGTCGGTGAAGCTCCCACTTTCAGTTCCACCGTACGCGGTGCGCCTGCCTCATTATCTGCGCCGCTGTCGGAATCCTTGTTGTTTCCGCATGCTGCCAGTACCGCAATCAACATTAAGCTTAGCAGTGCAAAAGACCATTTTTTCATGTGTAAAACCCCTTCTCCAATAATTTTTTTGTTGCATCTTTGCATTCATTCGCTATTGAATGGATGCAGTATGCTATATATGTGTTATTTCCGGGTGAAAAGTTTAACCAGTTGATCGCCAAACATTTGCAGAACTTGTACGAGAATAACCATAAATGCAACAGAAATAATCATAATTTCATATTGGTATCTGAAGTACCCATAGTTAATTGCAAGCGTTCCGAGTCCACCGCCGCCAACCATGCCCGCCATGGCTGTGTACGATACCAGCGTTACAATTGTGATTGTAATTCCCGCGAGCAGACCAGGCAGTGCCTCAGGAAGCAGTACACGTCTTACAATTTGTCCGGTGGATGCTCCCATGGCCTGAGCCGCCTCGATGACGCCACGGTCTACTTCACGAAGCGTTGTCTCAACCAACCTTGCGAAGTAGGGAGCGGCCGCGATCACGAGGGGCGGTATGACGCCAAGTACCCCAGTAGCTGTACCCACCAGTGAACGTGTAAACGGAATGAGGGCAACTATCAGAATGATAAATGGGACTGATCTCAGTATATTCACAATAATGGATAACACGGTGTAGATCGTACGTGACTGGATGGAAGCCGATCTTGCTGTCATGAATAGCAGCACACCCAGCGGCAACCCGATAATGATGGTGAACAAACCGGATGCTCCGAGAATTTGCAATGTTTCAATGGAGGCCTTGCCGATCTCTTCCCAGCGTACAGTTGAAAAATCCATATTAACGAACCACCTCCACATCAAGCCCTTGCTCTTTCAATTCCTGCACAGTCCGGCTGATCGCATCCGCATCGCCTTCAAACCGCACGGTCAACTGGCCATATGGAATCTGTTTGATCCTTGAGATCGTTCCTTGCAGAATGGCGAAGTCCACTCCGGTCTGACGAACGGTTCTCGACAGAATGGCTTCATACGTCTTCTCGCCCAAAAACGAAATTTTGACCAATTGTGATCGGCCATCCTGCTGTACTGTTCCTCCCGCATGTGCCAATGCTGCCTCTTCCAAGAGAAGCTCAGACTCGTGATCACGCTGCATGAAGTCACGTGTGATGGCATGCTGTGGTTTAAGGAAGACATCTGTTACAGGGCCTTGCTCCACAATCCCCCCCTGATGAATGACAGCAACTTGATCACAAATGCTCTGAATAACATGCATTTCATGCGTGATCAAAACAATCGTGAGATTGTATTTCTGATTAATGTCCAGCAGCAGCTTCAGAATCGAAGCTGTCGTCTGCGGATCAAGGGCAGATGTTGCTTCGTCACACAGCAGAACGGCAGGATCACTGGCAAGTGCCCGGGCGATACCCACTCTTTGTTTCTGTCCACCTGACAGCTGTGCCGGATATTTGCTGCTATGATGCTCCAATCCAACGAGAGTCAGCATCTCCTTCACCTTGCGGTCAATATCAGCTTTAGGTGTATTCACGAGCTTTAGTGGAAAAGCTACATTGTCATAAACTGTAGCCGAGGATAACAGATTAAAGTGCTGAAATATCATGCCAATCTTGCGTCGCTGCTTCTGCAGCTCTGTCTTATGGAGACCGGTTAGGTTGACTCCATCTACCCATACCTCACCAGATGTTGGTCTTTCGAGCAGGTTGATACAACGGATCAATGTACTTTTCCCTGCACCGGAGTGTCCAATCACTCCGAATATTTCACCTTTACCGATCATTAGATCCAAATCGGCTAGGGCTGTCGTTTGTTTTGAACCTCTGCCATACGTCTTGGTTAATCCTTTTAATTCGATCAATATGACTTCTCCTTCCCACCGCCTACATGTATCTTTACCCGAATGAAAGGAAAACTCCCCTCTGACATATAAAAAAGAGCCCTTTTGCAGAAACAAAAAGGGCTCTTCACGCGAAAGAATATACCTTCTCATCTGCCAAAATCGTGCTGTGCACCATTTTGTAGGAATTAGCACCTAACATCTATAAAGTATGACTGGTTGTCATGTCATTATAAATCGGTTGCCGGGCTTCATCGGGCCTGTCCCTCCGCCGCTCTCGATAAGAAATATTAAATTTATAAGTTCAGTGGTAAAATGTAAATGGTATGCATGTTAATGTCATGTATGCTTAAGTAGAACTCAGTATAATCCAAGTATTCCGCTTTGTCAAAGGTAAATATTACACAATCATTTTGCGAGTTCTGACATGCCCTGCTTGTGCCACATTTTGTTGATGTAACCATAAGATGCTTTTAGCGTTTCGCAAACCATATCCACGCCCTGACGCAATTCTTCCAGGTGCTGATCCAGATCTTCAAGCGTCACTTTCCCCTGCAACGTTTGATGAAGCTGCCACAGGTCATCCTGCATCTCGGAATTCATGTAGTGAATTTCCATATTCCGTCGTTTGCGCAGTTTGCTCATCGGTTCCCGATATGCATCCTTAATTTTGATTAATTCAACAGCAAGATCATTATGCATTTTCGAATAGCCAAACTGTCTCATCACGGTAAAATACGAAAAATGGGATTTCACCTTGGATGTATTCAGATTAAAAATTTCATTTAATACCGTGCCTGTCTTATCTAGAATGGCAAAACAACGAATGAACCCATCCTTGTAGAAGTACACGTATCGGGCATACTCGGCCTTCTCCTCAATGGTCATATCATCGGTGGAGCCAGCCCTGACCTTCTGGCGAAAGTGGGAAGCAGCGAAGCAGGCCTGCTCCAGCTCATCCAGCGAGGAAATCAATCCCTGCGTCCATACGTACAGTTTGCGATAATCGTGAGTCGGGTCCCGATTCATATCCAGCTGTCGTTGTAACAGACCGAGTGTCTCCACCATGGACTCGATCGCTTCTTCCAACACGCCCTCATTCTGGCGCGGCAATTCACCCAGCAACGTTCGCAGCATATACAGCCTCCTCTTTCCACTCTGCTGATCAATAAGATGATTTATAATATTAAACCTAATCGGAATCAGAGTAAACGTGTGGTCGCTGCTTACATTAGGGTGCCCTGCCCCGCCTGACATCAAACAAAGCCCACCTGCCCAATGATGTGCATTATTGGATGGCGGACTTTGCATTTGGAAACCATGAATGACTGAACATCTAAATAATGATTAGAAACGATCAGCTGGCCGATGAAGCTTGTACACCAGGAAACTCATATAAGTTAGTATTCCGAACAATATGGCGATATCAAGCATGTGAGCCAGAGCCACGAACATGTACACTTCCGGACGGCTGATGGTAAGCATCATGCCAAAACCGATCAGGACTTGAAGCAGAATGAGCACCACAGATATGACGCCCAACGCCCGAAGTTCCGTGTTATCCGGATGTTTGCGATATGCATAATGCCCCAGGATCGCAATTACAATAACAAGCGAAGCAGCGGCTACACGGTGAGCAAACGCTACGGCCACGCCACCAGACAGTTCAGGTATAATCTGTCCGTTACAGAGCGGGAAGCCCGAGCAGCCCCCAGCTGAGTCGGTATGACTTACAAAGGCCCCTGTGTATACCACAAGATACGTGTAGATGGTTGAGAACCAGACCAGGTTGCGGAAGCTTTTGCTGACCCGCGGGTATTTGTTCAACCTTTCAAGACCACCATGACGAGCCTCCTGCCTAATACCGAGAGCCATCATCAGGGAACTGGCAAAGGCAATCAGGGCAAAACCGAAGTGCAGCGCCATGACCGCCGATGATTGGGAGAAGACGACGGCAAAAGCCCCCATAATCCCCTGGATAATAACAAAGATCAACGTTAAGAATGAAAACAATTGCAGATCACGACGTGATTTTCCATATCGTAGAAATGCAACAAAAGAGGCAATGGAGAGCAATCCAGCCAATGCGCTGACCGCGCGATGCGAATATTCAATCAGTGAGGCTACAGTATGTGCAGGAACGAGTTTACCGTTACATAAAGGCCACTCCGTGCCGCACCCCAGTCCGGATTCCGTCTTGGTAACGACCCCACCGCCGAACGTAGCCAAGAACATAACAAGACAAGTTAATACGGTTAACCATTTAAACAAGGTTAAGTGCTTCAATTTTTTCTCACCCGCTGTTGGTTTAAGATGGCGAAGAACGATCTCTCCGCTTGTTTCGATACTTTGACACTTATTTCACAACTAAATTCATTATACCGGATAAAAGTGTCATTGACGCCTCGCTTTGTGACAAAATGTTAACGTCTGTCGACAAAATGACCAATTAGTCATTCCCTTATATGTACCTTAATATTGTCCCCCGAAATTGCCAAAATAAAAACGCCATTTCCTCTTTTCAAGAGGAACGGCGCCAATTAGAATTCACAGACGAATTCGCCCGTGCTTTCGTTTATTTATGAATCGTATTGTACACTTCAACCGCACGCTGCAAAAATTGTTCAATCTCTTCTCTCGACTTGCGAAGTTTGTTCACGTAGCGAACAAGTTCGCGACCATCGGTGTATGCAACAAAGCTTGGAATACCCAGAATATTTTGTTCCTCACTAACGGTACCCACCTGATCCACATCGACCTCAATCAGTGTCAAATCGCGAGCAAATTTTTCCTCGACCTCAGGCATAAACGGATCAATGTACTTGCAGTCTCCGCACCAATCTGCCTTAAATACCGCTACGGTAAGCCGAGGAGATTGAATGGCCACATCAAACGCTGGCTTGGATGTAATCTGTTCCATGACAACATCTTCCTTTCTGTACCTTGTCTTATCCTTAGTGAAGCAAATTGCCGAGTGGAAGTCAAATATTCAGCACATACTTATTTTAAAACCAACCCTGATGAAAGGATGACAGGCGATGACTTCCACCCGTAACGATGCTGTATCCCCTGATTCGCTCTTTCGTATTGTTCGTTCCATTCCTGGAGCAGCCAGAGAAGTATGGCGTGGTAAACAGGCCGCTTGGAAGGCTTCGGCGCAGCTTCGTCATCCTTCACGAGATTTGGCTTGGGAAGCTGAAATGGCTGAGACGCTAAAGGGAGAAATCGAACGCCTGTTACCCGGTACGGAGACGGCTTCTGCCCGCCATGCCAAAAGCGCCCCATTATGTGAAGAGGATTGCATCATTCTGGAAGAAATTAAAACGCTAACGGTAGAAAATAATCGAAGCAACATCACACGTACAGCAGCCTATTTGGCATGTTATGACCAATATCCCGAACTGCATTGGGCCCTGCTTGCCCATATGGTTTCCCGCAACGGTGGTTATCACATGACCGATCTGCAGAGCAACCTTATGCATAATCTGCAAAACCAGACAGATCGGGAGCATATGTATCGGTTGCTCGAGCGTTGTAATGCACTCATTTTCCAGGACGCCTATCCTCAGCTTCTGCTCTACATGAACAGCAGGCGAATCGGGCGAAGCTGCTTCCACCTGCTATCGCATTTTCACGTATCGGCGTTCATGACCCCCATCTGGGAGCGGTTCTGGTTGGAACGATGCAGCTCCCTGCTTAGTGTGGCATTAATTATTAATGAGCAGAACTATATTGAGAGCCGGGTCGTACAGCATCCTTATTTTCAAAAAGAAGTACTCTCCAAGCCTGCATTTCACCTTCACAACCTCGCGGGGCTTAATCATATTGTGTTTCCACTTGGACGCGGAAAAGGACTCGCCGGGAGGGTAATCGAACATTTTGGCAAGCTGGATGAACGAATCATGTTTGGCAAAGGCCTCTACGCCATGCTGTTTGGCATCGAGCAGGTGTATACACAAGTGCTCGAGTTTGCCCGTTCGGTTCCCCACAGGGGCTCACGTGCCGAGTATTGGCCGGGTCTATTCACAACGAGCTTGGAAGGCTCGGCAGATTCGAAATTCTATACTCAGGAACTGCTGGAACACGAATGGATGCCAGAAGGTAGGCGATTATACAGCCCAGAGCTGCTCGCCGTATGGAAAGACACACCGTATGAACCGATCACCAGACAGGACTGGCTGCAAAATCGGGATAGTCTTGGCCACCTCAGTGCACCGCGTCGTCCTTGGTTGTTTGAAATGAGCCATGAACACCGATATGGAATGCTCAAAACGGCCGTTGCCCATGATGCCAAGACATTGCTGCATTAAGCGACCTAGAGTACGGTTTTCTCGAATCGGCTGTCTGCTGTTCATCTTATACGATTTCAGAATAAAAAAGCCCTGCCCGCTTAAGCAGCAGACAGAGCTTGTACTTATTTTAAGAATGTTTGGCATCAACCTATGCCCGCTGACCCGTACCACGCTGAAGACGCATGAGCGGCCGCAGTACCTTTTGCAAAATACGCGGGTAGCTGCCAAGTTCATCTCTGCGCAATACGCGAAGAATGACCAGCATGACCAGGTATACGACCACAACGAGAGCACCGACAACCAGGCAGGTCATGAGGAAGGATACACGTGCTGGCAGGAATAAACCAAAGATCCAATTGCCAGCCCAGTTTGCTCCGAAACCAATACCTGCAGCAAGTAGAACAGTTACCCCGAAACCAACCCAGCGATCACCCATGATCGAGAAGGTTACGATTTTTCTCAGTACGCGCAGGTTCAGATACGTAATCACCAGGAAACATAATGCTGTTGCAATAATGATCCCATAGATGCCGAAGATCGGAGCCAGGATCAAACTTGCTACCAATTTAACGATAATCCCTGCAGCTACACTGATCATTGTAATCCGCGGTTTACCTACTCCAAGCAGAATGGAGTTTGTCGTCATCATCGTAATTTGGAAAATGGTACCGAAGGTCAGCAGGGTAATGATCGGAGTCCCATCTGGCGTACTGAACAGTAATCCATTCACCGAATAGGCTGCCGCACATAGGGCAATGACGATTGGCATGCCTGTCAAAATCGAAATGCGCATGGCCAGCGTAATTTGATTCTGGAGATGGGCTTCATCTTTGCGTGCAAAGGCTGCCGAAATGACAGGTACAAGCGATTGGCTAAGCGCAATGGCCAGAATTGGCGGGATTCCCGCAATACTTTGCGCCTTCGCACCGAGGATCGCCAGCACCCCTGTTGCCTCTTCCAGCCCAATACGGCCGCTGAGCAGCGGAACCACAAGTGATGAATCGATAAAGTTAATCGCCGGAACCGCAAGGGACGATAACACTATGGGAATCGACAGTTTGAAGATATCACTGTATATCCCTCGCATTGGCAGCTGCTCTGCACGAACAACCTCCAGCCCGGCTGCACGATCACTACGGCGCAGCTTCAAGGTGAAGTAGAGCATGACGGCAAAGGCACCGATACTGCCGAGCACCCCACCGAATGAAGCTCCTGCAGCAATCGTTCTGTCATCATAATTCCATTGCAGCATGACATATGCCACGATAATGGCTGTACCTACCCGGGCGAACTGCTCTACGATCTGAGATATACCGCCTGCCGTCATATTGCCGCGTCCCTGGAAGTAACCACGCATCATGGCAATGGCCGGGAAGAGCAGCAGCGCCGGAGCAAGGGCCCGAATTGCACTAACCGCTTCCGGTACCTTGGATACATACGTTGCATAATAAGGCGCTGCAAACCACAGTAAGGCTGACATGACAACCCCGGCTACCGCAGCAAAGATCAAGGCCGCCTTATAAATTTGCTGTGCTTCTCCCGCGCGTCCCAGCGCGTAGCGTTCAGACACCATCTTGCTGAGCGTGCTGGGAATTCCTGCTGTTGCGACGGTTAACAGCATTAAGTATACCGTATTGGAGATGGTAAACGATGCGTTACCGATATCGCCAAGGATATGCTCCAGCGGTACCCGCTGCACAAGACCAAGTACTCTGGCAATGAGTGCTGCGGCCGCCAGGATGAGCGTACCCTTAATGAATGTTTCCTTCTTAGACAAACTAATTCCCCTTCTTTCCCCCACACGGACGTGCATCTGGTTGAAGCCCATCCCGAACGTCTATGCGAATCTTGCTACCCAGATAATAAACAGAACAATCATGACGATTTGCAAAATAATTTTCATTACCGTACTGGTAAACAGACCAACGACGGAACCGAACCCGACCTTTGTAGCCTTGGAAGGTGATGATCCGCCAATTAATTCCCCGATAAATGCACCGATAAACGGTCCCAGTACCAACCCGAATGCCGGGATAACAAATGGACCAATAATGACACCAATCGTACTCAGGGTTGTGGATAGCTTGGAGCCTCCGAACTTCTTGACCCCCCATGCACTAACCACATAATCCGCTACGAACAGGACCACCACGATTAGAATCTGGAAAATCCAGAACCATACGCCGAACGGGTCGAAACTGAAGAACCAGCCATAGACCAGAAACGCGAAAAAGATCGCTATAGCTCCAGGCAGTATCGGGTATACCGTTCCGGCCATTCCCACTGCAAACAAAAGCACAATTAAAATCCAGCCAACGGTTGCAAGCAAAGGTTATTCCCCCTTCAAAATGTGTTCACGAATAACTTCCACAATTCCATCTTCATTGTTGCTCGCCACAATCAGATCAGCGGCTTCCTTCACTTGGTCCTGTGCGTTCCCCATGGCAACACCCAGACCTGCCGCCTCGATCACGGCTAGATCGTTCAGGCTGTCTCCCACTGCGACGACTTCGGACATTTCTATGCCTAGCAGTTTGCAGACTTCAGCCACGCCACTCGCTTTTGAAATGCCAGCCGGGTTAATCTCGATATTAACAGGTGAGGAATTCGTCATTTGAAGGCCTCCCAGCTGCTGCAGTTCCATCATGATCTGATGACGAACTTCATCATCTTCCGTATTGAAACCAAACTTCAGCCATTCCAGATCTTCAATATTTTCTGTCCAACGCTCACGGTTGAACAGCTCCTCAACGGAATATGCCCAGTACCAGCTGTTGTATTTCTCACCAATCTCCTGCATGGTACGGATTAAAGCCGGGTCCATCAGGTGACGAATGTGCAGGTCATGTGGAGCTTTCCAGACTTCACTGCCATTCACCGTGACCATCGGCGTTTCCAGACCAAGCTGTACCGCATACGGCATTGCATGGAATACGGCTCTTCCTGTGGATAGGCACACATGCACCCCGCGCCGGATGGCGATCTGTATCCACTTGGCGGTTTCCTGGGTAATTTCATGATTATCGTTGAGCAATGTCCCGTCCATATCCAGCGCCAGCAGTTTGTATTTAAGTTCACTCATGCAGTATTCCTCCTCGGTTGTCTCTCTACTTCTCTCTATCCAACTATTCTCTCACAAAAAGACCGCCCGGTATCCGCAGGAGGCGGACGCTCCGGACGTCACAGCTAACGACATTTTACCACAGATCATCCAGATGCAACAAAATAACGGTCAATCCAAATAACGATATGAAGGCAGACAAGATCATATGCGCTTAACTGCTGGAGCAGATCGAGAGAAATCCTCATCTATATGGATGTCATACCCGATATCACACATCCCAAACATCAAAAACCGCCTGCGTATGCAGACGGTTGTTATCTAGTTCTTATCTTGTCGCGAATTTACGACGAGCGTAGCGGAGGATAATGCCATGTTTCGGAGACAGCAAGAGTGCCAAAACAAACAGAATTCCAGCTACCGCCACCATGCAGCCTGCAATAGAAGCATCCAATGCATAAGCCATTATATAGCCCCCGACAGAGGAAGCGGCCCCCACCAGTACGCTGTACAAAATCATTTTACCCAATCGATCCGTGAGCAGATAAGCTGTCGCCGCGGGAACAATCAACATGCCTACCACGAGGATGGACCCCACACTTTCAAAGGAAGCCACGGATGTCATGGACACAAGCCCCATGAGCAGGTAATGGAACAATACGACCGGAATACCGCAGGCAGCTGCCAGCGCCGGATCGAAGGCGCACAGTTTGAACTGTTTATAGAACAGTCCGATAACAATCAAGATGACCAGGAGCGTAATACCCAGCATCCAGACGGCCCTTGGCCCGACATCCGTACCCCCAAGTGTTAACGTATCCCACTGTACATAGGCAATCTCACCAAAGAGCACACAGTCCAGATCCAGATCGATATGCTGGGCGTTCAGACTGATCAGAATAACACCGACGGCAAACAGTGCCGTAAATACAATGCCAATGGACGCATCGGAAGACAGTCCTCCGGCCTGCAGGCTTTGAATGAAGAATACCGTTAACAGACCGAAAATAGTGGCTCCAAGCAGCATCCATAAGGAGTCCCTGGAACCGCTCCATAGAAAAGCAATGGCAATCCCGGGAAGCACGGCATGGCTGATAGCATCGCCAACCAGTGCCATTCGCCGCAAGATAAGGAAACATCCAAGAATGGCACATGCGGACGAAACCAATACAGCTGTTAATATGATCCAAAATGTAGCCATTACAGCTCCCCCCGTTCCTGCTGTGTTCCTTGGGCGGAAAGTGTCTGAAGCGTAGCACGCTCTTCTCGAAGATAAGCCGATTTGGCCTGCATGCTTCGCAAACGTCGAGCCAGTAACCCCCGACGCGGAGCAAGCAGCGCCGAGCCGGCAAACAGTACCGTAGCTGTAAGGACGGTCACGGGTCCTGTCGGCAGATTAGGAACAAGCGTACTGAAGATGGTGCCCGTGGCACCACTCAGAGCACCAAATATGCCTGCGAGCAGCACCATAAGTGCAAGTGAATCGGTCCAGCAGCGCGCTGCCGCCGCAGGAGTCACAAGCAAGGCAGCGACAAGAACGACTCCGACTGCCTGAATTCCCGCTACAACCGCGATGACTGTGAGCAGCAAGATCAGCTGTTCCAGCATCGCTACAGGCAGCCCCATGCCCCGGGCGAATCCCGGATCAAAGCTCACAAGCTTGAATTCCTTGAACCAGACCAGACAGGCAATGAGTAAAACGAGACAGACACCGCCCATGACGTATACATCGGTCATCACCATGGAGGCCGCCTGACCAAACAAATATTTATCGAGCCCACTTTGGCTTCCGCTGGCCCCATGCTGGATGCGGGTCAGCATGACTACACCAATGCCGAAAAATACCGTCAGCACAATCCCCATCGCTGCATCCTGCTTAATCCGTGAATACCGGGTGATCCATGATATCCCGAAGGTAGCAATGATTCCTGCAACGAGTGCACCAAACAGAAAGAGACCTACGGACTTGGTTTCCGTCAACATAAAAGCAATACAGATCCCTGGCAATGCCGCATGTGCCAGTGTATCGCCCATCAAACTTTGGCGGCGCAAAAAAGTAAATGAGCCAATAATGCCACTACTGAACCCGAGCAACAAACAGCCAAGCAAAATCCAGCGTGTGTTGGGGTCCGACAGAATGGAAAGGATCCAGTTCCCCATTACTACACCTGGCCCTTCTCCGTCCGGCTTCCGATCATCGCAATCCGGCCTCCGTAAGTTTCCTGCAGCGTATCCGGTACAAACACTTCGCTTGTCGGCCCGCCGGCAACCAGTCGCCCATTGAGCAGCAGTACATGGTCAAAATATTCCTCCACCGTCGCAAGGTCGTGATGAACCACGAGTACCGTCTTTCCTTGCTTTTTCAACTGTTCCAGAAGGGAAATGATGGCCTTTTCCGTTGTGGCATCCACGCCTGCAAACGGTTCATCCATGAAATACAGGTCCGCATCCTGAACCAGTGCACGAGCCAAAAAGACTCGCTGCTGCTGTCCGCCGGACAGCTGGCTAATCTGGCGATGCATATAGTCTCCCATACCCACTTGCTCAAGGCAGTGTGCAGCCAGATCACGCTCCTTCTTGCCTGGACGACGGAACCAGCCCAGGTGACCGTACCTACCCATCATCACCACATCCAGCGCATGGGTTGGGAAATCCCAATCAACCGATTCCCGCTGGGGAACGTAGCCGATCCGGCGCCGCTGCTCACGGTAGGACTGACCAAATATCCGCACCTCACCGTGCATTTTAGGTACCAGTCCGAGTACAGCCTTGATCAGGGTAGACTTCCCGGCCCCATTAGGACCGAGAATGCCAATCAGCTGTCCTTCCGGTATATCAAAGGAAACCCCGCTGAGGACTGGCTTTTTATGATAGGCTACTGCCAGATCCCTTACACTAAGAGGGACCAATGTAGGCTGCGTTCCCTGCAATTCATTCGGAATCCTGGATGTAATCATGTTCTCAGATAACGTTGTCTTGCTCATGCTGTTTCCACTCCTCTCTGGATAAAATCATTATTTCAACGCCTCTACAATTGTCTCGGTATTGTGGCGAATCATGCCAATGTAAGTACCTTCTTCTGTTCCTTCAGCACCCATGGCATCCGAGAATAGTTCCCCGCCAATGCTGACCGTATGTCCTTTTTCGGCGGCTCCGGCAATAATGGCTTCCATCGCTTTTGCCGGTACACTCGATTCCACAAATACCGCCTTAATATTGTTATCCACGAGGTAATCCCGCAGTTCACTGACATCCTTCGCACCATATTCGGCTGCTGTACTGATTCCCTGAAGTCCCATCACTTTCATGCCGTAGGCCTCACCAAAATATCCAAAAGCGTCGTGTGCGGTAACGAGTACTCGGCTCGCTTCAGGGATCTCCTGAATTTTTGTGCGCACTTCGTTATCCAGTTCTTCGAGCTTTGCCAAATACGCTTCGGCTTGAGCCTGATACGCCTCAGCATGATCCGGATCTGCCTCCACAAGTGTATCGCGCACGGCTTCTGCCGCATGCATCCAGTGGCTCACATCAAACCAGACATGTGGATCATATTCCGTACCTCCGGTTTCCTTACCCGAATGCAATTCATCTACCGGGATGCCGTCTGTTACGGCAGTTACTGTTTTGCTCTTGGACATCTTCTCCAAAATATCAGTCATTTTACCTTCCAGGTGCAGCCCGTTATAAAAAATGACCTCAGCTTGCTCCAGCTTGCGGATATCCCCTTGCGAAGCCTTGTACAGATGGGGGTCAACGCCTGGACCCATTAGCCCGGTAACGTCAACATATGCCCCTCCGATCTCACGTGCTACATCTGCAATCATGCCTGTGGTTGCTGTAACCTGCATCTTCCCTTCCGTGCTTCCCGATTCGGCTGAGCTGGAACAAGCTGTCAAAACCACAATCAACACGAGGGCTGACAGTGTCATGAACCCTCTTTGAATACTCCTCATTTTCACCATTAACAACTCCAACCTCTCCTTTCCCTCTCCTAACATAATTGTCCACATCTAATTTTGTTGTACAAGGTATTAAAATTTATACTAAGCTAATAATGTTTCCCTTGTGCAAATTTTAGCCGATGCAAAATAAAAAGGCAAGGGATAATTTCCCTTGCCTGTCCGGTTCCGCATTTTCGCCGTTTCACTGGCTGTTTTTACAGAATAATGATATCGAGTCACCAACGGCACATGTGTTAATCTCCGTACTTTGGTACCTCTCCCCAAAAATCTTGCTTTACTCTTTGTCCTTCTCCTCACCCTTTTTCCCTTTTGGCGTCCCATCCAGACCGTACACTTCATCGTAAGCATCGAAGATTTTACGTGCAATTGGCGACGCACTGACAGACCCGAATCCGCCTTCGGGTACAACAACCGCGATGGCCAGTTTTGGATTCTCACGCGGTGCAAATGCGATAAACACACCGTTCTCCTTTTTATTCGGACCTGTCCCTTGCTCCGATGTACCCGTTTTACGGGCATAGTCATAAGGGAATCCGTCAAAAGAGCTTACTTTGGTGACCATGCCGCGGTGTACTTCATTCCAGTATGCATCCGCAAAATCCACTTCGTTTAAAACTTTAGGTTTAATTTTTGTAACGACATTGCCTTCTGCGTCACGAATTTCTTTCACCAAATGAGGCTCCATCCGTTTACCCTTATTGGCAAGCATCGTAGTATATTGTGCGAGCTGGAGTGTCGTGTACTTCGCTTGTTGACCAAACGAGGCAAACGCCAGACGTGTCAAGGCGGATTCATGATCCTCGTTGTATTCGAGTGTACCTAAGTACTCGCCTGGAAGATCCACACCTGTAGAAACACCCAAGCCGAAATCTTTCATGTATTCGTCCCAAACTTTAATTCCTTTCTGTGAGCCATATTTATTCAGCAATCGTTTGCCTACCATATCAATCATAAACGCATTGGAAGATTTCTCTATGGCGCGTCTTGCCGTGATATGACCATTATAAGCAGAGTGGGAGTTTCTCACCTGCCGCCCGTCTTTCCCCAAAATGGCGTATCCCTGATCGTGATAGGTCTGTCCTGCAGTGAATAAGCCTTCTTTCAGGCCGATAAGTACACTAAGAGGTTTGATGACGGAACCTAGCAAGACCACAGATTCGGCATGCCTAGGCTTGGAATCATTCGGTGGGAAGGAGGCAATTGTCCCATTCCGGTAGACGTATTTGATCTTCTCATAATCCCAATCATTCGGATCATAGTCCGGCATGCTCGCCATGGCCACAACATTTCCGGTATCTACCTCCATCGCCACTGCATACCCCGTAATGGCTTTGGGCAGCTTGCGCAGTTCATCTGTAATCGCTTCCTGAGCTGCCAGCTGAATTTCCTTGTTGATTGTGGAGACTAGGCTGTAGCCTTTCTCAGGCGGAGTCTGCATAATTGTTCCTTCAGGAAGATTACGTGCATTAATATCGATGGATTGATAGCCGCTTCTTCCACGAAGTTCCTCCTGATATTGAAACTCCAGTCCACCTACTCCAACCATTTCTTGCTGAGTATAGCGAAGGCCCGGGTCTCTTTCCGTTGCCAGCGACTTACTAATTTCTTTATACTTATCCAAGTTATTTTGTTGCCCCTTGAACTCTCTAGTGTAGCCAATGACTTGGACAGCAACCCGATCAGGGTCATACTTTCTCACATTTTCCTCCAGCACCATAGTCCCTGGATATTCAGCCTTTTTTTCCATGAAATAAGCGATTTCTTTCGTATTCAGGTCGGATTTTACCAGTCTTGGTGTGTACCCGTGTGTCTTTTGGTAATCCAGATCGAGGCGTTTCATAATCTCTGCTGCATCCGGCTGTTCCTTGTCTCCAGGGTTAAACTCCTTGAACACTGCAGCAAGATCATCTGCGAGTTTTTGAGCTTCTTCCTGCCGGGAACCGTTACTATAATCCTCATACAACAATACATACAGAGACTGTACAGGCTCGGAGTATGCTAACGCCACTTTTCCCGTGGCATCATAGATCGGTCCACGCACAGGAGCAAGCGGAATGTCTTTTGTATTACGTGTCGTTTCCATATACGTCAATTCAGGTCCCTCGACAAACTGCACAAAGGCTAATCGAAAAATAAGAATACTAAAGATGACAAATGCAGCGAAAAAGAACAGGTTTATTCTTGCTGCAGACGGCTTGTTGACAGCTGTGTCTTCATCGGATGCTTTCTTGCTCCTCCATCGTTTAAACATGTATAAGCCTCTCCGTTCTATATCAATAATGGTTAACAGTCTAAATGATTAATGTAAAGCTCAGATATTTCCCCTACATTAGTCTATCAAAGGTTAACTTCCATGTCCCCCAAAATTTGGTTACATTTTCGTAAACATGAGTCATCTTGAACATATGCAAGTGACAATTTAGCAAATTGGTTTTGGGAACAGACTGCATTTATCAACAAAATCACAAAAAAAATATCGGCAACCCTTCCCAAATGAATTCAAGGGAGAAATTGCCGATTACAAATTCTATTGTTGTCTGCTTTGTTCCTTGCCCCAATTAAGCATGTACCATAGTTCCACAATATTCACATGGAGATGTGGAATGAATGAAAACGTGTAGCTTTGCACCACAACCAGAACAAGAAACCTGTAGCTTCTCCTTTTCCTTTTCCTCAGGTTCTCCTTGTTCTTTTTCCTGATGCCACTCTCTCTCGTCTACACTTGAGTCATGCTCTTCACTAGACTTGTGGTTTGTAGAACCAGAACGGTGTCCTCGATCAAATAACGGGTAGCCATTGAACAATCGAAATACAACATACAACAGAGAAGTTGCTGGAATGAAGTGATAGAAAATAGCAACAGGTATTTCGAAGCCTCCCTTTAGGGCTGTATGAACAGAGAGAGAATAAACGGGCAGACATGATAATAGAAACAGGATGATAGCTAACATTTTTTTCATTAAAATTCCCCTTCTGATTACGAAACTTGAACAGTCGTGCCACAATATTCGCACTCTGCAGACATCGTGCCTTGAACTTTGACCTTTGCTCCGCACCCGGAACACTCCGCTGAAACGACGACCTTGGGCCGTTGCGCTTCCTGCCTGTGTTCATTCGGAGATGAACTGTTATTGTATGTATTAAAGAGTGAGGAGTCATGGTTTAGATCCATTCCAACCTGCTGATCTCTATGACCGTTAAAAACGTTGATGTTCTGTTGAAAAACGTTAGGTTTGATATCTGAATCCAGCCGGTGCAGATGGTCGCTACCGCCATCATTCCCTACGTAATTGTTTCGAGGATAGGGAGAAACGGAATACGATATCTGGGGTCTGCTATTGAGGTTTTTAATGCCAGCCCACATCAATATAATCCCCGGTAAAAGGAAGACTGTTACAACGATAAAAAGATCATATCCTTTCTGTACTCGGGTCAACAAAGCTAAAAATAGAAGTAATATAGGTAACGCAATAATTATAAAAAGCACTCCAAAAAACGTTCTCATTTATTTTCCTCCGGAACTAAGTATGTATAAAAATCCTAATTAGACTTCTGAAGCTAGATTTTATCAGGCAAGACTAAGCTGTATTATATCAAACACTGTATCAGCATCTCAGCCGTTTTTAGCCGACTTTTCCTAAAAAAATTAATCAAGGGCCATTCTACCATTTTAGTCTCTTGTCGCATATTTTTATTTTATATCGTAAATCTTTTCAAAAAAATCGACGCCATCTCCTGGATGGACGCCGATTATATCTACTTTCAAT
>NZ_NPBI01000034.1:0-48434 GCF_002272715.1 Paenibacillus sp. 7516
TCTCCTGGATGGACGCCGATTATATCTACTTTCAATGCAATTTTATAAAATCATGACAAACCTATTGCCTATCTTATGTTTGAATTGACTGATATTATTGTGTATCTGTTTCTTCCGTTTTATCTTTCTTCGGAACACCGTCCAAGCCGAACTCCTCGTCATACGCATCGAAGATCGCACGTGCAACTGGAGCCGCACTGTTGGAACCGAAGCCCCCTTCCGGGATAACCACGGCTACAGCCAGTTTTGGATTTTCTCGCGGCGCATAAGCGATAAATACCCCGTTGTCGACCAATTTTCCGCCGACCACCTGTGTAGAAGTACCTGTTTTTCTGGCAAAGTCGTAAGGGAATCCGTTGAATGCAGTAACCTCGGTCGCCATGCCTCGTTGTACCTCATTCCAATAAGCGTCATTGAAATCGACTGTGCTTAGCACTTTGGGTTTCATTTTCTCAACGACATTCCCTTCTGAATCCCGGATCTCACTCACCAATTGAGGCTCCATTCGTTTACCCTTGTTGGCCAGCATCGTTGTATATTGGGCAAGCTGCATAGCCGTGTATTTCCCCTGTTGACCAAAAGAAGCATACACAAGGCGAGTCAGAGAACTTTCCTGTTCATTCGTGTATTCTCTGTATCCCAGCCATTCGTTTGGCAGATCGATTCCAGTCGAAACACCGAGACCGAATTGCTTCATGTACTTGTCCCATATATCGATCCCTCCGGCACCATATTGGGTGTACAACTTCTTACCGATTTCATCGATCATAAAAACGTTGGAAGAGTGACGAATCGCATCATGTGGAGTCAACGGACCGTATACGTGACCGGAAGAGTTCTGTACTCTGCGGTTATCCCCACCAAAAGTTGTAGAACCCCTATCTGGATATACGGTATTCGTAGTGAAGAAACCTTCCTTTAGACCGATCAATACACTCAGAGGTTTGATCGTGGAACCAAGCAATACAACCGATTCAGCCCGCTTTTTGGAATCATCCGGAGGGAAAGAACGAATGGTACCATTTTGATAAACATATTTGATGTCATCATATTGTTCGTTCGTGATGCTTCCTGTTCTCCAGATGTTCGTATCATAGTCCGGCATACTGGCGATCGACACAATTTTCCCAGTGTCCACTTCCATCGCTACCGCAAAACCTGTCTTGGCATTCGGGTGCAGTCTACCGGAAACCGGGTGCGTATGCAGCCAGCTCAGTTGATCCAGGATCGCCTGCTCTGTCTTCACCTGCACGTTTTTGTTGATGCTCGTAATCAGGTCATAGCCCTTCTCAGGTGGAGTAGATCCTGCAACGCCCTCAGGCAAATTCCGCAAATCCACATCCACGGAGTTATAACCGCTTTTGCCGCGCAGTATATCTTGATACTGCAGCTCAAGACCGTCGAACCCGACAAACTCGTTTTCCGTGTATACCAGTCCTGGGTCCGTTTGCGTTTTGTTTGCCTCATCAATCTCTTGGTATTTGTCCAGTGTTTTGGAACTTTTAAACTTTTTCAAATATCCGATAGTCTGAACAGCAACCGTATCCGGATCATAGTAACGCACACTTTCTTCAACAATCTGAATTCCCGTGAATTCATCCTTATGCTGGAGGAAATAAGCGACTTCTTCCTCCGACAGATCACTCTTGATGAGACGTGGCATGAAGCCATTCGCCTTGCGGGAGTTCAGGTCCATCGCTTCAATGATCTGATCTACGGTAAGGGACTCCGACTCCTTGGTTTTGTACTGTTCGAACACATCATGCAGCCTTGTCGCAATATCCTGAGCTTCCGGGAAGTTTGGACTTGGTTGTCCGTTCACATCACCATAGTTTTTATAGAGCGTCAGGTATAGAGACTGAATCGGCTTGGAATACGCCAGCTTCACCTCACCGGTTGAATCATAGATGGTTCCCCTCACCGGTGCGAGCGGCACATCTTTGGTAATGTTGCTGGCCTCTTCCTGACTGAGCTCAGGTCCTTCCACGAATTGCAGAAACGCCAGTCGTACGATAATTACGCTAAAAATAACAAAGGAAGCGAAGAAAAATACGTTCATCCGGTAACTGAAGCGCCGTTTGTCGGTAAGTTCATCCTTCTCTTTTGAATGATTGTTCATTCATCCTACCTCTTTCATGACTTGATGCATACCGCTCTTAGAAGTCCAGCCGCGGCATGATAACCTGGCAACGTCGTCATAATCCGGAACCCTGTCCGGTGTAATGTTATGCTGTCTGATCTTTCAGATGGGTATCGGCAAAATTCGGAGGATTGAACCAGTCACCGCTCACCGCCCATGTCGGATCAAGCGGAATCCAGCTCTGGGAATCACTCAAATAAATTTCATTCCATGCATGTGGGCCATATCCGCCCTGGCCGTTGTACCCAAGTCCTGTAACGACCTTAACATCCAGTCCTTGTGAACGGGCCATGACCGCATACAGACGAGCGTAATCAATGCATACCCCTTTACGCGTATCAAACGTGTTCTGCGGTGTCTGTTCATGCCATATGCCTTTTTGCTCATAATCATCCACTTTCCCGTAATCATATTGAATGCGGGAACCAACCCAATCATACAAGGCCCGTGCTTTCGCTTCTTCCGTCGTGTAACCTTTCACAATTTCACTGGCTGCAGATTCAATATCTGCGGGAATATTGTGGTCAATGACTTCATACTTCCGCTGCAAAATTCCGCCCAGTTCCTTCTGAACCGCTTGGGTAAATACCGGCAGCTTGTCCTTGATCAGGTTACCCGATAACGGTTCAATAACGGACTTTGCTCCCTGCATGTAGATCGGCGAAGCCTCTACATATCGGCTAAACATGCTTCCAGGATACAGGCTGACGATCATGAAAAGAACGGCAATGACAATCATCCCGCGAGCAGATCCAATGACCGCTCCTATGATTGCACCCATGAAGCGGCTAATAATCCCCTTGGGAGTACTCTCTTGTTCTGCCGAATGATATCTCCTTCTGAAGAAAAGGAAAGAGAACAAGCCAAGAACCATACGAATAATTCCATAGCTAAGCACAAACAACACGGCAAAACGCATCAATGGAAAATCAGCAATCGCCGTAACCAACGTATAATACATCTGCTCCCATCGGTTCAGATCCCGATTCGGCATGGCTGAAGCATGCGCAGACAACCACTGCTGCACATACGGAGCCAGCCAAAGAGTCAAACCAATGGACAGCAGAATGCCAATGACCGCCATAATGCCATCCATCAGGAATCCAAATAGTCTTCCTGCTGAACGCGAAGCGCCTCTGGACCATCCCTGAAGCAATGAAGCTGCCACAATCAATAACAGCATAATCGTGATGCCATTGAATTCCTTCAGGCTGTCCAGCCAATTCTGCAACACGTATTTATTCCCCCTTTGCTAAGAAGCTGGTACAGTTCCATTTCCTCTGGCCTGTTCGACAAACGTACGTATCGTTTCATTGTCGAGATTCCATTCGCCAAGTGAAATTCCGCGCAAGGTCACATTGACCTTGTTCGACCCGGCTGTCCCCTTAATTTCCACATTGGGACTCGTAATGGTAAATTGTCCATCCTGTCCTTTGGCGTAGGTGGCCTTGGAGGCTTCCTTCACCATCATATTGGTCGCTTCCTTTTTCAATGTGTCCATCGTACTGGACTGCACATCCGAAACCGTCTGTTTAATCTGATCGATGGAGATGCCGCTGTATATCAACAGAGCCGCAATAATGATGATGGCAATCGCCCATTTTAATACGGTTTTGACCACATTCAGAACAAAGAACAAAATGATCAGTGCAACGACGATCACCAGCCAGTTCTGCATCACAAACTCTTTGATCACTTCTATGTTCATGATTACACCTTCCGTATTAGAGTTAAGAAATCACACTTCCCGAATATTATACATGATTTCCGAACCCGCTGTCAGCTAAGCACTCTCTCGTAAAAATAAAGGTCTAAGTTCGTCCAGTTGAACGTACAAGTAGTACCATGAGGTTTTGCATGAAGAATCGGGAACGCATTTTGACGACCTGGCATGAACATGCATCGTTTAACAAGGAGGGGCTTTTGTGAAAACGGCCATCTGGCTCTATCTATTTTTGTTTCTTGCTGTTTTTGACCTGCACGCCCAATATCCCATCCTGACCCCCTTTGCCATCTCGCTTGGGGCTGCACCCACCTTCATCGGGTGGATGATGGGTATCTACTCCTTGACTCATCTTCCCGGCAATTTAATTGCTGGCACACAAATCGATAAACATGGCAGTCGGCGTTATATCGTGTTTAGTCTGCTTGGAGCAGGCATTATTTTGCTGCTGCAAGCCCATATTCACACGCCATGGCAGCTGCTTGCGCTTCGTTCCATCAGCGGCTTTGTGCTCGCTTTTCTGTCTCCGGCCTGTCTGGCCCTGCTTGCACAGCTGTCGACCAACCCGGTCACTCAGGGCAAGTATATGTCCGGACATGGTGTCGTGCATACGCTGGCGTCAGTTGTATCCCCGGCTGCCGGAGCACTGATTGTTGGCGCTTTGGGATTCTCTGCTACCTTTGCGAGTCTTGGATACCTGCTCATCCTGTCAGGCATGATTGCCTGGTTGTCCATGCCGAAGGGGCTTGTCGATGTTCAGCGCGAGAAAGAAACCGTGCCTCCCAAGCCTGCTAACCTCGGAGGCAGTACCAGTACTTTTATTCCAGTCTCCTGGCGGTATTTTGCATTGCCGCTGGTTATTGCTTGTGCACAAGGGATTCTGTTTTTTGAATTGCCTCTTCGGGGCGGAGGGCATTCGTCCATGATGTCTACGGGGTTATTGTTTTCGGTCATTAGTATCGGGGCACTGCTTACGCTCAGCATGCTTTTTCTTAATCGCTATTCGCCCAAGCTGCGTTTAACTGCAGGGGTCCTGCTAATGTCTCTCTGCTTCTTCACGCTGGCAGCCTTCCCGGACATCCCTCTCGCTGCTGTGCTCTTTGTACTGGGCATGTCCAAAGGGATTACTTTTCCAGCCATGGCGACCCTGTTCATCCGTTTAAGCGGCGGAAGCAAGCTGGGACGTATTTTTTCACTGCAATCCATTGCTACCTCCATCGGGTCCTTCATTGGTCCCATCGCCGCAGGTCAGCTGCGTGTAGGTGTCTCGCCGTATTTTATCGCGTTTATTCTATTAATGGTCGGTATTCTACTCCTTCCGTACTTCACCAGCAGACGTGAGGCATCCCTGTCTTCAACCGATCCGAATAGCGTACTGGGATAAACTTAATCCATGATGTAAGTCCTTTTTTTATTAAAATGGCTTGTATTCACCTTTGCTTTGCATCATTCCCCCATTTACAGCTAAACTATATATAATCCAGTCGATTTTCGCTGCAACATTTCCCGGGGAATGTCGACACTAGCTCTCGAACAAGAGGTGAATATCATGCCTATTCATGTCATTGTGGAAGGTAAGAATGATCGCAGCAAGCTGAAACGTCTCGTTGGGCCGGAAATCAACATTTTATGTACATTCGGCACTCTGAATTCGCTCAAGCTGGAGTCCCTGCGCAAACAGGTTGGTTATGATGAAGTATATCTGTTTATGGATAATGACAGTTCGGGTAAAAAAATCAGAGGTGTGCTGCGGGACGCCTTCCCCGATGCAGTGCAGATGTATACCAGACGTGGTTATGCGGGTGTAGAAGGAACCCCTGACGAGTACATCATTGCCCAGTTGGAGAAGGCCGGATTGGAAGAGTATATTCAATACCCCGAGTACCCGTCTTTCTAAACGTAAAACAATTGCAAAAGGCTGTTTACCGGTTATTTACCAACCGGTAAGCAGCCTTTTTTTATGAATACTAATATGATTTCTAATATAATTAGAACAGATTATTCATTGATAAGATTGCGGATATCCTCTGCGATTACTGCAGGCTCAACATCTTCTGTATTAAATGCGTTATACACCTTGCGCAGCTGATTGTTCTGATCGACGAGACCAATCATGTTCATATGTGCAAAATCATCCTTGCTCTCGCCTTCAATCAGAATCTGAAATGAATCCCTGGCGAGCTGCTTTGTTTTGTCCATATCCCCTCGCAGGAAATACCACCCGTCATAATCCGCGTGGAAACGGTCCGCGAATTCCTTAATTTTCTCCTTGGTATCGACTTCCGGATCAAATGAAATCGAAACAAAGGAAGCATCCTTGCCGAATGTGCCATCTTCCTTCAACAAATCCTGCACCTGCGACAACGTAAACGTCGTAATTGGGCATACATCAGGACAACTGGTGAAATAAAAATAGAACAGCCGCACCTTGCCTTTGGTATCATCGAGTGAAACGGTTGTCCCATCCACATTTTCCATGGAGAAGGATTGGATCTCCCGAATCTCGGGTAATTTCTCCTTGCTGGCAAAGACGGTGCCCCACATAAGGTATACAGCCATAATCAGTGCGAGACCTAGCAGCATCCAGGTCCATTTGTACTTTTTCAGCATCATCCTCGTCCTTTCTCTGTACTTTCGATATGAATGCGCATACATATTTAACTTTGAATTACATGGCTATCGTTTCTTGTCCGGAATGTCACGTTATGAAGTAATAAGTAACTTCTTTTGCTTAAAAGTGCATATGTATACGAAGAACCCCGCTCTGGATGGGACCCTTCCTTATTGTAACTGTTCTTGATGCAGATGCCCAAGCATTTATTTTGCACCTTCACCGTACTGCATCCCATTATTTATGAACCGTATCCAGAATCATCAGTATGAAGCTCAGAGACAGATAATTAATGGAATAAAGAAATACCTTTTTGGCCCAGGCGTCCGTATCCTGTGCACGAAATCCTTTGAGTGCATAATACAGCCACAGTACAGACAGCACCAGTGACACCGTCAGATAAAAAATACCGGCATACCCGTACGCATACATTAAAATGGGAACAAAAATCTGCAGTACCAGATAAGGAATCATTTGAATCTTGGTCCGTTCAATGCCCTTCACTACGGGCAGGAGCGGAAATCCACCAGCCCGATAATCCTCTACCCGGCGGATGGCGAGCGCCCAAAAATGCGGAGGCTGCCACAGGAACAACATGGCAAGAAGCAGCCATGCACCCAGGTCCAAACGCCCCGTTACAGCGACATAACCGATAACTGGCGGCATGGCACCTGACAAACCGCCGATGGATGTGCTCCATGTTGAAGAACGTTTTAACCAAAGCGTATAAATAAGAACATAGACGAACATGCCAAAAATGCCGCACAATCCGGCAAGTATACCCGAAAAAGCAAAAAGAACAGTTAAGCCTAGCACGCCTAAAATAATGGCATACGACAAAACCACCTTCGGTGTTAGCCTTCCTGTCGGTAAGGAGCGGTTGCGGGTACGTTCCATTTTCAAATCAAGTTCACGATCAAAATAATTGTTAAATACGCAGGAAGAAGCCATAACAAGCGCAGTCCCAAGTAGGGTCAGCAGCATCTTTACCCAATTGATATCCCACTGGGATGCCAGCCAAAACCCTCCAAAAACGGCGATAAGATTGGTCCGAAGTATTCCCGGTTTGGTGATATGAATAAAGTCTTTCCACGATCCCGACTTGGTCGGAGGCGAGGTCAATGTTGCAGAATCGGAAGAAGCCTGGTATCCCAACTGATTGTCCACGCTTGGTTAATCCCCCCTTAATTCTCGGTTTGGAGGTTTCTCTCTTTGTCTCCGATATAAAGTTTATCATAGGTAAATCGCCAAGAGTATGACAATGCTCGTACAAATGTTGGGTGAAATGAACTTCTTATGACATCTTTTTCGGGTTTTGGCTGTTTTGCTTCAAGACAGGCGGATAATATACACTATATATGGGTATCACCTAGATAGAGAATCATTAATATGATGAAATCGAGCTACACCACAAAGGAGACGTTTATGGATACTTCTACACATTTTGTCATGGGTATTGGTTTGGCAGGTCTGGCTTATGTCGATCCTGTCGTGGCTTCCAGTCCCATGCTCGCGGCTGCGGTGATGGTGGGTACCATTGCCGGCTCCCAGGCCCCTGACATTGATACGGCGCTGCGTCTCAAAAGCAACTCATTGTACATTCGAAATCATCGGGGTATGTCCCACTCGCCGCCATTTCTTCTATTATGGGTTCTGCTCATCACTGGCGTCATTGCACTGATTTTCCCGGATGTTCCCATTGGGCACGTCGCTGCCTGGACAGCTGTCGCCGTAGGCGTTCACGTTTTTACCGATCTGTTCAACACCTACGGAACTCAGGCAGCAAGGCCATTCTCAGAACGCTGGATTGCCTGGAATATCATTCATATTTTCGATCCGTTTCTGTTCGCTTCGCACGTGGTTGCCATCCTGCTGTGGGCCTTTGATCTGATCGCCCCTGCTCCGTTGTTTGCCACACTGTATATCGTTATAGCCCTCTATTATGTATGGCGAATCATTGCCCATGCCCAAGCTGTAGCCAAAGTAAAAAGACTGGACAACAACAAACCGGCGCTTCGCTATATCGTCATTCCAACGATATCCTGGAACCGCTGGCATGTGGTGAAGCATTTTGCGGATAACAGTTACGAAATCGGAAAAATGGATGGAGCAGAGCTGACCTGGCATCTGCATGCCTCGTCTTCCACTCATGCGGCTGTTGCCGCCTCACGGAAATCACCAGAGGTAAATGCCTTTCTCTACTTCACCTCTTATGCGGTTGCAGATGTAGAGGAGCTGCCTGCAGGATACAAGGTCCGCTGGGCGGATGTGCGGTATCGACACCGCAAGCAGTATCCTTTTGTCGCCGTGGTCGTGATGGACCGCAATTTTGAAACGATTGATACGTATGTCGGCTGGTTAAGCGATGAGAAAATGGATAAAAAACTTTTATCCGCCCGGTCTTGACGAGAAGGACCGGGAAAGGCACAATCAAGTAAGGAACTGTTGCGCGATGAAAAGCCCGGAGCGTTTCCGCTCCGGGCCTTTGTTTTGTTGCTTGCTTTTATGATAAATTATTTGCCAGACCCAGACAATTGTTGCTCAGCGATTTGTA
Source organism: Paenibacillus sp. 7516 (assembly GCF_002272715.1). Taxonomy (NCBI): domain Bacteria; kingdom Bacillati; phylum Bacillota; class Bacilli; order Caryophanales; family Paenibacillaceae; genus Paenibacillus; species Paenibacillus sp. 7516. Next base: position 9,029 of record NZ_NPBI01000034.1, read on the forward strand.
CCAGACGTTTGGTGATGTAACCACCAAGAGATCCTGTCTCACGGGAAGTGTAGTTACCGTAGTAACCGTCTTGCGGGATTGTTACACCCAGTTCCTGTGCAGCTTCCATTTTCAATTGTTGTAGTGCTGCAGTTGCTTGAGGTACCACCAAGTTGTTAGAACGAGATCCTTGAGCCATATTTAAAATCTCCTTTCAATCTGTGTCTGTAATGTATTGCAAGCTTGCAAGATTATTATGGCTCGCACGCTTCAAGTTATACGGAGATTCATTAAATTTGTGATGGAGGTTTTTCCCAATGAGTAAAGGTTTGTCCTTATGGTTCGCATTCTCCTCGATTGTTTTGTTAACGGTTTCAGCCATATCGATTTCTTATAACGGCTGGTTAGCCTCGCTGCTGTTCATCCTATCCATTGCCAATATCGGCTGGGGTTTCGTCATTCGTGCCAAGAAGGAGCGCCAGGAATTGCGTTCTACATCCGAATCGACATCCTAACCTGGAAGGTGACTCGGCGGTACGCTTGGAACCATAGCCATTGTCATCGGGCTTGGCATGATGCTGGGCAAAATGATGGCTGAATCAGGCGGTGATGGTTCCTATTTGAACAAAAAGAGAGAGGAGCTGTTGGCTCCTCTCTCTTTTTGTTCACTTTATATCGTGAAATTTTAACATTGTTGAAGATGTCTGTGATGGCCTATACGGTACGTCTAGGAACAAAACCCATGCGTTCTTTCACATCATGAAGCGTTTTGGCAGCGACTGTTTCAGCACGACGTGCTGAAGTCTCCAAAATTTCGGCCAATTCGCCAGATTCACGAATTTCGCGATATCGTTCCTGTAACGGTTCAATAACAGAGACAACCACTTCGGCCAACTCTTTTTTGAACGGACCATACATTTTACCCTCGTAACGCTCTGCTACTTCATTCAGCGTAATGCCTGCACACTCTGCATAGATGCTCATCAGATTGCTGACCTCTGGCTTGTTGGCCGGGTCGTAAAGCACTTCACGTCCGGAGTCCGTCGTGGCACGGCTAATTTTTTTGCGTATTACATCCGGCGGGTCCAAGAGGGCAATGTAGCTGCCTGCATTTGGATTACTTTTACTCATTTTTGAGGAAGCATCGTCCAGAGACATCACGCGTGCGCCCACCTGCGGAATATATGGATCCGGAATGGTAAAGTATTCACCATAACGATGATTGAAACGGCCTGCCAGATCGCGGGTGAGTTCCAAATGCTGTTTTTGATCCTCTCCTACAGGAACGAGGTCTGCATTGTAAAGCAAAATGTCGGCTGCCATCAATGAAGGATATACGAACAAGCCTGCCCCAACCGAGTCCTTGCCTGAAGATTTATCCTTGAACTGGGTCATCCGCTCCAGTTCACCCATCGATGTCAGTGTCGTCATCAACCATCCAAGCTCAGCATGCTGAGGAACATGGGATTGCAGGAACACATTTGATTTTGTTGGATCGATCCCCGCTGCTAGAAACAGTGCAGCGACAGCTTCAGATTGTTCACGCAGTGCAGCCGGCTCCTGAGCCACGGTTACTGCGTGTAGGTCCACCACCATAAAATGGCATTGGTAATCATGCTGCAGCTTCACAAAGTTCTTGATTGCACCAATATAGTTGCCCAGCGTAAGTTTACCGCTCGGCTGGATTCCAGATAATACAGTTTTCATAAGTCACTTGCGCCTCCTCATGTTTTGTTCGCCTGTTTCTTCTCCGCGGACGCAAAAAAGCCTCACATCCGCAAGGGACGTGAGACCGTGGTGCCACCCTTATTCGTGTTTTTCAATCATGCGAAAAACACCTTCATTTTCCCGTAACGTGGAATAGACGTCCAATTCTACTGAGGTACGGTTTGCATTTCTGCAAGGCACCTGTTCCAATCGGCACTCAAGGGTCCATTCGGTAAAGAGTTCACACCGGTTCGCATCACCCACCGGCTTTCTGAAGAGTTTTCTCCTGACTTACTTGTCCCTGTCATCGCTTTGATTCAATTCATATGTTATTTCCTTCTGCATTCCATCTTAATCCGCTTCACGCAGATTGTCAAAAATGGAATCAGCTTTTTTTACCCGCCAAGCCGAAATCTGTTATGATGGAATTGCTTATCCTGTTTCAGCCCTTCCTCGGAAGGCTGTATGGGATTGCTGGCATGTACTCAATGACACGCCTGCAGCGGAGCATGATAAGCCGCTTGCAGACAGATTTCAAGTGGGAAAAGGAGCATCGATATGAAACAAGTGACCAAAGGCCAATGGAATGGTTACGACACGTATATCCTACATAGCCGTGAATTGGAGATCACCCTGCTGCCGCGTTTAGGAAACAATATCATCTCGATTCGTGATCTGGTGCAGGATCGTGATGTCGTCCGCAGTCCAGAAGAAGATGATTTAGCATTTTATTTGCAGAAACCTTATCACTTCGGTGTTCCGCTTCTGGTTCCGCCAGGACGCATACATCGTGGGCGCTTCGAATACGAAGGGGTTCAATACCAGTTCGATCAGAATACGGCAAATGACAACCATATTCACGGTCTCCATCGCACCCAATCCTGGTGTGTCAGCGACATTGAAGAAGATGAAGAAGGCTGTGCCATTACAACCGAATTGCTGACTGCAAATGAAGAGCATTGGATGGAACAATTTCCGGTGCCCCTGAAGCTCGAAATGACGTTCAGGCTGCAAAACTCCGTACTGAGCCAGCGTCTTCGCGTTACCAACCTGGGTTCGACTCCCGCTCCGTTTGGAATGGGATATCATACATGGTTCCTGCTAGACGGCAAGCCTGCCGATTGGACACTTCAACTACCCGTCTCTGGCGTATACGCTCAGAACGAGGAACAGCTGCCTACGGGTGAGCTTGAGCCACTTGGAGATTGGGACGCCTTGAATCAAGGTGTAAATATGCATGGACGCAACTGGGATACGATTCTCAAAGCTACGGAAGGTCAGGCAGCGACTGCCCAGCTCCGTCGTCAGGATGGATATATGCTGAACTACTCAGCAGATGAACAGTATTTTAAACACTGGGTGCTCTTTACCAAGGGTGAATCCGATCAGTTTCTGTGCATTGAGCCCTACACCTGGCTCTCCGATGCCCCGAACCTCCCTCTGACGGATGAACAAACCGGGTTAATTCGTTTGGAACCTGAACACCCCGTTGAACTTCTCACCCGGATTGAGGTTATTGCTCCTACCAAGGAGTAGTGCCTTTCAATCTTGTACGGGTAGTACAACACACCTATAATATTTACCTTATTAACAAAGAGGCCGATCCTGTCTGGATCGGCTTTTTTCATGTCTTTCTTCACAATTAAATCCCAATTATTCCCTTACGCCATATCACGTATATTTCCTCATTCTCTAACCATACTAACATCACCAAGCCATAAGGAGGTGACACACATGTACGGAGGTCAAAACAGAGGTAGCGGAAGCCGTTCCAACAATCTGGTTGTTCCTCAAGCAAACGCAGCATTGCAACAATTGAAAATGGAAGCTGCGCAAGAGCTGGGTGTAACAATTCCACAAGACGGTTACTACGGTAACTACACTTCCCGTGAGACAGGTTCTCTGGGTGGATACATTACTAAACGTCTGGTACAAATCGCTGAGCAACAATTGTCTGGTCGTTCTTAAGTTCGGACTAATGCTTGGATGATTTAAAGCCAAAAAGCGGCCTTCTCCGGAAGCGCCGCTTTTGTGCATGTCTACACCATTAAGATGTCGACTCCATTCCTGAATCCTTGTATGTATTTGTTCTAGGATAGCGAATCATAAGGTTAGCCATGTTGTAATTGGATTCCATCGTGGCATCCACCAAAATTACGCCTTGTCTTACGGTGAAGTCATACGAGATTTCTCCATGCGTCCAGTTCTGCTTAAACTTTAAAGTCTCAAGTGCCATAGCGCGGAAGGAGGAGCGCTGACTTCCAGTTAACCCCTGATCCTCTGCTTCCATTTGTCCATTTCGTCCGGTTATCGGATTATGTCGAATACCAAACTTTCCAATTACATTATTGCGTATTTGCACAAAAACTACACCTGAGTCCAACCCTGCCAGTTCCTTATCAAGTTCTTTAAACACCAGATCCAACTGTCTTGCTAATGAAAGCTGGTCAATATTTACCATTATCGCTCCCCCTTTATGCACTTCATCCTTCAAAACAAGGACTTACGACTCATTATATGACAACAAATATACTCATTCAACAAAATGAAACAAACTTGGGTATTTATTACTATAAATTGCACAATTAATTGCCAATCCAATGCTTTAAAACGAGTTAATTCTTGATATTCCGACAAATTATACGAATCAGGCCTACGACTAGAATAACCAAAGAGAGCTGCACTACATGCTGGTTAACATGTGCTGCAGCTCTCTTTTTCACATACGAGTATATGAAGCATTTCATTCAAAATGCTTGGGTACCACTCCCCGTATTTGTCACTTCGCGGTTGCCGTCATTTCAAGAAATTGCTCAATATCGGCAATCACCAGATTTGCAGCATTTTGCCAGAAGTCAGGCTGTGTCAGATCTGTACCCAGATGTTTCTGTGCAAGTTCTTCCACCGTCATTCGCCCGGTATCCCGCAGCAAATCATCATATTTGTCTGCAAAGGCTGTACCTTCCTGCTGTGCTCTGGCGTAGATGCCCGCACTGAACATGTAGCCAAAGGTGTAAGGGAAGTTGTAGAATGGCACACCTGTCAGATAGAAGTGCAGCTTCGATGCCCAGAAGTGAGGATGATCCGATGCAAGGACGCCACAGAAGGCTTCCTGCTGAGCCTCCACCATCAATTTGGATAACTCATCTGCATTTACCAAACCTTTTTTGCGCTGTTCATAGAAGCGATTCTCAAACAGAAAACGAGCATGGATATTCATGAAGAAGGCAACGCTGCGCTGGATCTTATCTTCCAGCAGAGCCAGCTTCTCCTGTTCATCCGTTGCGGACTGTACCAGTGCATCAGCCACAATTAGTTCGGCAAAAGTGGATGCAGTCTCTGCCACATTCATGGCATAACGTTGATTCAGTGCAGGAAGTTCTTCCATAATATGCTGATGATAGCCATGTCCTAGTTCATGCGCAAGTGTAGAAACGTTGGATGGCGTTCCGGAGAACGTCATGAATATGCGGGTAGCTTTGCTTAGCGGCAAAGAAGTACAGAATCCGCCTGGACGTTTGCCTGGACGATCTTCCGCTTCAATCCAGCGCTTCTCAAATGCCATCTCAGCAAATGTCGAGAGCTTCGGGCTGAATTTGGCGAATTGTTCAACGATATTGATTGCCGCCTCATCATAAGTCACTTTGCCACCCGACTTGCCTACAGGTGCATCAATATCGCTCCAGCTGAGTTTATCCACACCCAGCAGCTTCGCCTTGCGTTCCAGATACTTCACGAGTGCCGGTTTGGCTCCGTTGATAACGTCCCACATCGTATCGAGCGTTTGGCGAGACATCCGGTTGATGGCTAGTGGTTCTTTGAGAATATCGTCCCAGCCGCGGTTCTCATATAACTTGAGACGGAATCCGGCTAGATGGTTTAATGTATCGGCACAGAAGTCCTCCACATCCGTCCAAGCCTTCTCCCAGCTCGCAAATACCGTTTCACGCACGTTGCGATCACTGTCACTCAGCTTGTTGGCAGCCTGTCCGGCGGAAAGCATAATCGTTTCACCGTTTTGTTCAAAAGGAATGTTCACTTTACTTACGATCGTATTATAGAACTTGCCCCAACCATGATAGCCATCCACGCCCAGATCCAGCGCAAGACCTTCAAGTTCAGGGGACAGCTTCTCACGAGCCTGTGTCCGGCTCTCATTCAGTACAAAAGCCAATGTCTTGATATCTTCACGAGCAATCCACTTCTCCCATACATCATCAGCTGTCTGACTAAGAAGGTTGTCAAAACGGGACTTGCTGCTGTTCAGCATGGCCCCGAGCGTACTAACGGAGCCTTGCAGCTGCGTAGCCTTCTTATCCTGCTGATTTTGCGATGAAAGGCACGACACAAATGCAGAACCTTCCGAAATACGAATGTAACAGCTCTGGAGTAATTCCAGAATGGCGTCGAATGCATGAGTTTCTTCAAGGGTCTTTGGTGCAGTAGTTTCAATCAACAGGGTTTGAAGTTTGCGTACATCCTGTTCCAGCAGGGCCAAGTACGCAGCGAATGATTCGGAGGAAGAACCTCCACTAAAAATGGACTCCAGATCCCATACAGGTTTTAATGGTGTTTTCATTTAATAAGGCACCTCTCTTTTTTGGAATTCAAGGATTTAAGCTAGAATACTTCAATTAAAAACTGGTTTTATGAGTGCTCTATCTCTATACTAGAGAAATAGTTCAAGCCATTTTCAGGAGGTAAATGTGATGAAACCTTTACAAATATCGGCTGAAACAGCCGTCAAATTAGCAGAATCCCTTGGCGTACCGCTTGAGCATCTGATGCACATGCCCCAGCACATCCTGTTGCAGAAGATTGCCGAGTTGGCCAAAGAAGAAGCATCCAAACCAGCCCCTTCGGAAGGCGAGAAGGAATGATCCCTTTTGAAAACAGCTGGCCCTATGATATTGTCATGGGTGACATCTATGTACAGCAATGCCCGTTCTGCCAAGCAAGCAATGTGCTGCTGCCCCTCAAACCGAGGGAGCTTGTGCGCATTCGTGAAGGCAAAAAGAAATTGCTGGTCTTTCCTTGTTGCAATGGAAGCATGACCGTTATTGATAACGATAGTGATTATCTGCTTTCCAGTAAACCTGTCCGCAAATAATCAAAATTCAATTAGATGGGGCTGCGCTTAGCAGCCTCTTTGTCTGCTTCAATCATTTCTTCAGGCAGTTCCATCTTGCCAGATATCATCTGTTCCCTCAGCAGGGCCCACTGCTCTCTGGATGCCCGAATCATGGCCGCATCCGTGATCCGTTTATCGTGAATGACACGCCCGAACCATTTGACGGCCTCGTGGAAGCGGCCTGCTCTGCGATTCAGCTCACCAAGCAGGTACAGCAGCCTTGCTTCATTACTACCCGCGCCTTCCCGCTCGAACACTCTAACATAAGCTTCCAGACTAAACTCCAGAAAGCGCCGTTCCTGCTCATGATCTTCCCGGTAACGATACAACCAGGCAATATGGTGCAGCAGTCCTGCTACAATGCGATCCTTCTCCTGGATCACCTGAGCACAGAATAGACCGAGCTTGTATGTGGCCAGTGCCTGGTCTAGCGTCCGTGCACCGCTGTAATCCCGTTTCTCCCAACGATTACCGATCTGTTCCTTGAACGCAAGTCGCTGCTTGTCCGTCAGTTTATCTGTCGAGTTCTCTGTCGATGCAAACCCGCATTCAGGGCAGATCCGCACAACATAAAAATCCGGATTCTCCAGCTTATAGTAGGCACAAAAATCGGAATCTGTCCGATAGGGCCGCTTTAAGCTCGGTCTGACTCTGGAGGTTTCAAACTCGGTTTCACAATAATGACATGTGACCTTCACCTTATATAGAGGCTCTAATTCCACTTGTTCCCATCCCTCTCCCGTTTTACCTGTATTCGGAGTTACGGCGTATTCACAAAATGATGTGCCGGCCCCGACAAACGCTGCAGGACAAAAGAATGCAGCGGCTCTTCCACACCGATCTGTGTCAACGCTTGATCCATGCATGCCAGCCAGGCATGTGCCCGTTCAACGGTTACTTCAAAATGCATATGGCGGGCACGCATCATCGGATGACCATACGCTTCAGAGAACAACGCAGGTCCACCGAAAAACTGCGACAAAAACATGTATTGCTTGTCCATAACCGGCTGTATATCTTCCGGAAATAGAGGAGCCAGTTGGTCGTTTTGCTGGACTATAGGGTAAAAGGCTTCAACTAATGCCCGAACACCCTGCTCACCGCCCAGATTTTCATAAATACTCAGATTGGGATCCATTCATCTAACCCTCACTAGTCGTGTCGAATTTTGGCATATCTTACACTTCAATGCTTAAATGTGAAAACAAAATCGAGATCAGGTTGCCATCACCTTTATCTTCATTCTATCAAAAAAATCCCAAAAGTCCTATCTAACATCAGCAAGTCAAGATGTCTTCGATCCTTTTCCTCTAGAGCCTCTTCACTTCGGAAGACACAAAAAAAGCACCAATCGCAAGATTGGCGCACCATATATTCCATTAATAACTTCGCCAGTCCTCTTCTTCAGAGCGTACAAGCGAGGCACGTATCACATAGACAAAAGCACAGACCAGGATTCCGGTGACAAGACTCATAATCATCACTCCATCCGATTTGAATTTCACCCTATTGGACAAATAGGTGACGTTCAGGCGTTTTTTATCATTTTAGCATACATCGTTTAAAAATACAGCCATTTTTGCAAGCGCTTTCCGGATATTAATTTGTACTGTTTGTCCGCCTTGAATCATATATTGATGGCACAAGCGACACTCACTGCAGCAGGCTTAACGACCATTATCATATAAAGGAGAGGTATGCATGGCAGCTTCATACAAACTTACCCATGTTCTGATTACACTCGCTCTCCTCGTTCTCTGTTTTCTTATGGTCCTGTTCCCTGCAGAGACCTGGCATGCAAGTGTGAGAGGGCTCTCCATCTGGTGGGATGTGTTATTCCCGTCGCTTTTTCCCTTTCTGGTTCTTTCTGAGCTGCTGCTCGGTTTCGGCATTGTCCATTTTCTCGGGACCCTGTTAAATCCACTCATGCGCCCCCTGTTTCGTGTTCCAGGAAGCGGAGGTTTTGTATTTGCGGTCAGCTGCGCTTCCGGCTATCCGACTGGAGCGAAATTAACCGCTCAATTATGGGATCAAAAGCTGGTCACGCGGGAAGAGGGTGAGCGGCTCGTGGCCTTCACTACTTCATCCGATCCCATCTTCATGATCGGTGCGGTATCCGTCGGTTTTTTTCACAATGTAGCCGTTGCTCCGGTTCTGGTCGCTTCTCACTATGCCGCTGCCTTCATCGTTGGTCTGCTCATGCGATTCCATGGAAGGGCAGCTAGCTCATCTTCTCCATCCCCTACGCCTTCAACCTCAACCGTGAAGCCAAAGGGCAGCAGATTCATACAGGCTATCCATGCCATGCATGAGGCACGAATGGCAGATGGGCGTGCATTTGGAGAACTACTGCGCCAGGCTGTCTCCTCATCCCTTCGCCTTATTATTATCGTAGGTGGGCTTGTTGTATTCTTCTCTGTCATGATGGAGTTACTTGTACAGACCGGATCACTTGGCGTGCTGTATCAAATGACCGAGCAGCTGCTCACCTTCATGAACTTGCCACCTGCCTTATCACAGAGTCTTGTAGGTGGTTTGTTTGAGGTGACTCTTGGAGCCAAGGAAGCGGGAGGAGCAGGTACAGCCATCCCTCTTGTTTATAAGGCAGCCGCTGCTGCATTTGTGTTGTCCTGGGGAGGTTTGTCGGTACATGCCCAGATCATGAGCATACTCAGCAACACACCGATGCGATATGGGCCGTTTTTGTTTGCGAGAGCCATACATGCTCTAATCGCACCTTTACTTGTTTTATTACTTTGGATACCTTTAATGGGTCAATCTGCATGGCCTGCCATAAGTGAGACCAGCTCTTCACCAGTAGCTACAGCTATATACTCACCAAATGCGGGACAAATGATATGGTTCGGATTCGAGATCCTTGGCGGCGTGCTGCTTTTGCTGCTGTTCTTTTCCCTGCTTCGTGCCCTGCTCTTCCCGGGACGGTTCCAAAAATAAGCCCGAATGCGCGCCTATATTTCGAATGAATATCAATCCAACGTTGTGTTCTGCTCTGGAATTGATTATCATCGGTAATATAATGACCACAAAGGAGCTTTCATCTTGAGATACTATGTTCAAGACCGCGGAGACCAGTTATCGATTGATCTGAGTCAGCAGTTTCATGCGCTGGCAAAAGAAGAAGGGTTCAAGCTGGATGCAGAATCGCCGGAGATTGTTATCTCCATCGGAGGCGATGGTACAATGCTGCAGGCATTTCACAATTTCATCGACCGGATCCCGGACATTGCTTTTGTTGGGGTTCATACAGGCCATCTCGGATTCTATGCCGATTGGAAGAAGGACGAATTACAGGAACTGGTACGATTAATGAGTGGGAAAGGGGACCCCGAAAGACTCAAACCCCGAATTGTAGAATATCCGCTACTGGAGCTTGAGATCCGTAAAAAATCGGGTAACACCTCCTATATTGCCTTAAATGAATTTACGTTAAAAGGTGTGGACGGTACGGTCGTAGCCCAAGTCGACATTAATGACGTTACCTTTGAGATGTTCCGGGGTGACGGGATCTGCGTATCCACACCTTCAGGCAGTACAGCCTATAATAAGGCCCTGGGCGGTGCCATGGTGCATCCGACCATTGAGGCAATTCAGATTGCTGAAATTGCTTCGATCAATAACCGTGTCTATCGGACGCTGGGTTCACCGGTTATTTTGCCCAAGCACCATCACTGTGACATCTTCTCGCGCAAGGACCAAAGGCTGCTGCTGACAATCGATCATGTGAATGTTATGGTGGAGGATCTGATCTCCGTACGTTGTCAGGTAGCAAGTCACAAGGTAAGCTTTGCCCGTTATCGCCCCTATCCATTTTGGAACCGGGTTCGCACTGCCTTTTTGGACTAGCCTGGTTCGGAAACAAGCTGGTTGGTGTTCACTAAAAGGATACTCCCGGAAATAATAACATGTACAAAAAAAGCGGCCCTTCTTCAGGAGCCGCTTTTTGCTTTGGCTTGAGGCTGTTCTTTGCTCTTCTGAAGAACAAAGTAAGCACAGCCAAAGTTACAATATTCATTGATATAATCCACCATGCTTGAGATGGTGGAATCTTTCGTGGCTTTGGGATGATTATCACGATAAAAGCCTTTGAGCCGCAGCTGACTGTAGCCCCAGTCCCCGATAATGTAATCATAGCGCTCCAGAACTTCACTGTACCGGTCGCGGAAAACTTCCGGGTTCCAGCCTTCTTTATGGTTCTGCACAATCTCATAATTTTTACCGTTCACCTGAACGATGATTTTTTCCTGCACTTTTTCTTCTGGTTTATCCTGAGGCTGATCCTGGACCGTGTCCTGAACCTGCTCAGTTCTTTTTTCTTCTTTCAATCCAGTGTCCTCCATTATGCGTGTGTTGCCGCCTGTTCCGCATGTTTTGCAGCAGATTTGACCTGTTCATGTGCATGGTAGGAACTGCGTACCATCGGTCCGGATTCAACGTGGCTGAATCCACGTTTCAGTCCTTCCTGCTTCAATGCTGCGAACTCTTCTGGCGGATAATACTTCTCAACAAACAGATGTTTCTCGGATGGCTGCAGGTACTGACCAATCGTCATGATATCACAATCCACAGCACGCAGATCATCCATGGTTTGCAAAATTTCCTGGTATTCCTCACCTACACCCAGCATAATGCTGGATTTGGTCGGAATATTAGGCTGCATTTCTTTGGCACGAGCAAGCAATTCAAGTGAACGCTTGTATTTGGCCTTGGCTCTGACCTTGTCTGATAGCCGCTCGACCGTCTCAATGTTGTGATTAAGAATGTCAGGTTTGGCATCCATGACAATTTTCAGGGAATCCCGATCACCCATGAAGTCTGGAATTAATACTTCTACACTACACAAAGGCAAGCGGCGTCGAACTGCCTTTACCGTCTCGGCAAAAATGGTTGCTCCGCCATCCTTCAAATCATCACGAGCGACGCTTGTAATAACACAGTGCTGCAGGTTCATTTGCTCCGCAGCTTCTGCGACGCGTTCTGGCTCCTGCAAATCAAGTTCCGTCGGCAAGCCGGTATTTACCGCGCAAAAGCGGCATGCCCGTGTGCAAATGTCGCCCAAAATCATAAAAGTAGCTGTTCGATTGGCCCAGCATTCGTAAATATTCGGGCATCGTGCTTCCTCACATACTGTATGCAGCGTTTTTGAACGCATCATCGTTTTCATTTCCTGATAGTTATCGCCGGTTGTCAATTTAATCCGAATCCAGTCCGGTTTCGGTTCCTTAACACGTTTAGCCAATGCGTAAACCCTCTTTCTAATGAAGTTAGGCTGTTGCTCGGAACATATTATACCATGAAAGCGTTGGAAAAACCCCCATTTGTCACATCTTGTGCAATCCACCCTTACACGGATAAAATAAGGGCTTTTGAAGAACGCTAGGTTATAGCTTGGTTCACCGGGCACGCTTGTGCATCATCTCAATGGAAAGGGGGCTGCTTCCCTGTGCAAAATCGCAACAAACTGCGCTTCACTCACTCTTTTTGGATGAAAACCCTACTTGCAGGCACACTGCTTCTCCCATTCTTGCCTGTTGATGTTCATGGTGAATCCTCGGCTGCGCCATCCAAAACGGAACCTGCCGAAATGAAACCAGCGGAGATTTTAAAAGCACGCCGAAGTTTATATGAGAGCATTGAACAAATAACCGGCATTCCCTGGTTCAGACTCGCAGCTATCGACCAATATGAACGAACGCTTACGCGTGCTCATCCCAAAGACCGCAAACACCCGGAGCGACTGACCGGAATTTTCATGACATCTCCCGCCTGGAGAGGCTGGCTTAACCCGGATGAGACGGATCAACAGCCGGGTTCCATCGTTTTTTTTAATGGATACGGTCGTGATGGATCGGGAGACGGACTGGCGGATGCCAACAACGACTTGGATGTGCTGTACAGTATGGCGAACGTCATCCAGAGATTCGGAGCCCGTCAGGAGGACTTCAGCATTGCCCTGTGGGAGTATTATCATAATACCCGGGCCGTGCAGCGCATTCAGCAGTTTGCGAAATTATATGAGCATTTTGACAGCATCGATTTGTTTACCCATGCGTTTCCCGTTCCCCTAGGCACGAATTATTCCTATCGCAGCACATGGGGGACCAAACGCAGCTGGGGTGGTTATCGTATCCATGAGGGAACAGACATCTTCGCTCCCCATGGACTTCCCGTGCGCAGCACCTGTTATGGTGTCGTGGAGATCAAGGGCTGGAATCCTTTTGGAGGCTGGCGGATTGGCATCCGTGATTTGAATAACCACTATCACTACTACGCTCATCTATCCGGTTTTGATAAGAATGCCCACATAGGTGAGGTCGTTACCCCTGGTCAAGTTGTGGGCTGGGTAGGCAGCTCCGGTTATGGCAAACCAGGTACACAGGGCAAATTCCCTCCCCATTTGCATTACGGAATCTACCGGGATACCGGACTGACGGAATGGTCGTTTGACCCTTACCCGCTTTTGAAGCATTGGGAACGAGAAGAGCGCCAGCAGAAAAAAGCCAAGGCGAAAAGCAAATAGAAAAAAAAACGGGACCCTCTTAGGAGAGGATCCCGTTTTTTGTTGACTGATTTTTTGGTTTAATTCAACTCATTTAATTCAATGATTCACGTCTGTATCAAGCGGTAGCCCTCCGTTCTCACCTGAAAGATCCGGTTCAAGCTCCAGCTCATCTCCCTGCAGCGTCCCTCCCGGCATCTGTGGCTGGTTCTGACCGGATGGATTCGGAGTCACCCCAGTACCACCGGAAACGCCAGGCTGACCTGATGGTAGCGCAATGGATGGTGCACTGCTGCCGTTACTGCCTACCGGCTTGCCCTGATTATCGTAGTAATACATGGGGACATCCCCGACCACGAGCAGGTAGGATATCGGTATTTCGGTATCTACCGTCTCTGGCTCCATATCGAAGGGAACCACCACGGCCACTTCGGCAATGATATGAATGTACACCTCTACCAGGATCATGTTGATTCCGGCATTCTGCTGCCTGGTGTTCAGATCGACCTTCACAGCCCCCTGTGGCTCGATACGAACAGGAATATTCGGACCAAAGGATGCCAGGACCGGGCTCCCCAGAGCCTGACCAAGGGGGATTTTCTCTTTTAACATATGCACGTTCTGTAATGTGGACTGCACAATATTCATCGTACTTGCCGTAATGCGCATGTGCTCGTCATAGTTCAGCATGAAACCGGACACTTTACCGGCAGTATCGGTTTTCCAGTCAATCAGCCCTTCGGTCGATTTGCCTTCCGCCACCTGGGCCGTAATGGCCTTGTTGATCGCTTCCGTAGCAATCTGCTTCACCCTTATTTTGGCCAAATGCATAATTGGAGGCTTCATTTTTTTATCCACATACGCAAAGCCCTGCATCAGGCAAAATACCGCTACCAGTAAAATAATCAGCCACATCTTGCGTTTGCCGCTTGGCGGCTTCCGTCGTCTTCGGCTCCGCCATCTTCTTCTCATCATCGGGTGTCCCCCTCTCCCTGCGGGATGAGCTCTAGGGTTATATGTTATCCTTATGCACCGTTGTCCCGAAAAAGAAGGACAGCACCCGTGTGACAGCGACAACATCCGTTTATTAAATTGGCGGTTCGCTCAGAGTGGCTTAGTTATTCTTTTCCTTCATAATAAAAAAAGCCCTCACCTGCAGATTACTCTGCAAGGTGAAGGCTTGGATTCATTTATGCCATATGCTTTAGAACAAAGTATGAGTCTTTCGCAGCATTATTTAGGAACAGTTTCCCAGTCCTTCAGGAAGCGCTCGATGCCACTATCTGTCAGTGGATGTTTCCACAATGTCGGCAGGAGCGATCCAGGAATCGTCGCAATGTGCGCACCGGAAAGGGCGGCATCTTCAACATGTTTGATATTGCGGATGCTTGCTGCAATGATCTCGGACGGCATATCGTACGTATCCAGGATAAGGCGCAGATCACGAATCAGCTTCATGCCATCCACCGCAATATCATCCAGACGGCCAACGAACGGGCTGATGTAAGTCGCTCCTGCTTTTGCCGCCATCAGACCTTGTGCTGCCGAGAAGATCAGCGTCACATTGGTTTTAATTCCTTTTTGCGTGAGCTCATGACAAGCATACAGACCATCTTCGGTCATCGGTAGTTTAATGACTACATTCGGTGCCCATTCAGCAATTTCATAAGCTTCCTTCAACATATCTTCGGCTTTGAGACCGACCACTTCAGCACTGACCGGGCCTTTGACAACGCCACAGATCTCCTGAATCACTTCTTTAAATACTCGGCCTTCTTTGGCAATCAAAGACGGGTTGGTCGTGACTCCATCTACCAGACCAAGACGTTCAATCCGTTTGATTTCCTCAACATTCCCTGTATCCAAGAAAAATTTCATGATATGTTCCCTCCACTTGATGAATTTATAAACACGATGATATTCATTACCCGAACAACCTTATATGTTAACAGTTATATATGAACTTATTTTTTTTCTACAGCGTGGCCGCCAAATTCGTTACGCAGTGCTGCTACCACTTTACCTGTGAATGTATCTGTCTCCAGGGAACGATAACGCATCAGCAAGGACAATGCGATAACTGGTGTAGCAGTTTGCAGGTCAAATGCTGTTTCCACAGTCCAGCGTCCTTCACCGGAAGAATGCATTACCCCTTTGATTTCATCGAGATTTGCATCTTTGGAGAATGCACGCTCAGTCAGCTCCATCAGCCAAGAACGAATAACGGAACCGTTGTTCCATACGCGAGCCACTTTTTCGAAGTCGAAGTCGAAGTCGCTTTTCTCAAGTACGTCAAAACCTTCACCGATGGATGCCATCATACCGTACTCGATACCGTTGTGCACCATTTTGAGGAAGTGACCGCTACCTGCTTTACCTGCATACAGATAACCGTTCTCTACTGCAGTATCTTTGAATGCCGGCTCAACGATCGCCCAGGCTTCAGGGTCTCCACCGATCATGTAACAAGCACCGTTACGTGCGCCTTCCATACCACCGGAAGTACCTGCATCCATGTAGTGGATACCGGATGGTTTCAATTCCTCGTAACGACGGATCGACTCTTTGTAGTGGGAGTTACCTGCTTCAATAATGATATCGCCTTTGGAGAGCAGCGGGCTTACTTCAGCCAGTACAGCATCAACCACATTGTGAGGAACCATGATCCACAGTACACGTGGGGATTCCAGAGATTCAACCATCTCTTTATAAGAAGAAACGCCTTGTGCGCCGTATTCTTTCATTTCGTTAACAGCTTCAGCGTTCAAGTCAAAAGCAACCACTTCATGCTTGTGGTCAATCAGGTTTCTGCCCAAGTTCAATCCCATTTTGCCCAATCCAATAAGTCCAAGTTTCATGATAAATCCTCCTGTTATGAACAATTATAAGTTTATCTATATCAAAAATTTTTACGGCCTTCCGGCCATTTACCGGAAGGACTTATGCAAAATTGGAACGGTATAATCAGTTAGCCTTAGATGTGCTTACCACCAACGGTAGCCATTCTCTGCAATCAAGCGATCTGCGGAATCAGGTCCTTGCGATCCTGCGCTGTACGTATCCAGCGGTACACTGCCATCCTGGAAAGCTTCCAGAATCGGCTGTACCCACTGCCATGCCAGCTCCACTTCGTTCCAGTGAGCAAAGAAGGTGGAATCTCCACGCATAGCGTCAAAGATCAGGTTTTCGTATGCTTCTGGAATATTCCGTTTGCCTGAAGCAAATGTCATGTTGATTGGCTCCACTTCACCATGGTTCAATGGGTTCTTCGCATTCAATTGAAGCGAGATGCTTTCCCCTGGACCAATTTCAATCGTCAGCAGGTTAGGCTCGGTCGTATTTTCGGATTCATGACCTGTTTTGAGCGGCGCCTTGAACTCAACTACGATGCGTGTGGATTTCTCAGCCAGGCGTTTACCTGTACGAATGTAGAATGGAACCTCGCTCCAGAATGGATCATCGATCCACAATCTCGCTGCTACATACGTATCGTTCTGGGAACCAGCCGGGATACCAGGCTCGTCCAGATAGCCGACAACGGATTTCCCTTGCAGCTCGCCTGCGCCGTATTGAGCACGTACCACTTCAGAAGCGATGTTTTCTTTGGTCAGTGGTCGAAGAGCTTCAGCAATCTTTTGCTTTTTAAACTGAATTTCTTGCGGTGTGCAGCGTTTTGGCAAATGCAGGGCAATCATCATCAGCAATTGAAGCATATGATTCTGGAACATGTCGCGAACGGCACCACTTTGGTCGTAATACGCAGCACGTTCTTCAACACCAACAGTTTCACTAGCCGTGATTTGTACATTGGCAATGTAACGGTTGGACCACAATGCCTGAATAACCGGGTTGGCATACGTCAGGGTTTCAATATTTTGAACCATCGGTTTGCCCAGGAAATGGTCAATGCGGTAAATTTCTTCCTCTGCAAAGGTATTGCTGAGTTTCTCATTCAGTTCACGTGCAGATTGCAGATCGTGTCCGAATGGTTTTTCAATAATTAGCTTCTTCCAGCCTTTGGTGTTACCCAGGCCGCTTTCCTGGATATTCAGTGCGATTGGCTCAAAGAATTCTGGTGCAACCGACATGTAGAACATGCGATTTTCCGGAATGCTCAGTTCCTGTTCACGCTGCTCGACGATTTTCAGCAATTTCGTGTAATCCTCAAGCTTCGTATTGTTCAGGGAACAATAACGGAAAGCTCCAATGAAATCACGTACCTGGGATTCTTCTTCAGGCGTTTGCCGTGAGAATTCATGCAGTGACTTTTCGACATTCGCCTGAAAGTCAGCATCCGACAATTCACGCCGTCCAAGACCGATAACGGAGAAGGATTTCGGCATTTTTTGATCAATGTACAAGTTATATAATGCAGGGTAAATCTTGCGTTTGGCTAAATCGCCTGTTGCCCCGAACAGGACAAATGTCATTGCGTCCATTGGAGTGCCTCCTGTGATCTGTGCAGTATAGTATATGATGGTGCAAAATGTTCAAATCCAAGCATGACAAAAGACGGAATAAGTGGGTGCGTGACCCGCCTTGCCTCCGTTTATATACCATACCCGAATTTAACCATGGAACATTCCTTCTCTCCACAACCTTAAACCAAGGTTATAAATTGTAACCATTTGAATTAACGTTACCCATATTACACCTGTCGTCACAATTCGTCAACAATCATGTCTAACGTGTGAACACCAGTGTTTACAGGGTTTTTATTTATTGTTAACGCTTTATGTGGTAAGATTATAAACAATTGGTATGTGATATTTTATACATAATGATTGTAGACAACCAGGTTACAATAAGTATACTAGTGCTATAATAAGCATAACTAATTCAAAGGAGTACAATTATGAGCGATGATGAGAATGCCAAGCAAATATGCGAAAAGGTGGAACAGTCTTATCAAATCATTGGCCGGAAGTGGGTTGCCCTCATTATTCATGCGTTGATGGAAGAGCCCAAACGATTCAGTGAAATTCACGCTTATATCCCTGACTTGAGCAAACGCGTACTGAATGAACGAATGAAAGAACTGGAGGAAGAAGGTCTGGTCGTGCGCCATGTGGTTACAGAGCGACCAGTTCGGACAGAATATATGTTGTCCCGCAAAGGGACGGAGCTGGGAAGGGCATTAAGTGCCGTGGAGCGATGGGCGGATAAGTGGCTGTAATGCTATTACCAATTTGTTTCAACCACTCGATAACGTTCCCTTTCGATTCCGTAAATAGCGTTTCCCTTGTTTAAGTGGAAAGTGGCAGGTAACCGGAGTATTTTGGATTAATTCTCTATAAAAGCACAGTAAATGTTGAAATAAAGTTACATCATGTGTCATTTAGATTGTTCCAATATGTGGGATCGGATAATCCCAGGGAGTCTAGGTATTCCAATTATCGTCCATCTTTATGATAAATTTGATAACATATATGCGTGAGATTCTGGTCTACCAAAAAAAGATGCCGCCTCATTTTTTATCATGAGATCTTGGCATCTTTTTGCTATTCATTCCTTTATTTATTTTGACTCCAACTGGGTCCCCAGCGTAATGCTCAGATCCTCGAAGTTCTCCACTGCCGTCTTCTTTTCATAAAAGTGCACCGCATGCTGCATTATACCTTCACGTGTGTAGAACGCATCGCCTGATTCCAGAGGAAAGTTAACTTTCTCCCCCGTACTCGCGGACTTATATATACCTACAATCAGTTCAAGTGTATTCCGCCCACTCCGTCCATCCACCAGAAGTGGTGATCCGGTCTCAATGGCGTTTAGCACATTCTCGACCTGACCCGCATGACCGACGTGAATGACATCCGGCAATGCGTCTGCTTTCTGCTGTATCTGTTGTTCCAGTTCCGGATTCGACTCCGGAAATCCATTACTACGGGCCGTTGAGGCAACCACTTTCCACGGTGCAGATACCCGGGCCTCTTTTCCCTGAAAAATTAACTGCTGCTCCTCTCCGTGATGGACGACGGAACTCGTTATCATGCCAAGTGCCCCTTCTCGGAATCGAAGCATGGCCATCGATACATCTTCCACTTCCGCATTATCATGCGAGGTATTGGCCATCATGGCCTGCAGTTCCACCGGTGGCCCCATCATCCAGAGCATCGCATCAATATGATGCACGGCATGATTAAGCGTACAGCCACCCCCCTCTTTTTCCCAAGTACCGCGCCACCACAGATCATAGTAGTTATGACCCCGCCACCAGAATGAATCCACTTGAACATGCACAATCGGGCCCATCAGCTTACTGTCCAGCACGCCCTTAAGCTTCATCATCGGTGTAGTGAACCGATTCTGTGCCACGACTGAGAGAAGTTTGCCACTCTGTTCAGCCGCTTTCAGCATTTGGTCCGCTTCTTCCAGGGAGGAAGCCATCGGTTTTTCCACCAGCACGTTAGTACCCGCACGCAAAAAGTCACACGCAATGGGAGCATGTGTATACGGCGGAGTACAGACAGAGACCACATCAATATTTTGGCTTAGCAATTCTTTATAATCCGCTACGGCCAGTGCATTCTCCAGTCCATGTTCATTAATTCGTTTCTGTGCTTTCTCAGGGTACATATCAACCACAGCTACAATCTGACATCGATCGGGAAAGGCCAAATAGGCTGAGATATGCGCTCCACTAATTGCACCAGCACCAATAATCGCTACCTTTAACATCTGAACATACCTCCCTTGTTCCCTTCACAATACACAATTATTAAGCGCTTTTATGCGCGTATCTTGTGTTAAAATAAAAGGATCTTGTGCTCATATTGAGGGAGGAATAGGCATTGTCCATGTTAGACAAGGAGCAATTCGATCTGGCTTGCCGCCGTACATCCACCACGACTTTTCTTGAAATATTTCATGCCCATTCCCAAATGGAAGTGACCTACATTCATGATGGGTATGGCCAGTTAATTACGGAAGGCCAAGCTTTTCCACTTAAACCGGGTACACTGATGGTTTTCCGTCCTTTTCAGCTGCATCAGGTACAGATTCAGGTTACGGATGAGCATCCTTTTGTCCGTAGTGTACTTATGTATGAGCTGGATGTGCTGAAGGAAACCTGGCGGCATTTTACGGCTACTCATCATTTTGTACAGGAGCTTCTGGGACAGCCTTCACCTATTGCACCTTTCATTCTGTCTTCTTCTTCCATGCTGGTGCAATTCATGGAACAGTTCGCGCAGATTCATCTCAATGGACTTCATATAGAAAGAGAAGAGGAGGCTACCCGGCTCTTTTTACTGAACCTGCTCGTACAGATTCAATACATATGGGAAGAAGACAAGCATGCGCTTTCCCAATCCGTTCGTCCAACCTTCAACAGTCTTCTTCATCCTCACGCTGAAGCCGTCATGAAGTGGATTGAGGAACATTATCATGAACCCTTTCAACTCAAAGATCTCGCTGCAGAACTGCATATGTCTCTTTATCACCTGTCTCATGTATTCAAAAAGGCCACGGGAACGACCATTGTCGCCTATACTCAAGCCACCCGTATTCGTCATGCTTGCGTATTACTTGCCCGCAATTCATACAGCGTCCCGGAAATCGGTCATCGTGTAGGCATGTCCACGCCTTCCTACTTCTGCAAAGTATTCCGTTCCGTTACCGGTACAACTCCGCATCAATATCGGCTGAACGTGCAAGGGAGGGCATGAATTCATAATCCACATACCTCAAAAAAGCGAAGGAACATGTCCTCCGCCTACACTCATTCATTTTCGGAACTATTGTATCCAAATCATATTTGAATGTCAGATTAAGTTTACAAGCAGTGTTCAGATTCTTCCCATTAGCCCTTATTAGATTCCCTGATTTCAAGTCCTAGCTTCTCCAGGTAGCTATAGAGTTTCTCTCTGATCCGATCCAGCTCATTTTTCTGTTTTGCGGGTAGCCACTCCTCGTGAATCATACCATTTTGGTCTGTCACTTGGTCTTCGAGCTGCTTCATCCGTTCATACAATGACTTAAACTCAGCCCATTGCTCTTTATTAAATGTCTTTTCTGCTTGTGCCAGCTGCTCGTTCCAGAATTGATCTGGATCCAACAGGGTCTTCGGTGAGTCTGCTGATGATACAGCTTCCAGCTCTGCAAAAAGCGGTTCCAGTTCACTCGTGAGAAAGGCATACTGCTTTTGATATGAATCACTCCACTGTTCAGGATACATTCTCCCTTGCTCGTCGGAGTGTTCTATAGCCAATTGCCCCAATTGTTTTAACAAATTCATGTACTGAACAAATTCTTCTTGATTAAAATGGGCTTTGGCCATCTGCAGTTTGGCTTCAAGTCTCGTGTATTCCTCTGGTGTACCTCCCATGATCGAAATATTCTCCTGTGAACCATAGATATCATCCGCCAGATAGGTATATCCTGCATATGCTCCAGTAGGAATAATTAACACAGCGGTAAGCAGTGCAGCAATCATCCATTTTTTTCGATTACTTCGGCGATAGGGATAACTACGTATCTTATCCAAAACTGCACCTTTGGTCCTTTCGGGAATTCCCCACTCTTCTGTCTCGTTCCGATAGGCCTGTCTTAACTGCTCATCAAGTTTCATGTAGTCCCTCCACCTTTCCTCCAAATTCGGATCTCATCCTCTGTTTTTGGCGCAGCTTGGTCAGAGCGGCATGAATCCGGGACTTAACCGTCCCTAAAGGAATATCCAGAATGACAGCAATCTCCTCTTGTGTGTGCTCGTTCAAATAGTGGAGAGTAATTACCTGCTGCAGCTTATATGGCAAACGGCGCACATGTTCTAGTAAAGGTCGATTGGCAAGCTTATTAATCAGATCCCCGGCAAAATCCATTTCCATCCCCATGTCCATTCTCTCAACCCGTTGGCTGAACCGGAACTGCATCAATCTCCTGCGCCGATAATTCTGCACCTGTCGCATCGTTACTCCCATCAGCCAAGGTCGAAAATCCCGATTCGAATCATACCGTTCCAACGACCGATACGCTTGAATATATATCTCCTGCACCAGATCTTCAGCATCAGATGCATCTTTGATAAGAAAGCGTACCGTTCGATACACATCCGTTACTGTTTTTTCATACAATTCTCCATATGCCTCATCGTCACCAGCTCGAGTTAACGCCACTAGTTCTATGTACTTTTCTTGCTCACTCATCCGCATCCCCTCTCCTCTTTACACTATATATTGGTATACGGGAAGGATTTCGTTCGATTTTTTTATTAACTTTCTATTTCAAAAGAAAAAAGCTCATCCCTATCTCTCACATAAGTAGGAATAAGCTTAATTTGTTTTTCTTAAATCCTTGTCCTATATCGCACATACTACTTACCGATCTATAACTAAACCATCCGCTGTCTCATCGCTTCGAACATCAAAATCGTCGCCGCCATTGCGGCATTCAACGATTCAGCTTGTCCCTGCATCGGTATCGTAATTGCATCATCCACAAGCCTTGCCGTAGACTCGGATATCCCCTTACCCTCATTGCCAATCACAAGCCAAACGGATTGAGTAAAATCATAGCTATAACATGAGTACTCTGCCTGCAAAGAGGTACTTACGAGCTTCACGCCCGCTGCTTTCGCTTCCGGAAGCAAAGATTCCAACTGCCCTTCCACAATGGGCAAATGAAACAATGATCCCATCGTTGAACGAATGGTCTTCGGATTATACACGTCGGCAGAGCCTGCACCTAGCACCACACCGGCTGCTCCGGCTGCGTCAGCACTGCGAATGATCGTCCCTACATTACCTGGGTCCTGCACTCCATCCAGCACCACAACGAGCCGACGCTCTCCAGAGAGCAGGCTTTCCAGCGGCTCACGACCTTTCCGAACAATGGCAAAAACAGGCTGAGGTGTCATTGTATCCGTACATTTGGCAATCACAGCCGGCGATACGCTGATCCATTCTATACGTTGAAGTGGTCCCTCAAGGCCAGCCAGTTCCGTAGGTACTCCTTGCTCACCATCATAAACGATGCATTCCAGATCAGCCTGTGCACGTAATGCTTCCTGAACCAGGTGAATGCCTTCTATGAGATATTTATGCTGACGGGTACGGTGCTTTTTCTCCAGCAGCTGTGCCCATTCCTTCACACGTGTATTTTGCGGTGATACGATATCCATCTTTCCATCCTTCCCGTCTGCCGTTCAATTTACTCCGGGTGACTCCGAGAGATCACTTCGGATAGGCAAGCTCCATTTTCGTCAAATGGTCTTTGTGGCCCACTATGATCAATACATCCCCAGCTTCAATCCGATCTTCAGCATACGGAGAGATATTCATGGAATTCCCGCTGCGAATCGCCATGACGTTACAACCAAAGCGTGCACGAATGTTAAGCTCCAACAGATTTTTGCCGATCATCTGCTCGGAGGCTCTCATCTCCAATATGCTGTAATCTTCAGATAGCTCAATGTAATCCAGTATGTTCGGGGAGGTCAAATGATGGGCTACACGCAGCCCCATATCCCGCTCAGGGTAAATGACCTTGTCTGCTCCAATCTTTTGCAGCACTTTACCATGAAGCTCATTTTGTGCCTTGACGATCAGAACCGGTACACCCATATCTTTCAAAATCAGGGTCGTCAAAATGCTCGCCTGAATATCTTCACCGATTGCCACAACGACAACGTCGAAATTTCGTATGCCCAGCGCTCGTAGCGCTTCTTCATCCGTTGAATCTGCCGATACAGCATGAGTCACCACATTGGACATTTCCTGCGTCCGCTGCTCGTCCGCATCAATTGCCAGTACGTCGAATCCCATACCGCTCAGCGCATTGGCCACACTTGATCCGAACCGCCCCATGCCAATTACGGCATACTGTTTCTTAGCCATTAGGGTCTTAACCTCCCGCTGCACTTCAGCTCTTGCCATCCTTTCAGATGTCAATGCTTACTTAAATATCCTTCGTAGTATACCACAAAGCCGGATAAACTTGAATGCGCTCACGCTTCCCAGGGAACAGTATAGGAGCAGCCGAATATACGAGGAGGGAATTGCGATGCCAATTACATTAAGCCTGCGTGAAGCGATTGTTCATAAAGTTCATGACAAAAGTGATGATCAGCTCCGGGAAATGATTGAAGGTTCTGTTGACGGACCGGAAGCCGCATTGCCCGGACTAGGTGCCATTTTCGAAATGATCTGGAAGAACACTGATTCTGCGAAGCAGGATGAGTTGATTCAAGTCGCGCAGGAGCATCTGCACACCATCCCCGTTCAACCGCTTCGCTAATCGAGGCATTGAAAGGGATCGGTAACCGTCATCACGTTTGTTCTGCCTGCAAAAGAAAGCTTTCCCTTATCCGACTGGATCATACCTGCCATCTAAGTAAGGTGCAAAGCAACAGATCCCCCCGCCAGAAGGCGGAGGGATCTTTACCATTGCTGTATTACTGCCATTATTATATTGGCTTCATTTTAAGAGCTAAACTTATGGAGCTGTCTCAAGAAATTGAGCTGTCGGGTTTTTGTCCATTGCTGTTCTCATCGCATACTCATTCTCGAACAGGACAACGTAATTCCCCTTTTTATCCTTTACCAGGGTAGAGTTAATCCGGAACTTGCTCGGATCCAGATTCTCGTCCACGATCCAGCGAGCAAACTGATAAGGCATGCGCTGCAGCTGCACATCTACCCCGTACTCGCCTTTCATCCGGTATTCGAATACCTCGAACTGGAGCTGACCTACAACACCAAGCAGTGTTTCATCGAAACTTACGGTGTTAAAGACCTGAATCGTTCCTTCTTCCGTCAACTGGTCGATACCCTTTTGGTACTGTTTATGTTTCAATGCATTTTTGACGGTTACTTTGGCAAAAATCTCTGGCGAGAAGGTTGGCATTTCATCAAATACAACCTCACTTCCCTGACTAAGCGAATCACCAATCCGGAAAATACCCGGGTCAAATAATCCGATGATATCGCCAGCATATGCCTCTTCTACGATATCCCGGTCCTGAGCCAGGAATTGCTGTGGTTGGGACAGCTTAATCTCTTTCCCCACGCGGTTATGCTTAACGCTCATCCCCCGTTGGAATTTACCGGATACAATCCGCAGGAACGCGATACGGTCGCGGTGTGCCGGGTTCATGTTTGCCTGGATTTTGAATACATATCCGCTGAATTTCTCATTCGTCGGCTCGATCTCACCCGCCGTACTGTGACGTGGCTCAGGCTTAGGAGCCAACTGCAGGAAGTTCTCCAGGAATGTCTGCACACCAAAGTTGTTGATGGCACTACCGAAGAATACCGGTGTCAGCTCTCCACGTTGTACCTTCTCCATGTCGAACTGATCTCCCGCTACATCCAGAAGCTCCAGATCCTGACACAGCTGGTCATGAAGATATTCTCCCGCCATCTCGCGGATAATCGGATCTTCGTAGCCGTCTACTTTTTGCACTTTAATCGTGGAGTGATCGTCCCCTTGGAACAATTCCACCTGGTTTTTCATCCGGTCATACACGCCGCACAGATCGCGTCCTGTACCAATCGGCCAGTTCATTGGTACCGAGCGAATACCCAGTACGTTTTCGAGCTCTTCCATCAGGTCAAACGGGCTTTGTCCTTCACGGTCCAGCTTGTTGATGAATGTGAAGATTGGAATGCCGCGCTTCGCACAAACTTGGAACAGCTTGATGGTTTGTGCCTCGACACCTTTGGCCACGTCAATCAACATGACTGCACTGTCTGCAGCCGTCAGTGTACGATAGGTATCTTCACTGAAGTCCTGGTGACCCGGTGTATCCAGAATGTTTACACGATGACCCAGGTAATCGAACTGCATGACGGAAGATGTAACCGAGATCCCCCGCTGTTTCTCGATTTCCATCCAGTCACTTGTAGCGTGCTTGCTTGCTTTCCGCGCTTTGACCGTACCGGCGAGACGAATCGCGCCCCCGAACAGCAACAGCTTCTCGGTCAAGGTGGTTTTACCCGCATCCGGGTGAGAGATAATGGCAAACGTCCGGCGTTTGTCCACTTCCTGTTGAAGAATGTTATCTGCTTTGCTCATAGGTTCTATCCCTTTCATCCGTTCATTCAACGTTAATTACCGGCCTGGCCGGTCTAATCTCAATCTTTTATGCAATCCGGCGATACCGGTTGATTGTTTCCTTCGATTTTTGCACATTAGGTTTAATTTTACACATTTACAACGGAGTTCATCCTCCCTATTCCTGTGCTGCTATAACAAACCGTTAACCTGCTTCTTACCCAACTCTCCTATTGTACCATAATCTTTACCGAAAATAACCGATTACCTGCAAAGCATTCTTCACTTTTCCAATCACAAAAAAAGAGCACCTTTCAGCCAATAGAATGGCATCCAGGTACTCCTATTTCACGTTCGTAGCTCATTTTAGAAAATTAATGCATCCAGTGCGTATTGTCCTCCACCGGTCAGAGCCAATGCCACACCGACCACCAGGATCGCGAGATTATACTCAAAACCGTTTTGTGTAGACCAGTATCCATTCGCACCATGAACTTTCACAATCGCAATTACCATAGTCAGTGCAATCAGAATGCCACCTACTGGAGTCAGCAGACCTAGAGCCAGCAGCAAGCCGCCACCGAATTCCGCCAAACCTGCCAGCAGTGCAACGAGTGCGCCAGGCTTCATGCCCATGGACTCAAACCATCCGCCTGTACCCTTGATCCCATAACCCCCGAACCAACCAAACAATTTCTGTGCACCATGAGCCATAAACGACAAACCGATCACCAAACGAATTAACAAAAGTCCTACATCCAACATGTCCTTTTCCTCCATTCAAATAGTTACAAAATAGTATTCTTAGATTAAAGATATTATGCTAAAATGTTCCTTCATGAATGTGTTCGTAACCCCTTCACCTGGTTCAAATTTCATCTCATGAATAATCTATCGGTTCGAGGAACTCCTTAGAACTCCTTCGTCCGTTTTTCTTTTTGCGTAATTTCTTTAACTCTTGAGTTGAGTATAAGTTATTCACTTACTTTTTGTCAACAACTTATTTTTATTTATTTATTTCCTTATTATTCTTTTCTCTCACCTACGCAAAAAAAGCCCGGAAGAACGCGCACTCACGTCCTATCCAAGGCTTCTTTACACATGATTTACTGGATTAGTTGTTTACTTGCCAAATAACACTGTCTTCGTCCTGCCCATTCACCGGCCACCAGTGGAAACCATCCTGCTCCAGCAACTTCCCTGTCGCTTCCGGTCCCCATGTGCCTGCAGGATACGTATGCAGTTCTCCATGATTTCCAGCCCATGCGGAAGCAATACGGTCGACAAAAGACCATGCGGTCGCCACTTCATCCCAACGGGTGAAGTACGTGGAATCTCCTTCTGCCGCATCATGCAGCAGTCGCTCGTACGCTTCTGGCGAGTTGATTCCAATCATACAGCTCTGACAGAAGTCCATTGCGAGCGGCTGAATTTCGGAGTCCGAGCCCGGCTTCTTGGCATTGATTTTAATATAGATGCCTTCCATCGGATTCACCCGAATGACGAGCAGATTCGGTTCCAGTTTATATTTTTTGCCCAGATATACATTGTTCGGCATGGACTTGAATTCAACCACGATCTCGGTCGTTTTCACCGGCAGACGTTTGCCTGTCCGAATGTAAAAAGGTACACCCGCCCAGCGGAAATTATCCACAAATACACGCGCAGCAAAATAAGTCTCGGTATTCGACTCCGGATCAACCTTGTCCTCCTGACGATATCCCGGAAGCTGTTTGCCCCGGTACTCCCCCTCCGTATACTGTCCACGGACAACGTTATTGCTCACTTCTTCATCGGACGTAAATGGTCGTAGGGAACGCAGCACCTTAACCTTCTCATCCCGAATATCCTCGGGAAATAGACGGCTTGGCGGCTCCATGGCAATCATCGTCAGCATCTGAAGCATATGATTCTGCCCCATATCCCGCAGGGCACCGGAATGATCGTAGTAACCCCCACGTTCCTCCACACCAACCGTCTCACCAAGCGTGATTTGAACATTCGCAATATGTTTGTTATTCCAGAGCGGCTCAAAAAATGCATTACCAAAGCGAATCACTTCAATATTCTGCACCATTTCCTTGCCCAGATAATGGTCAATCCGATAGATTTCCTCTTCACGGAACACTTCACGGATCTGCTCATTTAATTGCTCTGCTGATTGCAGATCGTACCCAAATGGTTTCTCAATGACAAGCCGGTTCCAGCCTCGGCTCTCCAGCATTCCGCCATCACGTAAACTATAGGAGACACTGCCGAACAGCTCTGGAGCCAGTGCCAGATAAAACAGCCGGTTGCCTGGCGTGTTAAACTTCGCTTCCAGGCTTTCTGTTTGATCCCGTAACTCTCTGAAGCCATCCACGTTATTAATATCAAGAGATTTATACTCAAAATGTTCGACAAACGCATTCCACTCATCAGGTTCACCTGCCGGATAACGGCAGAACTCCTTAATGGATTCATGGATGTCTTCCCGGAATTGTTCTGGTGTCCTCGGACGTCTGGCTACACCAATAACCGCAAAGTCTTCGGCTAGCTTGCCTTCACGGTAAAGACTATAGATTGCCGGAAACAGCTTCCGGCGGGCCAAATCACCCGTTGCTCCAAAAATGAAAAATACTGCGCCTGGCGTCTGCACTTCATCTCGCATTTGTTTTTCGACCATGGGCTCCTCTTCCTTCCGGGAAGACTCTTTCTCTGCTCTTCCCGAGCTATGTAATGGTGTTATATATGCACAACATACAACCGACAATTACCAGTAGCTTCCTCTTGGATGTGATGCCATTTTAGCATATTGCCTGAAGGGTTGCACTAATTTTCCTGATAAAGGAACCCTTTATTCCTCCAAACATTTTTCTGAAAAATCCATCTATAAATAATTCATGATCGAGCTTATAAATTCACCTAATATCATTTCAATATTCTATAGTGATTACCGGAAAACCTAACGTAATACGATTGCTTCCCTTATCGTGATCCTGATGTACAGCAACCTGCATGTTTAGAACATCCGAGCCACTCTGGATGGCAGTCGGGAGCTCAGGGACACGGTAGGACACGCTTGCTGTATTGTCATCCGTATAACGCTCAGCTGCATGCATACCCAGCTGGCCAGACAGCTTAGCCTCTGTCTCTCCTAGTTGATTGCTAACCGAGGCATCGGTTGTTCCTCTGCCCTGAACTGCAAGGTTCCATGTCGCTTCCACCTCAGAATTTGCAAGCAGCTGATCTACCTGTTCATGCAGGGAAATGAGTTCGCTTAATTCGGTGGAACGATTACCCGCCAACTGTACAATAACATAGTATCCGTTTTCTCCAGTCACGACGGCATTTACCAATATGCCCGCATGACTTCCATCAGCCTGAATCTCGCTGCGATATACATCATGACCTGTCTGGCTTCCCAAAATCGGTCGCGGCAGTCCCAATTGCTCCGATAACCGGCCTGCTTGTTCCTCTGCACTCCCTGTCCCTTGTCCCTGCCATTTGATAATCATTCGTTCCACCTGATCCATCGCTGCGTTCGAAGTATGTATCAACTGTTCCAACTTGGCACCTTCTGACTCGCTACTCCCTGCATACGCCTTCGTCATACCTATAACAATAATAAGTGCCAATGCCACTATACCTGCAGACATCCAACGATTTAACATGGTTATCCTCCGCTCTCTCTTTCATTCTATGAATCTATCAACAGCATGCCCCCTTTCCCCATTTGCTAAACTTCTTCGGAAAACACAAAAAAGGCCCGTTCCACCACTTGCATGGTAGAGCAGACCTTTCCACTTGCCTATCTATGCTATTCAAATTCGTTAAGTACGTTTACTTGTTCAATGAATTTGCTAATTAAAGTCGTTCACACTACAATCTTCTTACTCTGCTAGACCATTTTTATAGGCATAGATGGCTGCTTGTGTCCGGTCATCCACGCCAAGTTTGGCCAGGATATTCGTTACATGGAACTTGACTGTTTTGATACCAATGATCAGATCATCGGCTATATCCTGATTGGACTTGCCCTTCGCAAGTAAACGAAGCACATCCATCTCCCGGTCTGTAAGCTCTTCATGCGCTGGCGCTGCTGCCTGTGGCTGCCGGAATCGATTCATCATTTTGGAGGCCACCTGTGATTCCAGAACCGATTGTCCACGTGCCGCAGCACGAATGGCATCTGCCACTTCATTGGCTCTTGATGTCTTTAACAGATAGCTGAAGGCGCCTGCCTCAATAACGGGATACATCTTCTCATCATCCAAGTAACTGGTTAGTACGATGACTTTGCATTCCGGATACATTTTGAGCAGCTGCCGGGTAGCCTCGATCCCGTCCATACCTTCCATGACCAGATCCATCAGAACAACGTCAGGCTTATATTCCTGTGCCAGTCGAATGCCTTCCTCGCCACTTCCCGCTTCACCCACAACCTCAATCCCGTCCTCCGTATCGAGCACGGCCGCGAGGCCAATCCGTACCATTTCATGGTCATCCACGAGCAACACTTTGATCGACGTTTCCGTCTCCGTTTCTACTTCCGGTTCCATTGACATGTTCTTCCTCACTTTCATCGCTCATCAAAGGTATCGTTATCTCAATTCGTGTTCCCTTACCTGGTGCCGTAACAAATTGAATGGCTCCACCGATCTCCGTAACACGTTCCCGCATGTTGGCCAGACCATAGGAAGCCTGCTTCTGGTCATCCAGATCGAAGCCCTGACCATCATCACGAATAAGCACACGAATTGCATCGGTCCGGCGCTGCAGCCGAATCTCCATTTTTTCTGCCTTAGCATGGCGCAATGTATTGGACATCGCTTCCTGAATAATACGGAACAGATGATTCTCAATGCCTTTGACCAAATCGATATCTTCATCCATCTCAAGCACAATGTCCATGGGTACTTTGGTTTTTAATTCCATGACAAGATCTTTCAGGCCCTGTTCCAAATGTTTGCCTTCCAGATACACCGGCCGCAAATGCAGAAGTAAAGCCCGCATCTCGGATTGGGCTACCGAAGCCATCTCCTCAATTAACGCCACCTGCCGCTGGGCACGTGCAAAGTCCTTTTCCATCTTTCGTCCAACCGCTGTGGCAGTCATCGAAATGGCAAACAACTGCTGGGATACGGCATCATGCAGCTCTCGGGCCAATCGCTGCCGCTCTTCCACAATTGCCGTGATTCTGGCTTGCTCTGCGAGCTGTGCATTATTGGTCGATAATCGTTGCAGTGAGGTAACCTGATCTTCCCACTTCTTGCCGATCCGTCCGAGCTGTTCGCTTAAACGCCCTACATCGTCGATCCCCAGATCGGGTACGGTGCGCGATAGAGATCCCTTTTCCCATTGTAAAAGGGTTTCCCGCAGCAATTCAAGCCTGCGTTTGACCCGGTAACTCTGATAGAAGCCAAAAGCCGCTCCGATGCCTATCAGCAATAAAACCAGCGCTAAGCCAGACTGAATCAGATGCCTCCATCCAGCAAACGGAGCAAGATAACCATATGTATACAACACATATAAGATAACAGCGAGCACAATGAAAACAAGGAGGATCCCTTCACCCATACTTCGGGTTACCATGTCGGTATGTCGTTTTGTCTTCAACCGGGTCTCCTCCTTTTCTTCACTTATTGATTTATTACGGATTACGAATGCTTAGGTCGCCAACAATATAAGAAATAACAAATTTTGCTTTATGTTCACTGGTTTCATAACCAGGTGTTCTCCATATCAACTTGTTCATCATGCCACTGTCTTTTTCCCCATTCAGACTAATTCGTCCAAACATGACCGAAGCCTCAATCTCTACTCCGTAATCCTCAGGCAGTGTCAACCGAACATTTCCCATAACCCCTTGTAACAATACAATGGTCTGTTTTTCTTCCGGAATGGAGAGAGACAGATCTGCATTGACTTCACCAATAGCGTGCCATAGGCTCATGCTTCGTAACGTCCAAGGCACCTGGTCCCAGTAGTAGCGGGCCAAAAAATTCTGTTTGCGCATGACATCGCCATGCAGATGCATCTTTTTGTTTTTGGAATAAAAATAGGCTAGTGAAGCCAGTACAATTAAAAATACAATCATCAGGTTCCCAAGCAGCAGAAGACATCCACCAATCGCCAAGTAGCGGTGACCTTTGTGCGCATCTCCTTTACGAACCTGGACCATTCCAATCGTTAACAGGATCAGTGCGGCAGCTGTCAGCAGATTAATATGCTGATTCAATAGCATGATTATACCGATAATAATGATCGCAAATGCAAGCCATTGTTCTTTTTTGTTCATCTCTGCCGCACCTCCTCTGCAAGTTGATTTTCCCTATTCGTTGGAAAAGCCATACCAGGCGATAATGACCTGTATGGCTTAACCTTTGTTCTACAAACCGTTCTTTATTCACGATTTATAGAATATCATATTGTCTGCTGAGCGAACAGTTATTCTTTAGAAGTGCCGCCTGTTTCATTTTTTGATCCGTTGCCCAGTTTGTTCTTCAGAGCTTGCAATTGTTGATCTACCTTGAATTGTTTCTCAACATCTACAGGATTCGTATACGTAGATTGTGTGTTCCGGTAAGGTGCACGGGATACGTCTGCTTCTGCTTCCAGCTGCATGATTTTCTCTTCCATACGATGGAATCCAAGCGATGCACTACCACTTTCGATCGAATGCAAGCTGTTGATGGAAGACATTTGCTTTTTGGCTTTCGCCATTTGGGCACGGGATACGAGCTCATTGCGTTTGTTACGCATTTTGTAGAACTCGTCTTTCATGTCATGAAGCTGTTGCAGCAAGTCTTTGGCTTGTGCTTCAGATTGTGCGTGCAGTTCACTGTACTCCGTAATTTTTTGATCAAAGTAGATTTTCTCTTCCAGCAATTTGCGAGCTACTTCTTCCTGACCATTAGCAAGCGCAGCTTCAGCTTGGGACTCGCGTTGTACCGATGTACGCTCCGCTTCGTCCAGACGCTGCTTCATGCGACGCTCGTTTGCCATTTGTTTGGCTACTGTTACTTCAGCCTCATGGATCTCTGCCTCCATGTCACGCAAATACTGGTTCAACATTACAATCGGATCTTCCACTTTATCCAACATATCGTTTACCGACGCTTTAGTCATGTCCTTAATCCGTTTAAATACTCCCATTTTACTTTTCTCCCTTCTCGTAACGAGATAATTTTTGGCGAAGCTCTTCAACTTCTTTTTTCAATGCTTTTTTCTCAATATCTTTCATCATGGAATCCAGTTCACTCTCTTGAGGTGCACCCGCTCCATAGCTGTTATTATCGTAAGAACGTGGGCCCGAATTGGGTCTGTTATTGTAACCTGGGCCGGGACCGAAGCCACCGTGACCTTGATTGTTGCCCCGGAAAGGTCCTCTGTTCGGGTCGTGATCATAGCTGTTGTATCCTCTGCCAGGACCGGGACCAGGACCGTAACCGTACGGATCATAAGGTGGAAACGGTTCTTTCGGTACCACCAGGGCTGCGATAAAGTAGATTAACAACGCTGTGCCGCCTGTTACAAAGATACTGATGACGAAGATGATCCGCAGCAGCGTGGAGTCCATCCCAATGGATTCGGATATCCCGCCGATCAAACCTGTTAGCATCCGGTCACGCGTTGAGCGGTATAATTTGCTCATGTGCTTACTCCTTTCGTTTACTTATATCCTGTTACGGAATCATATCCGTATGGATCTGCAGGATAGGGTTCCTTCGGCACCACTAATGCAGCGATGAAGTAGATCAGCAATGATGTACCCCCCGTAGCGAAAATACTGATGAAGAAGATGAGACGCAGCAGCATCGAACTAAAACCAAGATTCTCAGAGATGCCGCCGATCAAACCTGTCAGCCTTCGGTTACGCGTCGAGCGGTATAATCTATTCATGTGACTACTCCTTCCTTTCATTGTTCAGCTTCTGTTTCAGGCGCTCTAGCTCTTTATCCAAGGTAGAGGAGGACATGCTGCCTGTTGTTCCTGAACCATCCTGGCTCATGCGGCGAATGTCTCTCAGACTCTGTGCCTCATATTCAAGATCAGAGACTTGGTCGTCCAGGCGATTAAACATTCGAGGTACATTCTGATTATTGTAATGACCTCTTTGATTCATTCGTTGCTGCAACTGAATAGTTTGCATACGAGCGTAGTAGTATTGACGTTTGCTGTACACATTCTGATACTCCACTTTCAGCTGGTCAATCTGTTCATCAAGTTCCTGTAATGCTGCATTGCTCTGGGCATACAGTTCATTGTATTGTTCCATCTTTTCTTCATGGAGAATTTTCTCCTGCAGGGCAAGTTTCGCAAGATGCTCTTCTCCTGCTTTCAGAGCCATTGAAGCCTGCTCTTCACGTTTGTGCACCATGCTTGCTGCCTGGTCGGCTTGCTGCTTCATCTGTCTAGTATGGCTTGCATATTGATGACGAAGCTTCTCGGCTTCGCCAATGTCTTGGCGGGTCGAGACCAGAAACTGATCAATCAGTTTTACTGGATCCTGACTTTGCTCCAGATGTTCATTTAATGTAGCTACGGTAATATCCCGCATTCGACGAAATACACTCATTATGTTCTGTCCTCCTTTTCAAGATCGTGATAATTTAGTAGCGGCCACGACGACTGCGATTGTTGCTGAGCATCGAGACACCGAAGATGATTAATCCGATGGCGATGATTGGTCCGATCAACCAAGCCAGTTTACCCATCAGTGACAGGATACCGATGATCAAGACGATCCAGCCCAGCATTACATTTCCTCGTTTAACCCCGTAATAACCAAGTGCAATCATCAGAATCGGAATCAGATACCCCATCAGGTGTCCAAGAAGCGGAGTTAACTTTCCGAAAAGGATGAGAGCTCCCAGCGCAATCAGGACAATCGCCCAACCATTTCCCTTATTCCATCTCATAATTTTTTCACCACCCTTTCGGTTTGTATTTTGATTTGTTTATTTGCTCGTTTGTGTTTGTTGTTTCTTGTTCAACCTTATGTCTTTATTCTAGGGGAAACGGGGACTTTTCAAAACAGACCGCGGACGGTTTTTCATCCTAGACTCAGGTCGGGGATGGTGTTGGACCTCCGTCTGTCCTTACATCAGACCTCTGTCGACATACAATGAGCTTGTAATTGGGATGCCTTATATACCCTTATCCGATTAGTGAGACTTAACCGCATCTGAGCTTGCAATCGCCATTGATATGATCTGCCCTTAAGCCTTATGTACGTTTACAAAAGGATTTCGTTTCCCCCAAATGATGTGCGGTTGAATGAAAAGCCCTTCTTAACCCAAAACCTAAATACTTTTTTATCCATATAAACAAATTTATGTTGTTATTAATGTAAGCGTTTACTAAAATAGAAGCAGTATTGATCCTAATTCTTAAGTTAGGAGTGGGAGCTGTGCGGTCCATCAGTTATCTTCATAAAATGATCTTGTTTGGCATTCTGCTCAGTACCCTGCCTATTCTACTGGCCGGAATAGCGGCAATTCTGTATTCCATGAATCAAACGGAGCTGCATCGCATGCAAACAAATAAACAACTTCTTTTACACATGCAGACGAGCGTCGAGCATAAGCTTAACACCGTCAGTTATATGCTGGATCAGGCGACTCGCTCTCCTATTACACTTCAGTCCCTTTCAGCTACACTTCCAGGTACATTAACGACAGCAAACCAGCTTCAATCCGAATTTCAACATATGCGATCCTGGGAGCCCTTAATGGATATTACGCTAGTTAACGAAGCTCAGGATTGGCTGGTCGATCATGCGGGGTTATATCTTAACACAGACTTCCCTTTGGCTCTTCCCATGCGAGATTTGTTGTCCAAAACCCTGACCTCTGGCTGGCAGCTGATTCCATCATCTGTATTTAAGCATAATGAACAGGATTTCCCGTCCGGATGTAACTATCATATCGTGCTCGGCAGATCCATCTCACTTATGAATGCACCCTCTGACTCGGCTTTAATTGGCGGGATTCCTGCATGCTCATTGCACCATTCTATTGTATCTGAATCTGTTGACATGAATATGTCTGCTTCAGAATTGATTATTGTGAACCGGGAACAGCGCATTCTTGTTCACCCCGATCCTATGTATATTGGACAACCCTTATCGGCAATGAACATAGAAGATATTGAATCTAAAATGGACATAAGCGAATTGCTTTCTCCGAATACGTCTGCTGCTCCAAAAGAATACCGCGAAGTTCGAATTGCTGATACGGAATATTCCTTAACCTTCGCTAAAACACCGTTAAAGGGATGGACTTATATTTTAATTACACCTATGAATGTCCTATCCCAAGAGTATGTTGAGATTGGACTGTATTCCTTGTCTGTCGGCGTAATACTCCTTCTACTCTCCATATTATTCGTATGGTTAGGTTCAAGGCGTCTGCATGTCCCCATACGGAACCTGCTATCACAGCTTGGAATCACTGACAGAGTCTCATCGAATCAGAAACTGCAACAATCCTTTTTTTCACCTCAAAATGAATTCGAGCAGATCAAGACCCATATTACTCAGCTGTCGGCTTCTCGGTCCCAAATGGAGTATAAATTAAATCAATACATTTTGCAGACACGCACTCAGTATATGATAAATATGCTTCTAGGTAAGTGCTCGCCCGGCATGCTGCACCAAAACTTGATCGAACTAGGTTACAGAGATCATCTTTTTCAGTGGCAACAAATGGCCGTATTGACCCTACAGATCGATTTGGCAAGTCAAACGAAATATGATCATCACGATCTCGATCTCCTGTTATTTGCCGTTCAGAATATAGTGGAGGAATCCATCGATAAGGATCGACAACTCCTTCCGATCATTGTGGAACAGACTGTAGTAACCGTAATAGGTACAGTAGAAATGGACAACTCTGTATTTTCAAAAGAACTTTACGAAATAACTGAGCTGCTGCACCATCGAGTGAGTGAAGTTTTGAATCTTCAGCTGGATATCCGTTTCAGTCAACCACATACTTCCTTTTCAGAAATACACCTGGCGTATATTGAAGCCATGAAGCTGTTGCAGCAGCAGACCATACCGGGAGCTAGTGTCAAACAAAATGATGAAGCTTCAATTTACTCTTCCATGTGGACGCTACCTTACCCTGAGTCCCTCGAATATCGTCTTATGCAATCCATTCAATCTGCAGATGAGGCAGAAGCTTCCGTACTATTACAACAGTTGCTCCAGCGTGTGTATCATATGGAATGGACCGAGGAAGAATACCAGGTTGCTTTAACTCGATTATTGATGCATATATTACAGATCATGCAGGAGTCCGGTATACGAATTGGACAGATCTCTTCAGGACACAGACCAATGATCCAGGAACTTCTCGCTCTGCAAACGGCTGCCGATATCGAACAATGGTTTATTTACCGTATCATTAGACCGGTTGTTGACATTTTCAGAGAAAGGCAGTATGCACAGCATCAGCAGATCTCGGAAAGAATGATTGCCATCATCCATCAGGAATACGATACCGATCTGACACTCGAAGAGTGTGCTTGTAGGCTCCATTATAATGCGAGCTATTTGAGTACTGTGTTCAGCAAAGAAACAGGCTACGCATTCAGTGAATATTTGTCACAGTATCGGTTCAAGATGGCCCGAATGTGGTTGGATGAAACCGAGCTAACCATTAAGGATATTGCTGCTCGGCTTCGTTACAATAACCCACAGAACTTTATCCGTTCGTTTCGAAAATGGGAGGGAATTACTCCAGGTCAGTACCGGGAACGTAGACAGAAGCCTCTTCGCTCTTCGATGAAATAACTGTTTGTAATGATGAATGAAAAAGGAGCAGATGGTCTGCTCCTTTGAATGATTCATGCATGGTTTTATTTCTTATTTTATCTCTTGTTTTATTTCTTGTTTTATTTCTTAGCTTCCTTCTTACGAACAATCTTCATATTCTGCTGGTCTAGCTGAATTAGTATTTTTCCGAACCTGCCGCCACGTAGGAAGTTAACCACGCCATCTGGATAGGCACTTCGGATATAGTGCTCAGCCTTGTATAGTGAGTCTGTGTCCGTAGGCAATCCATAGGTGTTTAGCCATTCCTGTAGATGATCTACAACTTGCTGAACAGGCATCTCAATGGTGTTAACTTCATTTGTAATTAACGACGTATACGCGTAACCCTTCAAGAATAGCAGCTGTTGTATGTATCCCATATCTCCCGAACGGTAAGGCGGATTAACATGAAGTACCTCTTTTAACTCGTCTATTAACGTATGCACTCTCGGGCCGGCCATGCCACTGATATAAACGTATTTGCGTGCACTTTGAATTGCCTGTTCAACGGTTTCCCAATCAGACATTGCGGGGCACATGGAGGCGAAAGCTAAATCATATTTCTGTTCCCAGCCTTTCTCCTGAATCGATATTTCTTCAAACCGTTCAGGAACAATCTCGATTTTAGACGCTAATGTGCTCGGTATTGTCTCTTTCATCAAAGAAATAAGCAGTTCAGAAGGTTCGACTGCAGTGACAGTTGCCCCCTTTTCTGCAAAAGGAATTGTAAAAATGCCTGAAGCCGCACCAATGTCCAATATGGATAACTCACTAAAATCTACGCCCTGATTCTCAATCCAGCTCATGATGCGCTCGGAACGCTGCTTACCTTCTTCTGTAAAGGATTGACGATGATAGTCACGTGCCCAGCGTTCAAATGCTTCTTCCGTTTCGAATGGCGCACTCTTCTTCTTGTATCTGGGATTCCTCGGCCGCTGCTTCCACGCCTCTTCCCAGATCGATAGATCAAATAATAGTTCTGAATAATTAACTGAATTGTTTTCCTCAGACACTTTTTCCTTAAGCATTTCGTTTCACTCCGTTCTATGTAATAAAATTAAAAGTTCACCTGAAAAGATCTTCTCTCTTTAAACCAACAAAAGTATCTCAATACCTTGTAGCTAATATTACTAAGGCTCCATATCACAGACTTTATTTATCTACAATATATTTAATCTCTTTATACGTCAACCTCATATAGTTAACTATTCATCCATTACGAAAACTAAAGTAATAAAAATAACCCTGTGAATTGTCTAAGCAATCCACAGGGTTATAC
>NZ_NPBI01000035.1:0-721 GCF_002272715.1 Paenibacillus sp. 7516
GGCTATGGCGCCATATTTTTGGAGCGGACGACGGGAATCGAACCCGCGACCCTCGCCTTGGCAAGGCGATGCTCTACCGCTGAGCCACGTCCGCAAAATGGCTGGGGATATAGGATTTGAACCTATGCATGACGGAGTCAAAGTCCGTTGCCTTACCGCTTGGCTAATCCCCAATAAAAACAAAGGGGCGATCGAGGGGAATTGAACCCCCGAATGCCGGATCCACAAACCGGTGCGTT
The DNA here is from genome assembly GCF_002272715.1 of Paenibacillus sp. 7516. Lineage (NCBI taxonomy): Bacteria > Bacillati > Bacillota > Bacilli > Caryophanales > Paenibacillaceae > Paenibacillus > Paenibacillus sp. 7516. The sequence goes on from NZ_NPBI01000035.1 coordinate 240, forward strand.
AACCACTTCGCCACGATCGCCATATGCATTATTACTTAAAAAAGTTAATTGGCAGGGGCAGCAGGAATTGAACCCACACCAACGGTTTTGGAGACCGTTGTTCTACCTTTAAACTATGCCCCTAAAAACTGGTGGAGGATGATGGATTCGAACCACCGAACCCGTAAGGGAGCAGATTTACAGTCTGATGCGTTTGGCCACTTCGCTAATCCTCCATAGTGGTGCCGGCGAGAGGACTTGAACCCCCAACCTACTGATTACAAGTCAGTTGCTCTACCAGTTGAGCTACACCGGCGTATTAAGTTGTAGTGATAATGGTGGCTCGGGACGGAATCGAACCGCCGACACGAGGATTTTCAGTCCTCTGCTCTACCGACTGAGCTACCGAGCCATAATAAAGTCTAATCATGAACGTTGCACTTTATCCAGGGCGTCGGTGCCATATAACAGACTTAGTGAACAGATTCCTCATGTAGGGTAAA
>NZ_NPBI01000036.1:0-104400 GCF_002272715.1 Paenibacillus sp. 7516
TATGATTTTAGAAGCAGCCTCTACAACATGTAGAGGCTGCTTTTTTCTATACGATAACGTTTAGGGAATTGTATAAAAAACGTAAGAAGAAGCCAAGGCCTCCATGTTAGAAGGTCTTGGCTTCTTTTGCTCTCAGTGCATTACTTAATACATCCAACGAGACAGCCTAGATGGACTTCTAAACACTTTAGTTGCGTTTAGGAACCCTTCGGATAGCTATTAGCGCTCGTGACGGTCAGAAACTTTTCTACGCATACCTGCTAAGCCAAGAAGTCCGAGCAGACCGAGCCAGCCCCAGTCCATATCATTGTCTCGGTCAGTGGCAGCATTTGCACGAACATTGTTCGTACGGTAGTCACCCGTGTTGTAGTTTGTGCTGTTCATTTGTGTTCCACGGTTTTGATCCATACCTTGGGTTGCTGAACCATTCGCAGCGGCAGGACCAGCCAATGCTGCCACCAAAAGTGTAGAAGCAATAAGGGTAGATACCTTTTTATTCATCAGATGTCGCCTCCTTTTTGTTTGAACTATATCTAATCTGCCTTTTACTAAATAAAATTATGTAATTGTTCTTGCGTTAAAATATCCCTCTGGCATAAGTGAACATGCTACATAAAAATTTGCCCACTAATATTAGTTAGGCAAGAAATTGATTCACCCTCAAACCTTTGGAAATCCAGAATAAATTTAATGAAGAATCAATTAAAATGGCTTAAAGAAACTATGTTGAGCATTGAAACGCATTTAAATACATAATCGGGTATCAATTCTGGCTTGGTTACATCACAAATCATCTTCGCTTATAGCCTCTAACTTGTCGTTTCCATAAGGGGAGGTAGCAAAAGATAATAATTTTTAAATTGATACTTTAATTTATTACATCACTGTGGTAAAGTATACAAAAGCTTGCTTTGCCGGTCATGTTTTTGCCTGGAGATTAAATTGCTAAAATCATGGAAATGATATTATACTCTTCTGTATGAGTATATTTAACGCCGCTGTATATTTATAAATGAAAACGAATATGTATAAGGTGTTTGTTTATATATAGCATGTGAAAAAGGTATCATGCGACAAGCTTTTGCCCATTAAATGAAGCAAATCAAGAAAATGAATAATAAAGTGCGTTTTTGTGCGGAAAATCGGGGATAATCCCCTTTTTTACTAATAGAAAAATAAAGATTTTCGTACCATTTTATTGTATGATGTTATGAAGGTGTCAAATTTACGTGTACGAATGTGAACGATCAGATGGGAGGATAAGCATGACTGAAACTATGGTAACCGCCAGCAAAAGCCAATCTAACAACCTGCTCCGGCGAGACGTGCGGTTCCTGGGCAATATACTCGGAGAAGTTCTTGTCCATCAAGGGGGCACGGAGCTTCTCGATATCGTTGAGAAAATTCGGGAAACGAGCAAATCGTTGCGTGCAGAATTTTTGCCTGAACTGTATACAGAGTTCAAAACGATGATCCAGGAATTAGATTCTGAAAATCGTCACCAGGTCATTCGAGCTTTTGCAATTTATTTTCAATTAGTTAATATTGCTGAACAAAACCATCGGATCCGGCGTAAACGGGATTATGAACGATCTGCAGGGGATGCAGTACAGCCTGGTTCGATCGAGAAGGCCGTACAGGATCTGAAGGAACGCGGATTGTCTCATACCGAAGTAGAGCAGATTCTGGACGAATTGTCGCTGGAACTGGTTATGACAGCTCACCCAACCGAGGCTATGCGCCGGGTTATTCTGGATATCCACAAACGGATATCTGAAGATGTCATGCTGCTCGATAATCCAACGCTGACGTTGCGTGAACGTGAACAATTGCGGGAAAAACTGCTGAACGAAGTTATTACACTCTGGCAAACAGATGAACTTCGCGACCGCAAACCGACTGTACTCGATGAGGTACGGAACGGGATGTATTATTTTCACGAAACGTTGTTCCACGTACTTCCGGATGTATATCAGGAGCTTGAACGCTGCCTGAATAAATTTTATCCTGACCACGACTGGCATGTGCCGACGTATTTGCGCTTCGGTTCCTGGATCGGTGGAGACCGGGACGGAAATCCTTCGGTAACTTCAGATGTAACGTGGCAGACGCTGTTGATGCAGCGCAAGCTCGCTTTGCGTGAATATCAGCGGATTATGATTGAACTCATGGGGCATCTCAGCTTCAGTACGAACATCATCCACGTGTCGGATGAACTGGCTCAATCCATTGAGCAGGACCGAAGCTGTGTCACTTTGAAGAAAGTAGACATTTGGCGCAATGAGAAAGAACCTTATCGGATCAAACTGGCATACATGATTGCCAAAATGAATAATGTACTTGACGAAAATAAAGTTGGACAACCGGACCGTTATGACAGTGCTCAGGAATTGATCGATGATCTAATGATTATTGACCGCAGCCTGCGCCATCATTTTGCAGATTATGTAGCGGATACGACGGTTCGCAAAATGATTCGCCAAGTGGAGCTTTTTGGATTCCACACCGCTGCGCTGGATGTTCGTCAGCATAGTCAGGAACATGAGAATGCGATGGCCGAAATTTTGGCCAAAATGAACATTGTTGAAGATTATGCTCGTCTGACGGAGGACGGTAAAATTGATTTGCTGGCTCGCCTGCTCGAGGACCCACGTCCATTGACTTCTCCATATCACCAGTATAGTGAGGGAACAAAAGAATGTCTGGATGTATTCCGTACAATCAAACGTGCACAGAGCGAGTTTGGTACAGGATGTATTACAAGTTACCTGATCAGTATGACACAGGGAGCAAGTGATCTGCTGGAAGTCATGGTATTTGCCAAGGAAGTAGGATTGTTCCGTAAAGGACAGGGTGGAGAGATTATTTCGACACTTCAGGCTGTGCCACTGTTTGAAACTATCGATGACCTTCATGCAGCTTCTGACATCATGCAAAAGCTCTTCAATCTTCCGGTATATCGCGCAAGCGTAGCTGCCCGGAATGAGCTGCATGAAATCATGCTTGGTTATTCAGACAGCAACAAGGATGGCGGAGTGGTAACGGCTAACTGGGAGCTTCGGGTAGCCATGAACGCCATTACCGCTGTCGGTAATAAGCATGGCGTCAAGCTGAAGTTCTTCCATGGCCGTGGCGGTGCATTGGGACGTGGAGGCATGCCGCTTAACCGCAGTATTCTTGCACAACCACCTCATACAATTGGTGGGGGAATCAAGATTACCGAGCAGGGCGAAGTCATCTCATCCCGCTATTCCCTTCAAGGTATTGCTTACCGCAGTCTGGAGCAAGCGACATCGGCATTGCTCACAGCTGCACTGAACGGAATGGAGCCGCAAGAATCAGTATCGGAACAACACTGGGATAGCATCATTAAGGATATTTCCGAGGTATCTCTCACGAAGTATCAAGACCTGATCTTCCGTGATCCGGACTTCTTCAACTTCTTCAAGGAATCAACACCGCTGCCGGAGGTAGGAGAGCTCAACATTGGTTCAAGACCATCCAAACGGAAAAACAGTGATAAATTTGAAGACCTGAGAGCAATCCCATGGGTATTTGCCTGGACTCAAAGCCGCTATCTTCTCCCTGCATGGTATGCAGCTGGAACAGGATTGCAAAGCTATTACCAGAATAAAGAGGAAAATTTGGCTGTTCTCAAAGACATGTATGCCAACTTCCCATTCTTCCGTACACTTATTGATACGGTACAGATGGCTATTGCCAAGGCAGATCTTGTAATTGCCAAAGAATATTCCGCGATGGCCTCCAACAAGGAAGCACGTGATCGTATCTATGGTCAGATTGAGTCTGAATTCAAGCTGACAAAAGAGCTGATTTTGAAAATTACCGGAGAAGCAGAGATTTTGGATGATGTACCGGTAATTCAGGAATCGATTCGTTTGCGTAATCCTTACGTTGATCCATTGTCCTATATGCAGGTGCAGCTGCTTAGCGAGCTGAGAGACATGCGTGAGCGCGGGGAAGATGATACCGAGTTGCTGCGTGAAGTGCTGCTGACCATTAATGGTATTGCTGCAGGACTCCGCAATACAGGCTGATGCATTACCTGGCCCATATGATTCATGTAGTGAATAGTTAATGGAATTGGACAATAAAATGCACAGTTCTCTCCGCAGTCTTGTGTGAGAGATGAAACGGGACTCCAGTAGGAGTTCCCGTTTTTACTGTTTTTGGTGGATATTTTCCGGCACAGTCTTGATTTTTGACCAAAGTTGATTTACGATTTGATTGGTGAATTACAAGTGTGGACGGGTATCAGAAGGCGGAAGACCCATCAGCATGTCTGGGGGAATAAAGGTGGACAATTTGGAGAACAGGCTGGTTAAGCTGGTCCTAAAGGGTGATCAGCGGGCCTTTGCAGAAATCGTAGAACTATACAAAGACAAGCTATTTCATTTGGCATACCGGATGCTGAACAATCGTCATGAAGCTGAAGACGTTGTACAGGAGACGTTTTTGCGTGTGTTTCGTAATATGGAGAAATATGATCCGAACCAGAAGTTTTCAACCTGGATTTACCGCATTGCAACCAACTTGTGTATCGACCGTTTACGGAGGAAGAAACCATCTTACTCTTTGGATGCCGAGTTGAATGATCAGGAAGGATCCGATGGTTATGCCATGCTTCCGAGTGATGATCGTACACCAGAGAGCGAAGCACTATTGTCAGAAACACAGACGCTGATTCGTGAGGCTATTGACAGTCTGCCGGCCAAGTATAAGTCCGTCATGATTTTGAGATATTTACAGGACTTGTCGCTGCAGGAAATCAGTGATGTCACAGGCATGCCCGTAACAACGATCAAAACACGTGTGCACCGGGGCCGTGACTTTTTGCGTAAAAAACTGGAATATAAGCTGTAAATCAATTTAGATTTGTTTAGGCGAAATTATTTGAAACATATCTGAAACGGATGCGTATGTAATGTATGCAAGTCTTATGCGTTGTATTTGAAGATGCATGGACTAAGTGATCTAAGAAAGGATTGGCTCTCATATGGATTGCAACTCGGCCGTCTCTTTAATGCATGAATGTTTGGATGAGTCGTTGTCCCCGGCCCAGAAGGTAGAACTGAAAGGTCACCTTGTTACCTGTCCGGAGTGTCGCATGCGCTTTAAAGAGTTGGAACAGACGGAAATGCTGCTCTTTGCCATGAAACATTATTCACCGTCTGCCTCGGATGAGCTGACCAATCGTATTATGAATGCTCTGCCCCAGCCCAAGAGACAACAGATATGGCTCAAATGGGTCAAAGGACATCCCGCGCTGACGGCGGCAGCCTTCTTTTTGGTCGTGATGCTCTTTAGCGCTTGGAGCTTCTGGGATCAGAATAACGAAATGGTCGTTAAGGGGAATAATCTGGACCAGATCGTCATTGAAGGAAACACGGTTATTGTTCCTCAAGGCAAGTCAATTGCGGGCGATCTTACGATAGAGAATGGTACCGCCCAGGTATATGGTGATGTAGATGGCAATCTGACGGTGATCGACGGACAACTGTATCAAGCTTCGACGGCGCATATTTCCGGTCAGGTAAAAAGCATTGATCAGGCGCTGGACTGGTTCTGGTACAAAATAACCAATATGGTGAATGAAGTGGCTTACCGCTAGCACAGGGTGAATTCTTCACTGGTATATACCAAGCAGGGTACCTCCAGTTTGCATGGGGTACTCTTTTTTTATTGGCGACATTGTAATTTATGGTAATTGTGTTGTTTCTGCACAGTTTGTGACTGCCGTAACTTGCAACCTGATCGTTATCGTTATAACCTAGATACTAAAGAGAACATACTACTACATATAGAAAAGCATTTTGCATCTATCCAAAGACCGTCTTCCAAGCGGCAAGATATAGAATGAAATGGTTATATTCGTCTATACATTGTTGTACCGGGGAACACTCTTCCCCTCCAACTTATACGGCCGGAAGCTTGTCTGTGTCGGATGTGCAAGAGCTAAGACCATGGATTATATAAAATCCTAATGGGTTAATATGAGATCAGGGTTTACTCATCAATGGGGATAGCGGGGGCTGGCTTATGAACTATTTTGCTGACTTAACGTGGAAAGAGTCCATTAAGGACGTTATCGATATATTGATTGTTACCTATATTATGTACAAACTGATTTTGCTTGTACGGGGTACACGTGCAGTCCAGCTGCTTAAGGGCATTCTGTTCCTTGTGGTGATCTGGGCATTAAGCACGTGGCTAAACCTGTATACGCTCAAATGGCTCATGAACCAGATGTTTACATTTGGTGTGGTAGCCGTCTTTATTATATTTCAACCGGAACTGCGCCGCGGTCTGGAGCAGCTGGGACGTGGTAAATTGTTCGGACGCTCCACAGCAGCCAGCGATGAAGAATTAACGGTGTTAATTGGCGAGATTATTAAGTCTGTGAATTATTTGTCCCGTCGTAAAATTGGTGCACTTGTTGTCTTCGAACGGGAAACCGGCCTGAACGATTACACGGAATCCGGAATTCAGATGCAATCGTTGGTTAGCTCGGAACTGATGATCAATATCTTTATCCCAAATACACCGCTCCATGATGGGGCTGTTATTATCCAAGGCAAACAGATTTCTGCAGCAGCATGTTATTTGCCTTTATCCGAGAATCCATTTATTAGCAAGGAACTTGGAACACGCCACCGTGCCGCAATTGGTATTACGGAGGTAGCCGATGCGATCTGTCTGGTTGTCTCGGAGGAGACTGGACAAGTATCGCTCGCGATGAATGGACAGGTCGTTCGTGACATTAAGGAAGAGTCGCTGATCGCCAAGCTATATGAAGAGCTTCGTCCAACATCCAATCTAAACAAAAAGAATAATTGGACTTCTTTCTGGAAACGGAAGGGGGGAACGAAGTAATGGATAAATGGTTCAACAATAATAACTTTGCCAAGGTCCTTGCGCTTGCAGTCAGTTTGCTGCTCTGGTTTATGATTCATCTGGATGAAGTTCCTACCACGCCAACGATTGCTACTGGAACAACCAACAAGGTGGTAGAGCGTACCGTACCCGTTCAGCCTTATGGCCTTGACAGCAGCTCGTATGTGCTCACTTCATTAAGTACGGATGAGGTACGACTAGAGATCAAAGGACAGCGTTCTATGTTAACTTCCATATTTACAAATGATGATTATAAGGTACTCGTTGACCTGAGCCAGGTCAAAGATGGCTCCAATACGCTACCGCTCGTTCCCGATCTGCCTTCTGGCGTCGAGGTGGTTAGCATGGAGCCTTCCATGGTTACAGTCAATGTTGAAAAATTGGGCACCAAATCCTTCAATGTGAATATTGTACCCGAAGGAGATCCATCCGCTGGTTACAGCCTTGGGACGCCTGTCGTTGAGCCAACGGGTCCGGTTAAGGTAACTCTTCCCGAAGGGCAGTTGGACGCCGTAGCGAAGGTACAGGGCAGTGTGAGTGTGAAGGATGCAAAGGATGATGTAACGCAGAAAAGGGTCAAACTGCAGGCATATGATGCTGAAGGCAAAGTACTTGAAAATGCAGTCATTACGCCGCAGACCGTTGAAGTTCGCATTCCGGTTAATCAGCCCTATAAATCAGTACCCTTAAGAATCAAATATTCAGGACAGCTGCCCGAGGGATTGGTACTGTCCAGTGTGGAACCAAACGTGAAAGAAGTCTCGGTTTACGGTACGGATGAGGCGCTTGCGGGTATACAGGCCTACGACCAAGTTACCCTGGACCTGACACAATTTGAAGAGGCAGGGACATCGACAGTTAACGTGGACTTGACGCCGCCTCCGGGTTTTGAGAAAATCGAGCCTAGTTCGATTCAGATCAAGGTTACTGTGTCACCTTATGATGAGACAGAGGAGACAACAAAGGTCTTTCCCAATGTCCCCATAACCCTTACGGGTGTGGGGAACGGTTTGGAAGCTGCACTGGTCACGCCAAAGAGCGGCGGTGTAAATCTTACACTGAAGGGTTCTCCGAGTATGCTTGAAGGTCTGAGTGGTGAGGATATCAAGCTGACGGCAGATCTTCATGGGCTTACCGCCGGGACACATGATGTGCAGCTGGATGCTGAATTGCCCCGATTTGCTGAGCTGGATGGTACCTCTACTCCATTGAGCGCTACAGTCAAGATCAGTGAAAAAGCAGAGGATACGACAGTTCCCCCAAGTGAAGAGCCCACGGATGAAGGCAATGCCGGACCGGAGCCTTCGCCTGCAGAAGTGGAGAACGGGGAAACGGATCCAGCACCTGATGAAGGGGAAACGACAGAATCGAATACGGATAATCAGGAGCAGCAAACCCAGCAAGGCAATGCAACGAATAAAGGGAACTCGGGTAACAGCAGCGGTAGCAGCGGCACCAATGGCTCAAATCCGTAATGATTCAGTTTGATTTGATAAAATAAATATTTGATGCTCTTATATGATGCGAATAAAAGGAGTTAGATCATGGGGAAATATTTTGGTACAGACGGTGTAAGAGGTGTTGCCAATAAAGAATTAACGGCGGAGCTGGCTTACAGCATCGGTCGATGTGGTGGTTACGTGCTTGCTGGCGGCGTAGAGAGACCCAAAGTGGTTATCGGTATGGATACCCGGATCTCGGGACTGATGCTGGAATCTGCGCTGGTTGCAGGTCTACTGTCCATCGGTGCAGATGTCATCCGTCTGGGTGTTGTATCCACTCCGGGAGTGGCCTATATTACACGTCTGCTTAAAGCCGACGCAGGAGTCATGATTTCGGCTTCCCATAATCCGGTAGAAGATAACGGAATCAAGTTTTTTGGCGGGGACGGTTTCAAATTATCTGACGAGACGGAGAACCGGATCGAAGAACTGATGGATGCTGAAACGGATCAATTGCCACGTCCTGTTGGCGGCGCATTGGGTACCGTAACGGTAGATGAGCAATCGCGTTACAGTTATCTCGAATACTTGAAAACAACCGTAACCGAGTCGTTCTCTGGACTTAAAATTGTACTCGATTGTGCAAACGGAGCAGCTTATGAGCTGGCACCTAAACTGTTTGCAGAGCTTGGGGCGGAAGTCATTGAAATTGGTGCTGAGCCTAACGGCCTGAATATCAATGAGCAATGTGGTTCCACACACCCGGAGCATCTGAAACAAGAAGTGCTTAAACATAAAGCGGATCTGGGTCTTGCTTTTGATGGAGATGCGGATCGTCTGATTGCCATTGATGAAACGGGCGCAGAGGTCGATGGGGACTTCATTCTGTGCATCTGTGGTGATGCGATGAATCGTGCGGGCAAGCTAAAAGACAGTACAGTGGTATCCACCGTCATGAGTAATATCGGATTTTATAAAGCGACAGAGAAGCTTGCACTGAAAACAGCTAAAACGGCTGTGGGCGACCGCTATGTGATGGAGGAGATGCGCCGCGGTGGGTATAATCTGGGTGGTGAGCAGTCCGGCCATGTTATCTTCCTGGATTACAATACAACCGGAGATGGTATGCTGACAGCTATTCAACTCGTGGATACCCTCAAAGCATCGGGCAAGAAGCTGAGTGATCTGAAATCACTAATGACTCAATACCCACAGGTTCTGGTCAACGTACGTGTGGAAGACAAGAGCAAATACGAAGGTAATGCTGCAATCGAGCAGGCTATTGCTACAGTAGAACAACAGCTTGGTGATAATGGACGTGTTCTTGTTCGTGCGTCTGGTACAGAATCTCTGATTCGTGTTATGGCAGAAGGACCAGATAAAGGTGAACTGGAGCAGTTTGTATCCCAGATTGCAGACGTAGTGCAAAAGGAACTGGTTTAACACCTTAGATATACATTTTGTGTACACATTCCCACTGTGGGATTGCCATCATAGAATGTTATAATAAAGGGTATATGCTTGAAGCAAGAACAGAAATCCCGCGTCCCGACTGGCAAGGCCTAAGGTCTGATAATCCGGTCGGGATTGTGGGTAAATATGCTGATTTGGTCACAGGTACTTTGCTCCATTGCAAAATGAACCTGACGTGCATATAATGAGTGGAGTCGTCATTCAGACACAGAAAGTGAGGATCGTAAGGTATTAGTTACACAAGCGCCAGAGCTTGAAGTTGCGCGGGAAGGATTCTGAAGCGGTATGGATCTCGGGACTCGAGATTCACTGATCAGGATCGACGGCAATCAAGCTGACGAGGTGGAGGTGTTCGGATTGTTCGGCGGGGACCTCCCGGTGATGCACCATAGCCGTAAACCGGATTGCGGAAAATGGACGGGTGACTGTCCACACAACGCGCCGGTAGGTGCAAGAATAAACTAAAATTCAAATGAATGTGCGCGAAGAGCAAAATAGGTGCGCGGACGGAAAAATGATGTACATTCATGATTGCATTCATAACATCTTATGATGACTGAAGAGCGGCAAGAGGCCGGTCTGATCATTGATAATTGAATAGGTAACAGGTATTCATGATACATTTAGGCAATCATTCATTTTTTCGATATGCCGCGACAGCCGTTTCTCTTCGTGACACAGTATTCATATACAAACGGAGGAACTAAACTATGTGCGGTATTGTTGGATATATTGGTAATAAGAACACTCAATCGGTATTGGTCGAAGGATTGAAAAAGCTCGAGTATCGTGGTTATGATTCTGCAGGTATCGCGGTATTCACACCGGAAGGTCTGCAAATCACGAAAGCTCTAGGTCGTCTTGCGAACCTTGAAGCCAAGCTGGATGGTGCACCACTGGTAGGTAATGCCGGAATCGGACACACACGTTGGGCAACTCATGGTAAACCATCGGATGAGAACTCCCATCCACACACGGATGGAAGCCAGAAATTCTCTGTGGTTCACAACGGTATCATCGAGAACTATCTGGAACTGAAGGACGAATTGATGGCTCAAGGTCATACGTTCACTTCCGAGACGGATACTGAAGTTATCTCTCACTTGATTGCACGTGAATACAATGGTGATATCGTTAAAACAGTGCAAAAAGTGACCACGTTGTTGCGTGGTGCATTCGCACTGGGTGTATTGACAGAGCATGAGCCGGAGAAACTCGTAGCTGTGCGTCAAGCGAGCCCATTGATTATTGGTATTGGTGAAGGCGAGAACTTCATTGGTTCCGACATCCCGGCAATTCTGGAACATACACGTAACGTGTACATTCTGAATGATGGTGAAATGGCTGTATTGACACATGATGCTGTCGAATTGATGACGATTGAAGGCAACTTTATTTCTCGGGAAATGATTCGTGTCGATTGGGATGCTGTAACTGCAGAAAAAGGCGGATTCGAGCACTTCATGTTGAAAGAAATTCATGAGCAACCAAAAGCATACCGTGATACTATGCTGGGTCGCATCGACAATGAAAGCAAAAAGGTTCAACTTCCTGAGTTGAAAATGACAGAAGAACAAATTAAAAATATTCGTAACGTTCAAATCATTGCATGTGGTACTGCGTACCATGCAGGTCTCGTTGGACGTACAGTAATTGAGCAATTGGTACGTATTCCGGTTGAAACGGATGTTGCTTCCGAGTACCGCTATCGTTCCCCAATCGTGGGCAAAGATACACTCGTTATCGTTGTAAGCCAATCTGGTGAAACTGCGGATACGCTTGCTGCACTGCGCGAAGCACAATCCAATGGTGCACACGTCCTGGCCATTACTAACGTAGTGGGCAGCTCCATTGCACGTGATGCAGACGATGTGATTGCAACACTGGCAGGACCTGAAATCGCGGTTGCTTCCACCAAAGCATACACTTCCCAGTTGATTGCATTCAATCTGCTTGGTCTGTACCTTGCACAAGTTCGTGGTACACAAACAGCAGAAGAGATTGCACACACTTTGGCAGCAATGCAGGCATTGCCAGAGCAAGTGGAGTCCATGCTGGAGCAAGCGGATGCGATCAAAGGATATGCAGAGCAAATCTCCAAACATCAACATCTCTTCTTCATTGGCCGTGGTCTCGATTATGCGGTAGCTCAAGAAGGATCGTTGAAACTGAAAGAGATCTCTTACATCCACTCTGAGGCATATGCTGCAGGTGAGTTGAAACACGGTACACTGGCATTGATCGAAGACGGTATTCCTGTTATTGCCTTGGCAACACAAGAGAACGTTCTTGAGAAAACAGTGAGCAACATTAAGGAAGTAAAAGCACGTGGCGCGGATGTACTGGCAATTACGTACGAAGAGCACGTAGCAAGCTTGTTGAAATCCGTAGACCAAGCGTTTGCGATTCCTAAGACACTGCCACTGCTCAGCCCGGCGTTGTCCGTAGTTGCTCTGCAATTGCTGGCGTACTACGCTTCCCTGGCACTGGGTCACGATGTGGATAAACCACGTAACCTGGCAAAAAGCGTAACGGTTGAGTAAGAGGTAAATCGTTCGTTTCGATAATGGATAAAAGTAGTGAACGGTATTCATGAAATCATAAACTAATGTAATAGTTAGTAAAAAAGATGATATGACTTGGTCATATCATCTTTTTTTGTTATCCAGTATACTGAACATAAGTTTTTTCATCATCCGATCAATTTAAATAAACATATTCCAAGATGAAAGAGGTAAAATGATGGCGACTTGTGCAGATGTGTTGATCGTGATCGATCTACAAAATGGCGTATGTTACAGTGGTGAAAATCAATTATATGAGTTGCCGAATTTACTCGATAGAGTCAATCGGAGAATTGCTATGTATAGAGAATTAGATAAACCCATCATTTTTGTTCAGCACGGTGATGAAGAATTAGTGCCTGGAGAGGAACCATGGGCTATTCATTCCGACCTGGATGTTCAAGAACAAGACGTTCTTGTGCGAAAAATTCATGCGAATTCATTTTATAACACCAACCTGAAAAGCCTTTTGGACCAATTCGCTGTACATCGTATCGAGTTTTGCGGAGCGCAAACCGAATATTGTATGGATGCTACGATTAAATTTGCTCATGGGTTGGGATACGAAAACTACATGATACGTAATGCAACCTCTACTTTAGATAATCGATGGATGTCTGCAAAAGAGACCATTTCCTTTTATGAACACATATGGGGAGATCGATTTTTGAATTGGATAGATGGTGAATTGTAGAAGTTGGATAGATGGAGAATCCTAGATAAACGCCCCATATATAATCACTACATGAGCATTGCTCAGTCAGGTCTAAAACATCTGTATTCTTAATAGCAATAATTCAAAGTAATTGTAATGTAGTAAAGGGTCCTAATGACATTAAATACTGTCAGGAAGGACCCTTTTTGTTATCCAACAATAAGCCGTTTTTCTCTGTTTGAATATCAGTACATGCTGTTTAAGTCTTTAAGGTTTGGCAGGTCAGTTAAAGCTCCTAATATAGCTTTGAGACAAACGTCACTATCTTACAGAGGCCATCCTCCTGTCTCTCTTGTGAACAGCTTTTGATTATGCCCAAGTGGTAATCGTATCAACCGGGAGGCGATAGGAAGGATGTCCATCTTTGACAGCTTTGCCTATGGAAATTAGCATCACGGGTTGAAAACGCTCTTTGTCCAGGCCAAATACTTCGGCAATTCGGTCTTTATCATAACCGGCCATGGGATTGGTATCATATCCGTGGGCACGAGCAACGAGCATGAGCTGCATACTAATAAGGCCAGAGTCAATGAGATTCATGTCACGCAGCTCGGATGGGCTCATGTTGGCATAATAAGGTTTTGCCTGCTGCATCTGCATTTCCTTGATGTCCTGCGGCATGTATCCCAATTCGACTGATTTACTGAAAATCTCGTCCATATACGCTATGTTCTCTGCATCGTAAAATACAGCAATAACTGCTGATGAGGTAAGAGCCTGTGTTTGGTTGAAAGAGGCCAGTGGGGCAAGCTTCTCTTTTCCTTCAGCACTGTCAATAACAAGGAAACGCCAGGGTTGCATGTTAATGGCAGAGGGAGCCCGGGAAGCCTTCGCCAATATATCACTTAATTCCTCACGGCTGATTTTCACCTCGGGGTTGTAAACTTTAACGGAACGACGTTCCAGGACGATGTTATCGAAATCATTTGTTCTGTTAGATTGGCCAGTGGTTGTATCCATGTCGTTATCTCTCCTCGATCATATTTATGTGATTGGATTCAGGCTTTCATCCGACTCACTATGAGGAGTGTAAACTATGAAGTATACTTTATAGCAAGAGCACGAAGAGGGGCGATCCATATGAAAATTAGTGAAGTAGCAAAACAAGTAAACCTTCCTATATCAACGATCCGTTACTATGAAAAGATGGGGATTATCACGGATGAGCATGTTCTGAGAGACCAGAATAACTACCGGGTATATGATTCAGGCATCGTACAGCATCTGGATGTGGTGAAGCAAAGCTTGGCTGTTGGCTTTACGATTCAGGACATTCAATCCATGATCTCCAAATCCGGATTTTCACGAAATGAACAGAGAAGTATTATTCAGGATAAGATATCCGAAATTGAAGAAGTACAGATGAAGCTGGAACAAGCTAAACAAAATCTGTACGACATCCTTGAGACGGATATTACCTGTGAGGATGGATTCGGAAAGTATTAGATCACATCAAATCAAACATGCTCCAGTAAATCCAGATAATACTGTCTCAGTGCTTCCTTCAAGCTGGCTGGCTTCAAGATCTGAATGGATTTGCCATAGCCCGCAAGATAACGAATGATAAATTCAAGCTCATGAGGTTCATACGAACCAACAAGATAGGTCTGTTCCGCATACACTTCGAGTTTCATGGATGGGAAGTGTTCCTGCTGAAATAGCTCCATTCCCGCTTCATTGATTCGGCATTGAAAGGGGATGGCTTGTTCTGATGGCTTCCAGAGCGAATGGGCATCCTGGAGCGAAAGCTCCTTGATCTGGTCCAAGGGCTCGATATCTGTTAGTTGGGGTGATGATATTCGGTCACATCGGAATACGCGGTACGCCTGCTTGTGCAGGTCATATGCCTGGCAATACCAGTAGCCTCTCATCGCATAAAGGGCAATGGGCTGGATGGTGCGGACAGTGGAGGTGGTTACGTTTGAAGACGAGTCCTCGGTATGTCTGCTCGTGCGAACATTTTGATAAACAATCTGTATCACTGTATTCTGTACGGCGGACATCAATAGAAACTCCAGGTTCTCACTATCCTTAATTTGCTCCGTATGTTTGAACGAAACCCGATGCTGTATGTTCTGGATTTCCAGACGCTGCTTATCGGATAACGCGCTTATGAATTTCTCATGAATCGAACGGAAGGTAGCCTGAAAGGGCAGGTTAGAGAAACTCCGAAGGGCCTGCATGGCAAAATAAAGGGCATGAAGCTCTCCCGTATTAAACGATATGGGGGGCAGTTGCATCTGTTGAAGCAGACGATACCCGCCGTACCTCCCGTACTCGGCATAGATGGGTGCACCGAGTTCTTCCAATGAGGCGATATCTCTGATCGCGGTTCGCTTGGAGATCTGAAACTCCTGCATGAGGTCCTGCAGGGTAAACTGTTGTTTTTGATTGATAAAGCGCAGCATCTGGTTCATGCGTTCTGATTTTTTCATCACAAAGAAACCTTTCAATGGTGCCATGTATTGGCACCTTTTGTTGTTATGATCATAAGTGTAATCCAATCGAACCAAGGAGGCAAACGATAATGAATGTTGAAGTGATCCCATTTTTGTCGATGAACGGAGATGCGGCAGCAGCCATCGCATTTTACGAGAAGGTTCTGGGGGCCAAAGTGCTGTTTAAGAAAAGTTATAAAGAGATGAAGGAAATGAATCCAGGCTTCGAATACCCTGCTGGCCAAGATGAGTATATTACACATTCGGTGCTGGAAATTGGGGTGAACAAGATCATGATTGCAGAGGAGGCAATGGATCCGGAGAGACCTTGGCAGCTCGGAAACAGTACATCGCTATGTATTCAATCCAAGGATAAAACTACGATGGATCAGCTGTATACCTCTCTTGTACAACATGAGGACGTGAAAGTGCTCGTGCCTTACGAACAAAACGAATTTAGCCCAGGTTATGGCATTGTGCGTGATCCGTTCGGAATTGCGATTCAGCTCTGTGTGACGGTGCACGATTTCTAACATAAAATTAAGGACAGGGGCTACTCGCCCGGTTCAATAGAATATCATCAAAAGCGTCAAAAAAAGAAGAACCATTGATAACCATACCAATGTGCTCTTCTTTCTTTGTTTTTCCGAATAGGAATGTTCCGCAATCTGAAGATGGCCTGATCACACGGGATACAGGAGTCTATCCTTCTTTTTACTTATTTACCTTGTAACTGTAACGCTTGAGCTTCATCATTTTTTTCACTGAAAATCAAAGCTAGTGCAGCGAGCATCAAGACGAGAGAGACAGCCCGCTGCCAGGAGAACTCGATGAGCTCACTGCCAAACAGTCCCGTTGCATCGATAATAAAACCGGCAACAATCTGACCTACGATTGCCGTAAGGTTGGCAGGTGTTACCCCCAGTTTATTCACAGCAAAAGTGGATAGAAACAGATATCCAAAACCCATGAACACAGCAGAGAGCTGCAACTTAGGTGCATGAAGCAAGTCGAGCAGGTGCCCACTGCCAAAAAAGTTAATCAGTACGGCGAGAATCAGTGTACCTGATGCAAAAGTGAAAAATACGGTCTCCAGCAGGCCGATATTACGGCTAATGGTACCATTAATGGAGGACTGTGCACTAAGCACTGCTCCACCGATCAAAGTAACGATAACAATCAATAAACCTATGCCCATGGTGATCCTCCCTAGAATAAAGTTAGAGCCAGCGCGCCCAGCATCAATACCAAGGCGGCAATTCGTTTACTCCCAACCGGTTTGCGGTTGCTCCCCAGCCATCCGTAATGGTCAATCAGAATGCTGGTCACCATCTGTCCGACAACAATGGCAATCATGGAGATTCCTACGCCCACAATTGGAACACCAATGACCAAGGTCAGCAGGTAGATCACCCCGAGCAAACCACCAAGGAGGTTCCATTTCGGAAATTTGGTGATGGCAGAGAGGTTTCCTTTGCCGAAGAAAATCAACAAAATCAGTGAGATGATCGCACCCATGAAGAAATTATAAAAATCAGCTTCCAGCGTGCCGACTTGTTCCCCGAGTTTGCCGTACAGTGCTCCCTCAAAACTTAGAAGAGCTCCTGTCGCAATGGCGATGATATAAAAAATCAGCTTTTTCAATTGATCTCGACTCCTTGAAATGTGATTAATTTGCAGGTGCATGACCCATCATAAGGAATTGTAGAGGCGAAGACAATGAAAGATCTTGCTTTGTTTTTCTGAAAAATTATAGATCTTGCTGTGGCAAACAGGGTATAGTATTACAGCTAGAGAGTGATCAAGCATGGATACAGGAGGAGACAGCAATGAACGAGACAAGAAAAGAAACGTCCTCCCGATTGCTGTACATAGGCAGAGTCAACGGTAATCCCAATTGGAATTTCCCAAGCCACATGCATGAGGATATCAGTGAAATTGTCTATGTGTCTGATGGGGAAGGCATTATTAAAATTAACGAACATCCCTATGCCGTGCAAAAAGGCGATTTGTTAATTTATAATCAAGGTATCATTCATGAGCAATGTACCTCTCCGGTCTGTCCACTCAGCCTTTATTATTGTGGAATAGCCAATATCTATTCAGACGGGTCAAGGCGAGAACACATCATTTCCGAAAACGCCTCTCCGTATATTAAAACGGGAGCGTACGCTGGCAGAATCAACGAGCTGCTTGACTTCATGTATGAGGAATCGTCCAATCAACAGGCAGGTTATGAGAAAATCTGTGAAGGATTGCTGGGTGCACTGCTTGCCTTAGTACAGCGGTTGGTTCAACCGAATGTTTCACGAAAGCAAGATTCGGATCATCTGGCTGTGCGGATCAAGGAATATCTTGATGAGAACTACCTGCAGCACTTGAAACTGCAGGATATCGCTGCGCATTTTCATATGAACCCTTACTACTTATCCCATGTGTTTAAGCACAAGTATGATGATTCCCCAATCCGTTACATTGTCCACAGAAGAATGGGAGAAGCGAAGTGCTTGCTGACCAAGACAGATATGAAGGTGAGTGAGATCGCACATGTTTTGGGCTATCAGAATGCAAATTATTTCACCATTCTGTTCACCAAGACTATGGGCGAATCGCCTACCCAATACAAGAAAAATGAGCGTTCAGAACGCGTGGATCTAACGGAAACGTAAACCTGATGCTATAAGCATAGGGGGAGTAAACACCTTGCTCTACTTCATTAACTCATAGCGGTCATGTTATGTATAATTAGAGGAAGGCCTGACGTCAGAGGCAGGCAAGTGTAAGTAGCGAGGGGGCAGAGGACTGGATTGCGAAAACAAGGGGTTATCGGGAAAGAGAGCAGACTGCGACTACTCGAAGCTGCGACGCAGGAATTCGCGTTAAATGGATTCTATCAGACGAAAATAAGCTCCATCGTTGCCCGTGCAGGAGTAACGCAGCCTGCATTTTATCTTTATTTTGAGAGCAAGGAAGCAGCTTTTGCAGAGCTGATCGATAGTTTTCGAAATGGACTAATTCAGGTCGTCCGGGATAGTCATATCGAGGCAGGGAAGAATAGGGACGATCTCAAGGAAGCTGTCGTGGAATCATTGGGGCAGATTTACCGTTATCTCGGAGAGAATCCGGCGCTGACCCGGATCGGGCTGTATCAGTCCGCGGAGTCGGTGAGAATTAAAGCCGAGATTGCGGGTCTGATGGAACAAAATCTGATTGCAGAACAACAAGCCGGATATTACAGGCATGATCTGGATACGGTTTTCTTCGCTGAAGCTTTGCTGGCCATCGTGGAGCGGTTAACACTGATCAAGCTGCTGCCGGGGCACGAAACGCCGTCCAAGCTTGCGCGGATCACGCAGGATCTGTTTTTCTACGGAATTTTGGACACGAAGCATCGGGATTAAAATCCTATTCAATGCGCTATGCAGTTGAATCAGGCTTTTGATTGGGGTATGGTTTTGGATTTGAATGCTAACCTAATACGAGAACAATAAGAGCCAGACTCAGAATTATCGAAGTCTGGCTCTATTCGAGTTATGATTAGACTGCGCTCGCAGCATAAAAACCAGAGCGCACGGCAGTACCTACTTTACCAATTTGGACGCAATCGCCGATAAGGCTGGTTTTGGCTTCGAACTTGGCTCGAATCTGCTCCGCTACGGTTGTATTTTTTCTCATCCCAAAAGCATTAATCATCGTATCTGCCTCAATAAACACCTTGGTACCCTCCGCATTCTCCGCATATAAACCATTGGCTTCAAAGGAAAGGACTTTGTGCCCTCCGAGTATGGTCACCCCGTGACTTTCCAGCATGGGCATCAGAGCTGCCCGATTAATGTACATCACATCCTGTCCCGCTTCCGGACGCATCTCCACAATCGTCACTTTTTTACCTTCCATAGCCAGCTCAAGTCCCAGGTCACATCCTGTTAAACCACCGCCCGTGATGACAATCTGTTCGCCGCGAACAAGTTCCTTCTGCAAATGCGCCTCAATTGCCCCAATGACATGCTCACTATGAATACCGGGGATTGGGGGGATGAGAGGTACGGCCCCTGCCCCAATAAAAATGTGATCGGCTGACTGAAGCGCTGGATCTTCCGGTGTGATCTCATGGTTCAGATGCATTTGCACGTGTAGCTGCTCTAACTGCCGTTCATACCAGCCAATCAAGGCGCGCAGCTGACCTTTGAATTCCGGAGTAGCCGCACTGGTTACCTGTCCGCCAATCGCTGCCTCTTTCTCATACAAAGTAACCTCATGACCTTTGAGAGCAGCTACACGGGCTGCTTCTAAACCGGATGGCCCCCCGCCTACAACGACAATTTTCATCTGTGTCTCCGCAGGCTCGATGGTAAATCGCTTTTCATTCGCGGCCTGAATATTAACCGCACAGCTGATTTTGGTGTTGCGCTCAATGATGCGACCGATGCACTCCTCGTTACAACGAATACACGGACGGATATCTTCGCGCATATTATTGCGCAGCTTGTTCGGAAGCTCGGCATCGGCGATGAGCGCACGGCCGAACATGACAAAGTCGGCGTCGCCGGACGCTATTAACCGTACTGCGCTCTCGGGAGTATGGCTGCCCGAGTTCAGGATGGGAATGTTCACTGCTTGCCGGGCAGGTGCACACATGTAGTCCATACAGGCATCACCCAGATAGGCTGGTGGGAAAATGTAATCGATTCTCTCGTAGGAGCCTGCATCGATATCAATGGCGTCCACGCCAGCACGTTCCAGAATCTGAAGCATCTCCAGACTATCCTCAACCGTACGGCCGCCTTCAAAGCGATGATCCAGCGCGATTCGGAACAAGATAGGCATGTTAGGACCTACTGCCTTGCGAATCGCCTGAACAATCTCAACCGCAAATCGCATACGTTTCTCGGTACTGCCTCCATATTCATCTTCACGTTTGTTCCAGATCGGGGACATGAATTGGTCTATCAGATAACCGGCATGGGCATGAATCTCGATCCCATCAAAGCCTGCACGTTTCAGCCTGGCAGCCGAATCGGTAAATTGATCCATGATCGTCTGAATTTCCTCCACGGTGAGTGGATGACATAGAACTTCCGGATTATAGATCGCAGGGATGGCCGAGGCAGATACCGGGGGCTTGCCTGAACGATCTGGCAGTGCATTACGCCCGGTCCCGCAGCTTAACTGAGCGATAATCCGGGTACCGTAACGCTGCACCGCATCCACAAGATCGGTAAGCATTGGCACGACATAATCCTTTTCAACGATGCCTTCCAATACACCCTGCGCCAAATCTTCGGTCAGAAATTGTGCACCCAGGATGATCATGCCTGCGCCACCTTTGGCACGCTCTTCATAGTAATCAATCTCTTCGAGTGAGATTCGGCCATCGGGACCGGCAGAGTTGGTCCCCATGGGGGACATGACGATTCGATTTTTCACGTCCATACTTCCAATGTGGAAGGGGGTGAACAGCTTTTCATAAGGATGACTCATTGTGGATATACCTCCTGTTGTTCTGGCTCGTGGACTTGATCAATAAATGATTCTAGAAATTTTGATTTCGCTAAGATAGGTTACTGGTGAGTAATATAATGAATAAGCTCATGGTAAGCCTTTTGCATGATATTAAAAGTGAAAAAAATCACAAATGTAACCATTATCTTATGATAGTGTCAACCAGTCAGTGCTGCTAGCCGCACTAATCTTAGCTGAACTAGAGGGAAGAGGGTAGCTGGTCTCAAGTGACGGTGGATAAAAAAGGCCCGCAGGAATGTTACCTGCAGGCCCAATGTATTAATCCAAGCGATTAAACCCCCTGCAAGGTGGCAGCTTCCAGCTTGGCAAGACGTTTCATGACTTTCTTCAGCATCACCGAGGCTTTGACGCGAAGAGGAAGATCGGGAGAAATTTCAATGGTGTAGTGCCCGGTAGCGATAAGCTCTTTCAGTTCGGCAACAGAGGCACAAGGACGGTCCAATACATTAAACACACTGCCGTATTGCAGACATTGGTGCGTATCACTTCCGGCTGTTACGGGTTTGCCCAAGGACTGGGCGAACGTTTCAACCTGACTGCGGCAGGTATGGATACCGGTTTTGTACATATCTTTGGCGTTCAGGTCGAAGGCATCCAGACGTCCAAGCAGACCTGGGTCCAGCTCATACAGAGGGGTCGATTCCCGGAAAGGATGTGCACCAATTTTGAACAGGGGCCAGGCTTCGGCCAGATCAAGCAGGTCGGCAAAGGGAATGAAGGACCCCTTGGCAGTATAATTTTCCAGGCCGGCACGAACGGCAAGGATATGCTCTTTTTGACCAATGAGCAAAATATGTCCGGTCTCCTGAATGTCCACTTCCATCCCGGGAAAAATGCGAAGTCCGTCTGCGTCATAATATTCTCCGTTGTAGGGATAGAGTCGATCCAGCGTCTCATAAACATCGTAGAAGTGGCGAGTGTTGAAATGTTCGGTAAGCGCGAGGGCGTCCAGTCCGCTGGCCTTGGCCTCGGCGACCATTTCAGTGAAGTAGTCGACGGAGAAATCAGAGTTTTTGGATAATTTGCCGTGAGTATGAAGATCAATACGCATGTCGAGACACTCCTTTTATTCCATGAATGGTTAAGTATATGAATTACAAAATCTCGTAATGTGCGCCGAGCCAGAACAGGAGGACAACATAGATGGCTGACCCGACAAGAAAACCGATATCGCGTGGGGTAATCTTCAGATGGGCCAGCTTCAGCCGTTTCGAATCCGGATTCTTCATTCCGTAAGAGAAACCACGGGTTTCGAGTGCTTCCACAGTGGTACGGGAACGTTTGGCGGTTGCGAGCATTAACGGGAAAAAGGATACAACAAACAGTTTCATGTAGTAAACAACAAGCCGCCAGTAGAACCAGCCATGGCTGGATGGGACCTGACCCCGCAATCTGTACGACAGCATAATGTTGCGGAACTCACCAAACAACACGGGCAAAATGCGGTACGCATACGAGAGGCTGAACGAGAATGCTGCGGGCATTCCGAGTGCCAGCAAGCCATCTCCGATTCGTTCCGGGTCCATTCCTGAAAAGACAGTGATGCTTGCCAGGGATACGATCGACAGCTTCAGGGTTAGGAGTAATAACGGAAATGCGGATTCCAGATTTCCCCCGAAGAACAGCGAGATAATAAACATCCAGCCTACCTGACCGATCAGCCCCAGACATAGAATGATGATGATGAAAGGAGCAGCGCGGGACAGAATGGTCGTAATGACCATGAGAATAAACATGCCGAGCAGCACCGTGCCGTTATGAACGAACCAGGGAACGATGGCAAAGAAGAGATACCAGATGAGCATGACACGCGGATCAATTCGGGACAGACTTGCATGACCGCTGCCATATACGGTATTCATCAGCTCCAGCTGAATGCGTTCAATGGATATTTTGTCAAACCAGTTGCGGACAAGCTGCATCAATGTCTTCCTCCTTGGTAAACGAATGATTCAAAAGGTTCTCCACAAAAGTCTCAGGAGTCGGACAGAGTGCAGATAGACCCAACCGATGAGATAGTTCCATCATCTGAGTAAGCGCAAGTCCGGAACGACGCAGAAGCGGCTCGTCGGCAAACACCTCGGCAGGTGTCCCATCTGCTTCAACACGTCCATCATGCAGCACGATGACACGACTGGCCCATTGGGTAACCAGCTGCATATCATGAGTTGCAATCACCGTTGTCCGCACATGCTGATCCAGTTCATCCAATACGCCAATCAGTTCCTCTCGCGTAGCCAGATCCAGGTTGGCGGTAGGCTCATCAAGCAGCATAAGAGAAGGTTTCATGGCTGCGCCAATCGCAAGGGTAACGCGTCGCTGTTGTCCACCGCTGAGGAGACGGGCATCCCGCTCCTGTAACGGGGTGAGTCGAAAGCGATCGAGTACATGTGCGATTTGTTCGTCGGCTCCCTGGATACGGCGGTTTCTCAAGAAATACGAAACCTCTTTGCGCACACTGTCTTCGATAAACATCTCGGCAGATTGTTGGAAAATATAAGCGACTCGGCCAGCCAACTGTTCCAACGATGAACGATGTGTGATATCCCCGAGTACGCGGACACTGCCTTCCTGAGGCAGATTAATGCCGGCCATGAGCCGGAGTAGTGAAGACTTACCTGCGCCGTTGTTGCCCACCAGGGCGATCCGTTCTCCTTCATGGAGTGAAAAGTTAACACCACGAATAATTTCATGTTCTTTTTTGCCAAGCCCTCTATACCGCAGACGAGTATCCTTGAATTGAACAATCGGCAGAGAAGCAGTATGTGCATGTTCTTCAGAATGGAACGGTACCTTGCTCTCCGCAGGATGGGACTGTTTGCCCAGATTGGCCAGTAGTGCGGATATTGCAGCAGTGTGCTGTTTATGAAAATAAACCGCGGCTTCCTCCACCGTGATTGGAAAGAGCTGATGATGCAGCTGCTCGGGTTGGGTTACCTGATCTCGTTTCAATAATGGAACAGCCTGAATGGCTGCACGGGTCACTTCAGGAGGCTGAATGCCCAGACGCTCCAGGTCTGCGATACGATTTAAACTTTCCTTAACTGGCAGATTCCATAGAACACGTCCTTTATCCATCAGGACTACATCCGCACAGAAGTCAGCGATAAATTCGGTATGATGCTCGATGACAATAATGGTCTTGCCGTGCTCTGTATTTAACCGATATAGGCATTCATAGATGAGTCTGGCATGCTGTGGATCCAGCTGGGAGACGGGTTCATCCACGATGAGAATGTCCGGGTCCATGGATAGTGCCCCAGCGAGTGCAAGCAGGTGCTTCTGTCCGCCGCTCAATTCCCAGATGTACCGATTGTGGATGGAGTCCAGACCGCACATCGTCAGCGCACGTTCACCCAGCTCCTTATAGTTGGCCAGTCCGTAATTCAGTGGAGCGAAGCAAGCTTCATCGAGCACGGTTGGGCGTACCAGCTGATTATCAAAATCCTGATAGACATACCCAATTTTTCTGGACAGATCTGCAACACTTTGCCCAGCCGCTGAGACTCCCAGTACATGAACTTCACCCGTAAAGTCACCCGTATAGAACTGGGGAATCAGGCCGTTAAACAATTTGCACATCGTTGACTTGCCACATCCGTTGCCTCCGATAATCGCAGTGAAGCTTCCGCGGGAGAGCTCCAGGGAGGCTCCGTTCAGAACAGGTTCTTCCGAACCCGGATAGGTGAAGGTAACATCATGAATAGCAATAGCGGTATCAGGTGAAGAAGCAGGATGGGAAGAATGTGTATTAGGCATATGGGCGATTCTCCGTACCTGAAATAGCTTTGCTTTTACTTCGTTTCGCACGCATGATCCATAGAGTAACGACCGCGATGAATGCAGCAGCACCGATACTGATCCAGATCGAGGCTGAGCCGTATTGATCGGCATAGTCCGTTTCCCACACGGCGAAGTTGATGTCCATCTCGGACAGGGATTCCGCGCCAAAAGCGATTGCGAGCAGCAGCAGGCCGATCAGGAACAGCTTCGGACGGAAGAAACCGACACCTTCATATTTCATGCCAGGATTACGAGGTTTAATGCCGAGCAGTGGTTCGATTTTGCCATAGAGAAGAGGAACAAGGTACAGCGTGGGCAGCAGAGCGAACAGGATGCCCGAGAATAATACGTCGTTCAGGAACCCAACGCCTTCAATCAGCACAACACTCTCGGCAAGTCCGGGAACGGCTTCGAGTTCTTCCACGCCAATCCAGACTTTGCCGATATCGACCAATGAACTGAGAAATTGATGAATGATGACTCCGGTCATGGCAGCGACACCAACTTGTCTGCGATTGCGGGGATCACTGACCATGCGGCCGGCGACATACATCGCGAAGGAAAAGGTAATGAATTTCTCCAGTTCGCCGAGTCCGCCGAATTGCCCCAGCATCAGTTCACCGAAGATGACTTCACCAAGAGCAGCACCGAGAGCGGCAATCATGGGATGGAACAGGATGCAGAGCGTCAGTGGAATAAAAGCAAAATATTCAACGGACAATTCAATCGGTCCAAGCTGCAGCTTGGGAATGAGCTCTGTAAACATGTTGGATAAGCCGTACAGTGACATGGAAAGCACAAACACCATCATTTTCTGTGAAGACGTCAGCGTATAACGTTCAGTCATCTTCTTCATCGATACATACCTCCCTGAATGTTGTTGATCATAGCCACAGTCTAGGGGCAGAGTATTAACGCAAAGGGAGACATTTGTAAATCGATTGTAATATTTATTACAAGATTAAAAATAAATGAAAAAATTATTACATAGACAAACCACGTGATCACAGGCCAGCTGGTATACTGAATGGCAGAGCGAGAAAAGGAGTGAATCCGTAATGAATTTATTTGCCCAAAAAGAACAGCTATCACCTGGTCATCTGAAGATTGCCGATTTTGTTGAGCGCAACCCCGAAGAGATATTATTCATGACGGAGCAGGAAATTGCCGACAAGCTCGGAGTAAGTATAGCCACCGTTTCGCGCTTCTGGCGGGCTGTTGGATATGACAATGCCAAAGCATTTAAAATCCGGCTGCGCACCTCCGAGGACACGACACCTGCACTCAAATTAAATAAAACAATCTCCCGCATGGACACGAGCAGCTTGCCTGTGCAATTGCTGGAAGCCTCGGTATCCCATTTGCAGGAGACGTTATCACATATGAAGCAGGGAGATCTGGAGCATGCTGCTTCCATCCTTTCTGAAGCCAGAAGAGTATATATCTATGCTCCCGGACCTTCTGCAGGTTTGGCAGAGCTGCTGTCATTCCGGTTATCGCGATTTGGATTGACGGTCATTCATTTGGCCGGAAGCGGACATGAATTGCTTGAGTCGCTGATGCACATGCAGCAGGAGGATATGGTCTTGCTGATGAGCTTTACCCGTCTGCTGCCTGAAGCAGAGGTCATTCTGGATTATGCCAAGGAAGTAAACAGCAAGGCCGTACTTGTGACAGACCGGGAGGATCTGTTATACGGATTGGCAACGGAATTGTCTTTCTATGTAAGTCGCGGTGAGCTGGGGGAATTCCACTCCATGGTTACTCCACTTCTTCTTATGGAGCAGCTGGTGCTCGCTGTTGGTTTATTGCAGAAGGAGCTGGCTATGTCCAAGCTGGAGAGGCTTGCTGAACTGCGCAGCAAATATGCGGATAAGCTGCCTCGTGGATAACTCATGGTATAGCAGTGGGTAATCTGACTTTGTTATATCGGTCCTCTTATGGTGTAAAAACATAAATAAGAGCAATTATTGTTGCTCACCAGCATGTTGAATTACATTTGGAATGAGGGGATCGTATGACAACAAGAGGAATCGACCATATAGGAATTACTGTGCCGGATGTGGAACAAGCGACTGTTTTTCTGCAGCAGGCATTCGGCGCAAGGCTTGTATATGACAACATTACGCCTCAGGATCCCCCGCAGGAAGGTCCTGAAGCAGAACGGAAGCTGGGGCTTCGACCTGGAGCCAAGGCCACTCATATTCGAATGTTATCTGTCGGAGAGAGCGCCAGTATTGAACTATTTCAGTTTGGAAATACGGAGCAGAATGATCCCGCCAGGGCATCAGACTTCGGTGTGCAGCATGTAGCCTTATATGTGGATCAGATGGAGAACGCGGTGAAACGATTCACAGAGGCAGGAGGAGAGCTTCTCTCCGAGCCCAGTGCATTGTCCGGCCCAATCGAAGGCGGGGAAGGCAATCAATTTGTATATGGGCGTGCACCGTGGGGCATGTTGATTGAGCTAATCTCCTACCCGGCCGGCATCGATTATCCCCAGCATAGTGAGGATCAACGTTGGACACCTAAGGCAGGAAGGACTGATTAGATACTGGGAAGGCCAACTTATGTGATGTGCTGGGCGTAATCCTTGTGAGGACCGTTTCGGATGAAACGGTCTTTTTTTTGTCCATTTACGTGTTGACACCTTGATAATAAAATGAGGCTTAGTCCAATAAGTTTACCAAAATAAGATTATGCAAAATTTTTTTTGGGGAAATCAAAAATAAGTGATCCAAATGTCCTGAATTGGGGTATCAAATAGTAGAAGCGTTCAGAACGTTCACGTGAATACATAAAAATTGGAGAAGACCGATTTCCATTTTTGAATTTTGCACAGGGATAGTCTACGAAAAAATAAGCGATAAGCATGAGATTATGGGGGAAATGAAGTGCCTATAGTAGAGTTGGACATGAAAAAAGACGTTGTCACGGATGCGCTGGTCGTTAAGGCGATGGAAAAAAGTCTGGCGATCATTCGTTTTGATCTGGATCGGCGGGTGACTTATGTCAATGAGACATTTGCTCGTACGATGGGATATCAGGTAGATGAAATGTACGGGATGCATCATCGGCAATTATGTTTTGCTGATTTCGCAAACAGCATGGATTATGAGTTGTTCTGGAACAGTATCTTTAACGGCGTAAGCTTCCAGGACAAGATCGAGCGTAAGGATGCCAGTGGCAACTCTGTCTGGCTTGAGGCAACATATATGCCTGTCTATGATGAGTCTAATGAGAGAATTCTGGGTGTCTCCAAAATTGCAACCAACATTACAAACCGTCAGAAAAACATCTCGGCCGTGGTCCATGAGTTGAAAACGATGTCACATGAGATGAACGAGCATGCGGATATTGGAATTGAGCGCAGTCGTGAGCTGCTGTCCGGTATCACAGAAATTGCAGAGGTTTCGGCTCATAACCGGACGACATTGACTGATTTGCAGGAGCAAGCAGGCTCGATCCAAGGTGTTGTCAAAACCATTCAGCAGATTGCATCGCAGACACAGCTGCTCGCACTGAATGCTGCCATCGAAGCTGCACATGCAGGTGAGTACGGGCGTGGGTTCGATGTAGTAGCCAAGGAAGTCAGAAAGTTGTCTGCCATGGTTGGGGATTCGATTAATGAAATCCGCGATAGTGTAAAAGGCATAACCAAAGAGATTAAGAACATTTCCAGCGGAACCCAGAAAGTTGAAGCGTACGCCCAGCAAAGCCAGCAGAAAATCGCGGTAGCGTTGAAGGATTTTACAACCATTGCGGAATCTGCACAGCTGCTCGATGCCAAGGCGCAGCAAGTCACCAAGATCGTCTAAGATGTATCTCTCTTCTATAAATAAACTTAAATAATGATAATAACGTGGCAGGTCTCCGACACAGGGGCCTGCTTTTTTATTACGCAAAAAAAACGGGAATTATTGTGAGCCTTCGGGGAAAGAATACTCAGAAATACATGTAGGTTCAGGTTCACAGCTTAGAGAAATGTTGGGGTGAGGGTGATGTGGTCGAAAATATTATCGTTTGTACCTGAATGGTCGATATGGATGCAGGCATTTCTGGTGTTTTTGATTCCACTCTTCATATTAAAAACAGCTCGATGGATTAGCTCTTCTATTAGAAGAGGTGCATTTACGAATCCCAGTTCACAGCAAAAACAAAACTCAGGAGACTCCTCTTCGAATGGTACTGACCAGGCACAAGGAACTGAATCCGGCACATATGCAAACATCAAGCTGACGGGACACTATACCACAGATCTGATCAGTTCAAGAGAAACCTTTGGCCAGAATGCCGACGTACATATACGGGAGTTTTTCATCTATGGTACGGACACACCTGCGGCTGTCATGTATGTCGATGGTCTGGTAGATCAGGAGTTGGTCGACGACCATTTGATCACGCCTCTTATGTTAAGAGGGGTGCCGGAACTGAAACAGGATGCCTTCATCCATCCGGAAAATGCTCACCTGCTTAAGGGATATCTGAAAAATCATTTACTGCCTGTTAGTCAGGTAGAGGAAACCGAGTCATTACAGGAACTTGCTTTGGGTGTGCTGTCTGGGAAAAATGCTCTCATTATTGATGGTATGCCTGGTGCTCTTCTCATTGGATCAGCCAAAGGAAAAACACGCAGTATTGAAGAGCCGTTGTCTGAAGCCCTGCTCCGTGGGCCACGCATTGGTTTTACGGAAAGTCTCAGTGATAACACGGGGGTACTAAGGCGGTATGGGAGTAACCAGAGCCTGTTCATACAGAAATATGAAGTAGGTACACGGCTCAAAAAAGATCTGGTTATTGCGTATATTCAAGATATTGCCAACCCCGAGATTGTAGCTGAAGTCCAAAAGCGAATCGAACAGCTGGATGTAGACGCCATGCTGGAATCCGGGTATGTAGAGCAACTCATTGAGGATGATCAGCTGAGTCCTTTTCAACAGGTGCAGAATACGGAAAGACCGGATCGGGTGATCAGTGCTTTGCTTGAAGGACGTGTTGCCATATTGCTGGACGGTACACCTTTCGCATTGATTGTGCCGACGACCTTCAGCATGCTGCTGCAATCACCTGAAGACTACTACGAGCGATGGATTCCAGGTACCTTTCTCCGCATGCTTCGTTTTCTGGCAGCCATGATTGCTCTTCTTGCACCTGCCTTGTATATCTCGTTTATTTCCTTTCATCCGGGTCTGATTCCAACCAAACTGGCATTGACCATTATCGAGACGCGAAAAGGAGTACCTTTTCCCTCCATTATCGAAGCACTCATCATGGAGACGGCGATTGAGATATTGCGCGAAGCCGGCATACGTCTGCCGAAACCGATTGGACCCGCGATGGGAATCGTCGGCGGTCTCATTATCGGGGATGCCGCCGTACAGGCAGGGATCGTCAGTCCGTTTCTTGTTATTGTCGTTGCTGTTACGGCAATCTCGTCATTTTCCATTCCGACGTACAGCGCTGGGATAACGCTGCGGATTCTGCGTTTTATAGGCATGTTTAGTGCAGCAGTACTTGGCTTGTACGGAGTGGTTCTGTTTATCCTGTTGCTCTGCAGTCATCTTGCACGGTTACAGAGCTTTGGCGTTCCATATGTCAGCCCGAGTGTTCCATATCGATTGTCTGACTGGAAGGACTTTCTGATTAGGGCCCCGATGAGCATGATGAGAAAACGCCCTTACATGATGAAACCCAAAGATCAGGACCGCAAGAAATGAGGACAAGGCTATGAAACTGATGAAGAGGTGAAACCAATGAAGCCTTCCTACACGCCCCTAACAACCGCTCAGGCTGCGATCATGATCATTAACTACATGCTGGGAGCAGGTATCCTGACCTTGCCGCGAACAACGGTAGAAGCCGTAGATACACCGGATGTGTGGATTTCCATTATCATCTCGGGTGTAATTATTACGCTCATTGGTTTCATCATGGTTACGCTGTGTCGGAGATTCCCAGGAAAAACGGTGTTTCAGTTTGTCCCGGAGATTACCGGCAGGTGGATTGCTATGGTAATCAGTATGGCAATCATCCTGTATTTTGTCATTATCTCTGCATTTGAAGTCAGGGTGCTGGCGGAAGTGACCAATTTATATCTTCTTGAGCGTACGCCGACCTGGGCCATCGTGATGGGGTTTATGTGGATCGGGATCTATCTGATAACAGGCGGTTTGAATGCAATCGTGCGATTGTTCGAGATTGTTTTACCTATCACTATTGTTATCTTTATCATAGCCATCCTGCTTAGCAGCAAAGTCTTTGAAATTAATAATCTGAGACCGGTACTAGGTGAGGGGTTTATGCCGGTCATAAAAGGATTGAAGCCGTCGCTCTTGGCCTATACAGGATATGAAATCATGTTTGTCGTGATGGCCTATATGAAGAGTCCAGAGAAAGGATTTAAGTCCGTTATTTGGGGGACAGCTATTCCCACACTGATCTATCTGGTTACAGTCATTATGGTGGTGGGCAGCTTGTCCATTAATGGCATGAAGACCCGAACCTGGCCAACACTTGATTTGATGCGTAGTTTTGAGATTCAGGGATTGATATTTGAACGCTTCGAATCGTTACTTCTGGTCATCTGGATTATGCAGATCTTTTCCACCTTCACCGTCACACTGTATGGTGCTTCCATAGGATGTGCTCAATTGTTCAAACGAAAGGAAATACTGGGAGCCATGTTTATCTTAGTTTCCATTATTTATTTTATTGCCTTTCTTCCAAACGACGTCAATCAGACTTTCGCACTGGGGGACTTTGTGGGGAAAGTTTCTGTTTTTCTGTTTGCCATCCTTCCAGCACTGTTGTTGCTGTTAAGTTTTGTTCGCAAAAAAGGAGGACAGAGGAAATGAAGCTGCCTTGGAAGAAGCTGATATTGTTTTCTGTATCGCTATGCATGTTATTGACGCAAACAGGCTGCTGGAGCAGCAAAGAGATTGAGGAATTGGGTGTCTATGTGGCTCTGGGAATTGATGTGCCTGAGCAAACGGAATTTGAAAAGGACGTCAACGCTCATGGTGGTCATTATCCCAAAGAAAACAACATAACCGCCACAGTGCAGATTGTACCTAAGGATGCTTCCAAATCCAATAGCCAGCAAGCTTCTCCAGCAGCAGGTAAATCCTATTTTAATGAACAATTAACGGGAGATTCTCTATTAGAAATATTCCGTCAGTTTGCACTCAGAAGAGATCGTCCCCTTATCGGACATCATTTGAAAGTGATCGTGGTTTCGCAAGAAATTTCACGGAAATACAGCTTGGAACAATTGCTTGACTTTGTGTTGCGTGATAACGATATCCGTCCAAGTTGTCTGATTGTGGTGAGTGATGAAAAAGCCATTGATGCATTGCACTCCAATGATCCCAGTGAAATCCCGGCATTTTACCTGACAGGTCTTGTTGACAATTCATACTTGTCGAATAAAATCATGCCCGCTGTGTCATTAGCCAAGTTGGACGCAACCATGCAGTCTGGCAGAAGCTTTCTCCTTCAAAATGTCATCTCCTATAAAGGCGAACATAAATTTTCGGGTGCAGGCATATTTGACTCCAAGACAAAACGTCTTATTGGAACCTTAAGCCAAGTCGATCTCGAAGGATTGTCGTGGATTCAGGAAAGGCCTAAGGGAGGCGTAATAAAAACATATGAAGAACGAACCGGGAGTACGGTCGTTTATGAGATTAAGCATACGAAAGGGAAAATTATCCCTACAGTCCATGGGGACGATATCTCGTTCCATGTTAAGGTGGAATCGGAAGGTTGGTTCATGGAAGATTGGACGGTTCCCGAAGTAGAAGGAGACGAAGAATATCTTCACAAATTGGAGAACGATTTTAAGAAAATCGCTGAACAGCAGGTGAAACAGGTCCTCGATAAAATGCAGCATAAGTATAAGGTGGATGTTGGTGGATTTGGCGAGAAACTGCGTATTAAATATCCGAAAGTATGGAAGAAGGTTAAACCGGATTGGGATAAGACATTCAGTGAAATTCCAATTACCTATGACATCAAAATTAAAATCAAAAATCAGGGATCTTCGACGGAGTAATATCTGAAGGAGTAATCTGGACAAGCCATACAGCCTTTTCAAATCCGCGAAGGATCTGAGAAGGCTGTTTCATATGTCCTTGCCAAAGTTATTCAATAACCAGCATACGTGGTGATGTTTCCTGAATTACACGGGAGGAGAACCAGGAGCCGAGAGCTGCTGCAATCATGCTGATACAAGCGAATAGAACAATTCCAACCCCATTCAGAATCAGAGGAAGATGTACTATACCATAGTCAGCAAGGATCAATTCAAGAAGAATAGGCAGCACATACACGCCAACCAGGATTCCCATCAGGGCGCCTATAGTGGATAGGAGCGATATCCCCATGGCAATAGACAGCCGAATGCGGCGCGAGGTTAATCCAAGCGATTTGTAAATACCATACGTTCTGCTTTCTTTGCGGATACTAATCCGGCAGGTACTGAAAATAATAATAAATGTAACCAGGATAAACAGCAGCCCAATCAGGCTCATGGGGTAAATTAGAATGTCTGCCGCTTCGGCGTAGACCGAATCGAGCAGGGTCTGCTGGGTTACAACTGAAGCGGAATCTTTAAATTGATGATTCATTTCCCTGGCAACAAGCTCCGCTTCCAGCGGATCATTCAAATTAATGAATACAGCATCAAAATCACTGTAATTCGGGCGAATCGTATTCATGGCCTCCATCGTAATGCGTCCCGAGATGGACATATTGGCAATAGCTTGATAAATTCCTGTGATGAGAAATGTGCGCTTCTCCCCTTCAATATAAAGTTCCAGGAATTCACCCGGCTTTTTGTTTAAGGACTCAGCTACACCCACGCCGATGGCAATTTCATTCTCCTGCTGCGGGTTATTCCCCTCTAATGTCTCAAATCCAAGATCCTGATAACTTCCTTCCAGTACACTCAGAGCTACACTGGTAGATTGCCGTTCATCATCCCCTGAAGAGCCTGGGCTAACTACGCCAGTAATGTTCCCTTGCCAGCCTGCATTTTTGATTCTTGCATCCTCTTGTATCCATTGATTGAAATCCTCTTTGGGAAAAGTACTTTTATTCACAACGACAGCAGCAATGTTGGCATTGTCATAACCCCACTGGGCAGCGGTCTGAGCAATTCCGGTGATACTGCTTAACAGAACATACCCCAAAACTAGTACGGAAGAGGCTGTAGTTGTCAGCAAGAGCATCAGAATAGAACTTTTAATGTTTTTGGTGACATGGCGAACTCCGATAACTGCACCTACAGGCAGGCGAGTGAACCTGAACAGACTGTATAGCGGGGAGTTCATTCTCCGTGCCATCCGGCTGTTGTCCAGCTCCGACATTCCATAACGGATGGCCTGCACCGGCTGAATACTCCGTGCTTTTTTGGCATACATCATAACGAACAAAAGGATCATGGCGAACAGGAATAGGCCCACAAGCATGGCTGAACCTATCCCCTCGACCGAGATGTCACGATTTCCCACGCGAAGAGAAGACACGGAGATATTGATGATGAATTTGGATATCCATATACTGAGCCCAAGTCCTGGAAGGATGGCTATACCGGAAAGCATGGAATACTGCATGACATACGTGCCGATGGTTTTTGCCGAGGTCATGCCAAGTGATTTCAGAATGCCGATCGTTTTATAGTTGGCCAGAATGGCATCCGAAATCGTAAATCCTATCGTAATCAAAGCGATGGCAAGCATGACAACCCCTAGGAAAATCATGATGAATCCGATGATTTGATTAATGATCAGATAGAAAGAAGAGATGCCCTCAAACTCCATCTTGGTTTCTAGAAACGGACTGCCTGCCTCAAGCGAGTACCGTTCCCAATAGCTTGAATTGGCACTGTAATCGTCGAAATGGATACCCAGCATGTAATTATCGTTTCCCGGTAGGGACTGAACATGCTTCGAATAATCCGAAGGGTTCATCCAGACTCGTGCTGTATTGGTGAAAGGTGCCCCATAGGGGACATCAACTACAATGCCGGATACGTTCAATTCGATGGTAGTGCTCCCCGTTTTGAAGCCAATAGTATCTCCGGCTGAGACACCGTACGCATTGGCCATGGAAGTGGGAATCCAGACCGAACCTGGCTCAGGAACCACTTCTGGTGTTCCACTAGAAAAAATAAGCTCATCCACAACCCGCGGAGTTGAAGGGGTATTCATCATGTAAAGGTAAATATTAGGGATATCCGTGCCATGAAACGAGATACCCGATAACGATCGATACGTGAGCAATTCAGACACTTCAACGCCGTCCTGGTAAGCCCACCAGGTGTGAACAGCCTTTGGATCATTCAGGCCTTTATCAAAAGTCAAAATCTGATGTGATCCATTAGTGCGGGTATGCATCTCTCTAAACTGATTACCTGTGTTGGCCAGAATCATGACAGATGTAGACAGCAGCAGCGTGGATAGAAGAATGAGCAGCGCGATAAACGAGTTTTGTATTTTGCTTCTGCCCAGATAGGAGAGGCTAAGTTTCAACATGACAGCCATCGTTATTCCTTCCCCGATACAAAGGCAAATATCATGTCCTCACGGTCATGAACCTGATGCTCGTTATAGGGTTTGAATTCGAGAATGCCACCAACCTTGCCGTCCCGGATTAATATCAGACGATCAGCACGGCAGGCAGCCTTGATATCGTGCGTGACCATGACAACGGACTGCCCTTTTCGATGAATGTCTGTCAGGATGTCGAGTACAGCCTTACCGTGTTCCACATTCAGACTTCCAGTTGGTTCATCGGCGAAAAGGACGTCAGGAGTATTGATCAAAGCCCGCGCAATGGCGGCTCGCTGCTGCTGGCCTCCTGAAGTCTGGGAGGGAAGACGGCTGCTCAGACTGTCAATATCCAAGGATTTCATCAATTGGGCTGCCCGCAGCTGAATTTCATTCTTTTTGGTCCCGGCGATGTAACCCGGCAGTGCAATATTCTCTCGAATGGAGAGATCCGGCACCAGATTAATATTCTGATAGATATAACCAATCCGGCGAGTGCGAAAATCAGACATTTCCCGTTCGCTGTAAGCATCGATGCGTTGTTCCTGAAAATAGACTTCACCAGCAGTCACATGATCCAGACCACTCAGCAGATAGAGCAGGGTGGATTTGCCCGAACCCGAGTTACCCATAATGACGGTAAAATCCCCTTGGTATATATCCAGATCAACATTGCGAATGGCATGGTATTGTTCCGGGCCTGTGCTGTATGTTTTGCATAGGTTATGCGCACGAATAATCGTTGTTTTGCTCAAGAAAATCACTCCCCAAGGCGGTATACGTTTTATTTTAGAGGGGGGATGTTGAGGAAGTCTTATCAAATTATGAATAAAGTCTTACAGGCTGGATGCCAGCCTGAATGGATTGTGACGAGTCAGCAGACCGGCAGACTAAATTGAAAGCTGGTTCCTTGCCCCTCTTTGCTTGAAAAGGATATACGTCCCCCGTGTGCTTCAACGATATTTTTGCATATGGATAAGCCAAGGCCTGTACCCTCTTGCACGTGTCTGGATACAGGAGACGCCTGCCCCCGGAAATAACGCTCAAATACAAAAGGCATATCCTGTGCCCGTATTCCCGGACCATTGTCTATGATTGTTACAATGAACTGATTGGCTTCCACCTCAGTATGAACTCGGATGGCATCCCCGCGATGGGTGTGCTTCAGTGCATTGGATATGAGATTGGCCAGCACTTGTTCGATCCTTGGGGTGTCCATGCGGATTAACACATTCGGAACGGATTCGGGCGTTTCATACGTTAGACCTTTCATGCGCACAGCATGTCCGAATGATCCAAGCATGGCCTCGAAAGAGGGACCACTATAAACTTCACGCGGCTCTACGGATATTTGACCCAGTTCCTGCAGCGCATGAAGCAATAGATCTTCAACCAATTGGGCTGTTTTGTCCGTGTGGGTCTGCATGATTCGCATATACTCCATCAGGGTTTCCTCATCTGCACACATTCCTTCCATAATGGCCTCAATATACGCTTTAACCGTAGTAATGGGTGTTTTGATATCATGCGAAATATTGGTGATGAGTTCCTTTTGCGCCTGTTCTTGCTTCGTACGTTGTTCACTCAAATATTTGATTTCGGTGCGCATCAGATCGAACATGGCATATAATTCGCCTATTTCGTCTGCATGTTTATAATGAATTGGCTTATCGTACTTCCCCTTAAGAATAGATTCAGCATGCTGCTGAAGCATATGTACCGGTGACAGTAATCGTTTATGTATTTTGCGATGCATGGTTAACAGAAGAATGCCGAGAATAAGGGCGATTATGATGGATATGCCTGCAACCAGATAAGGCAGGATGGATGAAGGCTGGACAGTAACCATGGCTTTGGGGATGGTAAAGATGGCGTTTCCGATCTGAATTCCATCCGCAGCATGGAGGACAGGGAAAGCCATGTCCACCACATCCTCTCCATGGTTGGCATGCCCGGCATGGCTCAGATCATAATGCAAGGCGGATGCCAGATGGATATGTTCTCCTTGAGAGGATGGATCGGAAGAGAATAGAATCGTACCGTCCAGGCCGACATAGGATAACTGGATGCCTTGCTCTTCGGCGAGGGCACGAACGTTTTCCTGAACCTCCGGGCTGGTGAGTTGATGAAGATTCTGCTCCAAAGCAAGCATCACCGGGTTGATGCTGAGCCGGACCAGATGAATGGACAAGTTCTCCTCGGTATGATCATCTAACCGATCCACGGCAAGTGTCAGGCTGCATCCAAGGAGAAAAATAAGCAATATGAGTACGGTGATCAGCCAGCGTTTGGACCATTGGAGTAACGACATCGAGATTGTGATCTCCCATCTATCTTAGTGGTTGAATTTGTAGCCGACTCCCCAGACTGTCTTCAGAACAACGGGTTCGGAGGGGGTGGCTTCAATTTTCTCTCTTAACCTTCGGATATATACAGTGACCGTATTTTCATCTCCGTAAGCATCATATCCCCAAACAGCATCCAGCAATTGTAACTTGGAGAATACCTGATTCTTGTGGCTCGCCAGGTAGTACAGCAGTTCGAATTCCTTCGCAGAAAGTGAAACTTCATCTCCGCTTACCGTAACCTTGTACGCTTTCTTGTCGATCACCAGGTTGGACAGACGAAGAAGATGTCCCTCCTCACGCTCGGCTGCAAGACTGTCATACCGCCTGAAATGGGCATTGATTCGCGCAAGCAGCTCACTCAGGGAGAAGGGTTTGGTCATATAATCATCTGCCCCGAAGCCCAAACCAAGCACCTTGTCGGTATCACTTCCTCTTGCACTTAGAATGAGGATCGGTATATTGTTTCTTCGTCTTATTTCACGGCATACCTCAATACCATCCATATCCGGAAGCATGATGTCCAGGATAATATAGTCCGGCTGCAGCATGTCCATCAGTTGCAATCCATCTTGTCCAGTGACTGCGACTGCAGCGTCATATTGGTTTTTGTTCAGATAGTCTCTTACAATGCGTGAAATGTCCTGCTCGTCTTCAATAATGAGTATTCTACGTGAATGAGGCATAGGTATCGCTCCAATAAAGGGTAATGGAAATTTCTTTAATGATGGTTGAATCTGTAAATGATTATGATTTTAACTATACAGGGTTATGTGGGAGGAGTCATGAATAAATTTGGAGCAGCAAAAAGTTCAAAGAACCCATAAACGTGACCTGTTTAGAGGTCGTCATGGGTTCGAGATTCCAGATGATGTTATACATGCTCCATATCGAAAGACGGGTGGGAGTGCGATTTCAAGTATTCCAGTGGAGACATTCCGAAGTGGGCGCGGAACACCCGGTGGAAATAGGAATAACTGGCGAATCCACACGTCTCCGCAATATGCTCCAGTGTCATCTCACTGTACTTCATGCGTTCCAGTGCGACATTCAGGCGAATTTCAATAGCGTACTGGATCATGGTTTTGCCGTAGTGTTCCTTGAACAGCCGGACTGCGCGTGACAGACTTAGACCTGCGTAACGGGCAGCCTCCTCAAGTTTGAACGTAACGGTAGCATGTTCCTCTATGAAGCGCTTTAGCTTCAGGGTGGAGGACACGCTTCGATCCGTCTGGAGACTCTCGCTAATCGCACGGTCGATGTACAGACAGAGTCCGCGTAATAGGGCGTCTTTTAACTCCTCATTTTCTTCAAGAGGTCCCCGGCGCTGCTCCAGCAAAATATTGCGCCACAGGCTGACCAGTTTGTCATCCAGTCCAATTCGGTTTACGGTAGGGCGCTGAGCTCGCTTCCACCACTGATCAATCCAGGAACCTTCACAGAACAAATAATAATCCCCGCTGGACAATCGTCCTTCCTTATGCGGTTCTGCGACCACGAGATGATAGTCATCTCCTGGTTTCAACAGCAGCAAATCCCCGCTGGTCATCGTAAATTCTTCATCCTGCACATATACCTTGCAAGAGCCTTCAGTTTGCAGACGGAACAGGTAGGTCTGAAGCTCGCCCTTCATGTTGTGGTTAAATGCCTTGTAGTGATAAGAGTAGTCACAGATCAGTACTGAAGTCTTCAACGGTTCCAAAGATGCAATCCTCCAATATAGGTATCCTGCATGCACTTTTATAGGTGAAATTATTGTGATGCAAAATACTGGAATAAAAAATCAGTCAAATAGTTCATGTTCTGACGATATTGTATATGTTCATTCTAGCCTGTTTTGAGGTAGGATGATACCAGATAGAGCAATGAAAGCAAATTTGAGAGCAGAGGTGTATCATTCATGAAAAAACTTAATATTGGTTTGCAATTGTTCACCCTCCGTGATGAAACTGCAGCAGATTTTCGTGGCACATTGCGCAAGGTAGCAGAGCTTGGTTATGAAGGTGTGGAATTCGCTGGTTATGGTGACATTCCTGCCGAAGAGATGAAAGCATTGCTGGATGAGCTGGGCCTCAAAGGATTCAGCAGCCACGTTTCCTTGCACGCGATGCGCGAAGATTTGCAAAAACAAATTGATTACCTCAAAACGATTGGGGCTCAATATATG
This sequence comes from Paenibacillus sp. 7516, assembly GCF_002272715.1. Taxonomy (NCBI): domain Bacteria; kingdom Bacillati; phylum Bacillota; class Bacilli; order Caryophanales; family Paenibacillaceae; genus Paenibacillus; species Paenibacillus sp. 7516. The sequence continues at coordinate 39,916 of NZ_NPBI01000036.1, forward strand.
ATCTGTCCTTACCTCATGCCTGAAGATCGTCCTGACAATGCTGAAGGCTGGACCAAGTTGTTCGCTGAACTGCAGCAATATGGTGCAGAAGCAGCGAAACAAGGCTTGATCTTTGGTTATCACAACCATGACTTCGAATTCCATGGCCAAGTTGGCGACAAAAATGCCTTTGATGCCATGTTCGCTGAAACGACGCCTGAGGCTGTACAAGTGGAAATGGACGTATGTTGGGTTCAATTTGCCGGACAAAATCCGATCGAGTATATTAATCAATATGCGGGCCGTCTGCCGCTTCTCCATCTGAAGGACTTCAGCAAAGACGAACAGGGTCAGATGAAAACATTGGAACTGGGACAAGGTTCGGTTGACCTGCCAGCAGTTATTGAAGCATCAACGAGCGCAGGTGTGGAATGGCTGATCGTGGAACAGGATGTATGTCAGAATCCTCCACTTGAAAGCGTAGCCAACAGTTATAACTGGCTGAAACAGAACTACCTGAACCAATTTTAATCTAGCAATTCGAATCATTGAATGAAGCAAATGCTGAATCTACTTGTCAAAGGGGACATTAATCCATGAGTAAAATTAAAGTTGCTGTATTCGGCTGTGGAGCCATTGCTGAACGCAGACATATTCCAGAATACGCTGCCAATGAAAACGTAGAGCTTGTCGCTTTTGCTGATCCAATTGTGGAGCGTGCAGAGAAAATGGCCGAAACATACGGCGGCAAAGCATACTCCAGCTACGAAGAACTGCTTGCAAACGAAACAGTTGATGCGGTTAGCGTATGCACACCTAACTATCTGCATGCTTCCATGGCCATTGCTGCTGCGAATGCAGGCAAGCATGTGCTGGTTGAGAAGCCGATGGCTGTTACAACCGAAGAAGGCGAGCAAATGATTGAAGCTGCCAAGAAAAACGGTGTGTATCTGATGGTTGGACACAACCAACGCCTGATGCCTCCACACGTCAAAGCAAAAGAAATCCTGGATTCCGGCAAACTGGGTAAAGTGCTGAACTTCCGTACTTCCTTTGGTCATCCAGGACCGGAAGCATGGAGTGTGGACGGAGCAGAGAGCTGGTTCTTCCGTAAGGAAGAAGCAATTATGGGCGCCATGGGTGACCTCGGCGTGCACAAGTCTGACTTCATTCGCTATCTGCTGAACGATGAAGTGTCCGAAGTGGCTGGGTTCATCAGCACCCTTCACAAAGAAGGCACGCAAGTGGATGACAATGCGACATGCTTGCTTCGCATGAAGAGTGGTGCCATTGGTACACTCGTTGCCAGCTGGACTCAATACAGAGCAGGAGACAACAGTACGGTTCTGTGGTGCGAGAATGGCGTCATGAAAATCGGAACGGTCGAAGGCGACGAAGTAATCGTCGAACTGACGAATGGTACGGTTGAAACGTACAAAGTTGGTGCGATGGCAACAAATGAGAAGCAGGTACCAAGCGGCGTTATCGACGCATTTGTGGAATCCATTGTGACTCAAACGCCTCCAAGCATCTCCGGTGAAGAAGGCCTTCGTTCCCTGCAGGTCATTCTGGCAGCATTCGAATCCGAGAAGACAGGTCAGATCGTTAAACTGTAAGACGGACCCGTTCAAGGTCATTATATATGTTCATGTGAGGGTACCTCCAGCGTTTCTCTGGTTGGTGCCCTCTTTATTTATTTTAGTAAGGAAAAGAGACGGCCTCCCGCATCGAAAGTGGGGAGGGCCGTCTCTTGAACTGTACTACGTTTGAAGCGTTTCCGATCCTGATCAGTTCTTGCGGTTACACAACTGGTTTGACGTCGCTCGCAAGATCAAGCCAGGCAATCTCGTCACCAGTCAGAGTCAGGCGTGAGCCTTCGTCACAGGATAACAGCTCATCGCGATTCTGTGCTCCGATCAATGCGCAGGTCGGGAAGGACTGATTCAATACATAAGCTAATGCAATCTGAATTGCCGTCGTATTTTTCGTTTCGGCCAATTCCCCGGCACGGCGTAGTCTTTCCCAGTTGCCGTCACTGTAGAAGACACGAACCAGATCGGCATTGTCACGTACCTCAGGTGTGAAACGACCGGTGAAGAAGCCGCGTGCCTGCGAGGACCAGGACAGCAGGGGAAGCTGTGTCTGTTCATGCCATGCCAGCGTCTCTGCATCTGCTGATACACAGCCAGCCCAGAACGGCTCGTTCGCCTTGGCCAGGCTGAGATTCGGGCTGCTGAATGTGAAGCCCTTCAGACCATGTGCAGCCGCATACGTGTTGGCTTCCTCCAAACGCTGCCAAGTCCAGTTGGAGGCACCGATCGCTCCAATTTTACCTGACTCAATGTGCTCATTCAGTGCTTCAAGAATGGCACCAACAGGAATGTTCGGATCGTCCCGGTGTAATGCATACAATTCGACATGATCAGTCTGCAGACGTTCCAGGCTGGTAAGCAGATCGCTGCGAATGGCATCGGCATTGACACGGGGGCCGTTCATATCATGGTGGGCACCCTTTGTGAGAATGACGACCTGATCGCGATTACCGCGCTCTTGCATATAACGTCCGAGCACTTCTTCACTCTGTCCGCCGCAATAGATGTGAGCCGTATCCACGGTATTTCCGCCAATCGCCAGAAAAGCATCCATATTCGTGGCAGCTTTTTCGTAAGCATCATGCACAAAATAATCCGTACCTTTGATCAACCGGGAAATCGGTTTTCCTGCACCATTAATTGTAATGAATTCCATTGTACACACCATCCTCGCTTATAGTGTAATTCGTGTACGTTCCTCTGCAGAACGAAGGCAAGCCTCAAGTACTTTCATATTGGCCACCGCATCGGAAGAAGCAAAACGCAAATCTTTACCTTGAAGCACGGCACGTGCCATATCATCCCCCTGCAGGGAGTAATGATTGACCTGAGGGACCTCAACTTCCCTGCGTTCACCGCCCGCAGTAACGTAGAAGTTCGAGCTGCGGTCCGGATTGCTGATAAATGCGGACGGAACCTCGATTATGCCATCCGATCCCAGCACCTCCAGCGTATTGCGGAATGCTGCCCACATGCTGCTGTCAAACGTGACGCCGACGTGATTATTGAATTCAAGTAATCCCGAGGCCATCATGTCGACATGGTCGTGTTCAGGGGAGAACATGCCAATGACCGTTACCGCTGATGGTTCCTGGCCGAGCAGCAGTCGTGCTGCACTAATGGAATAACAGCCAATATCATAGAGAGCACCGCCGCCCCATTCACGTTTGAACCGGACATTACCTGCGGAACCGGAATTGTTGAACGAAAATGTACTATGAATACCGCGAATTTCTCCAATTTCACCACTGGCAATGACGTCTCTGATCTGGTCGTAACGGGGATGATGCCGATACATAAATGCTTCGGCGAGCAGTACTCCGGCATCATCACAGGCTTGCGCCATTTCACGTGCCTCCTGCTCGGTTAACGCGAGTGGTTTCTCGCACAGAATATGTTTGCCCGCCTCAGCTGCGCGGATCGCCCACTCCCGGTGAAGATGGTTTGGAAGGGGAATATATACAGCGTCAATGGAGTCATCCTCTAGCAGTGCTTCATAGCTGTCGTAAGCCTGGGGGATTCCAAGCTGATCAGCGGTTTGTTTCGCCTTTTCCTCGTCCCGGCTTGCGATCGCCGCCACTTCATTCAACTCCGATTGCTGCAAACCAGGAATGACAGAACCTTTGGCAATGCTAGCGCTACCAAGAATGCCCCAGCGTAATTTACGATCTGAATTCATGAGTTGTTTCCTCCTGTGGATGAATGTATATTGTGATTATAAGGAATAGATCGATGAATGAAAATGATAATATATTGAGATCTATTAACACAATATTGCTTGCCAAGGAGAAATATTCATGATGAGACAGACTGTATTGCTAACCCTTCAGGATATTCCATATTTTTGTTATCCCGAGTCCGTTGGCCATTATGTGGACCATCCGGAGCATTCCGTTTTGCGGGAGGCCGGTGTACTTAATAACTTCAATATTCACTATGTAGCTTCAGGTAAGGGATATGTGGAAGTGGACGGGATTATCCATGAACTTCGGGCGGGTCAGGCGGTACTCTATTTCCCGCAGCAGCGCCAGCATTATTACAGCAGTGAGGATGATCCGTGGGATGTGCGCTGGGTTCATTTTTACGGTGAACGTCTCCATGACTACATGATTGAACGGGGGCTGCATCGCAATCTGCTGTGGACGCTGCGGCAGCAAGCCCCTTGGGAAGAGGCTCATCTGGCCTTGCTGCACGAGGCTGAACAGAACCGGATGCTGCGTCCGGCACAGCTGTCCACGTTGACGTATGCTGTACTGGCCGAGTTTGTCCAGCATGCGGTGCCTCTGAAAAATACACGTACCAGCCAAGCGGAGAACCGCATTCTCGGATTGCTCCCGCAGATGCAGCAGGAGGCATGTCAGCCGTTTTTGCTTCAGGATTGGGCGGATCTGGCGGGTGTCAGCTCGTATTACTTTTGTAAATTGTTCAAGAGTGCCGTCGAGATGACGCCAATGGAATTCGTAACCCGTTCCCGGCTGCAGATGGCGAAGCAGTGGCTGCTCGAACGTCCAACGGCCAACATTGGCCAGATTGCCGAGGAGGCGGGATACCCGAACGCCAGTTATTTCAACCGCCAGTTCATGGCGCACGAAGGCATGACACCTACGGAGTACCGAGGACTTTATCACAATTAATAACTACTATCTATAGAGGTTCCAAGTAACCGCGAAATCTCAGATCCCCTGGGGTTTGACAGCGAGCTCAATCAAGTCTATTATGGATAAATTAAATCCGTATACAATGAGGTGCCCTCATGAAATATTCAAAAGCAACCAACTATGCCTTGCATACCATGCTTCACCTTGTGATTACAGAACCGGAGCAGCTGGTTAGTGTTCATCAACTGGCTGATTTGCAGAAAGTATCCCCAACCTATCTGTCCAAAATATTGACCAAGCTGGTTAAGGCGGGCATGATTGAATCCACTTCTGGAGCCAACGGTGGCTATCGTCTGAGTCGCAAAAATCCGGACCCTTCATTTCTGGAGATTATTCACGCCATTGAAGGGCAGGCTTCCCTGTTCGAATGCTCTCAGAACCATAACGAGGGCTGTTTGATTCAGCAGGTCATGATTCATGCCGAGGAACAGATGGAGAACTATCTAAGCAATAAGAAGATGTCCGAGCTGGCTGCCCAAATGAAGGCATATCAGAGGTAACCATTGGGGGAAGAGCGAATCAGCTTCTTGCTGAGTGTGGCAACCCACTTTACTTTCGTATATAGATGCGAATAAGTCCAAAAGTCCGAGAGCAGCATGAAGCAGCATGCCTAGCTTTCGGACTTTTTTCGTAGTAATAGCCAAGCATTAATATGCCGTTGTGCCTAATACAAGCGTAATGGTACAATAAGGAAGATTAATAGATACATATCTTTTAAACCTATTACATCTCTGGAGGGACAACAGATGAGCCAATCAACCATCACAGGACTGGAACAATTGCTTGCACTCGAAAATATCCGTAACACGAAGGCACGCTATTGCCGCTTTATTGATACGAAGCAGTGGGACGCACTGGGCGATGTGTTTGCTCCGGATGCAGTAGCTGATTTCAGTACGGAAGGTAACCCCATTCCGGTATTAACGGGCCGTGACACCATCGTGCAAGTATTCCGTGACCTGGTGGATGTTGCTGTAACCGTGCATCACGTACACAGCGCCGAGGTTGAATTTGTATCCGCGAACGAAGCCAAGGTTATTTCTCCGATGGAGGATTGGGTAACATTCCCCGAAGGCAATGAGAACAAATCCTTCCACGGATTTGGACACTACCATGAGACGTTTGTTCAGATCGACGGTCAATGGTATATCAAGCATACAAGCCTGAAGCGTTTGCGTTTGGATCTGTTTGAATAGTAATCATGAGAGATATAAAGTAAATCAAAACAGCAAAAGCCCCAAGAACATGTTCCCTTGGGGCTTATTTTATATTGAGAAGCCTAACCTAGTCTGTCACTCCTTAAGAGCTTGGATTAGGACGAAGCGGAAGAAGCTTTTTTGCGGGACTGCATGGACAGATACACCCAAGAGAACATCACGGATGCCAGAGCAACCACAGTCATGCCCCAGAAAATATTCGTGTAGGCTGATGACAAGGACAGCTGCTGCATTGCAGTCAGAGCCACGCCGGTTACGGCAACACTGAATGCACCGCTGAAGAACTGGCTAAGTTGGAACAGGCCCATGCCTGCACCCACCTGATCCATGGTCAGGTTATTGGACAGTTCGTTGGAAACGCTCGTTGTGAGAGCGGAGAAACCTACACTCAGCAGGATATAAATGATCATAATGGCATAGATGCTGTTATCTGCAAACAGAGCGAACAATCCCGCGGCAGCGAGCAGCAGCCATGGTGCAAACCTAAGCAGCTGTGTATTGCCATGTCTGTCAATCATTCGGCCAATCCGGTTGGACAGCAGCATGGAGACAACTGCACCAGGGAAGATAACCAGTCCGGATTGGGCTGGTGTCAAGGCATACAGATGGGCCAGTATTTGCGGCAAAAGAAACAGGGTCGCAAAGTTGTTAATGTAGGATACGATCCCTAGCGAGCTGAGCATCATATATTTTTTGTTTTTGAAAAGGGCTGGCTGAACAAATGGATCGGCCGCACGGCGAATCCGTAACCAGAACAATAGAAGTGCTACGGCACCAACGACAAGAGTGATCCACTCACGTGAAGTGAGGAACAGAAGAACGCCAGTTGTTCCGATCGCAAGAAGCAGTGCACCCAGCAAGTCGAACGAGCCCTTTTGCGGCATTTCACTCGGAAGCAGTTTGAAGAACACAGGGATCAGGAATAACGTTAAACCCGTAACGATAAAGAGATCGTGCCATCCAAGAAATTGAGTAATGCTGCCGCCGATGACTGGACCGAGTCCAAGACCAAGAGAGCTGGCAGACATAATCACAGCCATGGATTTACCCCGGCGGTCACTCGGAACGTAACGCGTGATGAGCACGATGGCAAGTCCTGGCACGGATGCGGCACCTGCTGCCTGAATCAGGCGTGCACAGAGCAGGATAATGAAGTGATTGCTGAAGAATCCCAGAACGGATGCTGCACCAAGTAAAGTGAGACCAGTTGTAAACAAGGTTCGAATCGGTACAAAGTCCGACAGGCGTGAAAAGGTAATCGACGATATGGCAAAAACGATGGAATAACCTGTTACAATCCAGGAAGAAGCAACAGATGAGAGCTGGAATTCAGCTGCAATTTTGGGCAGCGCCAGATTGAACATCATCGTATTCATGACGACGAGAACTACGGTGAAACCGAGCAAACTTACAATTAACCCTTCCTGTAGTCCGGTCGTTCGTTCTCCGGATGATGCGGTTGCGGTGTTATTCATGAAAACCTCCTTGAACTAATGTGTAATTTCGCAATATTTCAGAAACGGTATGTAACATTTGCAAAATGAGATATACAGTGAATCCCATGCCTCACAGCAGGGGTTACATTGACGAAATTATAGTTAAAGTTCGATTGGTATCGAACATTAGAAATATATCATGGAATTGTGCTAAAATACAATGGATAGTCTGAAAAAAGGAGACTACATTATGAAAATTTTACATCATCCTCAATTGGAGGATATTGAACTTTCTTCCGTGTTGTACGCGTTAAGCGATCCGACCCGCCTTGGCATTGTTGCGGAAGCAGCCAAGAGTGGAGAGCAGCCCTGCAGTCATTTTAATGCACCTGTTGTGAAGTCCACGATGTCCCATCATATTCGCACGCTGCGGGAAGCTGGCGTCATTCGAGTGAGGGTGCAGGGTACCCAGCATTTCCTTACATTGAGGTTGGAAGATCTGGAAACACGATTCCCTGGCCTTATGCAGCCTTTGTTGCAGGCCGCTGCCCAGGCGTCCACCCATCAGTCCTAAAACTTGTCCTTTCTTCAAGCTGAAGAGGGGGCATTTTTTTATTCCTACTTGGGGGAGGCTTCTTTAATGCACCTACTTATTTCAGCCTGTACAAGAAAAAATATACAAATTTTAATTTTGGGGTAATCCGCAGCCCTCCATGTTCCGAATATTATAATAGATGGTCTTTTTTGGGTGATGGATATTGAAGGACAACAGGGGGCGGGAGTATGGTGCATAATCCGGAAACCATTCAGGAATGTATCGAAAAGGCACGGCAAAGACTTTACCAGATCGCAAATTCACACACGGAATTAATGCATCCGGAGGTCATTCGTCAATCGATGATTCTGGATGAGTTAATTAATGAATATAACAAAGCCATTCGTCTAAACGGAAAAACACCCCGAGACAAAAGCCCCGGGATGAGATGATGCGACAATAATTCGCGTTCGTTCTATTCTTTTACCGCCCCAAGTACAATCCCCTTGACGAAGAAACGCTGCAGGAACGGATACACGAGCAGGATCGGCAGCGCGCCAATGAAAATCTGAGCCGCATTGACCGTACGTTGAGACATGTTCTGAAGCTGCGTGGCATCCACATTCATGTTGGAGAAGTCCTGCTGTACGATAATGGTCTGCATCAACGTAGCCAGCGGATATTTGGAAGCATCGTTCATATAGATGAGCCCGTCAAACCAGGAGTTCCATTGGCCCACCATGGTGAATAGCGAGATCGTCGCAATCGCGGGCATGGACACCGGCAGATAGATCCGAAACAAGGTTGTAATATGGTTAGCTCCATCAATAAAAGCCGCCTCTTCCAGCTCTTTCGGAACATTACGGAAGAAGTTCATCATCAGAATCAGGTTCCAGACTGCAACCGCTCCTGGCAAAATCAGTGCCCACAGCGTGTTGATTAGCCCCAGCTTTTGAATCAAAATGTAAGACGGGATCAGCCCGCCGCTGAACAGCATCGTGAAGATGAAAAACCAAGCATACATCGAGCGTCCTTTGAAATGAAGACTTTCTTTGGATAATGGATACGCCGTCAGAATGACCAGCACCATACTGAGCAGCGTGCCAAGAACGGTACGCTGAACCGAGATCCAGAGCGCACTGAGAAAGTTGCTGTTACCAAACGTTTTGGTATAGGCGTCTACCGTAAAATCAATCGGCCAGAGTGTGACCAGATTGGCGGAGGCTGCCGCCTTGCCGCTGAAAGAGACCGCCAGAATATGAACGAGCGGCAGCACACACAGCAGTGAAACGGCCGCAATGAAGAACAGGTTGAAGCCATTGAATATCCGGTATCCGGTCGTTTTGTGATACACCTTGATTCCCCCTTAATGCAGTATGCTAAACCCCTTAGAAAATGCGGTAATTGGCGATTTTGTATGCCATCCGGTAGGCAGTAATGACCAGGAACATCGCGACGAAGGACTTGAATAGTCCAACCGCTGTTGCGAAGCTCATTTTGCCATTGAGGATCCCCATCCGGTACACAAACGTGTCGATAATATCACCTTTCTCATACACGAGCGGGTTATACAGATTGAAAATCTGGTCAAATCCTGCATTCAGAATATTGCCAAGGGACAGCGTTCCCACCACAATAATCATCGGCACCAGGGCAGGCAGCGTAATGTGCAGCGTCTGCTTGAGCCGTGTTGCCCCATCCACCTCGGAAGCTTCATAGAGAGCCGGATTAATCCCCGCAAGCGCAGCCAGAAATACGATTGTGCCAAATCCGAATTCCTTCCATACATCACTGATGACAACCGTTACCCGAAACCAGTCACCATCTCCGAGAAAGAAAATCGGTTCAATTCCTGCAGCTGCCAGCACCTGATTCACCAGTCCACCCTCTGGGGACAGCATGTCGAGCAGAATGCCGCCTAGTACTACCCAGGACAGGAAGTGGGGCAGGTACACGAGTGTCTGTGAGAACCGTTTGAACGTAGAGTTTCGTACCTCATTCAGCAAAATGGCGAATACCACCGGGGCCAACAGGCCGGCCACAATTTTCATGGAAGCAATCAGCACGGTGTTCCAGATCACCTGTACACTGTCCGGATACTCGAACATGAACCGGAAGTTATCCCATCCCACCCATTTGGAGCCCGTGAATCCCAGCCACGGTTTGAAATCCTGAAAAGCAATAATAATGCCGCCCATGGGTACATAGGCGAACAGCAATGTGAGCAGTACAGCAGGCAGCAGCATCAGGTGCAGCGGCCATGTGCGTTTGAAGTTCCAGCGGGTACGTTTGCGTGGATTGCGTATCGCCTGCCGTACCGGTTTGTTGGTTGTTAATGGTTGTTCCATAGCCATCAGTGTCCCTCCTTATGTATCGTCCAGCCTCCGCATGGTGAGGCTTTTCGGCCTCTTGCAAAAAGTGGAGCAACTGAATTATAGCAACGGAAAAGGGAGGGCTATAGACCAACATTTCAATGCGAATGTTGATTTGTTAACCTGTTGAGTCTATCTACCCTTTCAAAATCAATATAGATATGAAAGGGTTTTCAATATAAAATAGGACTTCGAATACGTTCGATTATATCTCGAGACAGGGTGAAACGATGAAATTCACAGTATTTGCAAAAACGGTCATTCTGCTGATCTGCCTGCTGGTGCCCATCTTGCTGCTCTATACCTATGCCAACCAGGCGAACGTGGACATGGTTGTGGAGGAGAAACAGCAATCGAGCTTAAACCAATTCAACTATTTCAGCTCCCAGGTAGATAAAAATATTGAGCAGCTCTCGCTCTATGGGCTTACCCTTCTGAGGGACCCCAGCATACTGCATTACCGTTACATGACGGAAACGACCAGCCAGTATGAGAAGAACAGCATTTATCTCGACATTCTCGACAAATTATCGTTGTACCAGTCCACCAGCCGCTGGAAAAATGACATTACAATTCTGCTCCCGCAGGCAGAACTGGTGTTATCCACCAAGGCAAGCCGAACCGTCTTCAATGAGAACATGCTGAAGTTTCCCCAGCCTGGCCAGTGGCAATTGGATGATGGGGGGTTCACGTATTTCTTCACGGACAATTACGAGTGGAATGCCAAGCCAGCGACGACGGGAGTTCGTACCGTGATGGAGATTAATTTTGATCCGATGAATATTGTCGCCATGCTGGACGACTTCAAGGAGGCGCAGGGAGGGGACCCTTTTCTGTACGTGCCAGGCAATGACCCCTTATTAAACCGCAGTGCAGACCCTGATCTGGTGCAGGCCATTATGGAAAATATGCCGTTGAACGGGCTGGACAGCGAGGGGAATCATCAGCTGGAGGCCGGTGGCAAGCAGTATCTGGTGAGTTATGTTCGTTCTAAACAGCTTCATGGCGTCTATGTGAATCCCGTTGTACTGGATGATCTGCTCACCCCGATGGATAAGAGCCGGAACATGTTTGTTACATCCATACTCCTGCTGCTGGCCTTGAGCATCGGGGCGGCATTATTGCTCTACCGCAAGGTACAGATTCCCATCTATCGTCTGATGCAGGGGCTGCAGCAGATTCGCAAAGGCCAGCTGTCGACCCGAATCCCGGTGGATCATTCACGCGATGAATTTGCGTACCTGACTCAGAGCTTCAATCATATGGCGGAACAAATTCAGGAATTGATCGAAAAGGTGTACGAGGAACGCATTCGTTCAAGAGAAGCTACACTCAAGCATTTGCAGTCACAGATCAATCCGCACTTCCTGTACAACTGCCTGTTCTATATTAAAAATATGACCCAGCTCGGTCATTCGGAAGCCGTTATTGCGATGTCACTGAGTTTGGGAGATTACTACCGGTACATCACCCGGGATGAGAATGACATGACAACGGTGGAGGAGGAAATTCGGCTGCTCGACAATTATTTGTCCATACAGCAGATGCGGACCAATCGTTTATCCTACGAAATTGCTGTACCTCAGGAGCTGATGCAGCAGCAGATTCCAAGGCTGCTCATTCAGCCGATTGTGGAGAATGCTGTCATTCATGGCATCGAACCAAGCGAAGGCAGTGGCCATATCGTGGTGACCGGAATGTCAGTCAAAGAGCAAATCAAAGGGAAATCCTTCATTCGCTACAGTTTGTTCGTGGATAACGATGGGGTTACGTTGACATCCGAAGAGATTGAAGAGTTGGAACGGGAAGTGAACGAGCCGATGGGTGAGGAGATCGGTACCGGCACCTGGAACGTGCACCAGCGTCTGGTTACGCGATATGGGCATTCATCCGGGCTTCATTTTGCAGCGATTCCTTACGGGGGACTTAGTGTGGAAATACGATGGTTTGAGGAGGAGGAACAATCTCATGATGAATCTAATGGTCGTGGATGACGAACACTCAGCGGTGGAATCCATCGCTTCCTCTATCGCATGGAGGGAATATGGCATCGGTCAGGTATATAAGGCATATTCGGTCAAGGAAGCGTTGCAGCAGATGGCTGCCCATCAGGTTCATATCATCATTACAGATATCCGTATGCCGGGCCTGTCGGGACTGGATCTCGTTAGTCATATTCGGCAAAAGTGGGAGCAGACCAAATGCATTATTTTATCAGGACATGCGTCTTTTGATTATGCCAAACAGGCCCTTAAACATGGAACGGTAAGTTATCTGCTTAAACCGGTGCGCGATGAAGAACTGATCGAAGCCGTGCAGCAGGCCTCCGTGCAAATCCGGCTGGAAGGAGAGAAACAGCAGCTGCATCAGCGTGCCATGTATTCGGTTAGGGAGCATTTGCCGGAGAAAAGGGCAGAGTTAATGAAGGATGTGCTGCTCGGGCGCAAGTTTGCCGGAGATGAACTCGTAGGTAAGCTGGAACAATTGGAGATTGGCTTCCGGCCCCAGGATAAAATGCAACTGCTGCTGATCCGCTATGATGACCCACAGCCAACACACAAGGCATTTCGATTAATGAAATACGCCATATCCAATGTGGTGGAGGAAATCTTCAGCAGCAGCTACCATCTCTGCCATACCGATGATGCGTATGATGATCTGGTGTTCATGGCCAGTCCGAAACAGGTACAGTCTGAACCGGAACTGCTGATGGGACGGCTGGGCGATCGACTGATTCACAGTGTGAAGCAGTATTTGAATGCAACAATCTCGCTATCGGTCAGCAAAACAGGCCGTTTCCCGCATCAGGTACCGCAGCTGTATCATCAGGCGGTAAGTGCCTTGCGGAAGCAGGGTGAAGCAGGGAAAGGATTGCATCTGAATGCCGCAACCAGCTCACACGGTGCTTCTTTGAAATCACTTACTGCGCTCTATGAACCACCTGGTCTGACAACGCTGCTGGAAGCCGGGAGAATGGATGATGCACATCGCAAGATCGATCAGATCTTTGCCGAGCTATCAGGCAGTGTATTTCCGGAGCATGTCTACGTTGCCTTTCATTATCTGGCGGCCGCTTTCTCTTATATGGCTCACCGGGAAGGCAAACAGTTATCCGATGTGCTTGGAGAACAATATCAGCAGCTGCTGAAGGATGGTTATGGCGTATCGCTGCGGAGCCTGGAGGCATGGACCCGTAACGTCTTGCAGCAATGGACAGAGCGTACTCAAGATTCGGGTCAAGAAAGCGGGTCCACCCTGATTCGGCAGGTACAGCACTGGATTGACCATCATCTGGGAGAAGATCTGTCCCTGCAGGTCATTGCGGGAGAGGTACACCTGCATCCGGTGTATTTGTCCAAAATGTACAAACAGTCCACTGGCGAAGGCATCAGTGATTATATTATTCGCTCCAGAATGGAACGCGCCGTGCACCTGCTGAAGCATACCGGGATGAAGATATACGAAGTCGGCCAGGAAGTGGGCTATAACAATACCCCTTACTTCATTCAAGTGTTTCGCAAGCATTATGGCCTGACACCACAGGATTTTCGGAACGGTTAACAAATCAATATGAACATTGAAATTGTGATATATGTTTGCCTCCCCGGCTGCACTATCCTTTTCATGTAAGGTGCATGAAGCTTGATGGATGATGCGAGATGCACAAAGGGTATCCAAAGTTACCTGAGGAGGGGTTAGTTCATGTATAAAAAGATGATGACGGCAGTGCTTGCATTAACGATGGTTGCTGTAACAGCATGCAGTTCGGGGGCCAAAGAGGAACCTGCGAAGGAAGCGGCTGCGCCGCTTGCGATGCAAAACGGGAAGTACGAACCAGCGGTGCAGATGAGCTACTTGCGGGCTTGGAACGATGACACGAAGTTTAAGAACGGGGAAACGGCACAGAGCAATGTGCATACCAAATGGGCCAAGGAACGTCTCGGCATAGAGCTGACCACACCATGGGCTGTATCAGTGACTAATGACGCCTTTTATACGAAGCTCCGCCTGTCTCTGTCTGCCAACGAGGAGCTGCCGGATATCGTCTCCATCCGTGGGGACTATAACCTGGTGCGTGAGTTGATTGAGTCCGGCAAGTTCGCTGATGCAGGTGCACTGTTTGACAAATATGCATCTGACACGTGGAAACAGGCGTCCGAATCGGCACCGGAGGAATGGTATCCTTACATGTATGAGGGTCAGCGTTACGGCATTCCGATCTTCGACTATGCCTACAACGGCGATCCGGTGATGTTTATCCGGGAAGACTGGCTGAAGAAGCTGGGACTGGAAGAACCAAAAACGATCGATGAGCTGGTTGCGGTCATGGATGCATTTACGAATCAGGATCCGGATGGTAATGGCAAGAAGGATACGTATGGTTTGACCGTCGGCATGAAGAATGCGCTAAATACATGGATGACGGAATCTGGCTGGATCTTCGGCATGTATAACACGATGCCAGGTCAATGGAACGAGGCTGAAGACGGAACGCTGCAATACGGCTCGGTGCAGCCAGGAGTGAAGGAAGGTCTTGCTACAATGAAAGATTGGCTCTCCAAAGGTTATCTGCCCAAGGAAGCTGGTGTTTATGATGAGATCAAGGCAGCTGAACTGTTTACAGCAGGTAAGGCCGGGATCATCGTGGGTCCGCACTGGATGCCTAACTGGCCAATTGATGACGTGAAGAAAAATGTGGACGGTGCCACCTATAAAGCCATCGCTCTGCCAACCGGCCCGACGGGTGAGAGTCATCATCATGGTTCCGGGGCCAGCAACGGGGTTGTGTTGATCAACAAGGATATGGCTAACCCGGAAGTGTTCTTCACCTATCAGAATTATCTGTTCGATAACTTCGCCAATCCGGAGGTGGGCAGCGAGTTCGAGCATGGGTTTGCCCAAGGATATGATTATGACATCGTGGACGGCAAAGTCGTGGGTGAAGCTGAAGTGAAAGATGGCGTATCACCGCTGAAATACACGATTACCTATGACGGTGCACGGATTCCGAACCTGATGATGGATACGCTCGCAGAACTCGCGACAGGCAAGGAACCGGAGACGCCTTTTGAGAAAAATACGAGCATTGCCAACAAACCGGAAGTATTTGCTGCAGCTCAAGTTGTCGTTGCACATAAGGATGATGCGATCAAGAACAAGTTCACGGGTGCGCCAACCGATACAATGAAGATGAAGAAGGATGCGCTCGACAAACTGGAGAAAGATACGTTCAGCAAAATCATCTATGGGCAGGTTGGCATTGAGGAATTCGATGCGTTTGTAACGAAGTGGAAGTCGATGGGTGGCGACGAGATTACCGCCGAAGTAAACGAATGGTTTAAGACTGTGAATTAATACGGTAACTGATTCAACAGGAGAGGGAGGTTACACTTTGCCACTCCGATTGCAGTACCATCTTTCGATCGCTGTTATCCCCAGATTTTTTGATTCCTCTATTTAGAGGATAAAATCCGGTGATAAAGGCGAGCGCTTCGCTTCTCCAGATTGGTTCTGCACTCTCCGTTTTCGTGTAATCTTAACTGTCTGAATGGAATCGTACTAAAGTATTAAAAGAAGAGTGAAGGTTTCGTGAATACACCGGATTTAGGCGTAAAGTCGCCTGACTCCGGTGTTTTTTTGGTATGAGTACAGTAATGCACAGACAGGTGCAGAGGAAGAGATCATCCATTTTCTTAGCCAACAACCGTGCATAAGTCTTATTGTTCCAGGTGTGCATGAGAGAGTAAAATAATAGGTGTTATGCGAACGTCAATACGTATTTTCACTTGCAAGATTTATGGAGCGATCCTCAAGAAATAGAACATGAGCTGTTATTCGATAGAGTTTAATTACGAAAGGCAGGAAATTTGATGAGTACACTATATGATCAGGCCATGGAAGAGATGATTGGCGCCATTCATGAATGGTTTGATGAACAGGAGAAGCGAAGCGACTTGGACAAGGTAGTGAAGCGAACCACGCTGCAGATGGGGATCCTGGGTGATGTTTTACTGGATTACAGACCTGGACGTACGACGGTTGACAGCCTGGATCTCGGTTTGGATGATGGCTTGAACTCCAGGAACGCAGGTTCATTTACGGAAGAGCAGGTGCGAAGCGAAATTCAGCCTCAGCTTGCTGAAGTGATCCGGAGAAGATTGGATGAGCTGGGAGATACACCGCTGATCGACTATCATTTCACCTTTCGCGGGAAATTTCCAACGACCGAAGGGAAGCTGCAATTGACGCTATTTGAATATATCAACGAAGAGAAGAAGAAGCAGCTGCTGGAACGCATTCATACCTATGTGGAGCAAAAGCTGGAGAACAGTACATATCCAACGAAACCGCTGGAGTCCTTTTTTTTGACGCGTCATTTGCTTGATCCAGAGCTGTTTCCGAGTCCAAATATTGCCTGGATTATAGCTCAATATGACCGCATTCAGGAATTGAATAAAGGGCGTCAGGATGCCCTGGCGGAGCATCGCGGCAATATCATTCGTGCATTGAAGGATTGGGCAGAGAATCAATTTTTGCCACAGTATTATGATATTCAGTTATCGGAGTATAGGTCGAATGAATATGCACTCAAGCCAGGCGCCGTTCTGGAACAGAATGAGTCTCATGGAGAAGTTGAGAACCATGGGCAGCAAGAGGCCCAGCCGATCGATCTGCTGCTGTACGCAGCGGTCATGATTCTGCGTTTTGAGCCCAGCTACAGTAAACCGACAGGCCTTACCTTCCTGGAACTGGCGAAACAGCTGGGGAGCGACCGTGCAGTTCGAATGATGGCGGAAGGCAGCGGGGCTTATGCCAAGGAAGACATTCATGTAAAAAATGAACAGGTGGAATGCACAGCCAATGATGTGTTCTCTGTCATTACAATCGTTATTCGTCAGGAAAAATCATCTGCCTATGAGCATGCACTGGCATTCATTATTCGGTTACTGAAGAAAGGCTTCCCTAAGAGCTATAAGATCAAGCTCAAATCCAAGGCGAAACAATATTTGCCTATAAAGGGACTGGCCAAGTCGGATACCCACCGGTTCTTCGCGAGTGCACTGGAGTATCCGAATTTGCACCCACTTCTTGAAGAGTACGCTCGGGAAGCCATTGAAGAATTCGAATGGTACGGAGACACAGAGGGAGAGAAGAACTGTATGCCAGGCAGCTATGCCACGTATGGACTGGGGCTCGCAGACGAGGCGTATTTTCCTTTGGTTGAATTTTATATGGGAGAAGTGGACGATGAACACCAATTGGTGCAGGATAAATTCACTGCTGCCTTTGCCGAAAAGCACGGTATAACAGCCAGCTCTGCACCTGCATTGGTTGCCTGCCTACGACGTTCGACGGATGGCTTGAAGCTGAAGATCCAGCCCGAACTGGAAAGTGAAGAGAAGCTTGCTCTTATGGTGCAGCAGATCAACGGACTGGAAACGTATGAAGTGGAGCGTGTGATATATCCGATCTGGGGCAAGGCGGAGAAGCTAGCAGGTCTGGCCCGCAAGGCAGAAGGGAAACGGAAAGAGCTGCTGCTAGAGCTCCTGCAGGCTGCAGGTAAATAGGAGCTTAGCCATCAAGGGGTGAAAGAGCATCTGGAAAGGTGGAGAGCCATGGAAGCACTGACTCGTGCCATATGGGCAGGGTTATCTGTTCAGGAAAAAGAAGAGCTGCTGCATGGGATGATTGCCTTATGTCCGGCGGGTATGGAATACATCGGTGTAAGAACGTTTGAACGGTTCGGTCAGCGAACTGAAACGGGGGTATTTATGCATGCTGGGCGAGAGTTTGTGTTTGTACCTGGAGACCATGCGACCTTAGGGTGGAGTCAGTGGCAGGATGGTATGAATGAGGAGACTTCGGCAGATCTATCTGAGGCGGTAAGTGAGTATGGCGTAGAGGACGTGGATACTTTTCTGGCGAGCCAGATGTCACCGGTGAGAGAAGCAGCTATTGCTCCCATGCTGGTGGAGTGCCATATACAATCACTTGGCTGGATTGAAGCTACCGAAGAAGAAGCATTTACAAGGCATGGATCTGAGTTTGCAGCAGAGCTTGAGCGATTCAAGCATTCTGATCCTAAGGCATTGGAGCAGTATCAGACATTTCGCCTGGAGCGTCAAGGTGAGGATGTCCGCATACAGCTATACAACGAGGAGCTTACAATTGAAGCCTTGCTGGAGGAACAAGCTGAAGCGGGTTTTGGTTTGCTCACCGAGGATGAATGGGAGTATTTGTACGGGGGAGGCTGTCGTACGTTATTTCCCTGGGGCGACAGTTTCGATTATACGATGAAGTTGAAGCATTTTGGACGCTTGGAAGGGCTGAGTGAGATCGTCGGTGAATCGGTCGAGACGGATCCGTCGCTCGTTGAAGAGGATGAAATGCCTTATGATTTGGAGCAGCCCAATTTTTTTGGACTCCAGTTTGCCGGAGATCCGTACAAAGTTGAATTGACGATGGATTGTTCTGGAGGAGTATTGCCCAAAGGCGGCGATGGCGGCGAGATGATCTGTGGCGGCATGGGTCCTTTGGTTGGTTATCTTCCTGCGTCTGCTGCATATTATCGTAACAGCAATGCTAGTGAACTGGACTGGGAAGATTGGATGGATTCCATGTATTATAGAAGAGTTATTCGTTTAACCGATCCGACCTGAAGACGATAAGAAGCAGCAGGGAATATTCGGTCCTTGCTGTTTTTTTGTTTGTAGCTTCTCATTGAAATTTTAAAATTCTGAAGTGATTCAACCCTGTGCGGTTCCACAGCTTAGTGGGTAAATATAATCAGGTTGAACGTCCCAAGAACAGGAGTGGGGGCGCATTGAGCCTGAATGCCTATCCTTTTACAATAAACAGATAGGCTCTTCCATTGGAGTTTGATAGATAAATCATGGAAAAGAGGAATGACTGTGCCTACATATACTTCATTTACCTGCTCTGGCCGGGAGGCTCTGTTTCTGTTTCAGATCATGAATATCCCGGAAGCTGAAGTACTCTTCGCACATCTGAATGATGCTGCATTACAGGGTGAGCAGGCCCGACGTACATTTGAAAAAATAAAAACCGATCTGATCAAGGATGGCGTTATTGAATCTGAAGATAATGACATTACCATACATCCGCAAGTCCATCAGCTGCTCCAGAGCTGCAAGCTCAGCAGCGCAGTGATGAAGCTTCATCTGAAGACATCAAGCTCAGAACAGCGTGGATCAACTCTGACCTATGGCTTCATTTCCGGAACAAACATCGTTGAATGGCTCTGGGATCCTGAACGGGATCAGGTGACCCTGACTTCATTCGAAAGCTTGCAGGACTTGCTTCGTATTATGGGCAATCGGATTGAATTGCCTGACTCTGCCGAGGAATCCATCCATACCCCTATTCAGAAGCACACACTGCAGCAGCTGCTGACGCTGGATAACGAATCAGGCATCGAAAGGGTAACCTACACCTTACGCCAGGACCTGCATGCACATTCGGCTGCAATTCACGAACTGGCCCAAGCGTTTGTTAACATCCAGAAACAAGGGCAGTTTGAGGTGTCCACCCGCGGAATGCAGAACAAGCCACAGACCATTTATTTTATGGGTAGTTGTGCAGGTAATTGGCTGTTCATCGAAGACAAGGAAAATGAAAGAAAAGAACGATGTACAGCATTCAAGATAACAGAAGAAGAGCTGATCCAGAGCCTTTTTTTGCTAACGACGCGTTCGTTGTCCATTTTGCCTGCAGTTTAATCCCATAGAACGCAGGTATGCTTAAGGGGGAGAATAAGTTGACCAAGATTATTATGAAATCGGAGTACCTGAACTCGCTGGCACAGCAGATTGAACAGGTTACTGCACAGCTGCAGCAGGTAGATGGTGTTCTCCAGCGCTCCATTCAGGGAGCGGCTTGGCAGTCGGGGAACCGGCAGACCATTATCGGCTTGTATCAGTCGCACCAGCAGCGGTTTCAGACTGCCGGACAGAGCATGCAGCAGCTGGCTGCATATGTGAAAACCACTCGTGAGCGAATGGAGCAGGAGGATCAATCCGGGGGTACTTTTGGGCTGACGGGCATTAATCTACTGGCACCATTCGATGGGCCTGGCAGCACGGTAGGGACGCTGACTGCTGCTGCGGCTGTTGCCAAACTGGGGTATCGAGTCAGAAATGGTTATATGGTGAAGCAGCAGCTTGATCGGAATACGCCGCGAATTTTGGTTCGTGAAAGCTATGATTCCGTCAAAAATAATCCAGTAGTCAATGGCAGACCCCGTGACTATAAAATTCATTATGTTCGTGACATTGAAGCCAAAATAGCCAACGGAACAGCCACACCTCAGATTAAGGAAATCGCCTCGATGATCAAGCCAGGTTATGCGGTCAGGTCAGCATTGACGGATAAACTGGGCTGGGCCAGCGTCGGCATTGATGTGTTTACAGACACACAGGAGAACATCAGTCAGAACGCATCCACTGACAAAATTGCCGGGGATATCATCGGAAACGTTGTTGTTGGTGGGGCAACGACAGTAGGAGCAACCCTGCTGACCGCTGCGATTCTGCCTGCGGCGGCACCCGTACTTGCCGTTGGTGCGGTTGGTTTGGGCGTATCCGTAGGTTTGACGTATCTCGCAGAAGGGGTAACCATGAACATGGATCTGGATGGCGACGGGCAGGATGATTCCGTGAAAGACGTGGTGAAACACGGAGCGAAGAAGGCCTGGTCTACCGTATCAGGATGGTTCAAATAGATGGCACGTCAGAAACGTTCCACATCATCTACGAACAATCCAGTTGCAACAAGTGTAGAAGGAACCTCTTACCACCCGGACGCGTTTGAAAATTATCTTGCGGTATATGCATCGGATGGAATTCGTTTCAGCGCAGGTACACTGGTGCTCTTTTTTCTGAACGTCTTCCTGCTCATCCCGGTTTTTAGTATCCCGTTCCAGTCTTTATATGCTTATATTCTGCTGCCTCCTCTGGCAGTCATGAATGTATGGGCCGTAGCCCTGATTGCGGCACCGCGCAGACTGCAGCTGAATTATGTTTTGTTCCGCGGCGTATTTGGAATTGTCTGTTCTTTGGGATTCATGATCATCGTGCAAAAGTTCGCTTATGGCATGCTTGGACTGACAACCCCATGGTATGCGATCGGGTCGTTTGCAGTATACGGTTTCGCCTTGTATCAGTATGCCAGGTTCCATCTTCGTAAGCTGCAGCAGCCTCCACATCGACCAAAAGCGGGTACAGGCTCACGTATGCCTGTCGCGACGCTGACCATGCTGACTGGCGCCGGTTATCTGGTGGCCAATCTATCATTGGCCTTTGTCACGCAGCAGACGGTTGCGGTGGTCCTGATGTGTGTCTATATTATGCTAGCTTTTGTTGTATTTCACTTTATCATGGATGTGCATCGGTATTACTGGTTGCGCCGGGTACTGCATGCCCCGAAGGAAACCAATGCCCATAAAGCGCAGAATAGTTGAAGGAGGTTACATACCATATGGAAAAAGATACATTGACTTTACTGCCCAACGGCTCCGTGATCCGGCTGAAGGAAGGCACCAAAAAGCTCGTCATTTATGGACGCAAGCAGATGTTAATGACAGAACCGCCTCGTCAGTTCGATTACATTGGATGTTTGTACCCGGAGGGATATATTAATCCGGATTATACGTATGTATTCAATCATGAAGATATCGAAGAGATTATTTTCAGAGGGTATGTGGATGAGGAAGAAGAAGCATTTGCTGGGAATCTGAATGATTAAATCATGGGTTTGATTTGAAAAAAATAAATATGAACGTTGCAGAAATATGCAAAGTGAAAATACAACCTTAACGGATAACGGATCAGTCCTAGCGTGACTGATCCGTTTCACGGAAGCGGGTTGCCGTCTGCTGCAGACTGGTGCTGGTCTCCTGCAAACCAAGCAGATAATTGCTGATCGATGTCATACTGTCGTTGATCCGCTGCATGAATTCACGCTGCCGTTCACCTTCCCACTGGCCTTCGGCTTGATCCACCATCGTTCTCAGCTGTGCCAAAATATCATTACCGTTCTGGGAAGCCTTGCTGAATTCACCTGCCAGCTGCTGCAGCTCCTCAGGCGAAAGATCTATTCGCTGGTTCATTGTTTTTCCCTCCCTATCTGTTCATGGCTCTATTTAAATGTGCATATACCATTCATTATAACCGTATCTTGAGCGAATTGAAGCTGGACGAAAGCCTTGTTTTCATAACAGCCATACTGTCTGGACTAGGACAAAACACACATCAAAGCTGCCCCCGTTAATAGGAGCAGCATGATGTGTGTTTTGGTATGTTTCGTTTTATTTCAGTTTTTGCACGGACACGGCCATTTGTTCCAGCTGGGTGTGTGTCAGTGCATTATTTGGTGAGCTGAGCGTAACATAGCGATCATCCAGTTGGAATGTCAGCATATCCGTTTTGTCCGGTGTATACCACTTGGCATTTACGCCGTTAGACAGTTTGACTTCTTTGCCATCATAGCTGAACGAGTAGTCTTTCGGCGATACCGTCACATTCATATGGCTGAATACAAAGTTAACGCCATCACCGCCGGCATTCACACTTTGGAATGCATCTCCGGCAATCATGTGCTGAGGCGCGTAAGCCGTCTCAAAGCCATCGAATTTCGCAAATTCTTTACGAATGGTAGCTGTTTGTTCCTTGGTGTAATTTACATTGGCAAACCCGGTGATGCCTTGATCGTTGTTATTCACCTTTTGGACAGATACGGCCACCTGAGCAAGCTGTGCCTGAGTCAACTTATGGTCAGGGGAGCTAAGCGTTACATAACGATCATCCAATGGGAAGGTCAGCATGCCCGTTTGATCCGGCGTGTACCATTTGGCAGTTACGCCATTGGACAATTTCACATCTTTGCTGTCATAGCCATCCGAGTAATCACGTGGAGATATGCTTACTTTCATATGGGTGAAGACAAAGCTCACACCATCGCCCCCGGCGCCAACGCTTTTAAACGTATCACCTTGGATACTTTGCTGAGGTGCATAGGCTGTTTCAAAACCATCGAACTGTGCAAATGCTTTTTGAATTGCTTCCTTTTGTGCTGCACTATAGGTTACATTGGACAGGGCAGAAGGATTGCTAGCTGCTTCCCCGATGATAACCTGACCTTTTTTGCCGTCGTACGATACAGGAACATGCAGCGCATCCGCAATGGCACGTACAGGCAGGTAGGTTGAATTGTTGTAAGTAATCGGTGCAAGTTTATTCCCATTGCCATCCGTTGGAGTATAAGCTGCTCCGTCTACATTGAAGCTGATGCCATGATTAAGATAAGCGGAGATTTTCTCCAGATGAGTACCGGCAAATACACCAGCAGCTCCTGTTAATGTCATGCCAAGTACCATCATCGCTGCAGCAGATTTCTTCAGGTTTTTTTTCATCATGTATAACTCTCCTTTAGGCTCAGTGTATAAGTTGATCTGATAGAATTTACACTTTACCACTTCGATTGCAGTACCATCTTCCGATCCCTCTTATCCCCAGATTTGTTGACTTATTTTAAAAGGGTAAATCCGGTGATAAAGGTGACCGCTTCGCTTCTTCAGATTGGTTCTGCACTCTATGTTACCGTGTGAAATGTCAGGATCAACTTATATGATTGTCATTTGTAGGGCTCGCTGTCCCTTATGGCTTTATATTAAACCCGGAAGTTATCCATAATAATTCTGAATTATCTCCAACTTGTAAACATTGCAAATCTATTTAGGTGAAAAGAATAAGGAACGGAGAGAGGAGTTATGACTGACATTCACTTTGATTCGGAGATTTGAAGTATGTGGTGTACATGGGGGCGGTGTTCAGGGAGAGGGGAATGGATTCCCCAGCCATCTTATATGTAGAACGAACGATTGAAATGTTGAACAGATATAAAGTCATACTTGATTGAACCCGGAGGTCGTTTAGTTTACAAGGTAAAGGATCAGTCCGCCCATGCCAAGCACGATGGCACCAACGTATACATAGGTTAACCGGCTCAAATTCTGTTTGGTTCGGCGGTCGTATTCGGGGTTGCTGGTCTGATTGGCTTTGGAATTTCCGATGATCAGGGTGGCAATGCCGCCGAACAAGGCAATACCAATAATTAAAATATAAGGCAGCCAACTCATGAGTGAACCTCCTTCAAAAGGCATATAATCATCTCCTTTATTGTACCCCAGGATCACCTGGGATGTAAGGTTTTATTTGAGAGAATAAGGGAAAAAAGCAGATGACTTACAGTGGGTATACTCAATTCCAACAAGAGATCACAATAAATTTAAATCATTTTGAGCATGAAAAAAACCAGTAGTGATGCGGATTCGCGGCTCTTCCAAACGGAGGCCGTGAATTTTTTTTGCCTATGGGGTGATCCAGATTGGGGATCCCTGCGTTACACCCTTTGAAAACGACGACGAGGAAACAAAGCATACAAATTATATGGAGGAGTGAATACGTAATGAAAATGAAAATGAAGAAGTTTATCGCACCCATGCTAAGCTTGACGCTCTTGATGCCGGGAATCGCAGGGGCTGCTTCCGCGCCAAAGACACCAATGACTACGATGAAGGCATCCGTGAACACACCTGCTGCTGACCTTAGAGCCAACTTGGATCACCTACTTTCGGAACATTTTGCACTGGCGGTAACAGCTATGGCTAAAGCATATGACGGAGCAAAGGATGCAGACGCAGCTTACAAGGCACTCGACCAAAATGCCCTGGATATGCAGCCGGCTATCGCCTCCCTGTACGGTGATGCAGGTGCGAAGGAATTCGAACGCATCTTCCGTGCTCACAACAAGTACACCGACGATCTGGTGAAAGCAACGAAAATGGGTAACCAGGCTGGCATCAAACAAGCACAGGATAACATCAATGGATTTGTCGATGAGTTCTCCACATTCCTGAACACCGCAACAGAAGGCAAATTGCCAAAAGCGGCAGCCAAAGAAGCACTGAAGGTACATGAAGATCTCGTGCAAAACGTATTCGATGAATATGTAGCCGGAGATTACAGCGATGCATACAAGGCGTACCGCGAAGGTTTCAAGGAGATGTTCGACGTAAGTAAGGCGCTCTCCACGGCAATCACGACACAAATGCCTGAAAAGTTCGAGAACACCAAAGCCGATACGAAAGCAGCCGATCTTAGATCCGCTCTGAATCACCTGGCCTCCGAGCACTTTGCGCTGTCTGCCCTGCAAATGCAAGAGGAATACGATGGACGCACAGCAGCCTCGAATGCTCTAGTTACAGCTGAAGCTGGGAACACAGCTGATTTCAAAGCAGCCATTGCTTCCATCTACGGTAATGACGGGGCCAACGCTTTCGAGAAAATTTGGGTAACCAATCATGTTAATGCACAGAGTGACTATGTAAAATCTGTTAAAAACAATGACGCAGCAGCTCGTGCAGCGGTGGAGAAGCGTATTGATGGTTTCACCACAGAATTCGCTGCATTCCTGGATTCGGCAACAGCAGGCAATCTGCCTAAGGCAGCCGGACAAGAAGCACTGACTACACATGAAGAGCAAGTACAGAAAGTTCTCGACCAATATGCAGCCGGCAATTATGATGCTTCGTATACAACGAATCGTGAAGGTTTCAAAGTGATGTTTGGTGTAGGTCAAGCCCTGGGCAATGCGATCGTGACTCAGAACAATGACAAATTTCAGGAGCCGATGACACCTGCCCCAACACCAACGCCAGCTCCGGATATGACCACTGTTTGGATGAAGCTGAACAGCAAAATGCTGAAAATTAACGATAAAACGACCAACATGGACACTACACCCGTGCTCTGGAAAAACACGACGTACATTCCACTTCGTTTCCTGAGTGAAGGAATTGGCGCAACGGTGAAATGGGACAAAAAAGCCCAGGAAGTTACGGTTATGGCTGGTGATGATACCCTCGTATTCTGGGTGAACAACAAAGTCATGGAAGTGAACGGTATGAAGAAGAACGTAGGCTCCACCGTGTTTGTTAACAAAGATGGACGTACCCAAGTACCCCTGCGTTTCATTGCTGAACTTCTGAACTGGGACGTAAAATGGGCTCAAAAGGATGGTTCCATCACATTGACCAAATCGATGTAATCGTAGGAAGTCGACCAACGAACAACCAGAAAGAAGCAGGAGGGCTGCCCGAAAGGCAGCTCTTTTGTGTTTCACCAATTTATTCAAATATTTGGTATAATGATCATCATGTAACACCCTACATAACGGCTTGAATAGCCCTTGCGTCATGAATGAGGTATTATGATATTTCAAAATGCAGAGGAGGCCAGATGAATGAGTGCATCATCAAAACCTGAGCGACCGGCGAGACATGTGGATACCCGGCTGTTTATTGCTTGGGCCGTATCCGTCATCGCGACGGGAGGAAGTTTATATTTCAGCGAGATTAAGGGATATATCCCTTGTGACCTGTGCTGGTTCCAGCGAATCTTTATGTATCCACTGACCATAGTGCTTGGGATCGCCTATTTCAAGGATGATGTAGGGATCACCAAATATGTGCTTCCGCTTAGTTTCATTGGCGGTGGAATCTCGTTATACCACGTTACGATTCAGCGGATCTATTCGGCTACTGGCAATTCCGTCGCTTGTGGGCAGATTCCTTGCTATACCGACTATTTGAACTGGTTTGGTTTCATCACGATTCCATTGCTTGCGCTGATTGCGTTTATCATCATTATTGTAATGTTGTGGGGAATTGGCAAAACACCAAAATCTTCTTCATAAGAAAGGACAGATGATGGATGAGTGGACAAGTCCGTTGGTTCATGCCGTTAATTATCATTCTGCTCCTTACGACTGTGGGCTGCTCTAACGATGAGCCATCCCAGAGTACGGATACGCTGGAGATGATTAAGGTGCAGCTCATGGTACCGGATAAGGTGTCCATCCAGGATGATGTTGCCCTGCAGATTAAACTGACGCAGGGTGGTCAGCCCGTGGATGATGCAGACCATGTGCAATTTCAGGTATGGAATGAAAAAGATGAACCAGCAGCATCTGCTGTGGATCAAGGAATGAATCCTGAGGATCTAGAAGCTCAGGGAGCGATTACGGCCCAATCCACAGGGGATGGAATTTACGAGGCCAACTATGCGTTCGAAGAAACGGGCGTATATGTCGTACAGGTCCATGTAACCGCTGGGGCCATGCATGCGATGCCGAGAACCAAGGTAACTGTAGAGAGCGCTTCAGGCAATTAAAAAAGAATGCTCAGTTGAACATGAAAACCCGCCAGACGAGGTACAAGCCAATCACAGGGCTGCTGTACCACGTATGACGGGTTTTCTAATGATGACTGTTATTGGCTGCTTCATGACTACTGATATGTTCTGCTTAAATATTCTAGATATTGCTTGCGTGTAAGACCTTCAGCACGTTCCCGAGCTGGAAGAGATCATATCAGCCCCTTTATGATATAATTCGAAAGTTTAACCTTGACCTTGAAGTATGCTTCAAGGTTTATCCTTGTTGTATTACAGAGATGTTGGAGGTTGAACGATGAGAATATTGGAATGGATTTTAGTACTTGTAACGGTTGTGGTCGCCATATTGATGCTGGTTCGTCCGAGGCGGGGGATGAGGATGGCTATGATATCTGCTTTGGTTTTGTTTACTGCGCTGCACGGTGTAATAGAGCAGTTTCGAGTGCAAATGCTGCCTACATATCTTTTGGTCCTGGTTCTTTTGGTTATGATCGTTGTTCGCCAAAAGAATCACAGATCATGGATCAAAGCCACGCTTTCTTCTATCATGGTATTGGTACTTAGTGCTGGTTCAGTGGCACTGACCTGGTTACTTCCGGCTTTTACAATGCCTGAGCCAACCGGCCCGTATGCCATAGGTACATTCCAACAGCAGCTCGTGGATGAATCCCGTGAAGAGACGAAGTCGGCTGAGCCAGGAGACAAGCGGGAACTTATGATCAATGTCTGGTATCCAGTGGATCACGAAGCTGCCAAGGGACTTCCGCTGGAGCATTACCCCGCAGAGCTGGGTGAAGCCATCAGCCTTGTGTTCGGTATTCCACCACAGGTGTTTAGCTATCTGGACACGATTCCTACACATGTGGTCACGGGTGCAAAGGTATCGGCCGCAGAGAGCAACTATCCTGTGCTGCTCTTCTCGCCAGGGGTTCGTTCTGCCCGTTTCCAAAGTATGACCGCTATTGAAGAATTGGTTAGCCATGGGTACATTGTTGTGGGGATAGACCATCCGTACACATCAGCACAAGTTACGTTTCCGGACGGACATGTCGTGGCGTATGAAGCTAATCCCGAATTCGATACGTCAGAGGAACTGTATCAGTATAATGTCCAAGGAGTAAGCATTCGTGCTGCAGACGCAAGCTTTGTGCTGGATACACTTACATTATGGAATAGTCATGATCCGAACAGGCTGCTCGAAGGCAAGTTGGACCTGGATCGTGTAGGCATTTTTGGTCACTCTTACGGCGGGGCAACCACAGCGGAGGCTCTGGCTCAGGATGATCGGTTTAGCGCAGGGCTTAGTCTGGAAGGCGGTTTTTGGGGTGAAGTGTCCAAGGCCGCTCTGAAACAGCCGTTTATGTATATCATGTCAGGTGAGACAGCCAAAAGTTTTGCACCGGATGCCACCGAAAAAGACAACGTGTTTTATCCGGAGTTTGAACCGGATTTGGATCATGTCATGACACATAGCTTGAATGATACCTATTACCTGACTGTGGATGGTTTTTTCCACCAGAGCTTCACAGATATCTCGTTGATCTCGCCTCGAATGTTTGCCAGGGGGATGACGCCCGAGCATAATGTGGATATCACGAGATCATACACGCTGGCATTCTTCGACCGCTATCTTAAAGGAGAGCAGCCGGTGCTGTTGGAAGGACCATCAGACCGGTTCCCGGAAGCAGCATACGATACCAAATATACAAGCATAGGTCATAAACAGGTGAAACAACATTAAGAGGAAAGGTGGGACAGGCTTTATGGGTACCATGACGAGAGGCGAATTGGCGAAACGGACAGGAATAAGCATGGCAGCCATCCGTTATTACGAGAACAGTGGCATACTGCCTGCTCCCCGCCGGGCATCTAACGGATATCGAATATATACAGAGGATTATCTGGTCAAAATCAAATTTATTCAGGATGCACAGGCACTGGGATATTCGCTAAAAGAGATTCAGGAAAACTTGCAGCTGCTTAGCCAGGAGGATATGGAAAGTGAGCAGCTGAAAATGCTGGTACGCGACCGAATCAAAGACATTGAGAGTCACATCACGAATCTGCAGCGTATGCAAACGTTCCTTGAAGCCCTGCTCATGACATCGGAAAAGGATATCCATAACTACATTCAATCTTTCCGTAATAATAAAGACGAGTAATATAATAACCTCCCTTCCACATCAGATGGAATTGGGAGGTTACTTATTTCATATAAACCCTGCTTCCCGCAAAAAGTGGTGTACAATTCTCGTCTGGTACTTGATCCGTACGGATCGCTTCAGGCTCCAGCAGGTTTCAACGGTGACGGAACGAGCCTGCAGCAGTCTGGCGGCAGCTGTCCGGGCAGATCCGGGAAGCTCATGCTGCTTCAGGTTGAAATGCCGATCACGAATGGCGATGGAACGATTCATGTGTTCAATAATTCTTCTGCATGCCGGAACGGCACGGCTTCCGGGATTGGTGATCAGGGTTTGCCCCAATACACGGGAGCTAAGCTGGGACAATCCGTTAGCCTCGTGCAGGTCGATCCACCAGTCTGGCCCATGTTCACGTGCCAGACGAAAGACGGCAGAAGCAAGTGGATGCTTCGCTTTGGCAGATAAGCGAAGGGGAAATGTTCTGTTCAGATCGGGATTGCCCCTGATTTTTTTGTCATAAGCCTTCTGGTTCACTCTTGGAATAATAATGAGAAGACCGCGCTGAATGGATAGTCGTCCTGCTGCGCAATCGTCGGCGAGTTTTTGCGCAGCAGCCATGCTTGCGGTTTCGTTTCCATGAATGCCGGAAGTGACAACCATCACGGGGCCAGACGCTGCACCACGCACCATGTAGTAGGGAGTAGAGTATGTGCTGGACGCTGTCAGTACATGTTTAGTGACAAGCATGAACCTCACCTCCGTTACCACAGTACGTCATGTCCTTCTTGCATGTAACGGCACCCGAACAGGCCCTCATCCAGATCTGTCCAAAATGGGCCAATCAGTATACCTGGTGGATAATATCTTCGAAATCAGGTTCCTGCATCTCCACATCGATAATCTCGCCCCATTGTTCCAGCAGCTTCAGAATATTCATCGTACTCCATTCTTTCCGGTTCACTTGTACAGTAACGACCAGTCCGTCCACACCTGTAATCTGGATGGCAGGAGGTATGGTTTCCGGAATATGAAACTCCCCTCGGTAAGTCACCCGGATAATCGTGGGCAGACCAATCGTGTCCCGCAGAGAGGAGATCGTACCGTCATATGTGAGCCGCCCATGATTAATGACCATCACCCGGCTGCATAACTGCTCGATATCATCCATATCATGCGTCGTCAGCAAAATGGTTTTGCCAAACTCTTCATTTAATGTCCGCAGAAACTGGCGTATGTTCCGTTTGGCGTTCACATCCAGCCCAATTGTGGGTTCATCGAGAAAAAGCAGTTCCGGATCATGCAGCATGGAAGCTGCCAGATCTGCTCGCATCCGCTGTCCAAGTGAGAGTTTACGGACAGGAGTGGCCCAGAAGGATTCAAGGTCCAGCAGTTCGGCGAACTGGGACAACCGTTTCCTTTTGAGTTCAGCAGGTACGCCGTACATTTCAGCCAGAATATCATACGAATCCTTCACAGGCAGATCCCACCAGAGCTGGCTGCGTTGACCAAACACTACCCCCAGTCGTCTTACCGTTTGCAGCCTTTCCTGATGCGGGTTCATGCCGGCTAACCTTACCTCCCCGGAAGTCGGGTGGAGGATGCCAGTCAACATTTTGATGGTGGTCGACTTGCCGGCACCATTCGGCCCGATGTATCCAACGAACTCTCCTTGTGGAATGTCAAAACTGATGTCACGTACGGCCTCTTTGGATACGTATTCGCGTGAAAATAGCGTCCGAAGTCCGGAGAACCGGCCTTCCCGAACGACAGGCGTTTTAAATTCCTTCTGCAGTTGTCTCGCTGTGATCATGTTCATGGTAAGATCCCTCCTTAGCTTCCCGTGCTTTGATATTTGGTGATACCGTATT
Source organism: Paenibacillus sp. 7516 (assembly GCF_002272715.1). NCBI lineage: Bacteria > Bacillati > Bacillota > Bacilli > Caryophanales > Paenibacillaceae > Paenibacillus > Paenibacillus sp. 7516. Next base: position 71,466 of record NZ_NPBI01000036.1, read on the forward strand.
TCCAGAAGCGCAGACTGGCAGCCAGACACAAAGCAGCTACAGCCGCAATCGCTGCAAGCACCCATGCTCCTCCTTGACCCCGCAGTAGATACAGGGAGGGGATGTAGTTGACGAATCCAACCGGGATGACCGTCAGAAGAATGCCGGACATCCACTTGGGATATAACGTTAGCGGATATTGGGCAGCCGTACGGGCTGCATCTTCGGTGATTGTCTGCAGTTCCTCAATCCGTGTGGTCCAGAATCCCAGCGTCGCTGTAGCCAGTCCAATGGAGAAGAGGATGATGGCTCCAGTCAGAATAATCAGGAGAGAGAGGGGAATGACCGTCCAGCCAATCTGCCCGCTGTGCATCATGCCTGCCAGAGACCAGCATAGAATGAATCCTCCCTGAAGCACTTCGCCGACCATGATGCGGAAATTTTGCGGCAGCAGGGCAAGTAATACGGGCATGGGCCTCGTTAACAGTTGATCCAGTTCGCCGCCGACTAAATATTTCTCCAGATGATGAACCTCATTGCCGAAGGTACGGTACAGTGTTTTGGATAACGTCATGATCGCGAACAGATAACCGATCTCATGGAGAGACCAGCCCTTAATCGCACCAAACTGATGCAGCACCAGCGCAACCATGAGAAATTCGGAGATCTGAATCAGTGCGGCCAGAACGGAAGCCAATATAAAATTGAACTTGTACTGCATCCGGCTGCGGATGCTCGTTCGAATCAGTATTTTATATAGATGGTACCAGGAAGTTCGCTTCATCCGCCCTGCACCTCCACTTTGCGGCGCATCACACGGGTGATGACCAGACAGATCAGGGTCATAAGCACACACCAAAGCAAGGTTCCCCAGAGCAAGGAGCCAACTTCAAAACCGAGATAGATTCGGGTAGGAACATAGAGCAGAAAGGGATAGGGTGATAACCAGGCCAGACGTTCGAGCCAGTCAGGCAGCCATTCGAGCGGGATGAAGAAACCAGCCAGCAAATTCATCAAGGCATGATTGCCCCAGTGAAGCCAGGATGATTCGGTCGTCCAGATGGCAGTAACCCCAATGATGTAATTCATGCAGATGGATAAGTAGGATGCGCCGGCAAGACCAAGCGCTGCAAATAACAGGGTTGAGACCTCCGTAGGCCATTGCAGGGAAAAAACGATAGAGAATAGCAGGTAGATTGGAATGCTCTTGTACACGAACTGGTAGGCAATCTGTCCCCATTCGCGTGCCATAAGGTGAGTAAACAGATGCACCGGCCTCATCAGATCCAGCGCGATCTGCCCTGTCCTGACCGTAAGGGGAATTCCGAGCCCATTGGTGAGAAAACCCGAGATCCAGAGAGAGGATTGCGTAAACGCAATGTAACTGACCATCCCCTGTGTCCCGTATTCCCCGAGAGAGTGATCGGCCCCGATGCCGATCCAGAGGCAGGCATACATGTAACCGAACATGGCGCTTGCCAGGTTATGTACCATGTGTGCCCCGCGGTATTGCAGATTCCGGGCGTAGGCTTTGGAAGCCAAAGTGAGATAAAGCATTTGACACCTCCGATAAGTGGATTGAACGGCGGTCCCGTTCACTTCAGTCAAGGCGAAAAAGAGAGAAGGACAACAGCATACCAATTTATTCCTTCACAGGCAAGACATTTTTTTGGGATATCCCGGAAGAAACAGGGCTGTTCAATAATGCGCCACAAGACAGCGGTTCGCCCGGTCCTTTATAATTAAGGAGTAATGACGTAAACGTTTACAATATGAGCTATTCAAATTTAAAATAATCCGCCGGGCATGTGCCTGACGATGGAGGATACAGCTTCAACAATCCGGCAAGAGAGAAGGTTGGAATGAAAAAAATTGCATGGGTTACCGACAGTACCAGCACACTCGACCCACTGTTTGCAGAGCAAAATCACGTATACATTGTACCGCTGCGCGTTGTATTTGGAGAGGAATGCTACCGGGAGACCGAGGACATCTCATCCGAACAGTTCTATGAGAAGCTTGCAGAGGCTGCAAGGGCAAGCAGCTCTCAGCCGCCTATAGGTGAGTTTATCGAACTATATGAATCGCTAAAAGGTCAGTATGATGAGATTATTACCATTCACTGCTCAACTGCACTTAGCGGAACGCTGCATACTTCAATGCAGGCAGCAGAGATTGCTGGAGTATCGATAACGGCAATTGATTCCAGAGCGGGAGCCTACCCGCTGCGGGAGATGATTTTGCAAGGCGTGGAAATGCAGAAAAAGGGATGTTCAATATCCGAAATCAAGCTTCACATCGAACAGATGATGGATAACATGTCCTTTTACCTCATTCCGGCCAGTCTTCAGCATCTTCACCGCAGTGGGCGCGTGTCAGGCACACAGCTAGTTCTCAGCCAATTGTTGAAAATTCACCTGCTCTTGCGGTTTGAAGAGGGCAAGGTCGTCGTAAACGAGAAGATTCGTACCTTCAAGCGAGCCAAACAGCGCATGTTAGAGGTGCTGAAGGTCGACATGGAGAAAGTAAAACATGTGTGTATCATGCATGCCGATAACCAGGAAGAAGCCATCACCATCAAGCAGCAAATTGCCGATTTGCTGCCCCGATTGAAGACGGAAATCATGCCTTTTATCCCTGTGGTAGGTATTCATGCAGGTGCAGGTACGATTGGTCTGTGCTGGATACGCAGTGAGACGACATAGATGGATTAATGATCGAAAAGGTAGGGGAGTCACCTCGTGTACAGGTGGCTTCCCTGCCTTTTTTGTACCTATTTTAGATGACGTTCGAAGAAGTGGCGCTTCCGCATTGCCAATTTAGGTGAACTGTGAGGTAATAAAAGAAAACAAAGAAGTTGGGGGAAAATCACGTGTCGAGTTACCGTTTGCTGCTTGTGGAAGACGATCATTCAATTAGTGAGATGGTTGGACCATATCTGGAGAAAGAGGGCTACAGCGTCACGTACGCATATGACGGATTAGAGGCAGAGCACAAGTTTCAACAAGCGGATCCTGCGTTTGATTTGATCATTCTGGACCTCATGCTGCCGCACCGAAGCGGCATGGACGTACTGCAGACCATCAGAGCTGCCAGTCTTGTCCCTGTCTTAATATTATCTGCAAAGGATGGGGAAGTGGACAAGGCACTGGGGCTTGGTTTCGGTGCAGACGACTATTTGAGCAAGCCGTTCTCCCTCATCGAATTGACCGCGCGAATCAAGGCGGCAATTCGCCGCGCCAACTATACGGTACCGCCGGTTACCTCGACACCAGCCAAGGATCAACGGATTGAAATTGGCGGGCTGGTGGTGGATATGGAAACCTATGAAGTGGAGCGGGAAGGCACCCCTGTAAGACTGACATCCAAGGAATTTGGCATTCTTAAGTTGTTTGTTACGCATCCTGGCAGAGTGTTTACGAAGGCACAGATTTACGCATCTGTCTGGAACGATCCGTATTATGGGGACGAAAATATCATTAACGTACATATGCGGAGGCTGCGCGAAAAGATCGAGACAGATCCATCGAATCCGCAGTATATCAAAACGTTGTGGGGGATCGGTTATAAGCTGGAGGTGGAGCCCAAGTGATCATCCTATTGGCCATCTTAACCGTTGCTCTCCTCATGCTTGTCATTTTACTCGCTGTGAAGCTGAATAAGCGCAGCCGGCAATTGGCATATATTCATCAGAAGCTCGGAGGCATTCTGGAAGAGGGGACATATGAGCGTTTGCTGGTCTTTAGCAGCGATGCACAGATTCGCCTCCTGCTGGGGGATATCAACGAATTGCTGGATTACGCACACCGAACCGGTGCCCGTTATGCCAATCAGGAGAAGGAGATCCGCAATATGCTCTCCAACATCTCCCACGACTTGAAGACCCCTCTCACGGTAGTGATGGGTTATAGTGAAACGCTGCTCCATAGCTCTTCATTAACCGATCAGGAACGGGAAGGTATGATCAGCAAGATTCAGGATAAAGCGCAGGAGGTGCTGCGTCTGATCCATTCCTTCTTTGATCTGGCGAAATTGGAGTCAGGGGATACCGAGCTTGCATTGACTCGAATAAATCTTAGTGAATTATGCCGGGTGAAGATGCTCTCCTTTTATGAAATGTTAACGAATCAGGGTCTGCAGGTGGAGCTGTCCATTCCTGAGAGTGATCTCTTCGTGACCGGCAATGAGGATGCACTCGACCGGGTGCTGGATAATCTGATTACTAATGCGATGCGGTACGGGGCGGACGGTAAGGTATTGGGTCTGCTGCTTGAACCAACGAATCATGGAGAGGTCATGCTGCAGATTTGGGACAAGGGTAAAGGCATTCCGGAAAAAGAACAAGCCCGTGTTTTTGAACGCATGTATACGCTGGAGGATTCCCGTAACCGTCTCTATCATGGAAGCGGGCTTGGCCTCACCATCACGAAGCGACTTGTCGAACGGATGGGGGGACGCATTGAGCTGCGGAGCGTACCCTATGAGCGGACTTCATTTAAAATCTCTCTTACATCTCGTTAGTTGCCTTTTTGTGTGGATGGGGGAACTTAAGTTTTTTGTAAGATTTGATTAATAAAAAAGCAGACTTTTCTCTTTACAATACAGATATAAGAACCCGTCAGGGGTCGTAAAGGAGAACAGAAGAGATGAGATATATTGCACGCACCATCGGTGTGACCAAAACCTATGCAGGCACGGAGGTCGTATCCAACGTCAATATGAATATCAAGCAAGGTGAAATATACGGATTTTTAGGGCCGAACGGAGCAGGGAAAACGACAATAATGAAAATGTTGACCAATCTGGTTAAGCCTACCGTAGGGGAGATTGAAATGTTCGGGGAGAAACTTACCCCTGACTCTTATGAAGTGCTTAAGCGAATAGGCAGCATTATTGAATATCCTTTTTTCTACGATAAATTGTCCGCTAGGGATAACTTGGAGCTTCATTGCGAATATATGGGATTTCATAACAAGAAGGTTATCGGCGATATGATGGAAAGTGTAGGTCTGAAGGATACCGGCAAGAAACCGGTACGTGATTTCTCCCTGGGGATGAAGCAGAGGCTGGGTATTGCCCGTGCATTGATTACAACGCCGGAATTTCTTATCCTCGATGAACCTATTAACGGGCTCGACCCGGTGGGCATCAAGGAGATGCGTGATTTGTTCAAGCGTCTGAGTGCAGAGTATCGAATTACTCTTCTGATCTCCAGTCATATCCTGGGCGAGATTGAGCAAATTGCTGATACGGTAGGGGTAATTCGTGGCGGTCGTCTGGTCGAGGAAGTGTCGATGGAGAGCTTACGTGGGAAACATAGCGAATATATCGAACTGCAGGTTATTGATGGACGCAAGGCGACTTATGTTATTGAGCAGCAGCTCGAGTTGAAAAACTATAAATTGGTTGACGATCGTACAGTTCGCATTTATGACCCTGGTGTATCTGCATCCCAATTAACAGGCAGTCTGGTTCAGCATGGTGTTGAGATTGAGTCGATTATCAAGCGGTCCCATTCGCTGGAGGAACACTTTCTAAACCTGGTGAAGGGGGATGGGGACGTTGCTTAAACTTATTTTTCTCGAAATGCGAAAACACCGGTTTGCTCGTAATTTCGGATACGCAGCTATCGCCAATGTGGGGATTCTGTTGTTTCTGATCATGATTGGTGTGGTGGACTGGGGAGCAGAAGATTATGCCTTCACCACGTATCCTCTCTCCTTTATGCTGATTGATACATTTGCCCGGGCAACCTTTATTATTTTTGGAGGGGCACTGATATCGAAGCTGATTATTAGCGAATATAGAAACAAAACGATGAATGTGATGTTTACCTATCCAATAAAACGTCACAAAATTATTGCAGCCAAGCTGATTATCGTATTTGCGTTTACCTTTTTCATGATTATGTTTACCAATTTGCTGATGGGAGCAATCCTGCTGACAACAGATCACTTTTATCCCTTTATTGCCGATGAGCTGACGGGTAATCAAGCACTTCAATTGCTGATCAAATATACGATTAGTTCGCTGTCTGCTGCTGCAATGGCATTGATTCCACTATTGTTCGGCATGCGAAAGCACTCGGTCACGGCAACCATGGTGTCGTCTATTTTCCTGGTTTTCGCAGTGTGTTCCGGCGTGAATGGACCAAGCGTTTCCATCAATTCCATTATCGTGATTCCATTAACTCTGGGCGCCATCGGCCTTTGGATTGCTTCCCTGTCCATGGTTCGGCTGGAGACAAAAGATGTGAACTAAAGTGCTCGCAAAACCATGCTTCGTATGGCTTCAGATGCCATTGACATCCGCTCGTACAAGGGATAGGATAATGTCAACTGAAACATGAAGGAGAATGCGACTACCATGACGATTCCAAAAACATTGACAATAGCCGGCTCGGATACAAGCGGCGGTGCAGGAATTCAAGCTGATTTGAAAACATTCCAGGAGCTTGGTGTGTACGGGATGACCGTTCTGACTACGGTTGTGGCGATGGAGCCTGAAACATGGGACCACCAGGTTTTCCCTGTGGCTCTGGATGTAGTGGAAGCACAGCTCCGTACCGTTCTGGACGGAATTGGTTTTGATGCGATGAAGACGGGAATGCTGGGTTCCGTAGATATTATTGAACTGGTAGCGAAGCATGTTCGCCGCAGCGGTCTGCCGCAGATCGTAATCGATCCGGTAATGGTCTGCAAAGGTACAGATGAGGTGCTGCAGCCTGAGAATACGGAAGCAATGATTGAATTTTTGCTGCCGGGTGCTGACCTTGTTACTCCAAACCTGTTTGAAGCTTCCCAACTGGCCAAGAGCGGACCGATCCGTTCCAAGGAACAGATGGAAGCAGCAGCTGCTGTAATTCACAACCATGGGGCGAAGCATGTCCTGATCAAGGACAGAGGCGTCATTACCCCAGGCAAAGCGATGGATCTTCTCTATGATGGCAAAAACTACGAATGGTATGAAGCCGATGTTGTTGGTTCCGGTTATACGCATGGGGCGGGTTGTACAACCTCTGCAGCGATTACCGCTGGTTTGGCGCGCGGTTTGTCTGTAAAAGAGGCTGTACGTGAAGGCAAAGCCTTCATTACTCAAGCGATTGCTGGCGGATTCCCGCTTAATCGTTTTGTTGGCCCGACGTTGCACGCGGCACACCGCTTGGAGCAGCAACGCTAATAGCGGGTGCGGTAAGCGATACCGGGAAAGAGAACTTGGATTCAGCTGAAGGGTGGTTGTCAATGGGCGAAGGTGGCTCGTTGGCAACCGCCTTTTTGTGTGGATTGCTGCGAATTTAGTAACTTATATGGGGTATTAATCGTATATAACATGGAGTTCATTCCAGAACATGGATGGACACACGAACGACACATGGAATCGGTATGTTAACAGAAGAAAGATAAAAGGAGAGTCGGCCATGGTGAGAACAGTGCTTCTCGTGGAAGACGAAAGCCGCATTCGTGAAATTGTGGCCGATTATTTTATAAAGGAACAATGGAATGTAATCGAGGCGGAGCATGGAATTGAAGCACTCCAACTGCTGGATCTGCATGAAGTGGATCTGGTCATTCTGGATGTGCTGATGCCTGAAATGGATGGATGGACGCTCTGTGAGCATATTCGGTCTCAATCCACCGTACCTATTATAATGCTGACCGCAAGGTCTGAAGATGATGATAAGATCCACGGATTTAACCTTGGTGTCGATGACTATGTAACGAAGCCGTTCAGCCCTCGTGTGCTGGTTGCGCGTGCGGAGACATTAATGAAGCGAGTCGAAGGTGCAATCAGCAGGGAACAGGGTGTGATCCGGTTTGGCCACGCATTGCTTGATCCTTGGGCGAGACGACTGGAGATGAATGGAATGGAGGTAGAGCTTGCTCCCAAAGAATATGAGTTGCTGCTCTACCTGGCACGCAATCAGGGAATCGTTCTATCCCGGGATGCGATCCTTAATCGGGTCTGGGGATATGACTTTGATGGTGATTCCCGCGTTGTGGATACGCACATTAAGAAGCTGCGCAGCAAACTAGGGGATGAAGCCAAGTGTATCCGGACAGTTATTGGCACGGGATATCGATTCGAGGCTGAGGCATGAGACGTAATGGCGTAACGATGAAGCTATTTCTGGTTATGGCCGGTTTTCTGCTCCTCTTATATGGAACATCAGTGACTGCACAGTTGGTCTGGTTCCCGGACTTTTACCAGCATCAGAAGATCAGCAGCATGAAGAAAAAACTGGCCAAATTTGAACAGCAGTATTCCAGAGGGCATTGGGATAGTATACAACTGGCCAAGGAAACCGGGAAGTTCATGCGTCAGAATCAGTCGCATCTAGTGATTTTGACAAGCACGGGCAAACTGGTCAACGATCCGTTTCATATTACCCTGCTTCGCGAGGATGGCAGTCAGGTGAAGGTCTCCCTATCCCTGTTCATCAATAGTGAGAACGCGGGCTGGATTGCCACTCATCTGAAATATGGCCAGGAATTGACCGTCACAGGTCCGGCCAGCGGGTTGAACGAACCGATGGTCTATCCGTTAAAAATCCAGGACAACAATTCTGCCGCGCGAGGTACGGAGGATTTTCAGGAGCTCTCTGAGCCGGTTCAGGAATGGTCTGGCGTATTGACGGAAGTGGTACTTCCCAATTTGGGAACATGGAGTCAGCGTCAGGGATTGCTTGTGCAGGCACTGGACAGCCGCTTCCCACTCTCAACGGAGGACCAGCTCAGTTTGGCGAGTGGCAAGATGCTTAATGAAGAATGGACGGATAGCTGGAGTGGTGTTCGGAATGTGATTACCATTGCTCCGGTCCACAAAAACGGGCCGCAGCAGCAGCTTATTTTTTCCCTGACTTCTCTGCAGGAGATGAGGGAAGCGAATGAAGCAACACGTTTGTTCTATGCATATTTTGGTATGGGTGCATTTGTACTGATTCTGTTTCTTTCCCTGTTATTGTCCAGAATTGTCACAAAACCCTTACTGGCCTTGAACCATGTGGCCAAAAAGATGTCGACGCTTGATTTCTCCGTGAAATCACCGATCAAACGCAATGATGAAATTGGCAGCTTGTCCGATAGCCTGAACGCTCTGTCCACCACATTGGGGCAGACGCTGGAGGAACTCAGACAGGCGAATCGTCAAATGCGGACCGATATGGAGATGAAGCAGCGGATCGAACAGCGGCAGCGTGAATTTTTTGCCGATGCATCGCATGAACTCAAAACGCCTATCAGTATCATCAAGGGATATTCCGAAGGGCTGAAGGATGGAGTCAGCGAGAACAAGCGGGAGCGTTACATTGAGATCATTGCGGATGAAGCGGTCAAAATGGAGACGATGGTTGAAGAAATGCTGGATCTCGTTAGGTTGGAATCCCAGGCGATCAAGCTAAATACCGGTGCAGTTGTCCTTGGAGACATGATCGAGGAGATTGCCGGGCGTCTCGGCCCGCAGCTGAAGGAAAAAGGCCTCGAAATCGTGCTTGTCTCCACCACAGAGCAGACCGTTGAAGGAGATCGAAGTAAGCTGGAGCAAGTGATCTATAACATGATGATGAATGCTATACGTCATGCGCTGCCGCAGACCGATATAATGATAGAGATCAGCAGACTGGAAGGGCAGGTAAGAATCTCCATCGAAAATAAAGGCGAAGGGATCTCGGAAGCTGAACGCCAGTATATCTGGGAGAGATTTTATCGGGTAGAACGATCACGGAATCGCAAAATGGGAGGAACAGGCCTGGGCCTGGCCATCGCGAAGCAGATTCTTGATCTGCACGGATGCAGTTATGGAGTGGAGAACACGCCGGACGGAGTCCGCTTTTATATTATTTTTCCTAATGCTTAGTACGAAAGGGAGTCAAGTCTTATGAAATCTTTACCGTCCATTTTAACATTGGGCAATTTAACTTCTGGCATGCTCGCTGTCATAATGGCCATTCATGGCGAGTTCGCACTGGCCGTGACAATGATTTGGGTTGCCATGTTCTTTGATCTGTTTGACGGCTTTGCCGCACGAAAATTGCATTGTGAGGGAGAGTTCGGCAAGGCGCTGGATTCTCTGGCTGATGTCATTTCCTTCGGAACAGCCCCGGTGCTGATTCTGTATCTGAATTCCATGAACGAGGTCAGTGTGCTTGGCATGGCATTGACGGCATTGTTTCCGGTATGTGGCGCCTTGCGCCTCGCTCGTTACAATTGTCAGAAGACAGCAAGTGTAGGTTTTGTAGGAATGCCAATTACGTTTGCAGGCGGACTGATGTCCTTTTTCGCGCTCTGGAGTCCTTATTTCACCCACGGTGTAGCTTATCTTGTTATCGTTGTATTATCCGGTCTAATGGTCAGCCAAATTCGATTCCCATCTCTGAAACAGGTGTTGGCGCCTCATGAGAAGGACGTCGTGGAACCGAAATAAGGAGCGAGTCAGTCATGGAAATTGCTAAAGAGTTTATTGGTCAATATGGATATTTTGCAATCTACGGATTGCTCGCTCTGGGTGTCATCGGCATGCCCATTCCGGATGAGGTGATGATGACCTTTGTCGGTTATCTTGCCTCCATCTCGGTCCTGAACTATTCCGTTTCGATCATTGTCAGCTTTGGTGGCGCATTTACGGGAGGACTGCTCAGCTACGCGATTGGCAAGAAGGCGGGCAGACCCCTCGTTGTAAAGTATGGCAAGTGGGTAGGGGTGAACCCCAAACGGCTGGGGAGGGTAGAGGGCTGGTTCCTGAAATATGGGTACTGGTCCATTATCCTCGGCTACTTTATTCCTGGCATTCGTCATCTGATGTGCTGCTTCTCCGGCATCAGCCGCATGGCCATCGGAAAATATGTAGTGATCTCCGGGATCGGGGCATTCATATGGTGCGTCGTGTTTATAACGATCGGTTTCTACGTTGGTGTGTTAACTTAAATTGGGACAACCTGTTGTTTCGGGTTGAGGATAAAGACCTCTTGTAAATGGAGCGGTCTTTTTTTGTTTTTCTAGATGTTTTATATCACCTCCGACGGAAGTCACCTAGCTGCAAATGTAACGAACTGGAGTGTGTTTATCAAAAAAATATTAGCCATATAAAAATTCTAAAGAACCTCATTATCCTTATCTCATGAATAAGTGAAGTTATAGCCGTAATAGGTCCGATACCGTTGTTTGCCACTAGCCACATGCAATAATTGTTGTTCTGTTAAACTGCGAAGCACTCGGCGGGCATGCTGATCCGTGAATCGCAGGTTTCTATTCTTGAACGCACTCAATGATTACGTTCCTTCTCTAAAAGAGAGTTCATCCATTCTTCGTAAGCCTGATCAAATTCAATACCCATCTTAATCATTTCCTCCTTATGTAGGTTGAAGAAGTATTATAAAATGCAAAAGCCGCTCTGAACATTTCCCTCCTTTTTGGATTAAAGGTGAAAATGTGTCAAAGCGGCGTGTGTGCTTCACGGCCTAATTTTCTTTATTAAAGACAAGTATAACGATAGAAACTGGACTATTTCAATATTCAATATTGTAAAAGATAGTCATTCCGAAGTACTACTGTTGGAAAATACTGCAGTCGTTGATCCAACGCAATACATCCTCCTATTTTGTGTCCATATCTATTTCTACGATCCATTTGTTTAAATGTACTATCCGTTTAGATGGGCTTTCTCAATCCCTTGTTCAATACGATTTTCACCCTTTTTGCGAGCAAAAGTTATTTTGAGCAATGGTGGTGTAACAAGTGTAGTTACGATAACCATGATGACAACACTGGTAAAATATTCAGGATCGAGCAAGCCGGAAGCGAGTCCGGTTGAAGCAATAATCAATGCAACCTCTCCTCTGGATATCATCCCTGAACCAATGGCTAGAGATGAAACCCGATCAAATCCGGTAAGTCGTGCGCCGGCTCCGCCACCAAGCAGCTTTGTCACAATCGCAATTAAGCTGATAGCAATGATAAACCAGATTTGGGAACCGACACCGTCAAACGTAACATTGAGTCCGATACTCACAAAGAATACGGGCACAAAAATACTGTAGGCAATCGGCTCAACTTTGCTTTCAACTTCATGTTTGAAAGTGGTTTGGGAAATAGCAATACCAGCGGCAAATGCACCAATAATCCCCGCAACACCCATCCATTCTGCGAAATAGGAAAATCCGAAACAGATGATTAATCCTGTAGTAATGACAGTCTCTGTAACTTTGAGAGGTGCCATCCACTTCATGATTCGAGGGACAAGGAACCAGCCTGCAGCAATAATAATAACAAAGAATAACAATTTTTTACCAATAAGCAGACTGATTGACGTGTCACCTGCACCTGTTCCGAGCAAGCTCATCATAACTGCGAGCAGGACAACAACCAGAACGTCATCAACTACAGCTGCACCGAGAATTGTAGTACCTTCACGCGAACTGAGCTGATCCATATCCTTGAGTGTCTGGACCGAAATACTCACCGACGTAGCACAGAACAGAAGTCCGAAGAAAAGAGCGTGAGTCTGAGACATGCCAAAGGCAATGGCAGAACCGTAACCTCCGATAAATGGAAGAATAATACCTCCAACGGCAACAGCGAAAGCTGCCTTCCAGTTTTTCTTCAGTTGCTCGAGGTCCGTCTCAAGACCGGCAATGAACATTAACAGAAGTACACCAATCTCCGCCATATAATGAACGAAATCAGTTTGTTGGACCCAACCCAGAATGGCAGGTCCAAGAACAACACCTACAATCAGCTTACCCAATACGGATGGTTGACCGAGTCTAACGGACAGGTCCCCAGCCAGTTTGGTGAAAATCAAAATTAATGCAAGTACCAAAACAAATTCCATAAGTGCACTCCTCTCCAACAGTAGCGTCTATAGGATTTCCTCACCAAGAGCACTTGATTCCATTGTCATGACACAAAAAAATGGCATAGAAAGGCGCAAATAACAGTGCCCTAATATGCCATAAAAAGACAAGGAGGGGCCCTTGGTGACAGGCTCCTCCGATTTCAACGCGTATGTGATTATTTAATTTAATTATACCATAAACTCTGTTTTGGGTAAACCGATGACTGCCGGCATTCGGATGAAAACAAACTGTTAAGGGCATTTTATATGGGATCGGAAGCTTTTTGTTCAGAGTGTTGTCACTTAACAGGGGACAGGCCGCGAGATATAATGACATAGAACATAGAAGTTAGCATATGAGGAGGATTTTGCTTTGGGCAAACATAACAAAGGGGATTCGAATATGCAATCCAATTCGGCCGCCCCGACAAGTAATAAAAATTTTGCAGGTATCATTATTACCATTTCCATTCTTGCCAATGTCATTATTTTATTGTTGTTCTTCGCACCTTCGATCGGATACAAAGGGGATGTCGCCTTTGATATCACGGTGCTGCCGCGGTTCAATGCGGTGTTTAACAGTTTCACTTTCATTTTCCTGCTGGCCGCGCTGATTGCTATTATCAAAAAGAACGTAAAGCTCCATAAACGGTTTATTCTTGCTGCGTTCTCAACAACATTGCTGTTTCTTGTCACGTATTTGTCGTTTCACTATCTCTCTCCGGAAACGTCCAAATACGGCGGGGAAGGCATTGTTCGCTCCATTTATTTCTTTATTTTGATTACTCACAGTGTTCTTGCAGCCATCATTGTGCCGCTGGCTTTGTTCACGCTCGTGTGGGGCTGGACAAACCAATTGAAGAAACACCGCAAAATTGCGCGCTGGACGATGCCGATCTGGCTGTATGTTAGTTCCACAGGGGTAGTCGTTTACCTGATGATGGCTCCATACTATTAATGTAGTTCATGTTCTGAGGCATATCTCGCCGCACATGCGGGTAATGATTTCGAGGAAGGAGGTACGGCAATGTACAGAGTGGTATTAATTCGTCATGGACAGAGTATGTGGAATGTAGAGAACCGATTTACAGGCTGGACTGATGTAGACCTGACCAAGGACGGATACGGTGAAGCCCGCAAAGCTGGCAAAATCTTAAAGGAACAGGGTTTTGATTTTGACTATGCATATGCTTCGGTACTTAAACGTTCCATTCGAACACTGGACATTGCGCTTGATGAGATGGACCGGATGTGGATTCCGATCTCAAAGACATGGAAGCTTAATGAACGTCATTACGGTGCTCTGCAGGGCTTGAATAAGCAGCAGACTGCAGTCAAATACGGAGAAGACCAGGTAATGGAGTGGAGACGATCTGTTAGCGTATCTCCGCCGCCGCTGGATGAGACGGATGATCGTTATGTGCAGGATGTGGACAAGTACAAGCGTCTGGGTTGTACCATCCCTCGTACCGAGAACTTGATGGATACGTCCAAGCGGGTGCTGGAGTACTGGAACAGCGAGATCAAACCCATGGTGTCAGCCGGGAAAAGGGTACTGATCTCTGCGCACGGGAATACACTTCGTTCACTCGTTATGCATTTGGATGAGATGTCGGAAGCCGATGTCATGGCTCTCAACATTCCTACAGGCATCCCCCTTGTCTATGAGCTGGATGAAAATTTGCATCCCATCGGACATTTCTACCTGACTGCAGATGGTTCGACGTACAAACATGAAGAAATGACCCATGTTGCACCTCCGTCAGATTGATCTCAAGTTAAAGATATAATAAAGTGACCTCTGATTTTTAGGGGTCATTTTTTATGTTATCAATTTGGCTGCCGGCATTCAGGAGGTTTTCCTGCATCATCTCTCAGGAGATATGACTGGCGTGACATAGCCGTTTCGTTTTCCTCACAAAGGGTAAATTTCAAGCAAGACACGATGTACATCAATCCCTTAAGGAGGAGAAACACATGTCTAAAAAAAGCGGAATTATAATGACGGCCATTGGTGCAGGCGTAACCTATCTGATGAGGAACAAGCAGGCCAGAGATAAACTGTTTTCAACGGTTTCCGGCATGATGAAAGGCTCAAATTCTTCAAATGGTAGCAAAAAAGTACAGCGAGTAGACATCAATTAGACTCACGTTGTGAGTACATTAGCGAGGCCCGGAGCACTTCAAGTTCCGGGCTTTTCTGTGTTTATTCCCATTGCATCCTCAGATGCGATTTTTACCAGGAAGAATGATACAATGGATACTTGCAGAACGTATGAAAGGGGATGTACACACATGAAGAAAAACCGTCTGGGCTCATCTGAACTGTACGTCGGAGAAATAGGACTGGGCTGCATGTCGCTCGGAACCGAAATAGAGCCCGCCATAAATCTGATTCATGAGGCACTGGACCGCGGCGTCAATCTGCTGGATACAGCTGACCTGTATGATGCAGGACGTAATGAGGAAATTGTAGGAAAAGCAATCCAGGGACGCCGTGAGCAGGTGATCCTGGCAACGAAGGTGGGCAACCGCCGTTTGCCAGGGAAAGAGGGCTGGTCATGGGATCCGTCCAAAGCGTATATCAAGCAAGCTGTCCATGATAGCCTCAGACGACTCCAAACGGATTACATCGACCTGTATCAGCTGCATGGCGGTACATTGGATGATCCGATTGAAGAGACGATTGAAGCTTTCGAGGAGCTGAAGCAGGAAGGGCTGATTCGGTATTATGGCATATCGTCCATACGACCTAATGTAATTCGGGAGTATGTAAGAAGATCATCCATTGCCAGTGTTATGAATCAATACAGCGTCGTGGATCGCCGGGCAGAGGAGGAAGTGCTGCCCTTGCTTGAACAAAAGGGGATCAGCGTCATTGCCCGCGGACCTGTTGCCAGCGGAGTACTCGCGGATTCCGGTGCTTCCAAGGTAGAGAAGGGTTATCTGGATTATACGCCGGATCAGCTGCTTGCCATTCGTGAAGGCTTGAGCCGCCTCGTTACCGACGAGCGGAGCATGGCGCAAACTGCGATCCGATACGCCTTGTCCCATCCAGCAGTGGCTGCCGTCGTCCCTGGAGCAAGCTCCCGAACACAGCTGCTGCACAATATTGAGGCTGCGGCATCTGCACCTCTTACGGATGCGGAAATTCAAGAAATAAGGGAGCATTATCCGGCCAATCAGTACAAGCAGCACCGATGAACATCCAGTCTGCCTATTGCAATTGTAACTATTAGAGGTACAATAGAGGTCAACCATTAAGATTTTTACAAGGGAGAGAAGACATATGGAAAGAATTCAAAGTGAACAACAATACCGTGATACCATTAATTCAGACGGGCTGACCGTCATCAAATTCGATACAAACTGGTGCCCGGACTGCAAAAACCTCGACCGTTTTATTGGCGCAGTCATCGATCAGCACTCGGACAAAACCTTCTATGCAATGGATGCGGAGGAATTCCAACCGCTTGCTGAGGAAAATGCGGTACGCGGCATTCCAAGTTTGCTCGTGTTCCAGAACGGCAAGAAGATTGCCCACCTGCATAGCAAATGGGCAAAAACGCCTACACAAATCTCCGAGTACCTGGAGACGCTTGAATCCAAAGTATAAGGATATGAAGAAGGCGACATCGATTCCGGTAGGAACCGATGTCGCCTTTTTAAAATTATTTTTTACGGTAACTACATCATCAAAATGAAAAAGAATACGGCTGCCAGTACAAAGCGATAGATCGCAAAGACGGTCAGGCTGAGCTTTTTCAAAATGGACAAGAATGTCTTAATGGCAAGCATCGCTACGATAAATGCAGCGATAAATCCTATTGCAAAGATAGGGAAGTCGCTACCGTTCAGGTGATCGATGCTCTTGTAGAGGTCGTATCCTGTGGCTCCTATCATGATGGGAACGGACACCAGGAAGGTAAATTCAGCAGCAGCAACACGGCTTACCCCTGCGAACAATCCACCAGAGATCGTTGAACCGGAACGCGAGAAACCTGGCCACAATGCCAAAATCTGAAAAAGTCCCACGACAAATGCCTGTGTATACGTAATATCGTCCACATCATGTGTTGTGATTCGATCACTGCGGTGGCTCCAGCGCTCAGCTACAATCATCAAGATCCCACCGATGACCAAACTGTACAATACGGTCTCTGGCCCAAATAGATGTGCCTTGATCCAGTCGCGGAAAACAAGTCCAATGACTACAGCCGGTACCATCGCCAAAAAGATATGTACAAGATTCAGACGTTGGGAGTAGCTCCTTTTGCCTCCGGTGAAGCGGAACATATCAATGAATTTGTTCCAATAGAGCACAACGACAGCAAGTACAGCACCGAGCTGAACAACCACTTCAAACGTTTTGACTGACTCGTTGTCCTCCGATAATCCCAGCAAGTGGGCGGTCAGAATCATGTGTCCGGTTGAGGACACGGGCAAAAACTCAGTCAAACCTTCGATGATGCCCATAATAATGGATGATAAAATGTCCAATGCTCTTCCTCCTTGAAATGCAGATGCAGAAGGTGGTCTGCTCTGCTTGACTGACAATGCTTGTTCAGCAGAACAAGGCTATCATCTATTATGATCAGAAACGTGTCCAACTTCAACTTATGCATTGAATTGATTGTTTAAAACCATATTGACAAAAACCTAGTTATCCCATAGGATATAGTTAACTGACTGACTGATCAATCGGGAGGGTATTGAAATGTCCAAAGTAAATGATAAGGAACCCGGAGAAGAACGACGGGATCAGATTATACGTATTGCGATGCAGCGATTTGCGACTCATGGGTATCACCAGACCAAGATATCGGATATCGTTCGTGAAGCTGGTGTAGCTCAAGGGACGTTTTATTGGCATTTCAAGAGTAAGGAAGCCATCGCTGAAGAGATTGTGTTAACAGGCAGAGAGAAACTGCTTGAAGCTATCGGTCAGGGTTATCGCAAGGATGCAGGATCGGTTGAGGATATGGTCAAGGCGTCAGAGCGATTGTTCATCAGCTTGTTCTCTTTTGCGGCAGACAACCGCTACTTTATGGAGCTGCTGCTGAAAGGTATCGTGACCGAAGAATCGGTACGTCGTCTGGTCGAGGAGACACGTGGTGCTGTGGAGTCAGCGTTCCGCCATAACATGGAACGTGCCATTGAACTTGGCATGCTGCCATCTTCGATGGATGTGCCTGTACGGGCTGCTCTACTGGTGAGCATGATCGAAGGCATGATCTCTCGCTGGCTGTTTGGTTCTGCGGAGCTGCATGAGGACATATCGGCTAGGACAGCTGAATCGCTCGCTGCGGAAGCATCCAGCTTTGAATTTTACGGTTTGCTGGGCACGTAATGATGTGCCTGTACCGAGGGCTTTTTTACATGATTGAGACAGAAGCAGGGAATAATGGATACAACTATTAACCACATGAATGAGAGGAAGTTAACATGATGAATAATGGAACACCAAGTAACGGCCAAAAGATGCGCAAAAGTTGGATGCTGACGGCAATTATGCTTATGGTTGTACTGGTTGTAAGTGCATGTGGAAGCAAAACAACCGACAATGGCAGCAGTAATGGAGCACAAGCAAGTAATGAATTAGAACAGATTAAGTCAGCGGGCACCATGAAAGTAGGGATGATGGGTACATACCGTCCATACAACTTCCTGAATGACAACAAGGAGATGGATGGTTTTGATGCAGATATCGCACGTGAGGTTGCCAAGCGCCTCGGGGTTGAAGTTGAATTTGTCTCCCAGGAATTCTCGGGCCTGACACCAAGCCTGCAATCGAAAAAGATTGATGCTATTATCAGCCAGATGACGATCACTGATGAACGGAAACAGGCGCTCGATTTCAGTGAAGGGTATATCACAAACCAAGTCAAAATCATTGTGAAAAACGATAATAACGATATTACCAAACTTGAAGATTTCAAAGGAAAAACGATTGGTGTAGGTCTGGGCACAAATGATGAAACTTATCTGCGTAATGAAGTGCTGCCGAAAGTGGGAGACTTCACCATTAAGACGTATGACGATGTCATCACATCGCTTAAAGATCTGGACGCAGGACGCATTGATGCAACAATCAACAACCTATACGCACTTAAACCCATTATTGATTCCAACGGATTCAAGATTAAGGCTGTAGGTGAACCGATCAAGAGTGACCAAGCCGGTATTGCTGTTCGGAAAAATAATCCGGAACTTGTTGCAGCGCTGAACGAAGCTCTTCAAGGCATGAAGGATGATGGCACGTACAATACCATTTTCAAAAAATGGTTTGGTGAAGAGCCTGCGCAATAATGACCGGCAAGGCGAAGGGAAGTTTGATCCATGGAACTGGTATTTGAAAATATCCCCTTCTTTTTGAAGGGGGCTTATTACACGCTTTATGTGACCATAATCTCAATGTTTTTTGCATTTTTGATCGGTGTGATTGTTGCTGTTGTCCGACTGAAAGGCCCGCTATGGCTTCGGATGATCGCAAGATTCTATGTATCCATCATGCGGGGAACCCCGCTATTGGTGCAATTATTTGTTATCTATTATGGATTGGTCGATTATGGCGTAACCCTGGGATCGCTCACAGCAGCATGTTTTGGACTCAGTTTGAATGCAGGTGCGTTCCTGTCTGAGACATTCAGGGGCGCCATTCAGGCTGTGCCGAAAGGGCAGACAGAAGCTGCTTATGCAACGGGGATGACCCCTTTTCAGACGATGAGACGGATTATATTCCCGCAGGCAGTTCGCATTGCCATTCCACCGATGGGGAATACCTTTATTGGTATGCTGAAGGAAACATCACTTGTGGCAACGATCGGTGTAACGGAGCTTCTGCGCTCAGCACAGCTGCTGGTATCCCAATATGCTTTAAACATGCCGTTTTATCTCGCTATCGGGGTGATCTACTGGATTATGAGTATCGGCTTCTCGGCCATTCTGGAACAAGTGGAGCGCCGGTTGGCCCGGGCTTACTGATGGAGGGAGAGAACCGATGATTACAACGACAGGACTAAAGAAACATTTTGGAAATCATGAAGTACTTACGAATATTGACCTGCACGTGAATGAAAAAGATATCGTAGTCCTGCTAGGACCGAGTGGTTCCGGCAAAAGCACGCTGCTTCGCTGTCTGAATGGACTTGAGGAACTATCTGGCGGAAAGATCGAAGTGAACGGCATCATCGTAGACAGCAATGATCCGCTGCGAGTTCAGCGCTCACGGGTGCTTGAGATCCGCCGTCAGACTGGCATGGTGTTTCAGCAATTCAACCTGTATCCGCACAAAACGGTACTGGGAAATGTGATGGAAGGCCTCGTGACCGTGAAGAAAATCAAGCGCGACGAAGCGGCCGAACGCGGCCGCATTCTGCTGGATCGTGTAGGACTGTCGGACAAGCAGGATGCTTATCCATCCCGCCTGTCAGGTGGACAACAGCAGCGGGTTGCGATTGCTCGTGCACTTGCCATGGAACCGAAAGTGATGCTGTTCGATGAGCCGACTTCAGCCCTTGACCCCGAACTTGTAGGCGAGGTTCTTTCGGTCATGAAGGAGCTGGCACAGGAAGGCATGACGATGCTGGTGGTCACGCATGAATTGAAGTTTGCCCGGAATGTGGCCAATAAGATCGTTTTTATGGCAGACGGTTCGATCGTGGAAGAAGCCAGTCCACAGGCGTTTTTCGAACATCCGGAACAGGAACGAACACGAAGATTTTTGCAGCAAATTACTGAATTCTAAGTATTCACAGATATGTGCAGATTGTAAACCATTTTAAGAAAGAAGGATTAACAATATGAATGTAACAACCGTATGGAAAGGCAAACGCGCGTTTACTTCCGAAGGACCCTCTGGTTATGCTGTAGGCATGGATGCCACGGCTGCTTATGGTGGTGACAGCAAGGGTGCTACACCGATGGAACTGTTGCTTGCAGGCCTTGGAGGATGCATGGGGATCGATATTACGATGATTTTGGATGCCTTCCTGGACAAAATCACTGGAATTGAGATTGTAGCTCAGGGTACACGCAGTGAAGGGATGCCCAAAGGTTTTACGTCCATTGACCTGATCTTCAAAGTCGACGGAGATATCCCGGATTATCGCATCTGGAAAGCCATCCAAATGGCTGAAGAAAAATACTGCGCTGTATCGGCTTCATTGAGCGCGGATATTCATCCTAAACTGATTCTGAATGGGGTAGAGACACCCCGTCCTTAATTGATCAATAGCTTCAGCAAAAGGGTCTCACGTTCATATCGCCATCTGTTTGCGATGCAGCATGTCTGCAAACCCGGCCGCCATGCCCATGGCGGCCTTTTTATTACTTTTGTATGGTGAATACATCATTTGGTCACTGCAATTGAGCAGGAATGTATGCTAATCTAAGGGAATAATTGCCGAGATCACAAACCTGGAAATAGAAGAGCTTATACGGGTTGTATGGTATGATAAGTGGAAATGCAGGAATTAGTTGATTTTGCCATTTATATGTAAGCGCTTATATAGACAATGGAAGGTGCAGATATGTTAAGAAGGTTTATACGTGTATCGAACAATCTCAAACTGAAGCATAAACTGCTGATTTCCTATGTACTTGTGGTCATGATTCCCGTTCTGATCATTGGTCTTGCCGTGACCGGGTATTTCCGGCAGCAGGCACTGGATAATGCGATCGGGCAGACGATCAACAACGTGGACAAGATCAAGAGCCAGACAGCCACATTGCTGCGTGTGCCGACGGATATTTCCGATATTCTGATGTTCAACAACGAACTGAAGGAGATTGTGAACAAGCGCTATTCCAGCGTAATGGAATTGACTTCTGCTTATTTGGCCTATAAGGATTTTCAGGAATACAAGCGACAATACCGTGAGGTGGCAGGCATTCGTTTTTATTCCGATAACCCCACCTTGATCAATAATCTGGAGTTTATCCCGTTGAACGAGCAGACGAAGGAAAGCTACTGGTATCAAAAAGCGCTGTTATCGACGAACACAGGATGGTTCTACATTCCGGACAAGGAAGATAATCCGGTTCACAAACTCAGCCTGGTGCGCAAAGTGCCTTTTCCTGAATATCGCACCGAGGGAGTACTGCTGATTGAAATCAATCAGGATGAGCTCAACGAGTTGCTTCGACAAGAACCCTTTGAAACGCTGATTGCAGATGAGCAGGGTTATGTTGTGGCTGCCAAAAATACGGATCTGGTTGGCAAAACGCTGGACGAGCTGGATTTCGGCGTCGATTTACAGAATCAGGCCAAGGGAACACTGGAAGCTGATTTTCAGGGAGAGCCGTCCAATATCGTTATCGATGAGCTGCGCCCTGTGTCGAGTATGAACAGCTTGAAGGTGATCTCCGTCTTCGAGACCAAAGATATCGTCAAGGATGCGAATACGATCAGTCTGATCGGTATGCTCTTTATCTCCCTGGTCTTAATCATTGCACTCTTACTTGTATATATTATTTCATTCCTTACTTCGAACAGGCTGCTTCGTCTTAGCAAGCATCTGAACAAGCTGGCCCTTGGGGATCTGAATGTGACGTCCAGAATCGACGGAGACGATGAAATTGGACAATTATCGAGACAATTCAATTACATGGTCAAAAGCATAAACGAACTAATGACTCAGGTCGTTGAAACGACCGAGCAGAACAACCAATTGGAAATCGCGCAGAAAGAGATTAAACTAAAAATGATGGCGAGTCAGATTAATCCTCACTTTTTGTTTAACGCCCTGGAGTCTATTCGCATGAAAGCTCATATTAAAGGGGAAGCCGAGATTGCGAATATCGTCAGACTGCTCGGCAAACTGATGCGCAAGAGCCTTGAAATCGGGAGTGGCAAAACGACCTTCCAGGCTGAGCTCGAGATGGTAAGCTCCTACCTGGAAATACAGAAATTCCGATACGGAGATCGGCTTGCCTTTCAGATTCATATCGATCCCGGAGCAGAGAAGATATACATTCCGCCTTTGATCGTTCAACCTCTGGTGGAGAACGCCATTGTGCATGGATTGGAAAATAAAGAGGGAACGGTCCATGTAAATATAGATATTCGTCTGGTGAATGATGTGGTACAGATTCGCGTCAAGGATGATGGTGCCGGTATTACACCAGAGCGTCTTGAAGAGGTTATGCAATTTATCCGTGGACCGGAGGAGCAGGAGAAGAGCCGGATCGGTTTGCGCAACGTGCATCAACGGTTAACGCTGACGTACGGTGAACCGTACGGATTGCAGATTACGAGTGTATATGGGGAAGGAACAGAGATTGCTTTTGACTTACCTTCAGGAGGGGAACAGCATGTATAAAGTATTTTTGGTGGATGACGAACCGAGCATACGCGAGGGACTGACAACGATCATTGATTGGGCCGAGTATGGATTTGAGGTGATCGCTACCGCCGCCAGTGGACGGGAGGCCATTACTCGATTTGATGAGCTCAAACCTGATCTGACCATTATCGATATCCGGATGCCGGGCATGACTGGACTGGACGTAATCGAAGAGGTGCGGAAACAGCATCCTGGATCACATTTTTTAATTTTGAGTGGTTATGCCGATTTTGATTATGCCAAAAAAGCAATCAGTTTTGGTGTGGATGGATACTTGCTCAAGCCTGTGGATGAAGAGGAGATTATTGGTGAGCTTCAGCGTATTGCTGCAGTGCTTACACGTGAGCAAGAGGCCCTGGCACGTCATGCAGGTGAAGATACGGCATATCGGGAGCATCAGATCGAAGCGCTTCTATTTGATAATCTGGAAGGTGTCGGTCCCATTGATGAGGATGCCCTTGGATTGAAGTGGCCGCAATATCAGGTTGTGCTGTTAGAGATGCATACTGCACCTGATGTACAGCGTGGAGGTGTAGTTAAACGCAAACTGGCAGAGGCCTTTGATCAAAAGGATCGGGGAATCGTCTTCTCCTATCATTCGGGTCTTGCCTTATTGTGCAAGGATCCGATCTCATCGGCTTCGTCTGCCGAGCATCTATATGATGAGCTGAAGCGGCTCCTCGGTGAATGGAACATTACGATGTACGGGGCAGCAGGCGAACCGGCCAATACCACTTCCGAGATTGTCAGATCCTATAAACAGGCTAACGGACTGCTGGCAGAACGTTTTCTATTCACCGAACAACGGATTATGTTGTGGAATGAAGAGCTTGCTGCTGAAGGAACCGTTGCTTCCATGATCGGCGAAGATGAAAGCGCTGAGCCTGAAGAATCGGAACTGGCAGACAAGCTGTATTATGCGCTCGACATACGCAGCATGGAATCTGTAATTCGGGTGATGGGTGAGATGGAAGAGCGAATTGTCCCTTACCACCGGACAGAGCAGGCAATCAAAACAGCGTTCTCTCAGGTATTCTCCATGGCTATCAACAAACTGGCTGCCTCAAACCAGCATATGCAGTCAATCATGCAGGAACATTCTGTCCTGATCAACGAAGTATATCATCAATTAACGGTATCTGATCTGAAGGCGATGGCAGAAGGCCATCTAAGCCGTCTTATTCAACGTATGGGCGGTGGCAGTAAAGATACGGCACTAAAACAAATGATCGATTTTATTCGGCGTAATCCCGGGGAGAATCTCAAGCTGGAGGTTCTAGCTGAGGTGTTTAACTATAACAGCAGTTATCTGGGCAAACTGTTCAAGAACCACACAGGAGAGTATTTCAACGCATTCCTGGACAAGGTTCGTATGGAAAAAGCGAAAGAACTGCTTGATGAAGGGTTAAAGGTTCATCAGGTCGCCGCAAGAGTGGGGTATGCTAACGTGGATTATTTTCACGGTAAATTCAAGAAATATGTAGGAGAGTCTCCTTCAGCATACAAACATGCCAGATCCCAATTTAAAGACCAGCCAGAAGAGCCTGACGGCGTATAGTCGCAGGTAAAATAGCTTGCTTTTATATGTTAATTTCCTTTTCTTTAGATATAAAACGTTTTCGGGCTTTTTCATAGTCTTCATTTGCATCATGATATAGTCCATCCTCTTCCTTATATAAGCAATGGTGTTCTTCCATATGTACGTCTTAAACTGGATGTATCTAATTCCGGACAAGGAGACAATCAGATGAAACCATCGGATATAAAAGCTGTTCGCCATACGTTTGACCTGAAGGGGACCTGGAAGTTCTGTCTCGAAACAGACCCTGCCAATGGCGGGAGACCGCCACTTTCTGATGAATCCATATGGGGAACGATTCAGGTTCCAGGTTCCTGGGAAGAGCAGGGGTATGGGAGCGAGCCGGATTATCTAAGGATGGATACATGGACCAAAATACGTGAATACGAGGGTGCTGCCTGGTACTGGGCCGTAGTAGATCTTCCAGTGTCAGAGCCGGACTGCAAGTATGTATTGAGACTTGAGGGAGTCAGATGGACAACAGATCTCTGGGTAAATGGACAACATGCCGGGCAGCGTGACAGTCTGCTTGTGGGGCAGGAATGGGACATTACCTCCCTACTCCATTCAGGAGGGCAGAACCAGCTGGAATTACGTGTGGATAATACGATGAAGCTGCCTTTGGCCGGAAGTCATATTCATTCCATCCACACGGCTACAGCGTGGGGTGGAATTACAGGCGGAGCCTATCTGGATCGACTACCGTCTTGTCGAATCAAGCAATTGCATATCCAGCATGACGCCGAGAACGGGATCGTAACGATCCGATATAATGTAAGCGCTAGCGAGTCTACCCTATCCAGCACATGTCAACTTCACGTGGATATTAGGCACCCTGATGGAAGCTGGCTTCCGAGGCAGAGCCGCTCCATCGCTTCGATGTCTCTTCCGAATGAGGACCAACAATTCGAAGGGAGTTATGGCACGGAGCAGTGGGATCTGGATCTTGGCCAAGAGAAGGACATTGCCCTGTGGTCGGATAGATCTCCGAGGTTATATCAGGTCGCTGTCTCCTTGCAGAATGAGGGACGAGAGCTGGATCGGGTGGAACGGACATTCGGCATGCGTTTTTTCAAAGCAAATGGAAAAAAGCTTGAGTTAAACCGTGTGCCTGTATTTTTGCGCGGATACGTGGATTGCTGCATTTTTCCGTTAACGGGTTATCCGGTCTGGGACAAGCAGCATTATGTACAGCAGTTCCGTACGGCAAAGTCTTACGGATTCAATCATGTACGTCTGCATGGCTGGAGTGCACCCCGGCCGTTCTGGGAGGCAGCAGATGAAGAAGGCATGCTTGTCCAGGCGGAACTTCCGCATTGGTCACGGTGGTTTGAGAATCGTGACGTGAAGGCACCGGCAGAGATCATGCTATTTTTAACCCGGGAATTAAAAGGATTATTACATTCCTTGCACACACATCCTTCCTTTGTCATGTTTTCCTTGGGAAATGAACTGATTGGGCCTAACGGACATCCTGAATTGAATGATTTGGTAGAGCTCGCTCGTTCTCTTGACCCTACCCGGTTATATACGGATAATACGGGCTTTGGTCAGCTGCCGGCTCAAGGCCGAAATGCTGACTTTTATATTCAGTCATTGAACTGGCATCCTCCACTGGAGTCCGAGCTGTCTGCCGTACCGGACACCACGCTGGATTACCATGAGGTCACCCGGCTTACGAACAATCCAGTCGTTGGGCATGAACATGCACAGTTCACCATGTATGTACGCCCCCAGGAGCGGGAGAAGTACACGGGCGTCCTGCGCCCAAGCTGGTTGGAATCCATCGAAGAGTCAATTGCACGCAGAGGCCTGGCGGATGATGTGGAAGATTTTCAGCACGCAAGTGGCATACATCTGATGCGGTCGTTAAAGGAAGCAATGGAGCGAGTTCGCCGTACACCAGATGCAGCGGGCATACAACTGCTTGATATCCGGGACTTTCCTGGACAAGGACATGCGACCACGGGAGTTCTGGACGTATTTTGGGAGAGCAAGGGAATAGTGGAACCAGCAGCATTCAAGCAGTTTAACGAAAGCATTGTGCTCTTGCTGGGTAGCAGACAGCGGACCTACTATGCGGGGGAACCCGTCCATATTGAAGCCAGCATATCTCATTATGGAGAGAAGCCGATTGCCGATGCCTCGATCCATTGGAAGCTAATTCGTAATAATATCATTGAGGACGAGGGCGAGTGGACACATGGAGATATCAGCTGCGGCTCCGTTGTTTCGCTTGGGCGTCTGACCGTACAGGCACCTAAGCATGGGGCTGCTGCCTTTGTCATTGAAGCTGAGATCAGATCGGGCCATTCGGAGCTCGTTGCAGATAATGTCTGGTATGGTTGGTCATTTCCTCACTATCATCCTCACGACCGATCTCATCGGATCTGGAACTGTGTGGAGGAGCTGCAACCCTTTTTACTGGATTCCCACCATCGCCAGGTGGACCATCTGGATGGGAAAGACTTGATCAGCCAAAGTCAGATAGACTTGGTAATCATCTCTTCACTTACACCTAATGTACTTGATTATCTGATAAATGGTGGCAGTGTCTGGCTTCAGGTCAAACCGGATGAGCTATATGAAGCTGTAGACACCAAGTATCTGCCTGTATTCTGGAATTATCTCATGTTTGCAACACAATCTGGAGCCACAATGGGAATGAATTTGCAGGAAAAGGTACCTTTGCTGGGCCGTTTCCCGCATGATCAGGCTTCGGATTGGCATTGGTACCACCTGGTGAATGGAACTCCTGCGATATGCCTTGATTCGCTGCATGGAGTACGTCCATCTATTGAAGTAATTGATCATTTTCACAGAGCGAAACGATTGGCATATGCTTTTGAGGCCAGAGTGGGGCGGGGGAAATTGCTAGTATCATCTTTGCCGTTTGCCAATGTTTCCTTAATGAAGCGCCCTGAAGCGGCCTTCCTGTTTCAGGAGATGGTCGCGTACTTGCTGGGAGATCAATTCGATCCTGTTGCCACGATATCTGCAGCTGAATTGCTTGGCATCGTCAAGCTGCAGACCATTCAGTTCACATTATGAATGAGAGGACCTAAACCAGGTCCTTTTTCTATTCTCTAAAAGTGAAGGTAAACGATTTCTATAAAACGTTTTCAGAAAATAACATTTTAGATTATCTTTACCTTTTTATGGCGTAAATTGTAGATGAAAGGCTTTAAAATACCTAATTTTGAGCAGATAATGTCGAATTCTGTGGGTGGATATCTAATTTTTATATGATTTTCTCTAAAATCCAGATGGTATTTTGAAAACGCTCTATCAGTTATGATTGATCTATAAAACAGAGGAGGGGGAACGGAGATGGAAACGCTAACAAAAAAATCCGCTTCCGCGAAAAGAAGCAGTAACCCCAAGCCGCCAACGAACAAACGGCGGAACGGAATTTGGGATAGCATCAAGCAGCAGAAGTATCTCTATCTCATGTCACTGCCATTCGTAGTTTGGGTTTTTGTATTTAACTATCTGCCGCTATGGGGATGGACGATGGCTTTCCAAAATTTCAAACCAGCCAGATCGTTCAGCGACCAAGAATGGGTTGGTTTTAAACACTTTGTAGAGCTGTTTAGCGATGAACGGTTCTATCTGGTACTTCGAAATACGCTTGCAATGAGCTTGATGGGGCTGATTGTCGGTTTTGTCGTGCCGATTTTCTTTGCAATTCTCTTGAATGAGCTCAAAGGCATGTTCTTCAAACGTGCGGTGCAAACGGTATCATATCTGCCTCACTTTGTATCTTGGGTCGTAGTTGCAGGGATTATTACCAAGATGCTTTCCACCGATGGCGGGATCATCAATGACATTTTGGTAGGTCTGAATATTATCGATCAGCCAATCCAGTTCATGGCGAAGGGGAACCTGTTCTGGTACATTGTAACCGCTTCAGATATGTGGAAGGAAACCGGCTGGAATGCCATCATCTATCTGGCGGCCATTACCGGTATTGACCAGGAACTTTACGAAGCTTCCCGAGTAGACGGTGCGAACCGCTGGAGACAGATGTGGCACATCACACTGCCAGGTATTCGGACTACAATCTCCGTGCTATTCATCATGTCCATCGGACACTTGATCAGTATCGGTTTTGAGAAGCAGTTCTTGCTTGGTAACAGTTTGGTGACCGACTACTCCGAAGTACTTGATCTATATGCGCTCAACTATGGTTTGAACATGGGACGATTCTCATACGGTACAGCGATAGGTATATTCAACTCCGTTGTCAGTATCATCCTTCTGTTTACAGCGAACGGGTTGTTTAAGAAATTCACCAAAGAAAGCATCATGTAGGGAGGGGGGAACACTATGGCGAACAAATCATTCAATGCTACACGGGGCGATAAACTGTTCGATATATTCAATATCATTGCTATGGCGCTGGTACTGATCGTGACGCTGTATCCATTCCTGAACGTGCTTGCGATCTCCTTGAATAACTCAACAGATACGGTACGTGGCGGAATTTACTTGTGGCCGCGGGAATTTACACTGGAAAACTACAAAACGATCTTCCAATATGACGGGCTGCTGCAAGGTCTGCAGGTTTCCATTATGCGTACGATTGTAGGTACACTGCTCGGTCTGATCAGTTCCTCGATGATTGCCTTTACACTGGCTCGTCCGGACTTCAAATTGAGAAAATTCGTATCCACTGCACTTGCACTTACGATGTATTTCTCCGGGGGTCTGATTCCGGTCTACATCCTGATGCGTGACTTGAACCTGATCGGTACGTTCTGGGTGTATGTATTGCCAGGCATGATCAGTGCGTTCAACGTATTCGTTATTCGTTCCTTTATTGACGGACTGCCGTATGCGCTTCAAGAATCGGCGAAACTGGACGGTGCCAATGACTTTAAGATTTATTACAAAATCATCCTGCCACTCTGTAAACCGGTTCTTGCAACGATTGCATTGTTCCTGGCCGTAGGCCAATGGAACGCATGGTTTGATACGTATCTGTACAACGGTTCCAAGGCACATCTCACAACACTCCAGTATGAGTTGATGAAAGTACTGCAAAGTACACAGCAAGGTTCTGGTGCTGGACGGAATGCCAATGACATGGCACAGCAGATGACGCAGATTTCACCGGAATCCATCAAAATGGCCATTACGATCGTTGTTACCGTTCCAATCCTGGTTGTATATCCATTCCTGCAAAAGTACTTCGTAGGTGGTATGACACTGGGCGCAGTAAAAGCATAATAATCAACATTATAGAGCTGCCAAAAAGAGCAGCCGTAAACTAAAAAAAAGCATCAGATGCCCGAGGCGTGACCAATTGGTTTGCGCCTCACCGTATAGGGCTGCGGAGCGGCATTCATGAAGCTATAGACAGGGACAAAAAAGTCCCGGATAAGACAGACATATGAAACAGGGAGGATTACCATTATGGCAAGTTTTAAAATGAAAGGGGCACTGGCTCCTGTACTTGCGATGTCTTTGCTCGCAGGTTGTGGCGGTGGAGGAACTGGCGGCGAAACGTCGTTTAAAGACACAAGTGGTGAAACGACTCCGCTCACATTCAGCTTTTTTAGCGTCGATCCCAGTCCAAACTGGAATGGCATGAAGGATGAGGTTGGCCAGGTTATCACGGAGAAAACAGGAGTAACACTTAACGGTGAATTTGCCGTCAGCGGTGGTCAGGACAAAATATCCTTAATGGCAGCGAGCGGGGATTATCCCGACATCGTGTCACCCAAAGGAGAGCTTAGCAAGCTGGTGGATGCAGGAGCAATGTTGGATCTGACAGATCTGATTGACCAGTATGCTCCCAATCTGAAGAAGCTGTATGGTAATTACATGGACCGGTTGAAATACAGTAATGAGGATCAGGCCATTTATGTGCTGCCAACGTATTACGCGGTAGACCAAAAGTACTTTGATGCAGGCGGCGGGTTCGGTATTCAGCACCGTGTATTGAAAGAGCTTGGCTACCCTGAGGTACGCACACTCGAGGACTTCGAAAATGTGCTGAAGGCATACAAAGAGAAACATCCGACGATTGATGGACAACCAACGATCCCGCTAACACTTGATGCGGATGACTGGAGAATCATGATCACGGTAACGAATCCGGCTTTCCTCGCAACAGGTGCACCGGATGACGGTGAATACTACATCAATCCGGAAACATACGAAGCAATGCTTCACTACAAGCGTCCGGAAGAAAAAGAGTACTTCCGTTGGTTGAACAAAATGTACAACGAGGGATTGCTTGATCAGGACAGCTTCGTACAAAAAACGGATCAGTATAAATCCAAAATCGCAAGTGGACGTGTGCTTGGTGTAATTGACCAGGATTGGGGCTACTCCGATGCTGAAAACGCATTGAAAGCAGCAGGCAAGCCTGAAGCGACATATTCACACTTCCCGGTGACCCTGTCTGAGGACATCAAGGACCATTCCTACCAGGATACGGGATTCGTATCCGGCTGGGGTGTAGGTATTACAACCACGAATCCGGATCCGGTCCGTACGATTAAATTCTTCGATTACCTGGCTTCTGAAGAGGGTCAAGTGCTGATGAACTGGGGAATTGAAGGCCAGCACTACGAAGTGAAGGATGGCAAGCGTGTCATTCCTGCCGATGTTCTGGACCAAAAGACAAACAATGCTGCCGTATTCCAAAAAGAGACGGGAATTGGTCTCTACACGAATATGTCGGGTCACTATGGAGACGGGGTTAAAGATTCGACGGATAACTATTACACCACGAATTTCCCTGAACAGATCGTAGCAGCTTATTCCGAGCCAGAGAAAGAAACACTGCAAGCATATGGTGTTACAACTTGGAAGGACTTGTACCCAAGTGAAGATGAGTTCGCGGTTAAGCCATGGGGAGCGGCTTACAATTTGCCAACGCCAGGTGACTCCGATTACAACGTCATCTTCCAGAAAACGCAGGATATTATCCGTAAACGAATTCCGGAGGCAATTCTCAGTTCCCCGGATCAGTTTGACGGCATCTACGATGCGATGATTGCAGAAGTGAACAAGGCCGGAGCAGAAAAAATGGAGCAACAATACACCGAGCTTGTCCAAAATCGCGTTAAATTGTGGAATGGTGAAGCTCAATAATTGTTCGATAGTGAATCATTCATTTTTTGAAGAGAGGAACCCAGAAACCTGGGTTCTTCTTTTTGTGCTAAAACGTTTTCCGAAAAACGTTTTCAAAATTGTGAATTCACTATTGACAAGGACTTTCCGAGCGATTATGATTCAAGTATGAAAGCACTTACATCACTGGTATGACAGACCTAAACGGCTTTCCCTTCAAGTCAGAAATAAAAAGATATTTCAGGGTTATAAATTTTTAAAAGGTAAAATTAAACTCATTTAGTAAGCGCTTTTAAAGTAATAAAAACTAAAGTTTTACATTGAGATTATTCACTTTCCGGTATGTGCAGGTCAGCCTGTTATACAATAGATAGCTTCATTTTATCCATAAGGGGGATTATACATGAAGGGCAAAACACCAAAAACATTCGCAATGCTTCTACTCGCAAGTGCACTTGCCATTACGGCAGGCTGTGGAGGAGGTACTACTGCTTCAGAAACACCAGAGGATACAGGGGATACAACCAGTCCAATCACGTTTACATTCTTTGGTGCAGATGCAAGTCCAAACTGGAACAATATGAAGGATGCAGTTGGCCAAGAGATTACCAAACGAACAGGTGTTACGATTGAGGCAGAGTACGATGTGAATAATGGCGGGGATCAGAAAATACCTTTGATGGCTGCCAGCGGTGATTACCCAGATATTATCTTTCCTAAAGGGAACTTATCGAAGCTTGTTGACGCAGGTGCTATGCTTGACCTTACCGATCTGATTGAAGAACATGCACCAAACCTGAAAAAAATCTATGGCGATCAGATGAATCGTTTGAAATACAGTCTCGAAGATCAGGCCATTTATGCCATTCCGACGAACATGGGCGTGGATAACGTTTCATTTGATGCAGGCGGCGGGTTTGAAATTCAACAAAAGGTCTTGAAAGAGCTTGGATATCCAGAAGTAAAAACACTTGAGGATTACGAAAACGTATTAAGAACCTACTATGAGAAACATCCAACGATTGACGGTCAGCCAACCATTCCTCTGACATTGAATGCGGATGACTGGAAGATCATGATTACGGTAACCAACCCGGCGTTCCAGGCAACAGGTGCA
>NZ_NPBI01000037.1:0-1905 GCF_002272715.1 Paenibacillus sp. 7516
CTTTGTTCAAAAAGACGACCAATACAAATCCAAAATTGCCAGCGGCCGTGTACTCGGTTTGATTGACCAGGACTGGAACTATGGTGAAGCTGAAAATGCCCTCAAAGCAGCGGGCAAAGATGACAGCACGTATGCTCACTTCTCTGTATCCCTGAACGAGGATATCGTGGATCACACATTCCAGCCAACTGGATTCGACGGATACGGAATCGGGATTTCAACAACGGCCAAAGATCCGGTACGAATCATCAAATTCATGGATTGGCTTGCTTCAGATGAAGGTCAAGTGCTGAGAAACTGGGGAATTGAAGGTCAACACTATAATGTTGAAAACGGCAAACGTGTCATTCCTGACGAAGTTCAGGATCGCAAAGTTAACGACAATTCAGCATTTACCAAAGAAACGGGTATTGGTCTGTACAATATCTTCAGCGCGAGATATGGCGACGGGGTAAAAGATTCTACGGACAATTACTACACAACCAACTTCCCTGAACAGATCCAAGCGGGCTACACTCCAGCTGAGAAGGAAACGCTGAAAGCATATGGTATTACAACATGGAAGGATTTCTTCCCATCCGAAGATGAACTGAAATTGAAAGACTGGGGCGCTGCGTACAATATGCCGGTTCCATCGGATACTGACTACAACGTAACATTCCAGAAAACACAGGATATCATCCGCAAACGGATCCCTGAAGCTATTCTGGCGAAGCCTGAAAACTTCGATCAAGTCTACGACAGCCTCCTCGCTGAACTCGACAAAGCAGGGGCAGTAGAGATGGAGAAACAGTACACCGTATGGGTGAAGGAACGTGTAGCCCTGTGGACTGGTAAAGATGTGAAATAACTGAAAATTTCAGAAAATGGACTATAATTTAAAGCTTTTGTTTCGCAGAAAGAGGCCTTGTAAAAAGGCCTTTTTTTGTTGTTGACGGGACGGGTAGGATAGCATATAATCATTGATGTAAGCACTTTCAGTAAGCGTTTTAAAGTAGGTTTCGAAAACGTTTTACCATTGTTAGAAGCATTGAAGTGATGTGTCCATACAATATATTTTAGGCTTACAAAAAGTATGGATTGGTCTTATGGTAAGCGCATACAGAAATGCGCTCCAAAAGTGGTATTCGCAGGCTTAGCCTGTTATACAGATAAAACCTTCATAATAATAGGGGGAACTAGACAATGAGAGGCAAAATGAAAGGCAATACACCTAAGACTTTTGCAATGTTGATGCTCGCAAGTGCGCTGTTGGTTACTGCTGGTTGTGGAAATTCGGGGAGCAAAAGTGCTTCTGAAGATTCAAACGGTACCGATCCGGTTACATTTACGTTCTTTGGTGCTGATGCAAGTCCGACTTGGAACAAGATGCAAGATGCCGTTGGTAAGGAAATTACCAAGCAAACTGGCGTTACAATTGAAGCAGAATACGATGTAAACAATGGTGGCGATCAAAAAATTGGTCTCATGGCTGCCAGCGGTGATTATCCTGATATCATTTTCCCAAAAGGTAACTTGTCTAAGCTGGTAGATGCTGGCGCGATGATTGACCTCACGGATCTGATTGAGGAGCATGCACCAAACCTGAAGAAAATCTATGGCGATCAGATGAATCGTTTGAAATACAGCACGGAAGATCCATCCATCTACACGATCCCAACCAATATGGGTGTAGATAATATGACGTTTGACGCAACAGGCGGTTTTGAAATTCAGCAGAAAGTGTTGAAAGAGCTCGGCTACCCTGAGGTGAAAACACTTGAGGATTACGAGAATGTACTCAAAGCCTATTATGAGAAACATCCAACCATTGATGGACAGCCAACGATTCCGCTGACATTGAACGCGGATGACTGGAAGATCATGATTACGGTAACCAACCCGGCATTCCAGGCAACAGGCGCT
>NZ_NPBI01000038.1:0-89290 GCF_002272715.1 Paenibacillus sp. 7516
ATTTGTTCAAAAAGACGACCAATACAAATCCAAAATTGCCAGCGGCCGTGTACTCGGCTTGATTGACCAAGAATGGAACTATCAAGAAGCTGAAAATGCACTGAAAGGTGCAGGCAAGGATGATAGCACATACGCCCACTTCTCTGTATCCCTGAACGAGGATATTGTGGATCACACATTCCAGCCAACTGGATTCGACGGTTACGGAATTGGGATCACGACTGCAGCGGAAGACCCAGTGCGTATCATTAAATTCATGGACTGGCTTGCATCAGATGAAGGCCAAGTGCTGAGAAACTGGGGAATTGAAGGTCAACATTATAATGTAGAAAATGGTAAACGTGTTATCCCTGACGAAGTTCAGGATCGTAAAACCAACGATAACTCTGCATTCAGTAAAGAAACAGGTATTGGTCTGTACAATATCTTCAGTGCAAGATATGGTGACGGTGTGAAGGATTCAACAGATAACTATTACACAACCAACTTCCCTGAGCAGATTGTGGCTGGTTATACAGCTGCTGAGAAAGAAACGCTCAAAGCTTATGGCATTACAACATGGAAAGAATTCTATCCGTCTGAAGAGGAGCTTCCTCTCAAAGAATGGGGAGCGGCATATAACATGCCTGTACCTTCAGGTACAGACTATGACGTAACGTTCAGAAAAACTCAGGATATCGTACGTAAACGGATTCCAGAAGCAGTTCTGACGACGCCAGCGAATTTCGATAAAGTGTATGATGACATGCTCGCTGAGCTGGATAAAGCAGGTGCAGTGGAAATGGAGAAACAATATACGGTTTGGGTTAAAGACCGTGTATCCCTCTGGACTGGCAAAGATGTGAAATAATCAAGCATGGGTGGAGGTTCATCCATAGTATAGGAGAGGCCCTGAACAAGGGTCTCTTCTTGTTTGTCTTGTGATGTTTTACGTTGACGAAGAATGTTAAATCCAATATACTTTTCTTACTGAAAGCACTTTCACCTTAATATTGCTAAAGCAATAATTTGAGGTGCACGGAGATCCAGTGAATACATGAAAATTACATCTTTTTGATGTATCCGAAAACGTTTTAGTTATTCGGGAAAAATAATAGATGATCAATGAAGAGGAGTTAGTTTATGTCCCCATTCAATGAGGAAGCAAAGATCAATCGTCTATGGTACCGCCAGCCCGCTACTCGATGGGAAGAGGCGCTGCCTATTGGGAACGGTCGTCTCGGCGGTATGGTGTACGGTGGTGCAGCGGAAGAGTGTATTCAGTTAAACGAAGACACCCTGTGGTCAGGTTTCCCACGCGATACCATTCAGTACAGCAGCCAGAGGTACTTGAAGCGCACCCGTGAATTAATCATGACGGGACAATATAGTGAAGCTGAAGAGCTGCTCAACCGTGAAATGTTGGGCCGTGATGTGGAAGCATACCAGCCGATGGGGCACTTCGTCCTGCGGCAGGAAGGACTCCTTGCGCTGAATTATGAAGAGTTTGAGCGTGAACTTGATCTGGAATCCGGTATAGCGAAAACAAGCTATGCCTACGAAGGCGTTCGTTATGTTCGTGAAGTGTACATCAGTACACCGGATGATCTGATGATATGTACGCTCACGGCTGACAGGGACGGGGCAGTTAACATCACTGCTCAATTGGATAGCCCGCATCCGTATACAACCCAGCTTTCCGAAGATGGCGTGACCATGTTCAGCCGTTGTCCGAGTCATGTGGAGTCGAACTATTTCCGGGACCATCCCGAATCGGTCATCTATGAAGAAGACCGGGGGACCTCGTATGCAGTTCGTTTAGCGGTGACGGTGACCGGAAATGAGGCGAAGATATCGACTGCTGATGGCAAGCTTCATGTTCAGGGAGCCAAACAGGTTGTATTTTACTTGGCTGCAGCTACTGCTTTTGAGAGTTATGAAATTGTTCCTGTGAAGGATGGGCCATTGCTTGACCAAGAGTGCAGAGATGTCATTGCCAAAGCCATGACATTAGGGCATGAAAGTTTGCGTATTCGGCATGAGGCTGATCACCAATCGTTATTCTCTCGGGTCCGTCTTGATCTCGGATCTACTTCTAACGCAGAGCTGCCTACCGATGAGCGGCTGCAATCCTACCAGAGTGGAGTTCAAGATCCCGGACTCGAAGCTCTTTATTTTCAATATGGCAGATATCTATTAATGGCCAGCTCGCGCCCAGGCACACAACCAGCCAATCTGCAAGGCATATGGAATCATCAAGTTGAGCCGCCATGGCACAGTGATTATACGATCAACATCAATACGGAAATGAATTATTGGCCAGCTGAGGTGTGTAATCTGAGTGAATGCCATGAACCACTATTCAGTTTGTTGGAGGACCTCAGTCAGACTGGGCGCAGAACAGCTCGCATACTGTACGGTGCTCGCGGGTGGACTGCCCATCACAACGTGGATATTTGGAGAACGACAACACCTACGGGCGGTGATGCCAGTTGGGCATTTTGGCCGATGGGTGGTGTCTGGTTGACTTCGCATCTGTGGGAACATTACCTCTTTACCGGAGATCAGCGTTTCCTCCAAGAGCGTGCATATCCGGTCATGAAGGAGGCAGCACTTTTCTGTCTGGATTGGCTGATTGAAGGCCCGGATGGCTATCTGGTTACTGCTCCTTCAACCTCACCGGAGAACAAGTTCCTGACGGGTGAAGGAGAAGCCCGGAGCATTTCGATGGCGTCGACGATGGATATGACGCTGATCCGTGAATTGTTCACCAGATGTATTGAGGCAGCGGGGACTCTTGAGGTCGATCAGGCACTGGTTGCGGAATGGGAAGACAGCCTGAGCAGATTATATCCGTTCCGGATTGGCAGTGAAGGTCAATTGCAGGAATGGTTCAAGGATTTCGCCGAATCGGAGCCAGGACATCGCCATGTATCTCATCTGTATGGCTTGTATCCGGGGGAACAGATCAATCGAATGGATACACCAGAGCTTGTAGAAGCTTCACGTGTATCGCTTGAACGGCGCATATCGCAAGGGGGCGGACATACCGGTTGGAGCTGTGCATGGTTAATCAATCTGTATGCGCGTCTGCTTGACGGTGGCCAGGCGCATCAGTTTGTACGTACACTGCTTGCCCGGTCCACTCACCCTAATCTATTCGATGATCATCCTCCGTTCCAGATTGATGGCAACTTCGGGGGCACGGCCGGCATTGCAGAGATGCTGCTGCAGAGCCATTTGAATGAACTACATTTGCTGCCGGCTCTGCCAGATGAATGGACACAAGGCAGCGTAACTGGTTTGCGTGCACGGGGAGGCTACACCCTATCCATGGAGTGGGAGGACAGCCAATTGGTATCTGCCGTAATCAAGGCTGAGCGGGATGGTTCGGTAACCATTCGAAGTGCACAGGCGCTGCGAGGTGAAAATGGGGAGCAGCATCAGGCTGAGCTGACACCACAAGGGGATTATGTAATTACTTTATCCATGACCGCAGGACAGACTGTCCGCGTATCATGAGGAGACGGGGGAGAAACCAATGACAATTTTTCGATTTCCGCAGGATTTTCGCTGGGGTACAGCAACAGCTTCCTATCAAATAGAAGGAGCAGCACAGGAAGGTGGACGCGGTGTATCCATTTGGGATACGTTTGCCCGGACACCAGGCAAAGTTTTCAACGGGGATAATGGAGATGTAGCTTGCGATAGCTACCACCGTTATGAGGAAGACATTGAGCTGATGAAGAAGCTGGGTATCAACACCTACCGATTCTCCACTGCCTGGCCGCGCATTATCCCGGACGGGGATGGCGAGATCAATCGTGAAGGCCTGGACTTTTACCACCGATTCGTGGACAAGCTGCTTGAGGCAGGTATTGAACCTTTTTGCACGCTCTATCACTGGGATCTGCCTCAAGTGTTGGAGGATGACGGAGGTTGGGGAAACCGGAGAACCGTCGATGCCTTTGTTAAATATGCAGAGGTCATCTTCAAAGAATTCACGGGTAAAATCAAGTTCTGGCTGACGTTTAACGAACCATGGTGTATTGCGTTCCTGTCCAACCTGCTGGGAATCCATGCACCGGGGAACAAAGACCTTCAGACCTCCCTTAATGTGGCTCATGGACTGCTTGTCGCTCATGGTAAAGCGGTACAGTCCTTCCGGCGCCTTGGCATAATGGGACAGATCGGTATTGCACCTAACGTATGCTGGGCTGAGCCGTACAGCAAGTCACCGGAAGATCAGGCGGCATGCGACCGCTCTATCGCACTCAACACAGACTGGTTCCTGGACCCGATCTACAAAGGTTCCTACCCGCAATTCATGGTGGATTGGTTTGCCCAAGCGGGTGCCACAGTGCCAATTCAGGAAGGGGATATGGAGATTATCTCGCAACCGATCGACCTGCTGGGGATCAACTATTACACGATGGGCATTAATCGTTTCAATCCGGATGCAGGGGTGCTGCAGTCTGAAGAAGTGGATATGGGCCTGACGAAGACGGACATTGGCTGGCCGATTGAATCCCGTGGACTGTATGAGTTCATGCATTATTTGCAAAAGTATGGCAACGTCGATGTCTACATCACCGAGAATGGTGCTTGTATCAATGATGATCTGGAGAATGGGAAAATTAATGATGATCGCCGGATTTCCTATTACGAACAGCATTTAGCCCAAATACACCGGATCATTAACGATGGCATTAACCTGAAGGGATACATGGCATGGTCTCTGATGGACAACTTTGAATGGGCAGAAGGGTACCGGATGCGTTTCGGTCTTGTTCATGTGGACTATCGTTCACTGGTAAGAACGCCGAAGGAAAGCTTTTACTGGTACCAGAATGTAATTAAAAACAACTGGCTGGAGACGCGTAATTAGTTGGAGATAGCCTTGCACAATTTACGCTTCGAACAAGACGGTGGGTTCGGTTTATCCGAACCGCCGTTTTTTTTTTTTTTTTGTGAGGATTTTCAGGGAAAGGAGACATGTTCATAAAGCGTTCAAAAGGTTAGATCCTATTGCTGTTATGAAGAGGTCGTTTTTGGGTTATACATAACAAGAGGATAAATCAAGTGTTTGTCAACAGCCTAAACCAAAATAAAGTGTCCAAATTTCGAAATAAATTTGAACATTTGTTGACTAAAAATCATACTGATGTGGTATATTGGTAAAAGGAAAGCACTTACAAAAAGGGAAAAGGAAGTGTTTACTATGGCATCGAAGACAGCAATGGTAAGCCAATTGGAGCGTAAAGATAAGAATATGCGGCGCGCAGTGTTGACGATGACAGTTCTGGCCTGGATCGCCCTCATTACTGGAGTGGTCATGTGTTTGATTAACCTGAATGAATTTAATGACCGTAATCTTGGTTTGATGGTCGGCATTGGTTTTCTCGTAGGTAGTGTGTTTATTTATGTAATCGCCAAATCAATTGGTCTTGTTCATACACGCCGGGAAGACGAAGGAGCGGATTAATTATAATCTGGCAATCTTTCGTTCATAATAAGACTGGATAAGTACCCGGAATCCAGTCAATAAAGCCCTTTGCGGATTCGTTGAGACTGTTCAACGGGACTGCAAAGGGTTTTATTTTGTGACTCGAAGTGTAATGATTACAATGGAAAAATTTCAAGTGTGCAAGTGATTTGTGAGAAAAAATTCACACATTTAAGGTGTAAAATCGACAAATTTGTTAACAAGACCAAAAAAGTTGCTCATTTCTGATATCTTTAGAAGGAAGAGAGTAGTATACTGATTTTTCAGTATGAGCGAATTTAAGGAGAGGGGATCAAGATGAACAAGAAACCTAGGTCGCTTACCCGGATTATCATTCCGGTTGTCCTGACGTTGGTTACAATTGCATTGATTGTCTGGCCAATGCTGGCAGGCGGGCAGTACGTTGTTCTGGATCCGAAGGGACCTATTGGCGCTTCGCAGAGAGATTTGATTGTCATTTCGACAATTCTTTGTGCGATCGTTATCGTGCCTGTGTTGATTTTGTCTGCTGTAATCGTTTGGCGTTACCGCGACAAGCCGGACAATAAAGCTGCTTATGAGCCGAACTGGGCTCATAGTACCAAAGCTGAGGCTATCTGGTGGACAGTTCCAATTGTTATCATTGGATTGCTTGCGATCGTTACTGTTCGCTACACCTATGATTTGGAGCCTTCGAAGCCACTGGCTTCCGAGAAAGAACCCATTACCATTCAAGTATCTTCACTGGACTGGAAATGGTTGTTTATGTATCCTGAGCAAGGCATTGCAACGGTCAATACGTTGAATATTCCGGCAGACCGGCCCGTGAAATTTGAGCTTACCGCGGATTCACCGATGAACTCGTTCTGGATTCCGCAGCTTGGTGGACAAATTTATACGATGTCGGGTATGGCGATGACCTTGTATTTGCAAGCAGATCACGAAGGAACTTACTTCGGTTCTGGTGCCAACTTTACCGGCGAACATTTCGCCCAGATGCGTTTCGATGTCAACGCCACATCGGATGAAGAATTCGATCAATGGGTGGCTGAAGTAAAACAACAATCCCAACCGCTGACTCAAGAGACGTATAACACACTGGCGGAACCGGGAACTAGCAATGTTGCTTATTATTCTTCCTTCCCTGAAGGATTGTTCCAAGACATCGTGACGAAGTATGTCATTGAAGGTACAGGCGCTCATAACCATGGAACTTCGGAAGAAGCTTCAGGCGCCCAAGAAAATACGTCCACTAAAGTGGACAAGAGTGCTAACTAAAGATTCGAAAGGAGGCCCCCAATGTTAGAGAGACTTAAGGAGTTTGCATCGGAGTTTTTCGTTACCGGTGACCCGCTGATTTATGGTGCGGACGTGGCCATCGGTATTACGATGATTACCATCGTAGCGGTGCTAACTTATTTCAAAAAATGGGGCTGGCTCTGGCGTAACTGGTTAACAACCGTCGATCATAAAAAGATCGGTATTATGTATATCATTGCTTCCATCATCATGTTGTTCCGCGGTGGTGTTGATGCGCTGATGATGCGTCTTCAGCTAGCTATGCCTAACATGGATTTCTTGCATCCAGAACATTATAACCAAGTCTTTACG
This sequence comes from Paenibacillus sp. 7516, assembly GCF_002272715.1. Classification (NCBI taxonomy): domain Bacteria; kingdom Bacillati; phylum Bacillota; class Bacilli; order Caryophanales; family Paenibacillaceae; genus Paenibacillus; species Paenibacillus sp. 7516. The sequence goes on from NZ_NPBI01000038.1 coordinate 7,076, forward strand.
ACTCACGGTACCATCATGATCTTGTTCATGGCGATGCCATTTATGTTCGGTTTATTTAACGTAATTGTGCCTCTACAAATAGGGGCAAGGGACGTCGCATTTCCGTTCCTGAATGCTTTGAGCTTCTGGTTATTCTTCCTGGGAGCAATGCTGTTCAACCTATCCTTCGTTATCGGTGGATCACCTGATGCAGGATGGCTGAGTTATCCGCCTCTATCGGAGCTGTCGCACAGTCCGGGGGTAGGACAGAACTTCTATATATGGGGTATACAGATCTCGGGTATCGGTTCCCTGGCTACCGGTATCAACTTCCTGGTTACCATCATTAAAATGCGTGCGCCAGGCATGAAATGGATGAAAATGCCGATGTTCACATGGTCGGTATTCTCCACTTGTATCATCATCTTGTTTGCATTCCCAATCCTGACTGTGACACTTGCATTGCTCTTCCTGGACCGATTCGGCGGGGCGCATTTCTTCACGCTTGATTTGGGCGGTAACCCAATGATGTATATCAACTTGATCTGGATGTGGGGTCACCCTGAGGTATACATTGTCGTCTTGCCGGCATTCGGTGTGTTCTCCGAGATTGTAAGTACGTTCTCGAAGAAAAAACTGTTTGGTTACAAATCAATGGTATTTGCGATGTTGATCATTAGCTTCCTGTCCTTCTTCACATGGGCGCATCACTTCTTCACGATGGGTTCGGGAGCAGACGTTAATGCATTCTTCGCTGTTACAACAATGTTGATTGCCATTCCGACAGGGGTTAAAATCTTCAACTGGCTGTTTACGATGTATCGCGGACGGATCCGCATGGCCACCCCGATGTTATGGACAATCGCATTTATTCCATGCTTTATCGTCGGTGGTATGACGGGGGTTCTGCTTTCCGTAGCACCAGCTGACTTCCAGTTCCACAACAGTTACTTCCTGATTGCCCACTTCCACCAAGTATTGATCGGTGGTGTAGTATTCGGATACTTCGCAGGTCTGTACTACTGGTGGCCAAAAATGTTCGGTTTCCAACTCGAAGAGAAACTGGGCAAATGGGCTTTCTGGACTTGGAATATTGGTTTCTATGTCTGCTTCATGCCGCAGTACGCTGTAGGTTTGATGGGTATGACACGTCGTCTGAGCACCTACGGCTGGGATACCGGCTGGTGGGAACTGAACTTCGTATCCACAATCGGGGCATTCCTGATGGGTGTAGGTTTCTTGTTCCAGGTTGCACAAATCGCAGACGGTATTCGCAAATACAAAACACTCAAAGCATCCGGCGATCCATGGGATGGTCGTACACTCGAGTGGTCGATTCCTTCACCAGCTCCTGAGTACAACTTTGCCATTACACCGCGCGGTGATGATATTGATGAGTGGTGGGAAGAGAAAGAACGCCGTGCCAAAGGCATCTACCCACCAGAGCAGCCGCTCGAACCGATTCATATGCCTAAGAACTCCGCAATTCCGTTTATCATGTCTGTCTTCTGGTTCATCGCCGGCTTCGGCTTTGTATTCGGATGGCTGTGGATGGCGATTCTCGGACTCGCTGGCGTAGGGATCTGCATGATCGCTCGTTCATTCTCATACGATACGGATTATTACATTCCGGTCGACGAAATTAAGCGTACCGAAGCGTCGTTAAGGGGGTCGGTATAATGGCTCAAGCAGCCGCTAAGCATGGTCACGATCACGGTCACGACCATGGTCACCATGATCCACAAGAATTAAAATTGCTCGGTTTCTGGTTCTTCCTGATATCCGACGTTATCCTGTTCTCCGTATTGTTCGCAACCTTTATTGTGTTGCGTGACAATACGGCGGGCGGACCAATATTGTCTGAGCTGATCAAAATGCCGGGCGTTATCGCCGAGACATTCATCTTGCTCACAAGTTCATTTACGAGCGGACTTGCCGTTCTTGCGATGAACCAAGGTAAAGTGAAGCAACTGATCAGCTGGCTGGCAGTTACAGCCGTTCTCGGTGCAGCCTTTATCGCACTTGAAGTAACCGAGTTTGTTGAGATGATTCACGAAGGATTCAGCTACACGACGAGTGCTGCTTCCGGCGCATTCTTCACCCTCGTGGGAACTCACGGACTTCACGTATCGTTAGGTTTGATCTGGATGATCGGATTGATGTTCCAACTGAAAAAACGTGGTATTACTGATGTTACTCGCGGTAAAATCAACGTAATCAGCTTGTACTGGCACTTCTTGGACGTCGTCTGGATCTTCCTCCTGTCGATCGTTTATCTGATGGGGGTGATGTAGATGGCAGAGCATAACTCACATGATTCTCATGCTCACGAGCAGCATGGCTCCATGAAGTCCTATGTCATCGGCTTCATTCTGTCCATTGTCCTCACAATCATCCCATTGGTGGTTGTACTGAACGACATGATGGGCAGAACAGGAACAATGGTTGTTATTCTCGTAACGGCCGCACTACAGTTTGTGGTTCAACTCTTCTTCTTCATGCATATTCGTGAAACAGGAAAACCACGCTGGAATGTCATGGCTTTGATTTTCGGCCTGCTGATCATGTTGACCATCGTTCTTGGTTCAATCTGGATCATGCTGAACAATGCCGTTGCACATTAAGATTTGAATAAAGAGGGTCTCCGGTCTGTACTGCAGACGGTGGAGATTCTCTTTTTTTATTTTCACAAAAGTGGAAAGCCAAAGTATAGCTTAATTAAAATCAGTTTATTTTCAAAAAAAGGTACACAAATGATACATAATGAACTAAAATGAACTTATATGAACTTTATAATCAAATCATCTCAAACATCACTCAATTGACGAAGGGAATGGATTAATGATGGAAAATCGTTATGCTGCACACCCCAATGAAGTGAAAAATTATGATACGTCTCGCCTGCGTGAGGAATTTTTGATAGAGCAATTGTTCGCAACAGACGAGCTGGTTACTGTATATTCTCATGTGGACCGTTATATTGTAGGAACTGCGGTACCTCAGAGCAAGGACATTGCGCTTGAAGTGAACCTGAAAGACATTGGAACGGACTTTTTCCTGGAGCGTCGTGAAATCGGTATCATTAATGTTGGAGGACATGGAACGGTCACGGCGGATGGACAGGGTTATGAGATTGGTGCCAAAGAATGCCTTTATATCGGAAAAGGTGTAAAAGAAGTCGTATTTAAAAGTAATGGCAATGAGCAGCCGGCTCAGTTCTACTTTGTATCCACTCCGGCACATCACGCTTATCCTACGCAAAAGGCAACCCAGGAACAAGCTCAGCCGAATCATCTGGGCAGCATTGAAAGTTCGAATGAACGGACCATTTATCGCTACATTCACCAGGGTGAGGGCGGAATTCAGAGCTGTCAGTTGGTGATGGGCATCACGGAGCTCGACAAGGGTAACATGTGGAACACGATGCCTGCACATACCCATAACCGCCGCTCTGAAGTATATTTGTATTGGAATCTGCCCGAAGATGGAGTAGTGTTCCACATGATGGGCGAGCCGAACGAGACCCGGCATCTTGTTGTACGTGACCGTCAGGCGATCATCTCTCCAAGCTGGTCCATTCACAGCGGCGTTGGCACAAGCAGTTATACCTTCTGTTGGGCCATGGCTGGTGAGAACCAAACGTTCGAGGATATGGACGGCGTAGCGATGAAAGACCTGAAATAAACGCGTAAATTCCAAGAAACAGGAAGTTGATTGTATGAATCCATTGAAAAGACATGAGAAAATTATGGAGGCTCTGCTGGAGCGCCAGGAAGTTACCGTTAATGATCTGAGCGAACTGCTGCAAGTGACAGGCAAGACGGTTCGGGAGGATCTCGACAAGCTGGAAGCGATGGGATTGCTTGTACGTGTTCACGGAGGGGCCATGCTGGCTCAGAATGACCAGTATGGTATCCTCACGAGCCGTGGAGCCACAGAGAAGCATCATTCGGAGAAGACGGAGATTGCCGAGCGTGCACTCGCTTACATACGTCCTAATGAAATTATTGCGCTGGACGGAGGGAGCACCACACTCGAGATGGCGAAGCGGATGGACAATCAGCCGCTCACTGTCGTAACCAATGATCTCTTCATTATTGCCGAGCTGACTAAGAAGGAGCAGGTCCGGCTGGTCGTGCCTGGTGGGGCGAGAGTTCGTAATATGCTGGTGGGAGACGACACGGCGGCTTTTATCTCCAGTCTTAATATCCACAAAGCATTTATCTCTACCACTGCACTACATCCGGAGTTCGGACTCTCCATCTATACAGGTGATCTGGTTCCACTAAAAAAAGCGATGATCTCTGCCTCCCAGCAGGTCTTCGGCGTGGTGGACCACTATAAATTCGGGCAATTTGCGCTGCGGACCTTCGCGCATTGTTCGGAGCTGGACTGTATTATCAGTGACAGTCATCTGGGTGAAGAGACAGCTGCACTGTATAATCAAATTGGTGTCAAAGTCGATTACCAAAGCTAAACGCACAGCACTTAATTTCAGAATGGCTAAGCATATGCTAAAGAAGTTGATTGTGATCACTTATAGGTTTGCATCTCATAACATGCGGAGGAATCATTCATGAATCCATTTGATCTAAGCGGACAAGTTGCACTTGTAACCGGTACATCCGGTGGTTTGGGACAGGGAATGGCGATTGGTCTGGCGGAAGCCGGAGCAGATGTGGTGCTCGTTTCCTATTCAAAACCATCCGAGACAGCAGGTGCAATCGAAGCGCTCGGGCGCAAAGCATATATCATTGAAGCTGATTTAAGCCGTGAAGAGGAATTGCCGGCGGTATTTGAGAAGGCATTAGCTTTTCAAGGTAAGATTGATATCCTCGTTAACAATGCGGGTATTATTCGCCGTACACCTGCGGCTGACCACGGACAGCAGGACTGGCACGATGTCATCGGCCTTAACCTGAATACAGTATTTTTCTTGAGCCAACTGGCGGGCAGACACATGATTGAACGCGGCAGCGGCAAAATCATTAATATTGCGTCCATGTTGTCCTATCAGGGCGGCATTAACGTCCCGGGTTATACGGCCAGTAAACATGGTGTTGCAGGCTTGACCAAAGCTCTCGCCAATGAATGGGCAGGTAAAGGCATACAAATTAACGGGATTGCACCAGGTTACATGGAGACGGATAATACCACTCAGATTCGTGCGGATGAAAACCGGTATCGGGATATCACAGCACGCATTCCGGCAGGACGATGGGGAACTCCGGAAGATCTGAAAGGGCCGGTCGTATTTCTTGCATCGTCTGCTTCGGATTATTTGAATGGTCATGTACTGAATGTAGATGGCGGCTGGATGGCTCGTTAATCTGCTCTGCTATCAATGATTGAAGGAGGCAGTGACATGAAACTTGGTATTCTGGCACATACATTTGGCCAGCAGCCTACAGCCCAGCTGGCGCAAACAATCGCAGATCATGGATTCAATTCGGTGCAGCTGGCACTTGCAAAAGCCCTATCTGATGTTGACTCGGCTAACGGTAAACTCAGTCCGGGACTCGCAAATGAAATTGGGGACCAGTTTGCAAGACGCGGAGTCAAGATCGCTGTTCTGGGCTGTTATATTAATCCGATCGATCCGGATGCTGCACGCAGACGAGCAGACATCGAGCGTTTCAAGGAACATCTGCGGTATGCCCGGGATTTTGGCTGCAGCATGGTTGCAACGGAAACGGGCGGATTGGACACCTACCAAGCCACCCATCCAGACGGGTATGAAGAAAAAGCATGGAGCGTGCTGCGGGAAACGCTGGAGGAGATCACGGAAGAAGCGGAAAAGTGGGGCGTACATGCGGCCATTGAGCCTGTGTCCACCCACACACTTCATACACGTGAACATATGACTCGTTTGTTTGAAGAGATCCCGTCCTCCAATCTGGGCATGTTATTTGATCCGTGCAATCTGATCAAACAGCCGCATGTTACAGGTCAGGGTGCTTTCCTGCGTGATGTAATGGAGACGCTATACCAGCGAATCATTGTCATTCATGCGAAGGATGTGGCCTTCAATGCACAGGGCGAGAAGATTAATCCAGTACCGGGTGCAGGCATATTGGATTATCCGCTGTTTTTTGAACTGTTAAAAACGTATAAGCCACATATCGATATCTCACTGGAGGGTGTAACTGCAGAAGAAGCGGTTCCTGCAGCCAAGCATTTACGTGAAGTGTGGAATGGTGTACGAGTTTAGAAATGGGCTGAAGATAAGCTCATTTTGCGATATTAAAATAGCCAGGAAACCTTTGCCCTCGCAAAGGTTTTTTGGTATGACCTTGTCGACAATACATATAAAATATTTCTTATCGGATAAATCGGAAATAATTCTTTTCAAACACGACATCTTGTGAGAGAATATGGAAAACATACGCCACCATGTGAGGACACCAGGATCTTGAAACGTATAACCCAAGGGAGGATTCAGATTTATGTCAAACGAACGTGAGCTTTCATTTGAAACATTGGCAATTCATGCAGGCCAGGAGATTGATCCAACGACTCATGCACGTGCTGTGCCTTTGTACCAGACCACATCTTATGGTTTCAGGGACACGGAACATGCTGCCAATCTGTTTGGTCTGAAAGAGTTTGGCAACATCTATACCCGTCTAATGAATCCGACAACCGATGTGTTCGAGCAGCGGATTGCGGCATTGGAGGGAGGGGCCGGGGCACTGGCTACAGCTTCCGGGCAGGCAGCCATTACGTTTTCTCTCTTGAATATCGCAGGTGCAGGAGATGAAATTATATCCTCGGCGAGCTTGTATGGTGGTACGTATAATTTGTTCTCAACCACATTGCCGAAGCTGGGCCTTGATGTGAAGTTTGTTGATTCCAGTGATCCCGAGAATTTCAGGGCGGCCATTACAGAGAAAACGAAAGCATTATATGCAGAAACGATCGGTAATCCTCAAGGAAACGTGCTGGACATTGAAGCGGTTGCGGCGATTGCTCATGAGCATGGCATTCCTCTGATCGTGGATAACACGTTCCCCAGCCCATACTTACTTCGTCCGATTGAACATGGAGCGGATATTGTGGTTCACTCGGCGACGAAGTTTATTGGGGGTCATGGTACTTCCATTGGTGGCGTGATTGTCGATAGCGGAAAATTCGACTGGAAAGCGAGCGGCAAGTTCCCGGGTCTGACAGAGCCGGATGCCAGTTACCATGGCGTGGTATACACCGAAGCGGTTGGGCCGATTGCCTATATCATCAAAGCACGGGTGCAGCTGCTGCGCGACCTTGGCGCAACCATCTCGCCATTTAATTCATGGCTGCTTCTGCAAGGACTGGAAACATTGCATCTGCGTGTGGAGCGCCATAGCAGCAATGCCCTGGCTGTTGCGGAATATCTGGAGAAGCACGAGGATGTTCTGTGGGTGAGCTACGCGGGTCTGCCAAGTCATGCTTCTTATGAACTCGCACAAAAGTATCTGCCAAGAGGGCAGGGAGCAATCCTGACATTTGGTATTAAGGGCGGTGTAGATGCAGGACGCAAACTCATCGAAAGTGTGAAGCTGTTCTCGCACCTTGCGAACGTGGGTGATTCCAAGTCACTGATCATTCACCCCGCAAGCACAACCCATCAGCAGCTGACAGAAGATGAGCAGACCGCAGCAGGTGTTAACCCTGAACTCATTCGTCTGTCTGTCGGTACCGAAAATATTCAGGATATCCTGTATGACCTGGAACAAGCCATCAAGGCGAGTCAGGGAGCAAGTGTTGGCGCGTAACCAAAGGTGCCCATCAGAAAGCCGCCGTCCTCAAGGACAGGCGGTTTTTTTGTGTTCCGGCAGCCTGTGATCAGAAAACTGCCCATTTACAAACGTCAAATCGAGGCCTATAATATACTCAAAGTTGTATTGGGTAAACATAATTGCATAAGTACAAAAATGATTATCATTCTCATTCGAAAACCATGCTGCTGCGGGATTCCCGCAGCAGCATGTGTCATTTTTAGGGCATTAACAATGGCTCTCATTCTCAATGCGACACAACTTAAATCAACGAAACAAGAAAGGATTGTGATTTACATGCAAGCGATACATCAACCTATACACACCCAGGCACAAGCAGAACAGAACTCCGCCCAGTCACCTGACCCGAACCGTGGACGTAAACCTAATTTTCGCGCCATGCTCCGGAATAAGGAGATGCAGGCGGCTCTCGGCAGCGGGTTATTAATGCTTGTTGCATGGGGAATTTCACCCTATTTCAATGCGATATCCATCATGCTGTACATCGTCTCTTATGCAATCGGAGGATGGACCAAGGCCAAGGAAGGCATGGAGACACTGGTCAAGGACCGCGATCTGGATGTGAATCTGCTCATGATTGCTGCATCACTTGGTGCTGCAGCTATTGGATACTGGAATGAGGGCGCGATGCTGATCTTCATTTTTGCGTTAAGTGGTGCGCTGGAAAGTTATGCGACGGAACGGAGTCATAAGGATATTTCATCGCTGATGGCACTTAAGCCGGAGACAGCACTGCGCATCGAGAATGGACAGATGAACCTTGTCGCCATTGATGAGCTGAAGCCTGGTGACCTGCTGCTGGTCAAACCGGGGGAATTAATCCCGGCCGACGGTACCGTTTATCGCGGGAGTTCATTCGTTAATCAGGCTTCCATTACGGGTGAATCCCTGCCAGTCGATAAAGCTGAGGGAGACGAGGTTTATGCAGGAACGGTGAACGGCGAAGGTGCATTGTATGTAGAGGTAACGAAGTCAGCTGCAGGTTCGCTGTTTGGCAAAATCATTAAGCTGGTCGAAGAGGCACAAGCCGAAGTACCGGATTCACAGCGTTTCATTGAGCGATTCGAAGGCATTTACGCACGAGTGGTTGTGGGTGCAACTCTGATGGTTATCGCAGGAGCTCCACTGCTGCTGGGCTGGACTTGGAATGAGGCGTTTTATAAAGCGATGGTTTTTCTCGTTGTAGCTTCACCTTGTGCACTGGTTTCCTCCATCATGCCAGTCATGCTGTCTGCGATGTCCAGCAGTGCACGTCGCGGCATTCTGTTCAAGGGAGGAGCCCATGTGGAGAATATGGCTCAGACCCGGGTCGTGGCTTTTGATAAAACAGGAACATTGACCATGGGTACTCCCCAAGTTACAGATATTATAACAGCCGAGGGCATGAATCGTGCCGAACTGCTGTCTGCAGCAGCTGCCATTGAGAACTTGTCCATGCATCCGCTGGCTCGTGCCATTGTAGATCAGGCAGTGCGTGAAGGTATTGTGACGCAAGAAGCCGAACGGGTACAAACACTGACAGGTTGGGGCATTGAGGGGTACGTACACGGTGTTCTCTGGAGGATTGGGAAAACGAATGAAATGCACTTGGATACCCATCCACACTGGCACGACGAACGTGCCCGCCTGGAGAGTGAAGGCAAAACGGTATCGATTGTGATGGCGGATAACCATTTTGCTGGCCTGATCGCCATGCGAGATACCGTTCGTCCACAAGCCGCAGCAGCCGTGAAGAAGCTGGAGGATATGGGCGTGAAGGTGGCCATGCTGACAGGTGACCGGGCCAAATCTGCAGCTGTGATTGCACGGGAAACAGGAGTAAGTCTCGTCTATGCCGATCTGCTTCCCGAAGACAAAGTGAAACAGGTACAGGCATTGCGTCAAGCGTACGGACAGGTGCTCATGGTTGGTGATGGTGTTAATGACGCTCCTGCACTTGCAGCGGCTACTGTGGGCATGGGTATGGGAATGTCGGGAAGCGGGACAGCGCTGGAGGTGGCTGATGTGGTGCTCATGAATGATAATATCGAGGAAATTGCCTGGGTGATTGAGCAGGCGCGAAGAGCACAACGGACCGTGAAGCAGAATATGTTTTTTGCTATTACGGTTATTCTGGCACTGATAGCGGGGAATTTTCTGCAAGGTGTAGCATTGCCACTGGGGGTGGTTGGGCATGAGGGCAGCACGATTCTGGTTATACTCAATGGTTTAAGACTGCTCCGATAATGATCCGGAAAATGAACCTGTAGGAAACCGTTCTATGCATCCGGATAGGACGTATTCAGCCAACCTTACAGAGGCTCCCAGCAATTTCATGTAATCTTCATTTGTGACCAAAAAAAGAACCTGCAGGGCAGAATGATCTGTCCTCAGGTTCTTTGGGATGTACGTTTATCTACGGAAAAGTCTTGCTTAGAATAGTTCAGTTAAACCAATCATCGTAATGAGTCCCAGCAAAAATGAAACGGTGGCTACACGTGCGTTGCCATCTCCGTGACTTTCGGGAATCAGCTCTTTGTATACAATGAACATCATCGCACCTGCGGCGAATGCAAGCCCATAAGGCACAAGTCCTGCGACGAGACTGCTAAGTGTGTAGCCGATCATGGCGGTGATTATTTCGACGGCTCCTGTCAAGGTTGCAATCCCAAGCGCCTTGAAGCGGCCGATGTTCTGATTCACGAGGAACAGAGCAACAAGGAATCCTTCGGGAGCATTTTGCAATCCAATCGAAAAGGCAATAAGATTGCCCAGACTGGCATCGGTACTGGCGTAACTGACACCTACAGATAAACCTTCAGGCAGGTTATGCATGGTGATGGCCGCAATAATCATGAAGGCTTTGGCTTCAATTTTAAATGGAACCTTCTCTGGATTCTCCAGATCCACGTGGGGGATCTTCATCTCGAGTACCAGCAAAACCATGCTGCCGAGCATAATTCCAAGAGCAAGCACGAACAGGTTCGACTGCCCCAGCGCCTCGGGAATGAGATTGTACACCGAAGCCGAGGTCATGATGCCTGCTGCGTAAGCAAGCAAGATATCGCGCAGACGGTGTGTTACTTTTCGCATAAATAGAATAGGTACGGCCCCAAGGCCGGTAGACATGGCTGAGATAAAGCTGCCAATGAGTGCATCGTTCATGCTTCCATTTTCCCTCCTGATGAAGACTTCTTCATAATCGCTGCCGAGCATTGACACCGTAGTTAAAAGAGATCATAATGAACAACAGATTAGAATGATTATAAATTAGAATTCCATTTCTGCATAGGGCAATTGTCATATCGGGCAGGTCCTGTGGACATGATTTAGGCTTATATCGATCTAGTGTATGCAAGGGCGTTTGCTTTTGATGCCGGTGAGCCCAACCTTTTTGCAGAACTCGGGGGAGGAACTATACATGTATAAATCCATTATTATCGGAACAGGCCCAGCAGGGCTGACAGCAGCAATCTATCTGGCTCGTGCCAACCTTAACCCACTGGTTATCGAAGGACCACAACCTGGTGGCCAACTGACAACAACGACGGAAGTGGAGAACTTCCCAGGTTTCCCTGATGGCATTATGGGTCCTGAACTGATGGACAACATGCGTAAACAAGCAGAACGTTTTGGCGCTGAATTCCGCACAGGCTGGGTAAACAACATCGATATGAGTGAGCGTCCGTTCAAAATCCAGGTTGAGGGCATGGGTGAGTTGGTATCGGAAACCTTAATCCTGTCTACTGGTGCATCCGCTAAATACCTTGGTATTCCCGGAGAAGAAACAAACGTGGGCCGCGGTGTCAGCACTTGCGCAACATGTGACGGATTCTTCTTCCGCAATAAAGAAATCATCGTTATCGGTGGAGGCGACTCTGCTCTGGAAGAAGCAAGCTTCCTGTCCCGTTTCGGTTCCAAAGTAACTTTGGTACACCGTCGTGAGGAGCTTCGCGGTTCCAAAATCATGCAAGACCGTGCACGCAGCAACGAAAAAGTAGAAATGGCTCTGAACCGTACGCCGATTGAAGTCATTGCTGGTGATCATGGAGTAACTGGACTGAAAGTGTTGAACAACGCAACGGGCGAAGAAGAAATTCTTCCGGCAAGCGGCGTATTTGTAGCGATCGGTCACACACCAAACACTGGGTTCCTTGGTGGACAGATTACAACGGATGAACATGGGTATATTATGACCACACCAGGTACTTCCGAAACGAACATTCCAGGCGTATTTGCTTGTGGAGACGTTCAAGATACACGCTACAAACAAGCGATTACAGCGGCAGGCAGCGGATGTATGGCTGCAATGGATGCAGAGAAATTCATCGAAAGCCTGGAGCATAGCGCAGTAGCACTGTAAGGTATCTCGTTTAAATGGGTAAATTAACGTTATACTATATATAAACTATATGAGGTGAATGAATAATGGAAAACGTAATTGTATACACATCGACCAACTGCCCGAACTGCAAAGCAGTGAAGACGTTCCTGGCTGATAAAGGAATTTCTTATGAAGAGCGCAATATCGAGACAAGTGACGAGTTTGCACAACAAGTATGGGATATGGGCGTACGTGCAGTACCTCTGACTGTTATTGGTGAACACCGCATCCTGGGTATGAACAAAACACAATTCGCAAAAGCACTGGACGCTTAATCACCCCAATCGGATCATGAAGAATGAATGGAGCTATTCCGGTTCGCGCGAACCGTTTGAATATATAACAGAAAGAAGCCTTAGTCCTGTTCTGGACTGAGGCTTCTTTTGTTGGCATTATGTTATTTTTTGAAATGAAAAATCCCCTTGCGCCAGTGATCAGGAGCACATGGTAACATGAACTCAAGATTCACTGCGGAAGGGGATTTCGTCATTTAAACCAGGTATTTCATCTAAAAAAAGATGCTCATAAACGTCTGAAAAACAACATACACCAATACGCCTGACAGCATATACATGAACCCAGCCTTCTTTTTGCTCTGAAACAATCGAAGTATGCCGAGGCTGAACAGCGGCGCAAGCACGATCAAGAACAGGAGTACGGTGACAAACATTTGCGCCGAGATATCTGAAGTATCCACGTAGGTCACGGGTTTTCACTCCGTTTCGTTATAGGAATTAACATAGCGGCAATCATGCCGCCATGACAAAAATCACATATCCCCATTATAACTCTGGATTTCTTTAACAAAAAGGGAGGAAATGGGGCGAAATGATGTCAATTTTCAGCGGTTATTAAACCGACACTCTTATTTTGCCTAGAAACTGGGAAATAGCAGAGTAAGCGGCACCAATACGGGTAGAACGGCTGCCCAGCGCTGCCCATTCGATTTGCAAACTGCGACGGTGGTAGGGCAGTGTACGCTCTTCCACAACTTGTTTGAGCGCTGTTTCAATCCATGGACCTGCTTCGGAGAGTGGCCCGCCAATGATGATGCGCTCAGGATTGAAGCTGTTAACGATATTCGTGATGCCCACGCCCAGTTTGCGGCCGATGTTCTCGTATAAGTTCAATACGGCCTCATGACCTTGCTGGGCATATTCTACGAGCTCGCGGGTGGTGTGGGCTGGCAAATGAAGCTGGTGGTCGGGGTGCTCATAGGCTTTTTCGGAAGCATATAGCTCCCAGCAACCGTGATTGCCGCAAGAGCAGGGTCTGCCTTCGGCTTCGATTGACATGTGGCCTGTCTCCCCGGCGTAGCCCCAGGCACCTTTGTACAATTCACCGTCTACCATAATGCCCGATCCGATACCCATCCCTGCACTGATATAGATGAGATGACGTACCCCAATACCGCTGCCAAAATTCAATTCCCCATGAGCCCCTGCATTGGCCTCGTTGTCAATCGTTACAGGAAGCTCAAACATCTCCTCCAGCATGGAGCGAAGCTCGACCTTCTCCCAACCCAGGTTGGGTGCAAACAGCACTGTGCCAGCCTCATCTACCATCCCGGGTACCCCAATGCCAATACCAATTACACCATGTGGGGAGGGGGGAGCCGACTGAATCAGATCTTCCGCTGCACGTTTCAACTGTTCCAATACGGAAGGCACATCATGCTGTTCCAGTTTGATGGCATACTCCGTTATGATGTGGCCCTCCAGATCGGTAAGCACACCCTTCAGGTGAGTTACGCTCAGCTCCAGACCAACTGCATATCCAGCCGTACCCCGAAACAGCAGCATGAGCGGCTTGCGGCCACCGCTGGATTCACCCGGACCAATCTCCTGGACAAGCTCATCGCTGATGAGATCGGCAACAAGGTTGGACACGGTTGCTTTGTTAAGTCCCGTAACCTCGGATACTCTTGCGCGGGAAAGAGGGGCATGACGGCGAATGGTATCAAGGACGATGGACTTGTTTATTTTTTTGACCAGCATCTGGTCTCCGGTAATTTTCATAACAATCAGGCACTCCTATTCTGTATATAAAAGGGTTCAATCATTCATCCCGTGCTCAAGCTATTCGACTATTATAGCGTAAACAACCCCGGAAAAAACAATTTTATTTTACTTTGTTTAACCAATAGACAAAGTATAACCGATGTGGTAGGATAACGGTGTAAACGATTTCTTTAAAACTATTGAGGAGGCATTTTACATGGCCTATTTTGAATCCGTTAATAAAATCGCATTTGAAGGCAAAGACTCCACCAATCCTTTTTCATTCAAACATTATAATCCGGAAGAAGTTGTTGCCGGCAAAACGATGGAAGAGCACTTCCGTTTCGGCATGGCTTACTGGCATACATTAACTGCAGGCGGCAGTGACCCGTTCGGTGCAGAGACAGCTGTTCGTTCTTGGGATAAATACTCGGGTCTGGACCTCGCAAAAGTACGCGTGGAAGCGGCTTTTGAATTTTTGGAAAAAATGAATCTCCCGTTCTTCTGTTTCCACGATGTGGACATCGCACCAGAAGGCAACAGCCTGCGTGAGTTCTACAGCAACATCGACACAATCGTTGACCTGATCGAAGACCACATGAAATCCAGTGGCAAAAAACTGCTCTGGAACACGGCGAACATGTTCTCCAACCCGCGCTTCATGTTTGGTGCAGCTTCCACATGCAATGCTGACGTGTACGCACATGCAGCAGCGCAAATCAAGAAAGGTCTGGAAGTGGGTAAACGTCTGGGCGCTGAAAACTATGTATTCTGGGGCGGCCGTGAAGGTTACGATACATTGCTGAACACAGACATGCAGCTGGAGCAGGACAACATTGCCCGCATGTTCCACATGGCTGTAGACTACGCGAAGGAAATTGGCTTTGACGCACAATTCCTGATCGAGCCTAAACCAAAAGAGCCAACGAAACACCAATATGACTATGATGCAGCAACTTCCATTGCATTCCTGCAAAAATACGGTTTGGACAAACACTTCAAGCTGAACCTGGAAGCAAACCATGCAACTCTGGCAGGTCACACATTCGACCACGAAATCCGTGTTGCCCGTACAAACGGCATGCTCGGTTCCCTCGATGCCAACCAAGGTGATATGCTGATCGGTTGGGATACGGATGAGTTCCCAGTAGATATGTACGATGCAACATTGACGATGTACGAAGTATTGAAAAACGGCGGTATCGGCCGTGGCGGCGTGAACTTTGACGCCAAAGTACGCCGTGGATCCTTCGAAGCAGACGATCTGTTCCTGGCTCACATCGCAGGTATGGATACGTATGCTAAAGGTCTGAAAGTAGCTGCAAAACTGATCGAAGATCGCGTATTCGATGACTTCATCGAAAAACGTTACAGCAGCTTCAAAGAAGGTATCGGTGCTGAGGTTGTTGCAGGCAAAGCGACTCTGGCTTCCCTTGCAGAATACGCACTGAACAACGAGAGCCCACGCAAAAACCAATCCGGTCGTCAAGAATTGCTGAGAGCAAAACTCAACCAATACATCTTGGCTGACTAATAACTGGAATCAACTTGTATAAGCTTGGCTAGGGACACAGTCCATATATGCACGAGCTTGTACCATGGACGTTGAACAGCATGACATTCGGACCGTCCCCGACTTTCCCCTGGGAAGGCGGGGGCGGTTTTTTGATACCCAAACGGAATGAATTTCATGCGCATCAAGGTTTGCATGTGCATTACCAATGACGGATATATGTCGTTGGCGCGATTTTCAGCTACAGAAACGAGTACGTTTTACTCGTTTCATATCCATGTGTGTCCATGATAATGCATGCAGAACGAAGTGAGCAGAAAGGACCCGAAGAAGCGGAGCGTTCGCATTTATCCCTGGATTTCTCCCTTTCCAAAGGGAATAAAGGAAATCCGGGAATAACGGCGATCCGAGGGTTTTCTGATCACGGAGTGACTTTCATGTCTACATGGATTTTTCGTGGATATAACCTGTGATAAACGAGAGGAGTTAACTCATGAGTTACGTAATTGGTGTCGATCTGGGAACCAGTGCAGTCAAAACGGTGCTGGTTAACCGTGAAGGAAAAGTGGCATTTGAAGCATCCGAGGCTTACCCGCTGCACCAGCCCAAGGCGGGCTACAGTGAGCAGAATCCGGAAGATTGGGTAGAGCAGACCATTGTCTCCCTGCGCAAATTGCTGGAAGTATCCGGCGTACAGCCTTCCGAAATTGAGGGGCTTAGCTTCTCCGGGCAAATGCATGGACTCGTTCTGGTAGATGCAGAGGGGAAACCACTGCGCAATGCCATTCTGTGGAACGATACACGTACTACGGCTCAGTGCCGCCGCATTGAGAAAGTATTGGACAATAAACTATTAAGCATCGCCCGGAACCGTGCACTGGAAGGCTTCACACTGCCGAAAATCCTGTGGGTACAGGAAAACGAGCCGGAGCTGCTGCAGCAAGCATCCTTGTTCCTGCTGCCGAAGGACTACGTTCGTTATCGCCTGACTGGCGATTATGCCATGGATTATTCGGATGCAGCGGGTACATTACTGCTGGACGTTGCAGGCAAACAGTGGAGCAAGGAGATTGGGGAAGCTTTTGAATTGCCGATCTCACTGTGTCCGCGTCTCGTGGAATCGTTTGAAGAAGTGGGCACATTGCTTCCAGAAATCGCAGATCAAACGGGTCTTGCGGCTGCGACCAAGGTTTTTGCAGGTGGTGCCGACAATGCATGCGGGGCAATCGGCGCAGGCATTCTGAGTGAAGGACAGACGATGTGCAGCATCGGTACGTCTGGAGTGGTGCTTTCTTACGAAGAGCGCAAAGATCTCGATTTTGAAGGTAAAGTACACTTTTTCAACCATGGGGAGAAGGATGCCTTCTATATTATGGGGGTAACGCTTGCAGCTGGATACAGCCTGTCCTGGTTTAAGGATACGTTTGCAGCGGACAAATCATTTGATGTGCTCCTGCAGGGGATTGATCAGGTTCCGGCGGGAAGCAACGGCTTGTTATTCACTCCTTATATTGTTGGAGAGCGGACGCCTCATCCAGATGCAAACATTCGCGGCAGCTTTATCGGCATGGATGCCGGACATAAGCTGGAGCACTTTGGGCGTGCAGTCATGGAAGGAATTACGTTCTCCCTGCGGGAATCGATCGATATTCTGCGTGGTGCAGGCAAAACGGTCAATGAGGTCATCTCCATCGGAGGTGGTGCCAAAAATGAAGCCTGGCTGCAAATGCAGGCGGATATCTTTGACGCTACGATTGTGAAACTTGAGAGTGAGCAGGGTCCAGCAATGGGCGCGGCAATGCTGGCAGCATATGGCTGCGGCTGGTTCTCTTCCCTTCAGGAGTGTGCGGCAGCGTTCATTCGTCCTGCCAAATCCTATGTACCGAACAAGGAAACGGTAGCTGTGTATGATGGACTCTTTGCCCTGTATCAGGAAGTCTATGGACAGACACGCAGCCTGAATGATCGTCTGGCAGAGTACCGTTAATTCATAATGTGAATCATCCAATATGCAATAAAGGTTAACCGAAGCACTCGCGGAAGCGGGTGCTTTTTTTGTTGAATATGGACAGGAACTAAAAGCGTGCCAGAGCACAGTAAAGGTTGAGCAGTGAGAGGGTAGTTCTCAGACATAACCCCATCCCGGATATGCATAGATTGAATATAGAGAATTGACATAAGCCAAGAAGACAAACGACAAGATGAGGCCGATAATTAGTCAAGAGTAAAGTTTATCTGATAAATATTTAAGCCTGTAAATATGCTCGGATCCCCAATCCTATAACCCTTTCTTACCGCATTCGGATAGCAGAATTCAGAGAGATAATAAACGTCAGCTTAAGACGCGGAGGTGAGGCTTTGAATGACCGTGATGAAAAAGGCAGACCAGATATAACGCTGTCCATGATCGTACGCAATGAAGAACAGCGATATCTTAGACAGGCGCTGCAAACGCATCGTCCTTGGATTGATCGTGCGGTCATCATAGATGATGGGAGCACCGATAATACGGTTACCCTATGTCAAGAGCTGCTTGAAGGGATTCCCTTGGTGATGGTGGAAAATCGGGCGTCCCGGTTCGCCGATGAAGTGAGTCTGCGCAAGCAGCAATGGGAGGCAACGATAGCTACTGGACCCGAATGGATTCTGAATCTGGATGCCGATGAGATTCTGACGGCTGACTTTGGCATGCAGCGAAATCAGCTCCTGGGAAGTAGTGAGGATGCGATCTACTTCAGATTGTTTGATATGTGGAGTGATACGCACTACCGGGAGGATCAATATTGGCAGGCACATGCATATTACCGTCCTTTTCTCGTCCGTTATCGTCCCGGATTGACTTATGAGTGGAAGGAAACCCCGCAGCACTGCGGACGTTTCCCTCTTACGATCCAGCATTTTGCCTTTGGATGTCATACGCCTCGTGTGAAGCATTACGGCTGGGCTCGCGAGGAGGATCGCATCCGCAAATTCGAACGTTATCAGGCACTGGACCCGGACGCAAGGTACGGCTGGAGAGAACAGTATGAATCCATTCTGGATACAGATCCAAGGCTGCTGCCCTGGATGGAATAAGAAAGGGGGACCCCGTACTTGAATAAGGTAAAACCGAAGGAGAAGGTGCTGATTGCCAGTCCGGTTCGTCAAACAGCAGCAGTGCTCCGTGAATTTTTGGAATCTCTGACCTTTTTGGAGCGAACGACGGTGGAGACGGACTATTTGTTTATAGACGATAATGAAGAGGAGGCGTCTTCCAATATCCTTCGTGATTTTGCATCCCAGCATGGAGGGACCGTATTTGAATCCGATAACGATGAGGGAACTGCTCAGGGAAAAGGGACATACAGCAGGGATGAGGGAGGTCATTATTGGCGCGACGAACAGATTTGGCGGGTAGCCGGATTGAAAAACCGTATTTTACAATACGCCCGCGAACAGAATTACGATGCTGTTTTCCTGATTGATTCCGATCTTGTGCTGCATCCCCGCACGCTGGAGCAGCTTGTTTCCACGCAGAAGGATATTGTATCGAATATTTTCTGGACGCGCTGGCAGCCGGGTACAAGGGAAATGCCGCAGGTATGGCTGCAGGATGAGTACGCATTGTACCGAAAAGGAGTGAAATCCGAAGCGGGTAAGGAAATTCTGGATGAGAACACGCAAACCGATGCCTTTCTAAACCAATTGCGAGTGCCAGGCTGTTACGAAGTTGGTGGGCTCGGTGCGTGTACGCTCATTCGCAAGAATGCTCTTATAGGTGGGGTTTCCTTCAACCAGATTCCGAATGTATCGTTCTGGGGTGAGGATCGTCATTTTTGCATTCGAGCCCAGGCACTTGGTTTTCGTTTATACGTGGATACCCATCTTCCGGCCTATCATATCTATCGATTATCTGAACTTCCAGGTGCTGCTGCGTATAACCGCAGGGTCAGACGAGGAGAAGAGACTATCTGTATTACGCTATGTATGATTGTGAAAAATGAAGAGGCTTCCCTGGCCAGATGCCTGGATTCGGTGAAGGGTATTGCCGACGAGATCGTAATTGTGGATACCGGATCAACCGATCGCACACGTCAAATTGCGGCCAAATATACAGAACGAATCGTTGATTTTGAATGGATCGATGATTTTGCAGCTGCACGCAATTTTGCCTTCGATCAGGCAACAACGGAATATATACTTTGGCTGGATGCGGATGATGTGTTCGAACCGAATGACCGGGAGAAGCTTATTGGTTTGAAACACTCTCTTGATCCTGCGGTGGACAGCGTTACCATGGACTATAATCTGTCATTCACTCCAGATGGGAAGGTTGCCTACAGTTTGAGAAGGAATCGACTGGTGCGACGGGATCGGAATTTTCGCTGGATTGGTGCAGTGCATGAATATCTGGAAGTTGGCGGCAAGTTGCTGCATAGCGATATTGCGGTGACCCATAAGAAAGACAAGGAGTACACTGACCGCAACCTGAGGATTTACCGCAAGCGTGAGGAAGCAGGAGAACATTTCTCTCCCCGGGATCTCTATTACTTCGGTAATGAACTGAAAGATCATGGACAGCATGAGGATGCGATTACATACTACGGGAAGTTTCTGAATACGGGTCTTGGTTGGGTGGAGGATCAGATTGCTGCCTGCCAGAAAATTGCAGATTGCGAAGCGGCATTGGGACGCTCAGAACAGGAAGTTTCAGCGCTTCTGAGGTCGTTTGCCTATGATTTGCCGAGAGCAGAGATCTGCTGCCGCCTGGGGGGTTATTTTGCGGACCGAGGAGATTATCGCAAGGGGGTATTCTGGTATGAACAGGCAACCCATGCTGTTCGTCCAGCCGATCCGATGGTCGTCCTGAACGAAGCAGCCTGGACATGGATGCCCCACTTGCAGCTATGCGTATGTTATGACCGGCTGGGCAATCGTGCCAAGGCGAAGGAGCACAATGATATTGCTCTAGCATATCATCCTACACACCCCAGCATGCTGTACAATGATCAATATTTCAAGGATCTGGAAAAGGAAAGTGTACTGGAAGAGGCTTGATTCCGGCAAAACCTCTCTTATGGTCATGGGTTGAATAGATGGTATCCACCGACATTCGTCCATATTGATAAGAGAGGTTTTTTGGGTTGTGTATTTCATCAAGGATGAATTCGTTTTACAATATGAATTAACGGAAAAGCGGTGATAATAATACTGTCTTCGGCTGCCGAATCTATGAAGCAAGGGGAAGCTCGCATGAATTTGACGGAAGTACTACTAGAGTCGAGGCTGGTTGCCATTGTTCGCGGCATTAGCCGGGAAGCAGCAATAACAGCAGGAAAAGGCATGACCGACGGTGGAATCCGCCTGATGGAAGTAACGCTCAATACACCTGGGGCACATGAGATTATCGGAGACTGGCGGACCCGGCATGAAGGACAGGCTTATGTTGGAGCAGGAACGGTTCTTAACGTGCAGATGGCCAAGGAAGCCGTTGCAGCAGGTGCTCAATTTCTGGTATCGCCCAATGTCGATCTGTCTGTTATTGAATATGCTGTAGAACATGGGGTGGAGATCTGGCCAGGAGCCATGACACCTACCGAGATTGTAGCTGCCTACGAGGCAGGCGCACGTGTGGTGAAGTTATTTCCAATGGCGAGTTTGGGATTGCCGTATTTACGGGAGATCAAGGCGCCACTTAATCATATCCCGCTGCTTGCAACGGGCGGAGCTAATCTAAACAATATTACAGACTACTTTGCTGCTGGTGCAGCAGCTGTAGGACTTGGCAGTGCACTTTTGCCGAGAGAGGCACTGGATGCAGGAAATCCCGAACAGATTGCAGCATGTACACATGCATTTGTGGAAGCAGCGAGAGTCAAAAAGTAAAAAACTCAATCAACGATATGTATATTTGGATATAATATAAAAGATGCAGCTATTTAACAGGGCGTTAATGGTGTTGGCGTAGAATAGGTGTATGACAGAGGCCGGAGAGGAGAAATGCAGAGTGAAAGCCAGAACGATGATTGGTGGAGTTATTGCTGTTGCTGCCGTAACGGCAGGTGGCTTATGGAAAGCGGCGGTGAAGAGTCAGACACCCAAAAAGATTCCCATCACGATTACTCCGCCCATGCCATTCGAAGATGTCACCTTCGAGAGTGGTGGAGGACGGGTTCATGGATGGTTTATTCCGGCTGGAGCACATGTTCCCAAACCATGGCCGCTAATCATTATCGCCCATGGCTGGGGTTCCAACCGATCACGCGTGCTCCGTTACGCACGTCCCATCTGGGAAGCCGGATATGCGCTCTTCATGTATGATGTTCGTAGTCATGGGGCCAGTGATCCGGTAAAAGCAGCGTCTGCCTATCTGTTCCGTGACGATCTGCTCTCGGCACTACGTTACACCACCTCTCGGCCGGAGATCGATCCGGGTGCCATCGGCGTGCTCGGCCATTCCCTTGGAGGTCTGGGAACGATCATGGCGGTAACGGAACATATTCCGGTATCGGCAGTCATCACGGATTCGATGCCATCCCAGTTTGAAGTAATCGTCAGTTCGGAGCTGAAACGTCGGCGATTGCCGCTGTTCCCACTGGCGCAGTTGATTCCGCGAATCTGGTTCTGGAGGCTCGGTGAATCACTGAAAACGTACCGCCAGCGCGATCCGGTCCTGCTGCTAAATGAACGGCGTAAGGGCATGCAGCTGCCAATGCTTATGGTGCATTCCAAGGGAGATAACTTTATCCCGCCAAGTGAGCTGGAATACTTCATGTCCAAGGCTGATCCGCCTGTAGAGCATCTGTGGGTAAATAGCGGCGGACATAGCTGCTCAGAGGAAGACCCTGCCTTCTGGGAGACCGTCATTCCTTTCTTGGAAAAACATGTTCAGGTTCAGGCTCAACCGCACAATTCGGACATTACCCTCTAATAAATCCTAATAACCGTCAGCCTGCATGACAATCGGCTAACCGTGAAACGCCAACCAGGTTGGCGTTTTTTGGTCTGTTCTAACCATTATACAAAAATTCTCATTTGTAAAATTGTTGGGAAACGACGATTAAAAAGGAAGCTTATGGTATCATAGAATAGACTGGCAATATTCATGCAGGGTTATTTCGCATGCATCCATGTATGAAATTGAAGGGAGAGGTCCAGATTTGAGTTTTCAGATTCGATTCAAAATGATGACAGCCAGAGCTGCTTCAGCAGCCATGGCGGCATTGCTTCTGGCATCGCAGACTCCAGGGTTTGCAGGCAGCGTGTCAGCAGCGCAAGCAGAACAGGTTACAGAAGCTGCACCGGGGGAAAATGAACAACTAGACGTGACTAGCAATGACGTGCCTGAGGGGGCTAAAATCTCCTCCAAGCAAGCCAGTGAGAATATATTGAAACTGTTTCCGATGTTGAAAAAAGCGACCATCACCTCGTCGCAATTTGATCCGAACAACCAATTCCCTCCGCTGGAGTACAAAACATGGGATATCGGATTTCAAATTACCGAGGGGAATCATTCCATGGGGTTCGGCGCATCTGTACATGCAGGGACAGGGGAAGTCCTGAGTGTGCATTTGCCATCTGATTTACTGGATAAGCAGTTATCTGGGTCAGAAGCCAAACTGACCAAGGATGAAGTGGAAGAGCAGGCTGTGGCCTTTCTGTACAAGGCTATCCCTGGTTTGAAGGAAGGTGCATACGCATCTTTGGGTGACCTGTACCAACCGGCGGGACAGCAATCGTTGTTCGGCAGAACCGAATATCAATTTGCATACCAACTGAAGCATGACGGTTTGTTATCTGAGGCGGAGAGGGTTTACATAAGTGTGGATCAAAGTGGCCTGGTAACAGGATATTCACGAATGACGACCGCGGCTGAATATCCTTCATCGAAACCGGCTGTGTCTGCCGAGAAGGCAAGGCAGCAATTCGAAGACCAGTTCGATGTGGAACTCGCCTACATTTCGAAAAATCGCCTGTCTTCCAAGCAAGGCCAGCAGTATTATCTTGGATATACGCCGAAGGATTCCAGCATGGTTCCGCTTGAGGCAAATACGTTGGAACGGTTCGACGCGATGACTGGAAAAGTCATTACCGAGGATACGGTACAACAGGACAAACCGCTGAAAGGCAGTGTGGCCGCTTTTGTTCCAGCGAAAGGACAGAGACTGAATGCCCAGCAGGCAGAGAGCCTGGTGAAAAAGAGCTTTGACATTCCGCAAGGATACAAGCTGGATTACAGCCAGTTAAATAAAGGCAGCTACTGGAGTCCAAACAATCAGGTTTGGAGTCTGAGCTGGAGCAACCGAAACGCGAATATGTCCTATATGTTCATGCGGGACATTTCAGCACAAGTGGATGCCACCACCGGACAAATTTACAGCTATAGCCTGTATCAGCGAATGGGTCCGGATACCGCACAAGAGAAACCGGATGAGAAAAATGAAGGCAAATCCGTAACCCGTACACAAGCCGAGAAACTTGCGATTAATTCGGTTATTGCACTTGTGCCGGATGCCACGGAACAGTTTAAGCTGTCCAGCGTGCTTGAGGTAGAGGATGCACGTACATTCATTTTTCAGCGCTACTTCAATGGAATCGCGGTTAAGGATGATCTGGTGCAGGTACAGGTCCTGAACGATGGAACGATTAGCGAATTTTATGCCAATCTTGCGGCAACGCCTGAGCAGCTGCCTGCAAGCAAGGAACCGGCGATCAGCTACGAAGAGGCAAAAGCGGCTTACCTCGAAGAATTCAAGCTGGTTCTGGCATACTCCCGTTATGGTGGACATGGTACGAGCAGTGGCCAAGTCACGCCGTCGGGGATCAATCTTGCGTATATGCCTACACGGGATGATCAATCGATCTACGGCAGCTATGAAGTACTTGATGCCAATACAGGTGAATGGACGTCTTTGTACAACACTTCCAGCACAGCAGCTCAAGCTGCACCTAGTGATATTGCTGGTCATGTGGCTGAAGAGGCCATCCTTAATATGACCCAGCATAGCGTCCTGGTTCCTGATGAGCAGGGACGTGTCTTCCCGGATCGGGTGATTACCCGAGGGGATTGGTTTAACTATCTCGCCAGAGCAGTTAATCCGAATCTGGACATCTATTACACGGTGAACGGGGATGACAAGCTGTTTGCGGACATTACGCCAGATAGCCCTTACTATCAGGCAGTGCGTACACTAATTGACCAGCGCTGGCTCGCTGGCGCTGATCCAGAGGTCAGTCTGAATCCACAGGATGAGATGACTCGGGAAGAACTGGCTGTATTACTTGTCCGTATCCTTCGTTACGAGAAGCTGGCTGGTTTCTACACCATGCCATCGGATCTGCCGAACCTTGTAGATGCGAATTCGATTACCAATAAAGGTGCCGTATCTCTTAGCATGAAGCTGGGATTGCTTCCTTCCATTGAAGGACGTTTCATGCCGGCACGCAAAGTGACTGTAGCGGAAGCGTCACAGGTACTGGAGCGATTGGCCAAGCTGCAAGGCAAGACAGATTCATTTATGACAGGCAGTCGTCTGTATTAAGAGGTATTCTTGCATAACCCGCTCTGGTAAGTCATAGGCTGGATGTAGCGGGTATGTGTTATTTTGCTGAAGACAAGGGAGACCTTCTGCGGAAGGTCTCTTTTGATGCTTTTCGACAAAACTAGAAGCCTGACGTCAGATCCTTTTGTGATACAATGAGGCATGAGAATGTTGCAAAGAGAGGTGGTATCCTTTCATGGGCAAAAACGGAAAACGAGTGATCACCATATTGCTGGCAGGCTGTCTGATTGCGGTGGCTTTACCTCGTACGGTTGACCTGGATCAACTGTATGCTGCATCGGACACATCCGATATTTCCACAACCAAGGATTTACGCCAGACGTTGCTTACAGCCATGTCACAGCGAACGGAGGAGCTTGTATTTACATACAAGGGCGATGTGAAAGGACTCAAAAAGCAGCTCCAGAGCTCCATTGATGAAGCAATGACCAGTGATCCCTATATCCAATATACCGTCAAAAGTTATGCTTTTAATTATAAAGGTTCCAACGTTTCGGCCGAGGTCCATGTGAATCTGTCCTACCGGGAGACCAAGGAGCAGACCGATTACGTTAACCGCAAAGTGACCCATGTTTTAAAAGAGATCATCACACCTGGCATGACGAATCATGAAAAGGTGAAAGCGATCCATGACTGGATTGTTCTCCACCTTGCCTATGATACTTCTCTTCAGAAATATACGGCCTATGATGGACTTGTGACGGGAAGCACCGTATGTCAGGGATATTCCCTGCTAGCTTACCGCATGCTGGAACAGGTTGGTATTGAGAACCGGATTGTGGAAGGTACGGCAGGTGATCAGCTGCATGCTTGGAATATCGTGAAGCTGGACGGCAAATGGTACCACATGGACACGACCTGGGATGATCCGACACCTGATCGCAAAGGGAAAGTTAGCCATAACTACTATTTGCTCAGCGACGACGAGATGGCACGTGACCATATCTGGACGGGCCAAGGCAAATATCCGACTGCACCAGCTCCCTACCGGGAGGCCCTACAAACCTTGATACAGAGCGGTGGCAGCAAGGCACCGGCATATCAGAAGCTGTACCATACACTGGAATATTCGCTCTATGACGAGAAAGATGCGGTTAGTGGACATTCCGCACTGGAAACCAAGGTGCAGAATGTGCTGAAGGAAGGTGGAACCACACTGACGTTCAGATACAAAGGTACCGAGACAAGACTGGTTGAAGATTTGCAGAATTTGTATCAGCTCGGGATGAAATCAATATCGTATTATGTGTCCAAAATGGAAGATACAACGGATCTGCGTGTGAAGATCAATTGGACGTTATGAATCAAGGCGGATGTAATAACGCCTTAATGGTATGCAAAACAAAATCCCCCTGCTTCTTAACCGTAGAGAACGGTCAGAAGCAGGGGGATTTTCTATACGTTTACTGCGCAGAAGAATCCGTAGGGGAGAAGTCACATTCCTGCAGGGGCACCACTTTGGTTTTCTTGATCCACTTGTAACCAAGCCATAGAATCAGGAACAGCGGTACACTCAGGTAAGCAACAAGCGCTCCGCTCCAGTCGATCTGGTCGCCCGTAAAGGCCTGGTAGTTCTGTCCGATAATAACGATGATACAGAGTACAAAAGCGAATATCGGTCCGAAAGGGAACCAGCGTGCGCGATAAGGCAAGTCTTTCAAGTCCCTGCCCTGGGCAACATAAGCCCGGCGGAAGCGATAATGGCTGATGGCAATGCCTAGCCAGGTGATAAATCCGCACATGCCGGAGGCATTCAGCAGCCAGGTATACACAATACCGTCACCGAACAGGGAAGCGAGAAACGCAAGCATGCCGACAGCTGTAGTTACAAGCAGGGCATTCATTGGAATGCCTTTTTTGTTCAGTCGTGCAAGGAAACGCGGCGCCTTGCCATCACGGGCAAGAGCATAGAGAACCCGGCTTGAAGCATACATGCCAGAGTTGCCGGCAGACAGCACAGAGGTCAGAATGACAGCATTCATGACCGAAGCTGCAATGGCAAGCCCTGCTTTTTCAAATACTAGCGTAAATGGACTGACACCGATATTGTTCAGATCACCTTTGAGCAGGTTCGGATGCGTATACGGGATGATCAAACTGATTACCGTGATGGCCAAAATGTAGAAGATCAGAATCCGCCAGAATACCTGCCGAATGGCACGAGGTACATTCTCACGCGGATTTTCACTCTCACCCGCAGCGACACCAATGAGCTCGGTTCCCTGGAAAGAGAACCCTGCAGCCATGAACACACCAAGTACGGCGAAGAATCCGCCATGGATGGGCGCATCACCCACTGTAAAGTTGCTGAAACCGACGGCTTCTCCGCCCATAATACCGAAGATCATCAGCACACCTACGGTCAAAAAGATAATGACGGTAGCCACTTTGATGATGGCAAACCAATATTCCGATTCACCATAACCTTTAACAGACAGCACATTCAGAGCAAAGATTAAAACGAGAAATAGCAGGCTCCATAACATGGACGAGCTGTCAGGGAACCAATACTTGATGAGTACTGTAGCTGCAGCCAGTTCGGCCGCAATGGTGACGGCCCAGTTGTACCAGAAATTCCAGCCCATGGCGAAGCCAAGTGCGGGATCAACGAAACGAGCGGCATACGTATTAAATGAACCGGAGTCAGGCATAAATGTAGCCAGTTCTCCAAGGCTTGTCATCAGAAAGTAAACCATGATACCGACGGCGGCATATGCAATCAATGCACCACCCGGTCCTGCTGTGGAGATGGCGGTACCACTTGCGAGGAACAGTCCTGTACCGATGGAGCCACCGAGGGCAATCATCGTCATATGTCGTGCACGCAATCCTTTTTTCAGGGAACCATTTCCTGCTGTTGTTTGCTTGTTGCGGTCTTGCATGAAAACACTCCTTCACTCAGCGTACTGATGATATGGATCAATGGCACTATACACACAAAAGACCGCAGGCTTCAGCCTGCGGTCTTGATATCCATTGTCCGCACCTGTCCCAGATGTTATAAGATAGCTCAACACAGAAGAATTCATACCCGCCCATGCGGGCTGGTGTGTATCTCTGTGACAGTTCTGTACCTTTCGGCAGCAGCCCCAACCATACTGGACAAATGTAAGGAACCGTCCAGCAGGCTTCGGCGGGTGCACCTTTCGGCTGATCTCATGAGCGGCTCCTTAGCGCCTCCTTCAGCTTACTGATCGCACCCGCGACCTCTACCTCATCATCGTGGATGAGGTGTATCTATTGTCTATGAAATTATTGAATAGCAGAACGTTACATACCATGTTCTGTTGCTCAAACAGACATTCAGTATACCTTTCCTCGTTTCATCATGCAATAACAAAAGTTGGATGTTCTTTTAACAAGGACTATTCCGTCTTTTTGTTACGTCCGGCCATTTGCTGCCATACGGTACCTGCAGCCTGTTCACCGGATTCGATTCGCTCCAGTGCCATCTTGGCCTGCAGGCTAACTTCAAATTCAGGATCTTCCGCTGCCTTTCGCAGAGCTTGTTCTGCTTCTTCGGTTCCCACTTCATATAAGAAACGGGCTGCCCGCCAGCGCACCAGTTTGCTGCTGTCGGTGAGCGTAGCCGTCATCACAGCGGTTGCAGCCGGGTCGCCGATATCGGACAGAGTGTCTCCAGCGGTACGACGTACGGCAGGAGAGCTGTCCTTGAGGGCTTCATACAGCAATTCCATGGCTTCCGGCGTTTTGATATCTCCAAGATAGACTACAGCCAACCGGCGTATCTGCATTTTACTGTCATGCAGGGCGCGGGCAATAAGCGGCAATCTCTCTTCTGTAGGTTCCATACCGTCAAAAGCTGCATATCGTACATTCCAATCCTCACTGCTCAGTGCTTCTTCCAGTTCGGCACCTTCCAGCTTGCGGCGGCGTTCCACAAACTCTTCTGTATTGGTTCCGTGCGCAATAGCCTGTTCGATGACCTGCTTCAGGCGCTCCGGAGGATAGGCTGCCTCCAGTTCCTGCTCAACCTCACGGGCAATATCCGGCAATTCTCCGTACCGTACGCCGTAATCACTTAATTTACGTTCTTTGATCAGCGTTGCACTGGCTACTTCGGTAACGGCCTTAACGAATCGATCGGAGAGAGAGATTCGTTCTTCCTTTGCACCTGCCTTAACCCGAATCTGCATCGGAACACCCCGGAAAAACTGTACAAATACCTGTGCTTCGCCAAAGTGCTCGCCTGACGCATCTTCGGATTCAATCCAATCAAGGTCAATTCCTTGTTGGCCCAGACGGTTCTGGACTTCCCCCAGAATGACGGACCAGTCGGCATTGCCCTTGCGATCCAGCGCAACGAAGTCCGTGGTATGAAATACACTTTTAACGCCAGGAATATGGAGCATCTGGCGGATAAACGCTGGAGCAGAACGTTCATTATCCAGCGTGTAGGTTCTGCGGATCCCGTCTTCGAGACGCTCATCGAGATGAAGCATCATCGTATTGGGACTAGGTGTTGGTTCAATGGAAACAATATTCATCGGTTCATAACCTCCTGTACCGGATTCATCATTTAAGTTCCCGTGACAACAACGGGTATATCCCTATTTTACATGAATGGAGGCAAACTGCGAAATGGATGACAAACCTTACATAGTTGTGTGAGAAGTACTAAGATAGTTAACACTTCTTTCATGTTCACTCACAAACATTTTTAAATGAAGATCGGCACAATAAGTAGAATGAAACAACTGGAGGTTACAACTATGGAACGTATAACAGTACTTTCGGACGGAAGCCGCGGTATTGCTTATGAGCATATTATCGAATTGTTTAACGAGTGGATGGAGGAAGAGCAGGAAGAATGCATTCGAGGCGAGGAACAGAACCAGAAGATGAGTTCAAGGTCTACTTGGGGCCGATCGCGTTATTGCATTGTCGATTACATGGATGCAAGCCAGGCCGTCTCGGCATCCAATGCCATTCGTGCCTTTTTGCCACAGCTGCCACTGCTGGTTATTACCGACTTCCAATCGTTGATTCGCAGACAGCATGTGCAGCAGATTACAGGCAATGGTCTCATTAAGATGATCCTGTGGAATCAGCGCGAACCGCATCAGCTTTATTTAGACATTCAGAAATGGCTGTACTCCACACTGCAGGATCAAGAAGAAGCCATGCCCTCTACCATGTCGATACAGAAATACACACGGAGAGGGCATAGCCACTAGTTAAGGAATATTGAATTACGTCACATACTTATAACCTGTTCCCCAAACGGTCTTGATATAGCGTGGATTTTTGGGGTCGGGTTCGATTTTCTTACGCAAGCTGGAGATATGTACATCAATGGTACGGTCCAGGTAGGCTCGTTCCGATCCTTTAATTCGGTCCATAAGCTCATTACGGGTAAATACTTTACCCGGATATTTGTACAATTCTTTCATGATCTCAAATTCAATATGAGTGACTTCGATTTCTACTCCGTTGACGAACAGTGTCCGTCTATATTCATTCACACTTACATGTCCCGTATTTTCTGATGGTTTATCCTCTTTTGCTGGTTTATCAGGATAAGAAATGGCGGATCTGCGCAGCAGTGCCTTGATCCTTGCGTCCAGCTCCTTTAGACTAAAAGGCTTACAAAGAAAATCATCAGCGCCGTTATGTAATGCTCGGAGCCGGTCATTCAGCATTGTGCTTGCTGAAATCATGAGAATCGGTACAGTGGAATGCTGGCGAAACGCATCTACCAGATCATTTCCATCCATTTCGGGCAGCATCAGATCAGTCACAACAATATCCGGCCCGAACTGCGGGAAAAGTTGAAGTGCCTCACGGGCGTGATGAACCCGTTCTGTTATGTATCCTTCCTCCTCAAGAAAGAAAGCAATCATGTCAGCCAGATTTTTCTCATCTTCTATAAGAAGTACTTTGATAGACATAGAGGTCACACTCCTGATGAAAAGAATTTGTTAAGAAATTACTAAAAAAAAGCTGAGTTTAGTGTAGAAATACCACAAATTTTTTAATGTTTATATTCCAATATATAGGATGTATATGTGGGGGAGTACAAACTTGAGAAGAGCTTCAGTATTTTACCATAGCTGTGGCTATTTTGCCGACAAATCAAATTTTTCCAACAGAAAAACCTTTTAATATATACAGTATAATGTATCAGGGGGATTTGAGGAAAGAAAAGTAGATAGAACGGCTCTCGTTTATAGGAGGTACCAACGTTGTTGTTGAATACGGATATAGTACTAGGCCCAGAGGATGGTAGTCCATGTTTCGAATAATGGCCGCCAAAATGCTGGTATGGATTGTAGAGAAATTGCGAATCGCTTGGATAGGAACTGTAATTCTCATTGTGCTTGGAGCCATGGGCAGCATATACCCCCTTACGTTGTTTTATGGCGTCCAGTTAATGTTCGGCAGTGCTGCTGTCCTTGTTGCCCTACGCTTGCATGGCGGAATGTATGGTCTTATCACCTTTGCTGCAATTAGTGGAATACATCTGCTTTATAATGGGCCAACTTCACATTGTCTCTACATGGTCTTCGGTCATTTTATTGAGTTGATCTGGATGCTGGGCTGGCAGATGCGTTGGAAGAACGGAAGCGTTATGAAGGCCAATGCCGTGTTTTGGGTCGTGATGTTATTACCTGTCTTGGGGTATGGGCATTATATCCTGAACATGAATCTGGATGAAGTAAAGTATGCATACATGCATATTGCCGTAGTCAGTATGGTTAACGCGCTAATCGCCGGAATCATAATAGACTTCTGGATCACCAACGGCGAGCATCACTCGAAAAGGACAGGCACCATCCCGCTTAGCCGAATTGCTTTTAAATATGTGGTCGTGTTTGTTGTGGTGGTCTCCCTATTTCTTTTATCAGCGGATAGCCGCAGACAGTTAAGTCAAATTCATGAAACGATTATATTAAATATGAAACACGCAGCGAATGCAGTGACTCAGGATCTGGATGAACGATTTTTGACAGTACAAAATATGCAGCAGGGCATGGAGCGTTATCATCATCTATTGGATGTAAACGTCATTATTCTGGATAAGAATGATCGCGTGATTGCTTCCGGACTGGATACCGTAATCATTGGCGATTATTTAAATACAAGCAATTATCGTTATCTGAAAGAGGGGGAGTCCTCCATTATCTTCCGTTCAGGAGACGCTTATTACAGCGATGCGCTCACCTACTGGAAGCATGCTTCATTTATCTATAAAGCAGATGTGGAGTCAGATACTTCGTACCGTGTGTATGTGGAGACAAGTTCAGCCAATTATTATTCACGGATTGAAAGGATCTATCTGACTACCCTTCAGAGTTTGTTTCTCATTTTTGTAACGTCGATGGTTGTGGCTGCTCCATTAAGCCGAAAGGTGGTGAGTCCTCTGATCAGGCTTACTCGGATGACTGGTATACTCCCGAGATTATTATTTCGTAAAGGCAAAATGGATTGGCCAACAAGCCATGTCACCGAAGTTCAAATTTTGATTGGCAATCTGCGCAAAATGGCAGATGTTCTGCTTGAACAATTCGAACAGATCCGCCAGGACAAATTAACACTGGAGGACAGGGTTCGTGCACGGACCAAGGAACTGAAGAATAGTGAGGAAATCAAACGGGCCATCATCGATTCATCCATTGACGCCATTATTGCTGTGGATTCTAATGGATTGATCATTGAGTTCAATCCCGAAGCCGAAAGAATGTTTGGGCTAAAACGGGAACAGGTTGTTCACGAGACCAATGCTCCGTCTCTTTTTCAAGGGGCGAGTTGTATGGAAATCAAGAAGATGCTGGAGAGATATGAATATATCCGAGGCAAGCGGCATGTCAATGTCGAGGAGATTTCAGGCATTCGCAGGGATGGGTCGGTTTTCCCGATCGAATACAAAATTGTGGAGATTCAGCTCGGCAACAATGAGAAGCTGTATAACTTGTTTATTAAAGATATTACCGATAAAACACGAGCAGAGGAGGAACGTGTGCGTCATGCACTCGCGCTCGAGAAACTGAATGCAGAATTGTTTCATGAGAAAATTGCAATTCAGGAACAGCGCGATATCAGTGAACACTTTATTGAATCTGTTCGGGAAGGGCTGGTCATGTCCGATCGCTCTGGCATGATTACCATCGTTAACCGAAGGGTCGAGGAAATGTTCGGCCTTGGTAACTTCCTGGGCAGATCCATCGAAGAATTTGCTCAAGCCATGGATAAGGTTGTCCTGACGGATGACTTCAATCTGGTGGATCAAACGAAGGCTTTTTTGCACGGGGAACGTGCTTTTGTGGAGACCGAATTCAGTTTTAATAACAAGGAAAAAAGCGTATTTTCCCTCTATATTAAACAAGTGGATGTGCCTGGCAAAAACCATGGGTTCCTGCTTGTGTTCCGCGACCGTACGGAAGAAGAACGCCTGAATCGAATGAAAAACGAGTTGATCAGCGTGGTATCCCATGAGCTGAGGACTCCAGTAGCAACCATTATGGGTTATGTAGAATTAATGATGATGTATGATTTACCTGCTTCACAGCGACAGGAGTTTATGGAAACGATCTCGTCGGAGGGCAGCCGGCTTAGCAGCCTGCTTGAGGATGTATTGGACATCCAGCGTCTGGACAACGACGGCATGACTTATCATATGACCTATGTACCGCTGCTGGAATTAGTGGAAGGTGTTGCCGAGCAATGGAATATCAAATCCATCCAGCGTATCTATGTGCATGCCTTTAACGGCGATTTTTTTGCTTATGCAGACCAAAATCGGATGACCCAAGTGCTTCATAATTTGATTGGCAATGCAGTGAAATACTCGCCAGGAACCGAACGGATTGACATTACCATGTGGGAAGAAAATGAGTGGATATGCATTGACGTACGCGACTACGGAATCGGCATTCCGGAGAATGTGCAGGACCAGCTGTTTACGAAGTTTTACCGTGTGGATAACTCAGACCACCGGCAAATCGGTGGAACCGGACTCGGACTGTATATCTCACGCAAAATTGTCGAGGATCATCATGGAACGATTACGTTTATATCCGCAATTGGCAAAGGAAGTACCTTCAAAGTACGTTTGCCCAAGCAAGAGGATCTCCTCTAGGCAGGGGAGTTGTTCAGAGATGCCATGTTGCTGACTGCCTGGATACAATCACTAAGTCTTTATTTTTCAGTGAACCATGTACTGAAGGATAAAGGCTTTTTTTGTTTTTCAAATTTTCAGGATAAAAAACCATGAACTTTTGCAAACTGTCTATAGCGCCATAATTTGCATCGGATCAAAAGGAGGATGGCAGGTATATGTTTCGCAAACAGGAGAAAACGCTCATTATTGTCTGCCTGGTCGCAGCAGTGGTCGTACTGTATGCCGTTGTGAAAAGTATCATGCGTATCATGAGTTATTGAGCTATTAGGACAAGCAGATACATGAAGCTGTACATCATGATAAAGAGGAGTGTCACCCATGTCATCGCTGGACCCTGTTCTGCTCAGCCGGATTCTGACCGGTCTGACCCTGGCTGTACATATTATATTTGCCTCCATCGGCGTAGGCGTCCCGCTAATGATTGCGCTGGCCGAATGGCGGGGGCTGCGAACTAACGATATCCATTACACCTTGCTTGCGCGCAGATGGGCACGGGGATTTGTCATCACCGTGGCTGTAGGTGTCGTCACCGGAACATCCATCGGTCTGCAGCTTAGCCTGCTGTGGCCGATGTTTATGCGGGTCGCGGGTCAGGCGATTGCCCTGCCGCTGTTTATGGAGACGTTCGCCTTTTTCGTGGAAGCGATCTTTCTGGGAATTTACCTGTATACCTGGAATCGGTTCAAGAAGAAATACACACACATGCTGCTGCTCATTCCGGTAGCACTGGGATCATCCGCTTCGGCAATATTCATTACAACCGTGAATTCCTTCATGAACCAGCCTCAAGGGTTTACCTTGATTAACGGCATCATGAAGGACATTCATCCGATTGCAGCCATGTTGAACCCTGCTACGCCAACCAAGGTTTCTCACGTGCTGGGATCCTCTTATACGCTCAGTGCCGGTGTTCTTGCAGGTATCGCTGCGTTCAGTCTGCTGCGTGGCCGTGACCATGTCTATTACAAAAAGGCACTTAAACTCACCACGGTATGTGCCCTAGTGTTTGCGGTTAGTACAGTCATGCTCGGCGATTCCTCGGGCAAGTTTCTGGCCAAATACCAGCCGGAGAAGCTGGCTGCGGCAGAATGGCACTTCAAGACCATGAAGGAGGCCCCGCTCGTCTATGGCGGAATACTCGACGAGAATAATGAGGTGAAATATGCGATTGAAATTCCGTATGCGCTCAGTATTCTCGCGGGAAATCGTCTGGACACGGAAGTGAAGGGACTGGAAGAGTATCCTGCTGATCTGAGGCCGCCGTTGTCCATTCATTACATGTTTGACCTGAAAGTAACGACAGGCGTGATCATCCTGCTGATTCCTGTTCTGTATGTATTCCGCCGCTGGCTTCCGGGACGAAAGCCGTATCCGAAATGGCTCCTGCTCGGTATTGTTTTCCTCGGTCCGCTAGCCATGGTTGCGATTGAGCTGGGCTGGATGTTTGCCGAAGTCGGCAGGCAGCCATGGATTCTGCGGGGGTACATGAAAGTGTCTGAGGCGGCTACTACCTCGACCTCTGTAGGGTGGATGCTCGTTCTGTTCATCCTGTTATATCTGATCCTTTGTTTTTCTTGCATTCGGGTACTCAGCAAGCTGTTCCGCAATAAGGAAGCTGAGAAAGAGCTGGATTCGCTCGGACTTGAGGGAGGGATTGTCCATTGAGCTTTGAAATTGCGGGCATTGCGATATTATGGACATTTTTGTTTGGTTACCTGATCGTAGCTTCCATTGATTTTGGAGCAGGATTTTTCAGTTTTTATAGCTTGCTTACAGGGCATGAGAACAAAATCCATAACATAATTCAGCGCTACCTGTCACCGGTGTGGGAAGTGACGAATGTGTTTCTGATCTTTTTCGTGGTTGGATTGGTAGGGTTCTATCCGGATAGTGCCTTTTATTATGGAACAGCTCTTCTGGTCCCCGGGTCCCTGGCCATTGTGCTGCTAGCTATTCGAGGGGTCTACTATGCGTACAATACCTATGGGAATCATGGTAAAAACAGTCGCATCTACATGGCTTTATATGGTGCGACGGGATTGTTGATCCCGGCTGTCTTTTCCACCATTTTGGCTATTTCAGAGGGCGGAATTATTGAGCAGGTTGGTGAGCAGGTGTTTTTCCGCTGGGGTGAATTCCTGACGAATCCATATACCTGGTCGGTTGTACTGCTTGCGCTCGTCAGTGTGCTTTATATTTCTGCGATGTTTCTGTCCTATTATGCCAAGAGAGCTGAAGATGAGACGGCATTCGAAGTGCTGAGGGAATACGCACTGCTGTGGAGCTTACCCACGATTTTTGCCAGCTTCCTGGCGTTCCTGCAGATTAACAAACAGAATCCCGTGCACTTTGAACAAATGGTCAATATTTCGTGGATGTTTATCGCATCGTTTATTTGTTTTGTTATTGCGGTCTCGCTTGTATGGAAGCGAAAGTACCTCGGGTGGTGCTTCATCGCCGTGATGCTTCAATTCGCCTTCGCCTGGTATGGATACGGCAGGTCGCATCTGCCTTATATCCTGTATCCGTACATTAACATCTATGACAGCTTTACCAACCGGACGATGGGGATTGCGCTCATCACGGCATTCAGTCTCGGTTTGCTGGTGCTAATACCGTCGCTAATCCTCATCATGAAGCTGTTCCTGTTTGATGCGAATTACGTCCGTGGCCAATCGGGTAAAAAGAAAGGATGAACCTCATGAATCTGGAAGGGGCAACAGGCATTCCGGGCATAACGGGTTTGAGCTTCTTTGAGGAATTCACGATCATGTATGCGCCGCCGCTCATTATTGTTGCTGCGATTGCATTTCTGTTCGTGTATCTGGCAGTATGCAAAAACCCGAAAGATTAATCCGCCTCGCTTTTTTCAAAAAGGCTTAGGTTGGGTTAAGATATTAGGAAGGGAGGAGGGCCCTTTCATGCCGAAAATCCGTTATAACAACATTGATAATGTAAGTACAGACAAAACGTTGAAGGAATTCAAGCAATGGAGGGAGCAGCGGCGGAGCAAGGTGAAGGATTATTCGTATACCGTGCCCAAACACCCGCCTGAGCTGGATTACCTGCATGCCAACCGGGATGAGACAACCATCACCTGGATCGGTCACTCCACTTTTTTTATTCAATATTATGGACTGAACATCATGACTGACCCCGTGTGGGCTGAAAAAATGGGATTTCAACGGAGGCTGGGTCCCCCCGGTATTCCGATTCAAGATATTCCACCGCTGGATGTCATCCTGATCTCCCATTCTCACTATGATCATTTGCATCTCGCTTCATTGCGGAAGCTCGTTACCGCCAAAACCTTGCTGATTGTACCGGACGGGCTTAAACGAAAAATGGTGCGCAAGGGCTTCCATCGTTGCCATGAGATGAAGTGGTGGGAGCATATCGTGCTCGGCGGCGTCAAAATCAACTTTGTCCCGGCACAGCACTGGACCCGCCGGACGTTATTTGATACGAATACATCCCATTGGGGCGGCTACGTACTGGAGCAGCATCATGGGCTGACGACGTCGTCCGAGGAGCGTGCGGCTGCAAGTGAACAGAACGAGTCGTCCTCCGATTCAAGAACGCAGACATCGCAGCAATCAGAGGGACCGCCTGTTTTGTATTTTGTTGGAGATACAGGATATTTTCAGGGCTTCAAAACGATCGGAGAACGCTTTGACATCGGTGTTACGTTAATGCCGATTGGTGCCTATGAACCCGAATGGTTTATGACGTCCCAGCACGTCACGCCGGAAGAAGCGCTGCAAGGATTCGTGGAGTCCGGCTCACAGCTTATGGTTCCTATGCATTATGGCACTTTTAAACTCGCGGATGATACGCCTAAGGAAGCACTGGATCGGCTGGAAGTCGAACGTGAACGACTCGGAATCGACAAAGAACGAATCCGGGTGCTGGGACACGGTGAGACCCTGCGTATTCGTCATGAGGATCATAGAAAGAGCTAACAAAAGCGGGCTAAATATGCTAAGGTAGGGGTATATCCGCAGCAATTGCACAATTACCAAAACTTTAACGAGTAAAAAGCGGCTAATTTTCGAATTTGCCGTTTTTTTGTGTTATAATATGGTGCCAGAATAGGCTACGGGATATTGAATCCATGATTGCTATGAATGCAGTAGCAGATTATTAAAATAAAGGATGGTATGCTTAATGATTAGTACAAGCGGCATCACGCTCCGCTACGGAAAACGTGCACTTTTTGAAGATGTGAATATCAAGTTCACGCCAGGCAACTGTTATGGCCTGATCGGCGCCAACGGAGCCGGCAAATCAACATTCCTGAAAATTTTGTCCGGTGAAATTGAAGCAAACTCGGGAGAGGTGCACATCACCCCGGGCGAACGTATGGCCGTTTTGAAGCAAAACCACTTTGAATATGATGAGTACCCGGTTCTCGAAACCGTAATTATGGGCCACAGCCGTCTCTACTCCATCATGAAAGAGAAGGATGCACTGTATGCCAAGGCGGACTTTACAGAAGAAGATGGTCTGCGTGCCGGTGAGCTTGAAGGTGAATTCGCCGAGCTGAATGGCTGGGATGCTGAGCCGGATGCAGCGGCACTCCTGATCGGTCTGGGTATCGATCGTGATATGCATGAGAAGAAGATGACAGAGCTGAGCGGTAACGAGAAGGTTCGGGTCCTGCTGGCACAGGCATTGTTTGGTACTCCAAACAATCTGCTGCTCGATGAGCCTACCAACCACTTGGATCTTGAATCCATTCAATGGCTCGAGAACTTCCTGATGGATTATGAAGGTACCGTTATTGTTGTATCCCATGACCGTCACTTCTTGAACAAGGTATGTACGCACATTGCGGATATCGATTTCGGTAAAATCCAGCTGTACGTAGGTAACTATGACTTCTGGTACGAATCCAGCCAACTGGCGCTCGCGTTGCAGCGTGATGCGAACAAGAAAAAAGAAGAGAAGATCAAAGAGCTGCAAGCCTTTATTCAACGCTTCTCCGCGAATGCATCCAAGTCGAAGCAAGCGACTTCGCGTAAGAAACAGCTCGACAAAATCACGCTGGACGATCTTCGTCCATCAAACCGTAAATATCCGTTCATCAACTTCAAACCTGAGCGTGAAGCAGGCAAGCAATTGTTGACTGTCGATCGTGTAAGCAAATCGGTTGAAGGCGAGAACATGCTGAATGATATCAGCTTCGTGGTAAACAAAGGGGATAAAATTGCTTTTGTTGGCCCTAACGGAAATGCCAAATCTCTTCTGTTTGACGTGCTGATGGGGGAAGTAGAGGCTGAAGGCGGTGAATATACTTGGGGTGTAACGACAACTCAGGCATATTTCCCGAAAGACAACTCCAAATACTTTGACGGCGTGGAGATGACTCTGGTGGATTGGTTGCGCCAGTATTCCAAAGATCAGGATGAAACGTATTTGCGTGGGTTCCTGGGTCGTATGCTGTTCTCCGGAGAAGAAGCGCTCAAAAAAGCGAGTGTGCTGTCCGGGGGAGAGAAAGTTCGCTGTATGCTGGCGAAGATGATGCAAACGGGCGCGAACGTACTCATTCTGGATGAGCCAACGAACCACTTGGATCTCGAATCCATCACGGCACTGAATAACGGTCTGATCGATTTTGACGGCACGATGCTGTTCACGTCCCATGACCATCAGTTCATCCAAACCATTGCGAACCGGATTATCGAAATTACGCCAAATGGCATTATTGATCGCCAAATGAGCTATGATGAATATCTGGAAAGTGAAGAAATTAAAGAAATGCGCAAAAAAATGTACCCGGTTGAAGCTTAATTTAAAATAAAATGTTGGGGTTTAGAACCCCAATGTAATAAAAAAAGAACCGTAAGCCCTGTTGAAAGGAGCTTGCGGTTCTTTTTCTTGTATAAGCAAATCCGAGATTTCTCTAGGATCCACCTGTACGGCGGCGCTGATTGTTAGGCTTCTTATTGTTTTGGCTCTTCATCGCTTTTGGTCCGCCCTCAAAGTAGGCACTGGATTGGTTACCAGAGTTCGCCTGTTGTTTCTTCTGCGCCAGTTTCTGGCGTATGGCATCCTGCAAACTGATTTTTTTCGGTTCAGTGTTTTCGCTCATCATTGTTTCCCTCCCGGTCTTACAGTAAGCCGTCCGAATTGGACGGGATGTACCTATTTTATACGTTTTGCAAAAGCCCCACAAGGGCAACCTGATAATAAGCGGGGATCCTTCACTTTTTGACTAGGCCAACACTTTTTCTCTACGCCTACAGCCATGCGGTTTGGCAACTTTGTTTCGGCTTCCCTACAGCCATGCAACTTGGCAACACTGTTTCTATAGACCCACAAGGGTGGCATTTGGTACCATGTAAAAACCGTAATACGAAACGTAAAAGGAGTGTCGCCCGGTTTGAACGCTTATGAAGAAATACGCAAAGGGGAGCGGGGGGCTTGGGTCAGCATCGCAGCTTATCTGATCTTGTCCGCCTTTAAACTAATCTGTGGATATTTATTCGCTTCCAGCGCATTGCTGGCAGATGGTTTTAATAACCTTACGGATATTGTTGCTTCGGTTGCCGTATTGATTGGACTTCGGATTTCCCAGAAACCGCCTGACTCAGACCATGCTTATGGGCATTTCAGAGCAGAGACCGTTGCTGCTTTAATTGCATCCTTTATTATGGCTATGGTTGGACTTCAGGTTTTGGTTGAAGCAGTACGTTCATGGTATGAAGGGGACTTTGCAGCACCTAACTTATGGTCTGCTGCCGTTGCTGTAATCTGTGCGGTGGTTATGCTGGGCGTATACCGATATAATCATCGCTTGGCACTGCAGATTAACAATCAGGCACTTATGGCCGCTGCCAAGGATAATCGATCAGATGCCTGGGTGAGTATCG
The DNA here is from genome assembly GCF_002272715.1 of Paenibacillus sp. 7516. Lineage (NCBI taxonomy): Bacteria > Bacillati > Bacillota > Bacilli > Caryophanales > Paenibacillaceae > Paenibacillus > Paenibacillus sp. 7516. The sequence continues at coordinate 48,268 of NZ_NPBI01000038.1, forward strand.
GAGCGGCAGTCGGCATTGTGGGGGCCCAATTTGGTTTACCGTGGTTGGACAAGGTAGCTGCAATTGCTGTAGGACTTCTGATTTGCAAAACCGCTTGGGAAATTTTCCGGGATTCCACGCATCGCTTAACGGATGGATTCGATCAAGATCAGTTAACGGATCTTAGGTCATCTGTAGCGCGGGTTCCTGGAGTAGAGATGATTAAGGACGTCAAGGCACGTGTACATGGGAGTCATGTGCTTGTGGATGTAGTCATTGAAGTGGATGGCGGGCTTAGCTTAATTGAAGGTCATCGGATCTGTGATCAAGTGGAGGAACGGCTGAAGCGTTCACACAATATTATGCATGTTCACGTGCATGTTGAGCCGAGAATGGAAGACTTAGCAGAACACACATGAATGATCTGAACTAAATATTTTGGTTAAAAAAAGAGGACAGCCGCTATGAGCGCTGTCCTCTTTACTTATGTTCAGAACGATTATACGATACTATTTAATGGCAACGTGGATCCACGCTTTGCCTTTCCAAGTGTATACTTGAACCCATTCGCCACCATCGAAACCGTCTACAACTTCACCCGTTGTATCGATTACTTGGGCACTCAGTGCACCGATTGGTTTACCGTTAGGTGCATCGTAGAACCAAGTGCGCTCCAGAAGGTTAAGCAGCATGGTAGGTACAAGAACCTCATCACCTGGTTTTACAACAGGCTCGTCAAAGATTTTGTCATCTGTTGATGTAGTTGGATTATTTCCATTTGTACTATACGTTGCGCCAGTAACAGTTTCTGCTGTACCTTCAACGGTTTCTACAACCGGTTTGTTTACTTCAACAGCAGGTGTTGTTTCCACAGGTGTTGTTGCTTGGGTTCCTGTCTCCGGAGTTACTGTTCCAGTAACCGCTTCCTCAGCGCCGGCAGCAGCAGCCATTGAGCCCATCAAAGTCAAAGCAGCGGCAAAACTCACGATTTTTTTCATTGTTTTTTCCTCCTCAGATTGGGTATGTAATTTGTTGTTCTGTGTTAAAAGTAACCAAGCGACCTCACTTGTGAATCAACATTTTAACAATATTTTCTTTTATTCTCCAGAGTCAACTGGAGCAATTGTGGGTATATGGGAAGCTTGTAAATATCAGACCACAGTGGGAGAAAACCGGGCTGGCTATGTAAAAAAAGTCCTGTTTGTGGATAAAAATCCGGTTTAAAGAGAGTGCGGATGGAATAGGGAAGAAAGGAGTGTAATACATAATAATTAGATGGGGGGACCTTATGTCCTGGGACAATCGATCCAAAAAGGACAGACACATAACAAAAGCCTAACGGCTTTTGCAAGCACGCTAGGCTTCTGTATGTAATCTGATGAAGAGATTATCCAAAGCAACCTGATTCATCGCATTCGGCTGCGTCCGGTAATCAGGGAGATTACGAACAATACAACAAAGATGAAGAAAAGGACTTTGGCAATGGAAGCAGCTGCCTCAACAATACCGAAAAAGCCGAAAATCCCTGCTACAAGAGCAATAACTAGAAATAGTACAGACCATTTCAACATGAGTATTCATCCTTTCGTTTGGGAATATGGGGTCAGCGATGTTTGTTCCGCTGCCGTGTGTAGTTGTTCTTTAACCTGGGGCTTTTGTAATGAAACATCCATTAATTTCCCAAAAAAAGGGAATGGTAAAGTCCGCTCTAATTTTGTTTCGCGCCTGAAATGGTCGGGTAACTATAGCAATAACAAAACGATGTATATGAGAAAGCGAGGTTCTTCTATGATCTATCAAATTAGTGTTGCTTTAATTGCGGTAGCTTTTGCAGTATTGGTTTTCTTTTTGATTCGTACATTAAAATCGGCTCAGGGCTCACTGGACAACGTGTCCAAGACACTTCAGGAAGTTCAGAAAACGATTGATGAACTGAGTTATGAAGTGAAGCAGACGGTAAGGCATGCCAATGATATCACGGCTGATGTGCAGCACAAGATGAAACAAATTGATCCGGTAATGGAATCGGTACAAAATTTGGGAGAGGTTTTGAATGAGGTGACCGAGGCGGCCAAACAGGTATCCACGACGATGATCGCCAAATTTCAAACCAAACGCAACAATCAAGAGCCTCAAAACAAACGTGCAGAGGTAGCCAAAGTACAGACAACGCCTGCAACACCTACGGATCGGACCCTTCAAAGTTATCAGGCTACATATAATGATACGGCAAAGGGCGGGAAAAATTGGGTGAAGTACATCGATCTGGCGGCTAATGTGTGGCAACGTATGCGTAAATAACATGACCGCTGTGTAATCCTGAATGTCTTTCAGAGCGGTGATGAACTGAACTTGATGAAAGGGTGAGAATCATGATGAAACTACTGCTTGTTATGTTTAGCGTAATTTCTCCCTTTTCCGTTCAACCGGCAGCGGTACCTGCTGCTCAAGATATGCAATGGACGGTAGTGGAAGAAGAAGTGCCAGAGGTTATTCTGGCTGCTGATCGATCCGGACCGGTTCAGCATTTTCAGACTCTGAATGGCATTTCCCTGGATGACAGCAAAGGTCATATTATATCTGAGAAGGGTCAGCCCCTTCACAAAAAGGCGGATCCATATCTGGGTTGTCCCGAATATGAGTTTGCTGATGCCAAGGTTGGACTCTGTGAGGATACCGGAGAGATCCAGTATATCCACATTGATGGAACCGAGGACCGGTTGAAACTCAACCAGCAGTGGATTGACATGAATGTCGAATCCATTCGCCAGGTTTTGGGTGAGCCGTATGTGGTAGCTGAAGATGGAGAAGTGTATCTGCGGGGTGATCAAGCCATTAAGGTTTATATCAAGCCCGGCACCGAGCAGATTGACGGAGTCGATCTGTTTGAAGATCATCTCCAGTAGAGGAGAAATGGTTTCTTATTAAAGAAGCGTTTCAAACCAATAGGGCAAGGTTATATATTATAAGTAGCTCGAAAAGAAGATTATCAGAGGAGAGTGGAGACGATGAATTCAACCAATGCGCAAGCTTATGCAAAAGTGGTGGAAAACGGAGTTCAAGCGGTAGAAGCAGTGAAAGAGCTGCAGAATACCGGTTACCTTGCTGATCACATCTTCGTTCTGGCCCACGAGAAGGATCGTACGGATCGAATTGCCGATACAGCGGATGCCAAGGAAATAGGTATCAAGGAAGAAGGCGTATTTGACTCCATGGCAAATTTGTTCCGATCACGTGGTGATGAACTCCGGGCCAAAATAGTATCCATGGGCTTTACAGAAGCTGAGGCAGACTTTTACGAGAGTGAACTCGATAAAGGCAAAGTACTTGTTATTGCCAAGAAAAAGGATTAAATGTGGTTCAAATGGTAACTGAAGCATCCTGAACAGGACGAGCTTTAGATTCAAAAACATAGATAAGGAATGGGGATATCCCCATTCCTTATCTATGTTTTTGCGAGTTTGGAAGCGGGATCAGAACGCGGCAAAAACAGGGCAGCAAGCAGGTGTTTTTTCCTGTGGTGGTGCCATTTACTGATAGAAGTTTTTTGCTTTTACGATTATAGTTATAGTAGGAAATATTATGTCTACCGCTGTATTGATCGCGAAAAATGTATATTTTGGGTTGTTACACGACTTGATAAAAATCGACAAACCCGGAACGGAACGCCACAGATAAGGGAGATAGAAATGAAAATACTTATTGTTGACGACAATCCGACGAATGTCATTATTATTCGAGAAATTCTGAAAAAAGAGAACTATCGTGACATTTTAACGGCGAGTTCAGCCATGGAAATGTTTGAAGTATTGGGAATCGGGGAGGAAAACAACGAACTTCGTCCCAGACCGTCGGATATTGACCTGATTTTGCTAGATATGATGATGCCTGAAATGGATGGAATCGAAGCTTGCAGTATTGTGCAGAAATTCGAAAATCTTAAGGACATCCCTATTATTATGGTTACAGCAATCGGCGACTCCAAGAAACTTGCTGAAGCATTGGATGCAGGAGCATCGGATTATGTAACCAAACCGATTAACAAGGTGGAGTTGATGGCCCGAATTCGGCTTGCTCTCCGTTTGAAACAGGAGAAGGACTGGCATAAGGAACGAGATCAGCGCATTCAGGATGAGCTTAAGCTGGCTGCCATGGTGCAGAATGCAGTGTTAAGCCCGGCGATTGAGGATCCGTTGTTCCATGTGAATGCCATCTATAAACCTTCTTTTGAACTTGCGGGAGATCTATACTCCTGGTACCCGCTTGGTGAAGGACGATATGGTGTATTGCTGCTGGATATGATGGGGCATGGTATTTCATCTTCTTTGTTTACCATGTTTATCGCTTCAGTATTGAAGGATACGGTTACGACCTACGTAGACCCCGAGAAGGTGATTCAGGAGCTGAATCGTCGCTTTAATCAGCTGCATCTGGAAAAGCAGTTGGTACAGTACTATTTTACAGCTATATATCTGGTTGTAGATACCCGAATGAAGCGCATTGACTATGTCAACGCGGGGCATCCGCCGGCATTGTTTTTCCAGGAAGATGGAAGTGTAACGACTTTTGATGCCGTATGCTGTCCGGTAGGTTTGTTCGATAAGATGGATATTGAACCACAGACCATCCACTACGAGGGTGAGGGACATATTGCGCTTTATACCGATGGACTGCTTGAGGCCGTTCAAGGGGATCAGGAGGAACAACTGGAATTCCTGAAAGAACAGCTGAAGGGCTCACATCAATGGAATGAAGCTCATATGCAGGCTGTGTTCTTTGATGACGAGATTCCCCAAGAGCGAGATGATGATAAATGCCTGGTGTGGATTACGTTAAATAAAGGGGCGGAAACGGAATGAAGATCAGAAATAAGCTGCTGATTGGTTTTACCGCTCTCATGGCCATATTGATTGTACTTACATTTGTAAGCTATGAACGGCTGAATAGCAGCAATCAACAGGTTGATCAGATGTACCAGGAGCGGTACTTAAAGGTTAGATATACTTCGTCTGTACGCGGAGAGGTTAATGATATAGCGAAAGTACTGGCTAACTTGTTGCTTAATCCAAATAACTCAACGAATGCTGCCGAAAATGAGCTCAAGGAAATGCAGGAACGGGGAGAAGGTTACCTCAAGGAAGTTCGTGAACGGGCGGACAGTGCAGGCGAGCATCAGCTGGTCGACCGTGTAAATGCTGCCTGGGATTCATATAATTCATATGCGACTAGACAGATCAGCTTGATGGCCCAGGGACGTGCGGAAGATGGGAACAACTACCGCAATTCAACGGGCCTTGCCGTGCAGAAGGAAGCTGTAGATAGTCTAAACGCGCTCTCCCGTTTTCAGGATCAGGAGATTGATACCGAAATCAGGCAGTCGAACGAGGAGTATAACCGTGCCGTTCAGATTACCGTAGGCATTATGGTTGGTGGCTTGCTGCTTGCACTTGGTGTGATTTTATGGGTACTCCCAAGTATTACACGAGGGCTGAATACAGTCTCGATGATGATTACAAGTTTCGGCAAAGGCCGATATCGTACCATCAGACGCATTCAGGTCAAGTCTACAGACGAAATTGGGCAGATTGCCAATGTATTCAAAGAGGTATCAGCCGATCTGGAAGAAAAACAGGAAGTCGAGAAGGCCTACATGCAGGCACAGCAGGATCAGAACTGGATGAGCTCCAACATAGCCAGAGTGCCTGAATTGCTGCGCGGTATCGGTTCCATTCGCCAGATTTCGCAAATGTTTATCAGCGAGTTTACTCCGGTACTCGGAGCACAGCTCGGCGTGGCATACTTGATTGATGAAGAGAAACACCCCGATGAATTGAGACGATATGGGGCATACGCCTTTGAAGAGAATGAGGCCATTGGCAAGGAAGTATACCGGGTCGGTGAAGGGTTAATTGGCCAGGTGGCTCTTGATATGAAACCGATTATTCTTGAAAATACACCTGAAGATTATGTGCATATTGGTTCGGCTTCAGGTTCTACTCGTGCGACCAGCATCATGATTTATCCTGTCGTTTTTGAAGATGAACTCATTGGTGTTGTCGAATTGGCTTCTTTTGAAGGTTTTAATGATCTGCATAAACAGTTATTCTCTCAGCTCATTATGAATCTGGGGGTCATTCTTAATAACGTGCGCCGCCGTCTGCGTGTGGAGGAGCTGCTGCGTGAATCCCAGGCCCTTACAGAGGAACTTCAGGTACAGTCCGAGGAACTGCAGACACAGCAGGAAGAACTGCGTCGTTCCAATGAAAACCTGGAAGAACAGACAGATGCCCTCAAACGTTCCGAAGAACTGCTGCAGCGTCAGCAGGAAGAGCTGGAGCACTTTAATACCGAATTGATTGCCAAGACGCGTGCGCTCGAAGAGCAGGTTCGTGAAGTCGAAGAGAAAAATGACGAAATTGAGAAAACGAAAACGCAGTTGGAACAGCAAGCCATGCAGCTGTCCATGACAAGCAAATACAAGTCCGAATTCCTGGCCAATATGTCGCATGAACTTCGGACACCGCTGAACAGTCTGCTGATCCTGTCTCAATTGTTGTCTGAAAACAAGGAAGGCAATCTGAGCAGCAAACAGCAGGAATACGCTCAAACGATCTATATGTCCGGTGCGGATCTGCTTAAAATGATTGATGAAATTTTGGACCTGTCCAAGGTAGACGCAGGAAAAATGGATATCAATTATGAGACAGTCCGAATGGATGAGTTGACCGCTTTTGTGAAGCAAAACTTTGGCCCCATGGCCAATAAAAAAGAATTGGATCTGAATATTGAATTTGAAAGTAATTTACCGGAATGGGTGTACACCGACGGCCATCGTGTGAAGCAAATTTTACGCAACTTGCTATCGAATGCCTTCAAATTTACCAACCGGGGATCCGTTAGCATTATTGGACGGAAGATGAAACCGGAAGAACTTCCGGGGTATCTGAACACTAATCAGGAATATGTCGGATTTACCGTGAAGGATACAGGAATTGGAATACCTTCAGACAAAACAGATTTGATCTTTGAAGCCTTCCAGCAAGTCGATGGAACTACCAGTCGCAAATACGGCGGAACCGGACTGGGCCTATCCATCAGCCGTGAACTTGCTCGTCTGCTTGGCGGAGCGATTCAGGTCGAGTCCTCTGAAGGTGTGGGCAGTTCGTTTACGTTATACCTTCCAGACAATCATGAAGAAGCAGCTCCGGGAGAGGAAGGTGCTTCCCTGGCGGCCGCATCTGCCGAGTATGATTCGCCTGTAAGCCGATCCGGGACAATACGTTCAAGCAGGCAAACGGTCATTGCACCAGAACCTGACAGTATTTCCCTAATGAATATGCCAGCAAACGACACGGCTGTATCCGTTCAGATGGATGATGATCAGGACAATCTGGCGGATGGTGACAAAATTCTGCTCATTATTGAGGATGACGTGAACTTTGCGCACATTTTGATGGATATGGCGAGAGGAAGAGGATTTAAGGCAATTGTGGCAACTCAAGGAGACAAAGGGCTCGAAATGGCCCGACAATATTTGCCGGATGCAATTATTCTCGACATTCAGCTTCCGGTCATGGATGGTTGGGCGATTCTGGGCGAACTGAAGAGCAGCTCGGCAACACGCCATATACCGGTTCATGTTATTTCCGTGATTGATGATATGAAGCAAGGATTGATGATGGGGGCCATTGCCTACCTGAAAAAACCATCCAGTAAGGATTCGCTGGATAAAGCCTTCTCGCATATCGAATCCTATACAGAGAACCAGTTGAAACGTTTGCTAATTGTGGAAGATGACGAAGTACAGCGCAAAGCAATCATTGAACTCATCGGGCATGATGATGTTGCCATAACGGCTGTGTCTACAGGCAGCGAGGCTTTAACCGAACTCCATAGTCAGCGGTACGATTGCATGGTGCTGGATCTGATGTTGACGGACATGACCGGATTCGAATTGCTTGACCAGATCAGGGATGATGAATATCTGAATGATCTGCCGATTATCATTTACACAGGCAAAGAGCTGGATAGCAAGGAAGAAATGAAGCTGCGCAAATATGCGGAGTCCATCATTATCAAAGACGTGAAATCACCTGAACGTCTGCTGGATGAGACAACCTTGTTCCTTCACCGGGTAGAGGCCAATCTGCCGGAAGACAAGCGCAGAATTCTGCAGAAGCTGCATAACAAGGAAACCTTGTTTGAAGGTAAGAAAATACTGCTCGTGGATGATGATATTCGAAATGTATTTGCCCTTTCGAGTGTGCTTGAAGGCTACCGAATGGATGTTACGTTTGCTGAGAACGGGCGCGAAGCTCTTGAGATTTTGGATAAGAACCCGGATATTGATCTGGTGTTAATGGATATGATGATGCCGGAAATGGATGGATACGAGGCAATGACACGTATTCGGCAGATTCCGAGATTTGAGAAATTACCAATTATTGCACTGACAGCCAAAGCCATGAAAGATGATCGGGGCAAGTGTATTGAAGCTGGTGCATCCGATTATGTGAAGAAACCGATTCAAACAGATCAACTGTTATCATTAATGCGCGTGTGGCTGTATTCGTAACCCAATAGTTTGGGTAATGAACAACAATACAACGATTACGCAAGTAACAAATGAAGAAGTGGAGAGAATCTATGACACCGTGGGAACCTACCGAGGCTGATGAACAATCGGTCCGCATGCCGCAAGATGAAGAACGCGAATTGATTGAGATTGAGTTGTTATTGGAAGGTATGCACCGTCTATACGGATATGACTTTAGAAATTACGCATTGCCATCTTTGAAACGAAGAATCTGGCACTACGCACATTCGGAAGGTCTTAAAACGATATCCGGGCTTCAGGAAAAGGTTCTGCATGAGCGTTCAGCATTCGAACGATTTGTACAGAATCTGTCCATTCCGGTGACCGAAATGTTTCGTGATCCTGCGCTCTTCCGGACATTCCGTGAAAAGATCATACCTGTGTTAAGGACATATCCTTATATTCGAATTTGGCACGCAGGCTGCTCCACGGGTGAAGAGGTGTATTCCATGGCAATTATGCTGCATGAGGAAGGTTTGTATGACAAGGCACGGATCTATGCCACCGATATGAATGACCGCTCACTGCAGCAGGCCAAGGAAGGCGTATACGGTATTGAAAAAATGAAATTATACACTACAAACTATTTGGAGGCAGGGGGTACCAGAGCCTTCTCTGAATATTATACAGCGAAGTATAACTCTGTTATGTTTCATCCTTATCTGCGAAAAAACATTATTTTTGCAGAGCATAATCTGGCAACAGACCGGTCATTTAACGAATTTAACGTTATCTTTTGCCGCAACGTCATGATTTATTTCAATGATGAATTAAGGAATCATGTGCATGGACTATTTCATGAGAGCTTGAGCCATTTTGGCATTCTTGTTCTGGGATCCAAGGAATCGATCCATTTCACAGAATTCAGCGATGCTTACGAGCCGTTAGACCGGACGGAAAAAATATACCGGAAGATCAAATAGGGGGTTAGGGTTAGCCATGGGGCTCAATGAACCAATCCACATATTATTGGTAGATGACCGCCCCGAGAATCTGCTTGCTCTAGAAGCAGTTTTGGAATCGGAACAGTATAAACTCGTCAAGGCAACTTCTGGAGAAGAGGCACTTCGATGCTTGCTTAAAGACGAATTTGCGGTCATTGTGCTTGATGTGCAGATGCCTGGAATGGACGGAATTGAGACAGCGAAGTTAATTAAAGCGCGTGATAAATCAAAGGATGTACCCATTATCTTTATCTCTGCCAACAGCAGGGAAGCAGAACATTTATTTGCCGGATATTCGGCAGGTGCCATCGATTACATGGTGAAGCCGTTTATCCCCCAGATTCTCAAATCCAAAATCGAGGGTTTTGTCGAGATGTTCATCACGAACAAGCGGCTGAAAACCCAAACCATGCTGCTTCATCAGAAAACACAGGAACTCGAGAAAATGAATCAGCAGCTGATTCAGGCAAAAGAGGAAGCGGAAATCGCAGCCAATGCCAAAACCGAATTTTTGGCGATGATGAGTCATGAGATCCGTACACCGATGAACGGTGTTATCGGGATGGTCGATCTGCTGATGGAGACGGAACTGAAGGATGAACAGAAGGAATATATCGATATCGTGCGAAAGAGCGCGGATGCACTTGTCACGGTTATTAACGATATTCTTGATTTCACGAAGATGGAATCCGGGAAAATGGAGCTGGAAGAGCATCCATTTGAACTCGTTACATGTATTAAAGAAGTATTGGGTTTGTTTGCTGTGGAAGCCGGTAAAAAGAATCTGGAGCTGGACTATTTCCTCGAGGATTCCGTCCCTGCCTTGGTGTACGGCGATATGGCTAGACTGCGTCAGGTCCTGATGAATCTGATTGCCAATGCCATCAAGTTTACGGACCAGGGTGGAGTCTACCTGATCGTATCTGTTAACGAAGAAAAAGACGGTAGAATGACCTTGGAATTTGCAGTAAAGGATACAGGTATAGGCATTTCATCAGACAAGGTGGATCGCCTGTTCCAGCCATTTTCTCAGTTGGATACATCGATGACACGCAAGTACGGTGGAACAGGCTTGGGACTTGCCATTTGCCGGACGTTAGTGGAAATGATGGGTGGCAGCATTCATCTGGATACGAGCGAGAAGCGCGGGGCTACCTTTGTTTTCACCATACAGGTTCAGCGCTATGTAGAGACTGAACTTATCATGGGGAATGGGGAAGAACAACCGGAGAATATGGAACGTTATGAAATGCAGCCTTCCGTATTGATTGTCGATGATCACCCCATTAACCAAAAGTTGATGGCGATTATGCTGAGCAAGCTGGGCTTCACTTCGGATACCGCAGAAGATGGACAGAAGGCGCTGGATATGGTTCTAGAGAACCCTGGCTATGATTATATATTTATGGATTTGCAAATGCCGGTTATGGACGGATTGGAATGTACACGTAAAATTCGGGAAAGTCTGCCGAAGGAAAAGCAGCCTGTTGTACTGGCCATGACCGCCAATGTAATGGAGGGCATTCAGCAGCGCTGCCTTGCTGTCGGAATGGATGATTACATCAGCAAACCCGTTAAGATGGGCAGTGTGAAGCAAAAATTGTCACGATTTCAGGAAGAACGCAAGAGCTTCAAATCAGCCTCGTCAGCCATGAATCGAGCAAATTGAAATAATTGCTAATTCTGTTTTTGTTTCATCTGGGCTCAAGTTGGGTTATTAGGTAAGGAAACCATTGATCAGGAGAGAGATGTCTAATGAATACAAATAAAAATGAAAAATTCAATGCAAAGACCGAAACACAAGACGGCGTGTGCACGGTATATCTTACTGGCGAACTGGATTTGTCGGTAGCTCCTGAATTTCGTTTGGTCATGGAGCCACTTGTGGACAACAAGGAGCAGGATTTGATTATTAACATGAAGGACCTGAAGTATATTGATAGCACAGGGATTGGAATCCTGTTATCTGTTCTGAAAGCAAGGCATGGAATGGAGGCTCGTTTTGAAGTACAAGAAGTTCCTGCACAGATTCAGAAGCTTTTTGATATGACGGGTATTGCCAAATTCTTTGTCTCACAGAAGAATTCCCAATAGGAAAGGATCGAAAAAGGAATGAATGCAGAAGTTCAAAGAGTCACCCTAAACTTACCGGCGACAGCTGATTACGTGGATATTGTACGACTGAATCTTTATGGTGTAGCGTCCAAAATGGGATTTTCTTATGAGGACATTGAGGACATGAAAGTGGCCGTATCTGAGGCTTGTAACAACTCTGTACTATATGCCTACTCACACGAAGGTGGCATGGTGGAGGTTGTTTTTGAAGTGGACAGCGAAACACTGGCTATCACAGTCAAGGACGAAGGTGCAAGCTTTGAAAACGTCAACCCGGCAGTATCACGCGCAGGCCTTCATGACACTGAGCTGACAGATGCCCAAATTGGTGGACTCGGATTCTATCTGATGCAAGCCCTGATGGATGATGTCAGTGTGGAAAGTGAGACGGGCAAAGGTACGAAAGTCGTACTCGTAAAACGTCTTGCAAGAAGTGAGGAGAAAGTATGAACGAAAAAGTGACTCCCCCAGAGTCCATGTCTGAATCCGTAGGTTTGATCTGGGAATACCAGCAGACCAAGGATAATGAAATTGCAACAGTTCTTATCCGCAAATATGAACCGATGGTGAAGATGGCAGCAGGCAAGATTGCCCGGAATCGTCCGGATCTGTACGAAGATTTGTATCAGACTGGCCAAATGGCTCTGATCCGGCTTCTGCAGCAGTACGATATTAACCTGGGCATCCCGTTTGAACCTTATGCTATGAAAAGCATGATCGGTCATATGAAGAACTACCTTCGGGACAAATCCTGGTATATTCAGGTACCTCGACGAATCAAGGAAAAAGGCGCACTTGTTCAGCATGCCATTGATGAATTGACGGTGAAGTTTGAACGTTCACCAAGCGTGGATGAGATTGCTGAATACCTTGACCTGACCCCAGAGGAAACCATCGAAGTGTTAGCTGGTCGGGAATGTTATCACTACGTCTCACTGGATTCTCCATTATCTCAGGATGAAAGTGCAGCAACGCTTGGTGAATTGATCAGTGCAGATGTAAACGACTTTGATTCGGTGGAGAAGCGGATGGACTTGCAGCAGGCATTGGGACAGTTGAAGGAACAGGAGCAGAAGGTGCTAATTTTGGCCTTCCAGGATGGTCAGTCTCAACGGGCGATAGCTCAGAAATTGGGTGTATCCCAGATGAGTGTTTCCCGAATTCAGAAGAGAGCTACTGAAAAACTGAAACAGATCATGTCTAATGCTTCAATGCTATGAGATGTGAATCCCTGATGTTGTTAAGTACGGCATAAGAAGGACACGTGATTCCACTGGAATACATACGTGTCCTTTTTTGAAATTTGTTTTGGATGTGTTGTTTATTATGAAACCAGGAGTGATGTTGTGACGGTGGATCGGGTCAAGCTGGCAGCCAGGCGTGACAAATTATCATTTTCGGAGCAGTGGGATTGGTGGGACTGGGTGGCACCAGAAGATGAGGATATGGCCGAAGTGATGGAGGGACTTATTGAAGAGTTTCCAGAGATGCAATACTTCCTTCGTAAGATCCCGGAGGTACATTCCAATTACCTGTCTGTACGATATTTGAACGGGACAGATCCGGTTATATTTGGTTCACTTCTATATGCAGTCAAAAATGAGAAAGATAGCGTACGCAAGGATAATCAGATGTTTTTCTATGTCGACCAAAAAAGTTTAGTAACAATTAATTTGGATGATAACACCAGAGGAATTATGAATACGGGAGAACGCTCGGCGATGCTGCAGCAGTGTAACACAGCTCGTGATGGGATGTTTGTTCTGTTCCGGGCCATATTGCACTACTATCATGTGGGCATGGATCAGTTCGAAATGCATTTGCGTGAACTGGAACGGAAGATGGAATCGCGCAATGCTCGAACCTTGATGGATCAAATTCTTGAAGCGCGGTTTGAGCTTTTATATTGGAGCAATCTGTTTATCCCTTATTCTGAATTAATGGCTGCAGCGCGGGAGGCCTATCTGGATGATATTGAGGACAGTCGTTTCTTCAAGCAGCTGCAGCACCGGATCGAGCGTATGGAGCGTCTCTTTCAGCACTATGAAAAAGAAATCGATACACTCATTTCTATAGATAATGCGACTTCCGGTGTTCGTGGTAACGAGATTATGAAGACACTAACCATTGTCACTTCGGTCTGTACGCCCGCAACGGCTGCCGGTGCAATCTGGGGGATGAACTTCGAGAACCTGCCTTTGATAGACAAGACATGGGGGGTTGTATTGGTCATCGCACTCATCCTCGCCAGCATGGCTAGCATGTATGTATGGATGATGATGAAAGGCTGGACCGGAGATCTGTTGAAGTTGAAGCCCACACAGCGACCGGCTGATGACCCCGGGAAACGGGGCAATTCCGTGCGGAAGGGATGATGGCTCTTAACCTAGCTCTTGTAATCTTCGATGTATCCAAGCAGATCTGCAATGTATTGTCCCACAATCGGCATGTTTACAAATTGACTGAGTATAAGACCTAAGAGACCAAGGACAACAAAGGTTCCGAGGGTAAGTCCAAGTCCTCTCGCCATACCCGCAGTAAAATTGGTGATGATCCGTTTTTTGGGACTGGTGTAATTCTCGATAATATCCTTGATCTGTGCCTTTTCCAAACTGTCCGCAAGCTGATCCAGACGTGTGTTCAGTTTTTTGACTTCATGGCGCAATTCAAAGGGATGCTCTGCCGTATCATACTGCTGCGATGGTTTGCTTCCAGTAACGGGGGTATTTCCGTTTAATGTGACTTTGCTCATGTGAGTCCTCCTCCTATTACAATGGATGAAAAATAGCCAGCTGAAACTCAGCTGGCTATTGACCATTCGCTCAAGCCCTTACAGGCTGGTCGAATTCAGCTCTTTTCGTGTATCTTCTTTTGCTTCCTCGGAAGCGGAAGCAACTTCGCTGGTCGCTTTGGAAGCTTCATCTGCCACATCGGCGGAAGCTTTTCTTACCGATTCCATGACGTCGTTACGGCCTTGGTTCACCGTTTTTGCGATATCGGAAGTTTTGGTAGAAACAGTTTTAGCCAATTCGGTAGCCTTGTCACTGACAACGGCAGCAACTTCTTTGGTGCGGTCGGTAACCATACCAACCTTCTCGGAAAGATCGCCGCGAAGTTCGCGTCCTGGTTTAGGAGCGAAGAGCAATGCTGCTGCTGCTCCCAGCAAGCCACCGATGAAAATGCCTTTTGCGAAAGTCGAACCGCTTTGTACAGGATATTGATCTTCTGCTTTATTCATGTCTAATCACTCCTTCTTCATATTAAAAAACGTTTACGAAACAACGAACACCTTGGTGACCGATCAGGCAGCCTGTCTGAACAGCCTGGACACAAGTCCCAGCAAAAGGACAAAGAGCGCTGTACCAATAATGGCAGGGATCACGGCGAAATTACCGATAACGGGTCCCCAATTACCAAGCAGCAGTGCACCCAGCCAAGCTCCCACAAATCCGGCAACCATGGCTCCAATGATGCCTCCAGGCATATTGTGACCGGCAAGTGCATCTCCGATGAGGCCGATGATAACTGCCAAGATGATGCTGAGAATAATGCCCCACATAACAACCGCCTCCTTTACACTTGATGCAGGATGTTGTCTGTTCGCGTTTGCTTACTTCGTATATAAACGCCGTGCATCAAGCTGAAACAACTGAAGCAGATATGGGCATCCTGGAATTTGAAGGGATTTCAGATCATTCGTTTGATTGCACCAATCATGCACACAAGCCAGGCCAGTCCGGCAACGAATCCGGCAAATACGTCTGTAGGATAATGCACGCCGAGCATAATCCGGCTAATTCCGATGAGACCGATAAAACCTATACCGCAGACAATAGGCAGCATCATGGAGGCAGACCGCGTCTGTCGTTCAATGGCCCAGATGACAAAAAACATGCCGTAAAATCCCATGGAAATCATGGCGTGACCGCTGGGGAAGCTATATCCATGCACCGCCATTAAATGTTCGAGTTCAGGCCGGCTTCGACGGAAAATTTCCTTGAGCCCTGTGTTAAGCAGCCACATGACTGCAAAGCTGCCCAGAACTACATAGCCATAGATGGAGTATCGTGAATTACGGTGCATAAAGAAGAGGACCGCTGCACAGGCTGCGGCTAATGCCGAGATCTTGAAAGAACCAATGGCAGTAATGAAGGAAATGACAGGCAGAAGTGCAAGACGAGATTCAGAATGGAGATAAAACCAATGTTGAATTCGTTCGTCTAATTGAATAATAAAATGAGTCCCCAGCCAGGCACCTAATATGGCCAAAACAATGACTAGAGCAGAACTGAACAAAACACCTACTCCACTCCAGACAAAAAGGGAGCGCCAGGCTATACGTGGGGAATTTCTAAATAAAGAGGAATTGCTTTCACGCAGCATAAATGATATCTCCTTCAAGATGGGATTGGTTAAACATTCCAGATTGCTATAGGCTTACCCGAAAATCATGTCGAAAAAACTGAAAAAACATCGCATTTGTACTATAATTTAAAGATATCCCATGCGGCGTATTGACGCAAAGCAGAGATGAGACTGGGGCATAAAGGAGAGAACTCGCATGGAGAGTGCGTTGTTAGTTAAAGAATATCGTGCAGGCGTGATGGAATGCGCCCACTTTGGACACATAAGCATCACGAATGAAAACGGAGATGTCGTTTATTCGGCAGGAAATCCACATTTCAGAGCGTTTACCCGCTCATCTGCCAAGCCTTTTCAGGCCATTCCAGGCATTCGAGCAGGCATTGCAGCCCACTATGGGTTAACCTCCCAAGAAATTGCGATCATGGCATCTTCCCATCGTTCGGAGCCAGAGCATATTAAAGTGCTGGAGAAATTATCGGCCAAACTTGGATTGGGAGAAGAATGCCTGATTTGCGCGGCAAGTTATCCATTGAATGAGGATAGCCGAAATCAATGGCTGCGTAATCAAGGAGAGAAGCGAAGAATACTGCATAATTGTTCGGGGAAACACCTTGGCATCCTGGGTTACAGTCAGATGAAAAACTTCGATCTGGACAGTTACGCGGAGCGGGAGCATCCGGTGCAGCGTGAAATTCTGGCAACGATGGCGGATATGGCTGGAATTGAGCAGAAGGAAATTGAACTCGGGACGGATGGCTGCGGCTTTCCGGTATTTTCGTTGCCTTTATCGGCGTTGTCGAATGCATATCTGAAGCTGGCTTGCCCGGATCTAATTGAAGATGAACCGACACGCTCGGCAGTGGAAACCATTACGTCTGCCATGAATGATCAGCCTCTTATGGTTGGTGGAACCGGACGAGTTGATTCGGTGCTTCTGGAAGACAGCAATATTGTTGCTAAAGGCGGCTTCAAGGGAGTATTCGGTTTTGCACTGAAAAAGGAAAGGCTCGGGATCACCTTTAAAGTGCTCGACGGATCTGAAGATGAATGGGCATGGATTGCTAAATCAATCCTTGAGCAGATTGGATATTCCAATCGGACAACCATTGAACGACTAGCGCAAGTGTTTCCTCCCGAGATTCGCAATGATGCCGGAAATATTGTGGGACATGCGGATTGTGAATTCGTACTTCACTCACCTGAATAAAGCGTATAACCATAAGCTAGGGGCGTGATTAGAATCCCCGGACCCCGGGTAAAGATGAGATACCAACAGGTATTTATCTAAGCATTCATATACACGCAAGACCTGCTGTCAGATGTAGGCAGCAGCTCTAAACCCTTGGAGGTGGATGAACATGATTAAAGTAGTGACATCGGAAGAAAGGCACACGTCGGATCGAGGTTGGATACACAGTGAGTTCAGCTTTTCTTTTGCAGATTATGACGATCCAAGCAATGCGCATTTTGGTTGCCTGCTGGCTCATAATGACAACACGCTGATGCCGCAGGAAGGCTTTAAACGACATCCACATCATGACCTGGAAATTGTAAGCTACGTAATATCCGGTAGGCTTAAGCATACGGACAGCATGGGAACCGAACAGGTACTTGAACCGGGAACGGTCCAGGTGATGAGCGCAGGCACCGGTGTGGAACATTCCGAGACCAATCCGTCCGAGGATGAACCGGTACGTTTTCTGCAGATGTGGTTCCTGCCATCCCAGCGCATGCTGAAACCATCGTATACGAATCGGCAATTTGACCCGCAGGAGCAGTTGAATCGACTGTGCCCTGTTGTATCCGGACAGGGAGTGGAGGGAGCCGAAGGCGCGCTTCCAATTTCACAGGATGTGACCTGTTATCTGACCCAATTGGAGTCCGGTAAAAAAATCATGTATCCACAGCATGAAGACAGACGCACACATCTTTTTCTGATCAGTGGTCATGTGGATATCGCCTGTGCGGATGGTAATTTCAATCTGAAGCCAGGGGATGCTGCCCGTATTCGGAAAAGCTGTGATCTGCAGATTACGAGTACAGGAAGCGAAATGGCGGAATTCGTACTGGTCGACTTGCCTTAACTTGCTTAAATGACAAGTCATGCTAAGCAAATGAGGGTATCAAGTAACAAAAAGACAAAAAGGACCTGTTCTCCCTTTGGTGGAGGCAGGCCCTTTTTATTTGGTGAATGAAGATGGGTGCTTTTAAGCTTTACGCAGGTTCCCCAGTTCGGAAGCAACAGCTTCCACTTCGGAAATACTGAGATGCTCCTTGCTCATCACCATCTCATACAGATCATGCAAATCCTCATATTTGTCGAGGGGGAATGCCGAAGCCTGCATGGCCGCACCGCTGGCCATCCGCAGCTTGGTTTTGATCGCTTCAATCATATATTCCATGTTGGCCGCGTTCGGTTGTGTCAAATCCATCGTTATGTCCATCCCTTCCGTATCGGAAACTGTTGTCATTGTATCATGATTGGACAGGCACAGGCCAATGTTTTGCGGGAATCCCTCTGTATCGGATAAAATGAAAAAAAACAATACTCATTCACAATGCTTTTGTGCGTGTAAAGGAGGGAAAAAGATTGGCAGCATACAAGCGTGAGATGGTGCGCCACCAGAGTCGAGAAACTCCAAAAGGTGTGCCTGGAGAAGACCTGGTTTTATTTTTCAAACACATTTATGAGCAGCATTCACCTGATGAAATAACGTTTGTCTGCATTGGAACGGATCGTTCATCGGGAGATGCACTTGGGCCTCTGACAGGAAGTCTGCTAGAGGAGCACGGAGTGGGTCATGTTGTAGGAACGCTAGCAGCACCTTGCGATGCAGATACACTGGAGAAACGGATGTCTCAGATCCCGGCACATCATGCCATTGTTGCTATTGATGCCTGTCTGGGTCCAAAGCATGCCACAGGTACATATTATCTATCGAATCACGCGTTGAATCCGGCACAGTCCGTAGGGGGGAAGCTGCAGCCTGTTGGACATTATAGTGTGGCAGCTGTAGTAAACGTCAATGGTCCCAGGCCCTATTCCATCCTGCAGATGACTTCGCTTCACCTCGTCATGAACATGTCCCGAACGATCGCTGATGCAGCATTTGCGGCGAGGAAAATGCAATAAACGTTTCATTCATGGGATGAAAGCTTAATAATATACAACTTGAACGACAAGAAGTTGGTTATATACAATGAATATAATCAATTCAATTCGCGCAGAGAGAGGGATTCATATGGAAAAAGTGATATGTGATGGAACGACGATATGTTATGCCGAACAAGGCAAGGGAGAAGCACTTATTCTGCTTCACGGATACTGCGGCAGCTCATCCTATTGGGATGAAGTTGTGCCGGAGCTTGCACGTCATTATCGCTGCATCGTACCCGATCTGCGTGGACACGGTAAGACGGACGCCCCTATGGGAACATACACAATAGATCAAATGGGCAATGATGTTCTGCAATTAATGGATGAGCTGAATGTGGACAAAGCTGTCCTGCTTGGACACTCCATGGGAGGATATATCGCCCTTTCCATCGCTCAGCGTCATCCGGAACGACTAAAAGCCTTTGGTTTGATCCATTCTACCGCATATCCGGATAGCGAAGAGGGCAAGGAAAAGCGTCTTCGTGCAGTATCGGCCATTCAGACGGATGGTATTGTAAGCTTTGTGGATGGATTGGTTCCAGGATTGTTTGCTCCTGAACATGTGGAGCGGTTATCGGCAAAAGTATCACGTGTCAAGGAAATCGGGTACCAGACCGCACCTCAGGGTGCAGCTGGAGCCGCACTGGCCATGCGTGAACGTCCGGATCGCCGTGATGTTTTATCGGCTACACCGCTACCGGTTTTGCTGGTCGCAGGTGAAAAAGACTCCGTGATTCCGCCGGAACGCACGTTTACGAGCGATAAACCGCATATTGTACAAGCGGTCATTGCCGGGGCGGGCCACATGAGCATGTATGAAGCACCCGAACAGTTGATTCAGGTCATTAGTCAATTTATGAATGGTTTACCGAAGGCGTAAATCGCTGAAGTCTTTATTTTCAGCAGAGTCGATCATTCAGCATATATCGTTAGCCTAGGAAACCCCCGAGATGTCTCTACAAGACGACGGGGGTTTCTTTTTGCATCGTGGAATCCAAGAGGAGGTCCTTTTTTGGCTTTTTGATAGGGCATGAATTAAACTAGCAATAATGGATGATGATCCGAATGAGCGAATGAGGGGGCATATTTGATGTTCAGAAAAGACTATCTGCTCCGCATGATGGAGGAAATGACCGAGGCGATTGGCAAAGCATTTACACTCAGACAACAGCGGAAACACACGGAGGCACTTTCGGAATTGGACGAGTTGCTTCGCAGGCAGTTTGGCATGAATTTGTCTTTGCTGAATTCTCTCCCTGCAGAGGATGTCATTGAAATGTTTCGTTTTCGCGGAGTCATTGAAGTGGACAATTTGCAGCAAGCCGCACGGCTGATCGAAGAGGAAGCTTATATTTATGGAGAGAAGGCCAGAGTGGAAGGCATCGATGACCAGGAGAAGCAGGATTCAGAGGATGAAGGACTCATCCGGTTAATGAAGTCATTACACTTTTATCTGTATGCCCTGAATCATGGTGCCAACCCGAAGCTGCTGGATGCACCGAAGCGCGTGCAATCGATATTGGAACAAACGAAAGAATACGAACTTCCTGCCCGTACGGAGAAACAGCTTGCGCTGTATCAAGAACAACATGGGCGATATGATCTGGCCGAGAACAGCTGGTACCGCGTTCTGCGGGTAGGTGAGGGGCATCCCATGAATTATCGCGAAGATGTGAAGGCCTTTTACGAACGATTGAGCAAGCTTGAAGATGGGCAACTGGAACAGGGCGGCCTGCCACGTCAGGAAGTGGAGGAAGGTCTCGCTGAACTCATCCGCTAAGCAGCGAACCAAACAGGACATAAATGAATAAGGCTTGTTAGGTGTCTTCACTTGGAGCGGCACCGGAATTGTGGTATGGTTACGGTTGACCAAACCAAATCGAAAGTGAGATGTACCCCGTGGATTCATTGCGAAAGCTTATACAAGACATCTTTGAGCAGAATTCGCTGATTACAGCGACCTGGAGCCAGCTGCGCAGACGGGACAATGTCTCGTATACCAAAGTGCAAGTCAAGCCGGTAACGCTGAAGAATCAGCTGCATTATCAATTCGCATTTCATTATAACAACAAAGTGCTGCACGAGAATTTGACTCCGGCTGAAGCGATAGAACGCATGACTTTGCTGTGCGAAGAGACGTTTCGTCAAGGGCTCCTCTGTACGACAGAGGCAGATTATCAAATTTTGATCAGCAAAAAATATAAAGTATCCATACTGACCAAATCTCCATCCAAGACGTCGGTGGATCTCTCGCATAACCGCAAGAAGCAATACGTGCTGGAAGAGGGAGTCCCTGTCTCGTTCCTGGTTGAGCTGGGCATTATGAATGAAGAGGGCCGGGTATTGGCCCGCAAGTACGATAAGTTCAGACAGATCAATCGTTTCCTCGAAATGGTACAGGATGTCATTCCGTATCTGCCTGAGGGACGTCCGCTTACCATCGTTGATTTTGGCTGCGGGAAGTCTTATCTGACCTTTGCCTTGTATCACTACTTGTCGGTACAACAGCGCAGATCGCTGAAGATCATCGGTCTTGACCTGAAAGCGGATGTCATTGAACATTGCAACGCTCTTGCACAAAGGCTGCACTATGGTGATCTGAAGTTCCTGGTTGGTGATATTGCTGACTACGATGAGCTGAATGAAGTGGATATGGTCGTGACACTGCATGCCTGTGATACGGCAACCGATGCAGCACTGGAGAAAGCTGTCCGCTGGGGCGCTTCAGTCATACTGTCCGTACCGTGCTGTCAGCATGAGCTGTTTGACCAGATCGAATCTCCGGTAATGAATCCGTTATTGTCCCATGGTATTCTGAAGGAACGCTTCTCCGCCCTGGCAACAGATGCCATTCGTGCGAAGCTTCTGGATCTGATGGGTTACAAAACGCAACTGCTGGAATTCATTGATATGGAGCATACACCCAAAAATATTCTGATTCGTGCTGTGCGTGGACAGGCGGGGCAAACGGCTGATATGTGGAAGGAATACACGGAGTTCCGTGATTTCATACATGCGGATCCGTACTTGGAACGGGCTTGTGCAGACCTGCTGCCAGGTGGTGCCAATCCGATTGAAACAGCAGAGGGCGATGTAACGGAACAAAATACAGATCGTTCGAACGGGAAATCGACAACCAGCTCGGACTCTTGTGACCACTGCTAGTGTCGCAAAGCGCTAACCCTAATTGGCGGATGGTCTGCCATCTCCAGGAATGGACATACTGGTATGAGGGTCCCGTTATGGAAACGAATAAACGATTGTGCTTTATATGAATGAAAATGATGACGGCTAGACATAAGACAGGAGACCCTATGAGGATCTTCTGTCTTTTTTTATATATCATGAGTGCTGAGTGCGAATGAAATGCAGCATGGGAGATTTGCAATGTTTGTTCAATAAAAGAAGATGGGAAGGAGGTAGGCAGTTGCAGCAGCAGAGAAACAGCGATCACATGGTAGAGCATCAGCAGGGTAAGAATCGAGCGGAAATAAAGATGAATGTATGTTGCACTGTGCCAAAATCTGTTTCAGATGCAGGAGACCTGAACTTACGTTGCAGGTTTAAACAAGCGAAGACGAAGAAGACGTTTGGGTTGGATACATCGATATTAACGATGATATTGGGCGTGATGGGTATGATCATGTTGTTGGCTGCATGTCTGGGTCGGGGGCTATATTTTCCCTCCGATGTGTACGGGGTCATTTTGCTCTCTTCGGGGAGCCTTCTCATGGGAGTGATCATGCTTCTTCTGTTACGTGTACAGCGGAGTAAGAAAAATAACGCACTGAAAAATTGCCTAAGTTGCGATATTCACAGTAATGAAGAAATGAAAATAAGATATTGGCATATGCATCTTAATGGCTGGATCATCTGGCCCATCATCATGATGGTTTGTTATGGCCTGCATGCCTGTTTGGGTTCTGTAAGCACACAGGGCAGCATGGATGAAATGCTGCGGTGGAGTTTGCTGGCTATCTTTGCCCTGCTCGCAGGGATGCTGGCTTCGTGTGCACACGGCGTGCGATGGTTCGCTGCGGGATGGCAGGCTGCAGGCAGCCTGCTTGTGTTCAGCGGCCTGCTTGCAGTGTGCGGCGTACTGCCGCTGCCTTTCGCGGTCATGCGAACCGCTGACCCCGAGATCAGCTCCGCCGGTGCGAGGCTCGGCGGACTGCTGCAGTACCCCAATGCGTACGGCGCCGTTGCCGGCATGTACGCATTGGAGCGGCTCACTGCAGTCGCGCGTGCCATGGCCCGTCCCGTGACGGCCGGGCACCTTATCGCGGCAGCGCTGCCGCTTATGCCCGCGCAAGCCGCGCTCCTGCTGAGCGAGTCGCGCGGCGCCTGGCTGGCGACAGGCATCGCCGCCGCCAGCGCCTTCGCTTGGCAGCGGCGCGGAGACCGCCTGCCGCTGCTGCTGGCCATGGCCGCGCCCCTGGCGAGCGCGGCCTGGCTGTACCGCCAGCTGGCTGCTGCCCAGCTGGCGCCTGCACCCGTGCCCGGCCTGCTGGCACTGGCCGGGGCATGGGCAGCTGCGCTGCTCGGCACGCTGCTGCTGTGCCGCCTGTGGCACAGCGGCGCCAGGGCACGCGCCGCTGCCTTAACGGCCATGGCAGCGGCGGTTACTACCGCCGCCATGCTGGCCGTGGCCTCCACCGCCGAACGACTCGCGGCAGGTGTCGGCACCGGGCTGTCCCGCCTTCGCATGTGGCGGGACGCCCTGGAGCTCTGGTCCGGGGCCGCATGGCTTGGCCACGGGGGAGATACATGGCGCAGCATGTTCCGCGCCATTCAATCCTCGCCGTATGTCGGAGGCGAGGTCCACAACGGCCTGATCGACATTGTTCTTGATACGGGCCTGATCGGCCTAATCATGATCTGCGCCTGGTTTGCTTTTACCATTCGTCATACCGTGAAATATGCAGCAGGCTTAATGCCTTCCGTGCTTGTTTTCGTTTTGCATGGAACCATGGATTTTGACTGGAGCTTCACATTGGTATGGATGCTGTTTATCTGGCTGGGAGCATGGTCATACGCATATAAAAATGAACAGCGTATAGGCACTGCGGACGAGCATGCCATAATCCAGGCGAGAGAGGTACCAGCAGTTCTTACGAACGAACGCTCAGTACAACCATCGCTTCTGTCCAACGGGTTTTCATATCAGGCTATCCGAACCATGCGGACAATACCATGGTTGACTGCCCTGGCCATCCTGATTTGGCTTGGGGGAACAGTCTGGCTGGCGGGGCGTAATACCCTGGCGGAAGTAGAGTATCATTTGGTTAGATCTGCACCACAAGAAATGATTCAGCGTAGGGCCGAGTTGACATCTGCATTTCAAGCGAATCCATACCGACCGGAGATTGCCATCTCTCTTTCACGTACTCTTTCAGCCAATGATGCAGAGAAATTGCTGCTGAGCAGCTTGTCCCACTCCCCGGCAGAGCCGCAGCTCTACCAGGAACTGGGGAAGCTTGCAGCCCAAGCAGGGCAGGGAGCACAGGCTGGCAAGTACTTTGAACAAGCAATTGCATTGAATCGGTATGATACCCATATTCAGTCCGCTGCCTTGTACTGGATGATTCATGCATCACGTCAGGAATGGGCTGCCGGTTATACGAACCGAGCCAGGCAGACCGCCGCTGCAGGTGTGCGAATGTATGAGCATTACGAACAGTTGAATGCAAGAGTGGCTGCAGCGAAGGTACGTAATGATCGCCAATTCACCTTAGATGACAATGCTGCCATTTACATCACTCATCTACGTATTCTTGCATCGACTGCCGTTCCTTAAGGATGCCAGACAAACAAACCACCTGGGTTTAACGCCGCCCGTTTCTGCTTCTCTTAAACATGAATAATGGCAAGTGCTTCTCAAGGAACATTTCCTTGTTTCTGTGTGTGCTTTTTCCTGTAAGAAATGCGTTGAATCTTTGAACGTCTGTATTCTACAGACGATATCCGCCAAATGCCTGCTGGAATGCTGCCTGAAGCGGTTCGATGTCCACATTCCATAGAGAAGCTATATCTGCACTGACGTCATTGTTCCACCACTCGCATAACTTCTTTCGATTATCCCGGTTTTCACCGATCCAGAGCAGGTTGGCAATCACTTTTCCATAATAGAGTTCTTCCGCCTGTTTCATCTGATCGGGAGAAATGTAGACTTTCAGCCGTTTCGCTGTCCGGTACAGCTCCTTACTGCAAGCTCTGCGAATCCCTCTCGCGGAAGGTAGCTTCTGGCTTGGATTGCTATGTTTGACCGGGGGAGTGCCGGGTGTTGATTTGGGTGACATCTTCTCACGCTCCTCTCCCGATACCATATGCGAAGGATGACTTGCAGGACACTAACCCGGGTCGATGAAGTAGCAACAAACTGCAGCCCTGTGCTAAAATAGGGGACGAACATCCATGGTGCTGCGGAGCACCGCCAATCAGGATGAAGAAAGAGGGTCGAGATGGACGTTATTCATAACATTGTCGGTCAATTGTTCGACTGGATTCAGAGCCTTGGATACTTTGGGATTATGCTGGGATTAATGCTCGAAGTCATCCCCAGTGAAATTGTACTGGCATATGGAGGATTTCTCGTTTCACAGGGCAATATCAATTTCTTAGGTGCAATGATATTCGGTACCGTGGGCGGTGTAGTAGCCCAGCTCTTTATTTACTGGATTGGCCGTTATGGCGGCAGACCTGTACTTGAACGTTACGGAAAATACATACTGATCCAGAAAAAACACATCGACCATTCCGAGGAGTGGTTTCGCAAGTACGGTACAGGTGTCATTTTCACGGCGCGTTTTGTTCCGGTTGTGCGTCATGCCATCTCGATTCCTGCAGGCATATCTAAAATGCATACAGGCAGGTTCATTCTGCTGACAACACTTGCTGTTATACCTTGGACTGCATTGTTTATATATTTAGGGATGGTACTCGGAGACCAATGGGAACATATTAACGAAAAAGCTGCACCTTACATTATGCCGATTCTGCTCGTTGCACTCGCACTTATGATTATTTATGTACTTATTAAATGGATGAATGTTCGAAAAAAGAGAGGAAGTGTCTAGTTATGGGTAAACCAAACTTGTCTCACAAATTCGGTAAGGGTCTGCCGCCGAAGGAATTCATTGAGAGCATGACCAAGAACCAAAGCGAATTTCAAAAGAACTATGACAGCTTCACATGGCCAAGCGAAGAGGATCGCGAGTTTTTCGAGAGCTTGAACCACCGCGATGATCTGCGCGTTTTGATTTTGGCTGCTGACTGGTGTGGGGATGTTGTTCGCAACATACCTGTGGTATTCCAGGCGCTGGAGATCTCGGGCATTCCAACCGAAGTTCTGATTATGGAAAATCATCCTGAAGTGATGGATGAATTCCTTACAATGGGCGGCCGTTCCGTACCTATCGTTATTTTTGCCGATACGGGCGGACATGTGCTGGGCCAATGGGGACCGCGCCCTCAGCATGTACAGGAAGTGATGGTTGAATTCAAACGCGAGAACCCGGATCGTGATGCAGCTGATTATCAGGAGAAGATGGCTGTAGTACGTCAGGAAATCGGTAAACGCTATGGGGAAGGAACGGAGTCGCATGCAGTCATTATTCGTGAGCTGCGTGAACTGATTTCGGGTTACTAATCCAAGATGCTTAACATTCGTACATTTACACTCGGCCCGCTCCAGACGAATGCATATCTGCTGCAGGGGGAAGATCCGGGGAAAGCCGTTATCATTGATCCGGGCATGAACCCGGGGTCGCTGCTCAAAGCCATTCAAGACCTGGAAATTGAAGCGATTTTACTGACACATGCTCATTTTGATCATATGGGCGGTGTGGACGAAATTCGCAAATTGAAAGGCTGTCCAGTCTATTTGCATGATCTGGAGAGTGACTGGCTCACCTCTCCCAAACTGAATGGATCGTTGAACTGGCCGCAGGCTTCACCGCCTCTTTCGACAGATCCTGCAGAATATGCGATGGATGAAGGACAGACTCTCCAGTTTGTTGGGCATACATTTAAGGTATATCATACACCTGGACATTCCCCAGGCAGCGTAAGCCTGCTGTGTGGTAATGATTTGTTTGCAGGAGACGTTCTGTTCCGTATGGGCGTAGGGAGAACGGATCTGACGGGTGGACGGGAGCGAGACTTGATCGATTCGATTCAAAACAAGCTGTATACCTTTGCTGATGAAGTGAAGGTATACCCAGGTCATGGCCCTAAAACAACCATCGGTTATGAGAAGCAGAATAATCCTTACGTTTCCGCAAGATGATCGACATTTAAGTAAAGAAAGTCTGGACAAGTGACAATTTTTTCATTAGAATAGCAATTAGTTGTTACAAGCGTTAAGGCATCATCTAACTAAAGCTTTAAATAGCAGTACCCTAACTTGCGAAGCACGCAGACTGTGGTCTATACCCGGTTTGCGTTCTTTTTTTATTTTCAGCAATATTGGCAAGGGAAGAGTCATCCAGATACAACCTACATAAGAAAAGTCATTGTAATGCAGACAGCTTTGGATCTGAATAGCAAGTACGTGGAATGTATCCTTAGAACGTAGTATTTAATTGTGAAGCATGAGGAACAAGAGAGCGGGGAGAAGAAGTGGAGAAAAAGCGCGTTATACCTTTTGAACACCGTGCCAAGTATTCAGCAATGGAAGAGACTCGCCGGGTGATGGATACGGGCAAGCTTGAATTAGCAACGGATCGTCCGCAACTACATAGCTACAGAAGCAAGGCAACAAATGAACCTTTGGAACAGCAGCAAAATATATGGAGAAGTCGAGTTTTGAGCAGTGGAGCCCGCAACCAGCCGTGGTTCGACAAGCTGCAGGAATACCGGAATGAAGTCTGATTGCCCGGGAAATTGTCGGCTTCAGATTTTTTTGTAATTCATTTGAACGTTTATGCAGACACTGTCGTATTAACTCAAGAATGAACGGGAAGCAGAGGTGAAAAACCAGATGGAAGCAGCCGAACTGGAAGAGGTCCGCAGGGCAGCAGCAGGAGATGATGCTGCGCTGGCGGCGCTGCTTCAACGTCATTATGCTTTCGTGTACAAATACTTGGTCAAGGTTACGATGGATCCTAACGCTGCTGAAGAAACCGTTCAGGATACGATGATTCGATGTATGGAGAATATTCATCGTTATGACGGTTCGTCTGCCTTTTCATCCTGGATGATTACCATTGCTACACGCATCTATATTGACAAGACAAGGCGTAAGAAAAGAGAAAATGGCTGGTTGGATATGATCCGTAATGAGGCCGTTAGACGATTTCGATGGCAGTTTGAGAGCCGGAATGAAGAATGGACGGACGTCATGGATGCCATGACCAGATTAACGCCGGAACACCGTGTTGCTGTACTGTTGAAGCACTATTATGGCTATGGTTATGATGAGATTGGGGAAATGCTCGGTATTCCAGCCGGAACGGCGAAATCACGAACGGCCTATGGCCTTCGTCAATTGAGAAAGGAGTTGGAATAAGCATGAGCAGGACGGATGAACAAGATGAGCAAGAGCTCCTCGAACGACTGCAGCAGCAGATGAAAGTGCTGGATGAAGCATATGAGCCAGTGAGTGTACCTTCATTAGCCTCGCTGGAAGTGCAGGTCAGAGAACGAAGACGAATCAAACGCCGCAAGAACCTGATCGAGATGATTTTGTTCTGGGTGATCGGGCTGATGGTCATTGCTTCTGGGGCGCTGCTGTTCCTGTCTGCTCCAGCTCTTTATGTGGGTATCCAGGCTGTTGGTGTAGCGGCAGCAGTGACAGCAGCAATCATATGGGCGGGCAAACATCGGAAGGAGGAGGCTTCTCATGAATAATATGCATTATTCGTTGAATGAGATTTCTCCAATCTGGATGATATTGATTGCAATCCTTTTGTTCGTGCAAGGGACATGGATTTTTCAGGATGCACGTAGACGTGGGCGTTTCCCCTGGTTATGGGGATTATGGGGGATCACCGGATTCCCGACACCACTCATTGTATATTGGTTCATAGTTATTCGATCAGGTCGCAGACGGTCCTAACCTATATAATGGACGAATGATAATCTGGTGATAAAAAAAGATTTTGCACAAATATGTTGCTTAATTCTAGTAATCGTAGACATCGTTATTCTTTTCTAGTAGACTATACAAATAAATATGAAAGATAGACTACCAGGAGGTTAGACGATGCTGCGATTAGGAGAAAAGGTTGTCATCGTCGCGGATGCGTTTGAGCAGAATCTTCCTGTGGGGGAATATGGTTACATCATCGCTTATGACCGGAATCCGGACAATGCGTTCGATTACGTGCTTCGAGTGCCGCAGGTGAACCGGAACTTTTTTGTTCCATCCGGCGACGTCGATCTGGAAGAGGTTCTGCTGAAGCAGGAAGCTGAGCGGGTCGAGCGAGAAGCGTTGATAGATTACGCCCTTGCGACACACAACGAGAAACTGTTTCATCATCTGATGAACGGAGATATTCAAGCTGTGGAAGAGGAAGAGGAAACCGCGAACGATGTTATGTCACAGGCGGATTTTATAAAGCAGGTTAATCTGCGTGCATGGATTTAAGATCTAGAGAGTCGGCTGATGCCGGCTCTTTTTTGATTATTGCATGAGCTCTGTGGATTGGGGTTATTTTGCTTATTAGACAAGTCAGGTCATTTGCATTGAATTGTCGAACCATCTCCCCTATAATGAAAAAAGTTATCTTGGGACTTTAGCCCGTTAAACGAGCGATTCGTTTCAGGCAGTTTCGGGAAGTTGAACGAAATGAAGGAGGCATCCGGAAATGAGTATTTCGAATAATGACGTTCAGCATGTGGCCAAGCTGGCCCGGCTCAATTTGACTTCTGAAGAAGAACAGACGCTTACAGGACAGCTGAACGCAATTTTAAAATATGCAGAGAAGCTGAATGAGCTGGATACAGAGAACATTGAGCCAACGACTCACGTTCTGCATGTCAGCAATGTGATGCGCGAGGATGAAACGAAAGAAAGCCTGCCAATCGAACAGGTGATGCGCAATGCACCGGAAGAAGAAGACGGGCAGTTTAAAGTGCCTGCTGTAATGGAATAACGGATAACCGGAAGGAGGACGAAATACCGTGAGTTTATTTGAACAATCGTTGCCTGAGTTACATAACAAGCTGCACGCCAAGGAATTGTCGGTCAGCGACTTGGTGGACCAAGCATATCAGAACATTAGTGCACGTGAAGACAAAGTTAAGGCATATCTTGCGTTGGATGAGGAACAGGCTCGTTCCCGTGCGCGTCAGCTGGATGACCGGCTCGTCAGTGGCGAGGAGAAAGGTTTGCTCTTTGGATTACCGGTAGGTATTAAGGATAATATCGTTACGAACGGACTGCGCACGACATGCGGCAGCCAGTTTTTGCGCAACTTCGACCCGGTGTATGATGCAACGGTTGTCGAAAAGCTGAGAGCTGCAGATACGGTGACGATCGGTAAACTGAACATGGATGAATTCGCCATGGGCGGTTCGAATGAAAATTCAAGTTTCTATCCTGTGCGCAACCCATGGGCGCTGGATCGTGTTCCAGGTGGCTCCAGTGGTGGTTCTGCAGCCGCAGTAGCTGCAGGCGAAGCGTACTTCACGCTTGGCTCAGACACGGGCGGTTCCATTAGACAACCTGCTTCATATTGTGGCGTTGTCGGCATGAAGCCAACTTATGGACTCGTTTCGCGTTTTGGATTGGTTGCATTTGCATCCTCATTGGATCAGATCGGACCACTGACGAAAAATGTTGAAGATTCTGCTTATGTACTGCAAGCAATCGCCGGCTATGATGCCAAAGATTCGACATCTGCAAAAGTAGAGATCCCGGACTACTTGAGCGGACTGACAGGTGATGTCAAAGGTCTGCGCATTGCCGTACCGAAGGAGTACATTGGAGAAGGTGTTGATCCGCAAGTTAAAGAGACCATTCTCTCTGCCTTGAAAGTGCTTGAGGGACTCGGTGCCACTTGGGAAGAGGTATCCCTTCCGCATACCGAATATGCGGTGGCTACGTATTATTTGCTCGCTTCTTCTGAGGCTTCTTCCAACTTGGCTCGGTTTGACGGCGTGCGCTATGGCGTACGTGCAGATAACCCGGACAACCTGCTTGATCTGTATCACCAATCCCGCAGCCAAGGCTTTGGTCCGGAAGTGAAGCGTCGTATCATGCTCGGGACATATGCGCTCAGCTCGGGTTATTATGATGCCTATTACCTGAAAGCTCAAAAAGTGCGTACATTGATCAAACAGGACTTCGATGACGTATTTGCCAAATATGATGTCATTATTGGACCAACTGCACCTACAACCGCATTTAAACTGGGTTCCCAGGTGGATGATCCACTCACCATGTATCTCAATGACATCCTGACCATTCCGGTCAGTCTGGCAGGCGTACCTGCAGTGAGCATCCCGTGCGGCTTCTCGGATGGATTGCCTGTTGGCATGCAGATTATTGGTAAAGCCTTTGATGAAACGACTGTACTGCGCGTTGCGCATGCGTTTGAACAAAATACAGAATTCCACAAGCAGCGTCCGCAGCTGTAGACTGCCCGGAACGGAGGAATATTGAAATGTCTGCATCTAAATATGAAACGGTCATTGGACTTGAAGTCCATGTGGAGTTGCATACCAACTCCAAAATCTTTTGCGGCTGTTCCACGGCCTTTGGAGCACCACCAAACACCCATACTTGTCCCGTCTGTCTCGGACATCCGGGCGTATTGCCTGTACTGAACCGTCAGGCTGTGGATTATGCCATGAAAGCAGCGATGGCCCTCAACTGTACCATTGCTGATGTCAGCAAATTCGATCGCAAAAACTATTTCTATCCGGATTCACCAAAAGCCTACCAGATCTCACAATTCGATCAACCGATCGGTGAGAACGGGTGGATTGATATTGAAGTAAACGGAGAAACGAAACGAATTGGTATTACCCGTCTTCATCTGGAAGAAGATGCAGGTAAGCTTACTCACGTGGATGGCGGCTATGCTTCATTGGTTGACTTCAACCGTGTGGGTACACCTCTCGTGGAGATTGTATCCGAACCGGAAATTTCTTCGCCGGAGGAAGCCCGTGCATATCTGGAAAAATTGCGTGCGATCATGCAGTACTGCGATGTGTCGGACGTAAAAATGGAAGAGGGCTCCCTCCGTTGTGACGCCAACATCAGTTTGCGTCCGCATGGGCAGGAGAAGCTGGGAACAAGAGCAGAACTGAAAAACATGAACTCTTTCCGTGGCGTTCAGCGCGGTTTGGAATATGAGCAGTTCCGTCAGGCTGAAATTCTGGATGACGGCGGCGAAGTAGTTCAGGAGACGCGTCGCTGGGATGAAGCGCAAGGAAAAACGCTGACCATGCGTGGCAAAGAGCAAGCGCACGACTATCGCTATTTCCCGGATCCGGATCTGGTGAAGCTGCATATTGATGCTGCCTGGAAGGAGCGAATCAAAGCTTCGATTCCGGAGCTCCCTGACGAGCGCAAAGCACGTTATACGGCTGATTACGGATTGCCCAATTATGATGCAGAGGTGATCACTTCATCCAAAGCGGTTGCTGATCTTTTTGAAGACAGCCTGAAATATACGCAGGATGCCAAAGCCGTATCCAACTGGATTATGGGCGACCTGCTTGGTTATTTGAACAACAGCAACCTGGAATTGTCTCAGGTGCCTCTGACGGGTCAGGGACTCGGTGAGATGATCGGATTGCTGGAGAAAGGCACGATTAGCAGCAAAATCGCCAAAACCGTCTTTAAGGAAATGCTGGAGAGCGGCA
Source organism: Paenibacillus sp. 7516 (assembly GCF_002272715.1). Classification (NCBI taxonomy): domain Bacteria; kingdom Bacillati; phylum Bacillota; class Bacilli; order Caryophanales; family Paenibacillaceae; genus Paenibacillus; species Paenibacillus sp. 7516. The sequence goes on from NZ_NPBI01000038.1 coordinate 81,239, forward strand.
AGCTTCCACAGCAGATCGTTGAGGAAAAAGGTCTTGTACAAATCAGTGACGAAGGTGCCATTCTTGCCATTGTAGAGCAGGTTGTTGCGAACAACCCTCAATCCGTGGAAGATTACAAGGCAGGCAAACAGAAAGCGATCGGCTTCCTGGTAGGACAGGTTATGAAAGAAAGTAAAGGCAAGGCTAATCCGGGTCTGGTTAATCAACTGCTTGCAGATGTACTGAACCGCTAATCCATCCGGTGAGGCCGGACAGAAAGAGGCTCGTCCCTGTGACAGCCTCTTTTCTTATTTTTATAAGGCAAACAGATGTGGTAAATAATCATGTACAGGTGTAATCGAATTCAGTTGCATACGAAGGAGATGAGGGCGAGAATGAAGATTCAATTACTGTCACTGAATGATCTGGAGACCACAGGACAGCTATGGCGGCTTCAGCATGTAGCCTATCGGCTGGAAGCGGAGATGATTGGTTTTCAGGAAATTCCGCCTTTGATGGATACGATCGAATCTCTGCAAAGCTGCGGAGAGACCTTTTACGGTTGCCTGGATGATGAAGAAGAACTCCTGGGTGCTGTTGCAGTGGCGGAGGAAGAGAAGGACACATTGACGATCACACGTATGATGGTGCACCCCGAGCATTTTCGCAAAGGAATTGCAGCTGCATTGATGAGACATGTGTTCGAGCAGTACCCGGATCTTCCGCGGTATATCGTATCAACAGGTACATTGAACCAACCGGCTGTCAATTTATATACCAAATTCGGTTTCATCCCCGTAGAGGTTACGCCGATTGCACCAGGTGTGGAATTAACGACATTTCATAAGAATAAACATTAATTATGTGAATTTTTTGAAGGAGGAATACCAGTTTTGGGCAATCCTTGGTTTATCGATGAGTGGCACATTTTATTGCGATTATTACTAGCCATGCTGCTTGGAGGACTTGTAGGTCTGGAGCGTGAGCGTTCCAATCATGCTGCTGGTCTGCGTACCCACATTCTGGTCTGTCTCGGGTCTGCACTGATCATGATGTTGTCTGTTTATGGTTTTAAGGATTTTGCCAATGAATTAAATGTGCGGATTGATCCGGCTCGTCTGGCTACAGCGGTTATTACGGGTGTCGGCTTCCTGGGAGCGGGTACGATCCTGTTTACCGGAAAGTCCATTACAGGACTTACCACCGCGGCTTCGATCTGGGTTGTAGCAGCCATTGGGCTGGCAGCAGGCGCGGGATTCTTTTTTGCCTCCATCGTATCTACGGTTCTGGTACTGCTCAATCTGTGGGTGTTCAACAAGCTGGAGCTCAGGTATATACGAGGAAACAAGCTGCATGTCGTCACGCTGCATACGTTGTCTGAACCCGGCTTCCTGGAGCAGGTGTCTTCATTCATGGAGCAGGAAAAGATTAAAATACGCAAAATTACAGTCAATGAGCAGGATCTGGCTTTTGCCGAGGTCATTTCGGTTGAACGAAAGGTTGAGATTGTACTCCACGTGCATGTACCACATGAACTTAATACAGTGCAGCTGGTAACTAAGCTAAGGCAGTGGGAGCATGTGACCAAAGTATCCATAGAATAAATCGTTAAACCCTCCTTAGGCCTGTTGTGCCGGAGGGTTTTTAACCATATCCATATTTCTTCCAGTTACTCTCCGGGCTCTTTAGGGTACTATCTAACCAAATGCATGAAGAGCGGGAATGCTATTTCATAAGAAAGGAGCATGTCATGAAAAGTAAACATCCGTCCGGGAAAAGAGGACAAACGGCCAAAACCAAGCCGCTCCGAAATCGGACACATAAATTTATTGCCGGATTGCTCAGTGCGATCATTCCTGGTCTGGGTCATATCTATTTGCGGCTGTATATGAGAGGCCTGACGTTTATGCTGCTTGTACTGCTCGATCTGTCAGCGCTTTTGTATTTTTCATCTATTGGCATACAGATTAATGTGCCCCTTTTAATCTTGCTCGCTTTGTTCATTCCAGTGATCTACTTTTACAATGTATTCGATGTACTGCAATCTGCGGATTGGGTCATGATGCGGAGGCGCAGAGCTGCAACTCATGGAAATACGGACAAGCCTCTAATGAACGAGCGGGCTGTTGGTGAAGCCTTTATGGCATGGGAGCGAGGCATTTCGTTTGGGCTGCTGCTTATTGTTGGTGGTGGGCTGATGGTGCTATTCTTCCGCAAACCTCGCTGGTTTCAGGAAATGCTTGCTCTGTATGGTGGATATGCTTTTGCCGGTGTACTCATTATTGTAGGCCTGATCCTGTTCGGCCGTGAGATCTGGGTCATGCTGCGCAAGAAAAAAGGTTAGATTAGAAGAATTAAGGAGGAAAAATAATGAACCGTAAAGTCCGGGTCGGTCGCTATACGGCTGCCGCCTTAATCGTAGCGGTCGGTGTGCTGTTGATTTTGGATAAACGGTGGGGAACTGACTACGTATATGAAATGGTCGACTGGTGGCCATTGCTGCTTATCGCATTGGGTGTGGAATACATACTGTTGTTCCTATGGACGCGCAGCAAGAAAAAGACATCTGCTGATGAGCTGCAGGATGAGAAAGTGAAGATGCGTTTCAGGCCGGATGCCAAAGGCATCTTGGCTTCCCTTGTGCTGACGGCTGCGGTATTTATTGTGACAGAACAGGACCACTATATGCACTTGTGGAACAGGGTGAGCCTTAATCTGGGAGCAGCCTCCATGGACTATAGCCAGGCAGCAGGGTACATGCAGGACAAGGGTACGATCCGCGTGCCTGTCGGTATGGATACTTCCGATCTTGTCGTGCAGGGGGTTAATGGAGATATCTCGGTACAGCGCGGAGATACGGAAGAGATAGAGGTGCGTACGGTAGTATGGGTAGATAAGACATCCGAAGTAGAGGCAAAAGCTGTGGCAGATGCATCGTTTGTTGAAACGGACGGCACCAAGGTTATTCATATTACCGCAACGGGCAAGACTTATGGAGATAACGATAAAACACAGCCTCGCATGAATATGACGATTACGATCCCGGATGACCGGCGTTTCAATCTGGACATTCGCACTTCCAATGGAGCCATATTGTTAAATCGGCCGGAGGCAATTAGTACCATTGTGGCTGAAACGGGGAATGGACGTATCCGGATTACGAATGCGGTAGGTGACATTACGGGCAAAACGTTAAATGGCGATGTGATTGTGGCCAATGCGATGGGGAATGTTGATCTGGATAGCAACCGGGGAGATATGAAGGCCCGCGGAGTTTCAGGAGATGTAGATCTGACCACACAGGTGGGGAGCATTAGCATTACGGATTCAATTGGTGAATTTACTGCTGAAACACGGAACGGAAATATTACGCTGGATGGCGCAAATCTCGCAATCAGGGCTCAGTCACTGAATGGCAGCATCAGCATCGTTTCCTCCAAAATAGGCGGAGATTGGGATGTATACAGTGCCGTTGGTGCAATCAGCATTTTGTTGCCTCATCAGGGTGATTACAGTCTGAGCGGCTCCAGCAGTTACGGTGATCTGAAGACTGACCTGCCATTTACAGTGCAAAATAAAACCATTGAAGGCCAGCTTGGTGAAGGGGAATACACGGTTAAAATTGAAGGAAACAGCGACCTTACCATTAATCGCAACCCGGATGTGACTTCGACTAATATAAACACTTCTAATCTGGAGGACACGGATGGCGATTTGGAACAGAGCGAAGATAACGGGGAGAATTCCCAGGATGATACCTCTGAAGTTCCGTAACTGCCGCGTTGACAATAAACTTACAATCGCCGTACAATAAAATAATAAAAGGCAAGGTTACATGGAAGGGAAAGATTAAACGTCCTGTTCTTTGTCAAGAATCAACTCTGATGGATAAGATGAAAATGTATCTTGTTTCTTCAAGAGAATGAAAGGTAAGGCGGTGGGTTTTATGGCAACACGTGTCCAACATGCGTTGGAGCATCTGAAGACGACCGGTGTCCGTATTACACCCCAGCGCCATGCCATATTGAATTATCTAATGGAATCCATGGGGCATCCGACTGCCGATGAAATTTACCGTGCGCTTGAACCCCAATTTCCCAGTATGAGCGTGGCGACTGTATATAACAATCTGAAGATGTTTCTGGAGGCCGGCATGGTTCGGGAATTGACATACGGAGATAACTCCAGCCGCTTCGATGCCAATGTGACGGATCATTACCATGTCATTTGTGATAAATGCGGTAAAATTGAAGACTTCAGTTATCCTTCGCTCAAAAGCGTTGAGCTCCAGGCGGAATCAAGTACCGGATTTGAAGTCCATGGACACCGTTTGGAAGTTTATGGTGTTTGTAAAAGTTGCAGGGATTAAGAGAGATGAATTACAATATTAACGTGCAGAATTCAGTTTGAATTCTACACGTTTTTTGTTTTTTAATATCAAAGATTACATGCATGATTTTTCACGCGGCAATGATATCTTCATGATTCAGCATGATTAACGGAGGTAGGCGTTTGAGTAGAAAAAGCAGATATACAAGGCAGAAGAAGAGGCGTTCGTTCTGGCCTGGTTTTTTGGGAGCTTGTCTTATTGCAGGCGGTGCTTACTGGTTTATAACGAATGTCTGGCTGAACCAGGTTCACGAGGACCCCGATTGGATCGGAATGAATCAGCCTGTTTTTGTGGATGGTCAATTGATGGATGGTGAAGCTTCGGGAACTGGCGAGGAGCTTAAACTGCCGGTGAACGTACTACAGGAGGCAATTGATCCTGGCATACGTTACGAAGCGGACACAGGCGATATCATTATTGCGACTCCGCAGCGTGTGCTTCATATGAAGGAAGGCAGCACCAAGGCCGAGCTCAATCATAAGGACTATCCAATGTCAGTTGAACCTGAGGTCATCGGAGGAGAGGCATACATCCCTCTTAAGCCCTTGAAGGAAGTTTACGGGATTGCCGTACAGGAAGATACATCTACGGGTGCAGTTATATTGATGCGTGGAGGAGACATCATTCAATATGCGGAGATTGATAACTTGTCATCCAAAGCGGATAAAACCATTCCTTTGTACAAACGTGGGGGAGAGTCTTCCCCGATTATTGCGGATATCGAACAGAACGCCCGGGTACGGGTATGGCAGACGGGGGATGAGCAGAGTTTTGTTCAGCTGGATAACGGCTATGCCGGTTATGTGGATAATAAGTACGTTTCCCTTACAGAGAAAAAGGAGCTGGACAAGCCCAAATTCACTCTGACGGCTGCCGAGAAGAAGTGGCAGAATAAAACGGTAAATCTAGTGTGGGAGGCGGTATACAACCGTCAGCCTGACGTCAGTTCCATAGGCAAGATGCCGGGTGTGAATGTGGTCAGTCCAACGTGGTTCCATATTACAGACGGCCAGGGCAATGTGAAGAGCAAAGCCGATAAAGCGTATGTTAACTGGGCTCACCGTTCCGGAATGGAAGTATGGGGACTGATGGATAACAGTTTCGACCCGGATATTACAAAAGAGGCAGTAGCCTCATACGAGACCCGCACGCATATCATCGAACAGATGCTGGAATACGCGCAGACCTACCAATTGGATGGCATCAATATTGATTTCGAGAACGTATATACCGATGATGGCCCCAATATTACTCAATTTGTTCGTGAGATTAAAGCGATGGCACGCATCCACGGACTCATGCTCTCCATTGATGTAACTCCAAAATCCAATAGTGAAATGTGGTCCGCTTTTCTGGATCGACGCTCACTTGGTTCTTTTGTCGATTACATGATGGTTATGGCGTACGATGAGCACTGGGCAGCCAGTCCGAAGGCTGGTTCCGTCGCTTCGCTGCCCTGGACAGAGGCCTCTATGAGAAAAATTCTTGAAGAAGATGAAGTGCCTTCTAACAAATTGATTATGTCTGTTCCGCTGTATACACGAATCTGGACAGAGGAAGCAGATGAACAGGGAGAGATTAAAGTATCTTCCAAAGCAGTCGGAATGGATACTGTTGCTGATTTGATCAAAGAAAAGAAACTCAAACCTAAGTTGGACTCTCAAAGTGGACAGAATTATGTGGAATTTACTGAGGATGGGGCGACCAAGAAAATCTGGATAGAAGATGCAGTTTCTTTACAGGCCCGTGTAGAACTTATTGAATCACTCAAACTGGGTGGTGTAGCTGCCTGGAATCGCAGTTTTGCTAACGCATCAGCTTGGAAGACGTTACAACAGGTAAGTCGTTAGAGATAAACGGTTACTGAACTTATCTTTTTAATATGATTCAAATCAATTCATTGTGAAACGCAAAAAAGGCTCGGTCTAGATACCGGGCCTTTTTTGTTGTTTGCTCATTGATCTTAGATGTGAAGTAAATGAGTGTTACTAGCCTTTTGGACTAATACGGTGATCCGTATCAGAAATAGATGGAGAAGGCGCTTTCAGATGAGGACGGTTTGTATTCGCTTGATTAGGATCCAGAGTGAGGATGGTATGGCAGAACATACAACGATCCGTCTTGCCGAGCATTTTGGTCATTTTGCCGCATTCAGGGCAATCCACTTGAACAGCGCTTGTAGACAACATTCCAGCCCAGAAGTAGATGGCCAGACTAGCCATCATGGCAACGAGTCCGATGACGAGTCCCACGGCTGCAAACACTTTGCCTGCATGTCCCCAAAACACGATTCCGGCAGTTCCCAGTACCATTAGCCCCATGCCTAGCATGGTGAGTAACAATCCCCAAGTGCGAAAAGCATTAATTTTAGCTGATTTAAAAATCATGAAAAATGCTCCTATCGTATGAGTAGTATCGGACCTGGAAAAGAAGGAAACTTTAGTCTGCATGTAGAATTACATTATAACTGACTTGGCGTATAACTGCCATGAATTGTATGGAGGGAATCGTGGAATTAATGAACCTAGCTTTTTTGTCCGGACAGTCGGAAGAGTCGGGGGCAGTTGGGGCTATCGCTTATTCCCATCCGGGTGAGCGATTCCACGGCTCCCTGATTCAGGATTTCGAATTGCTTGTTCTCATTGTCTGTGATACGGATCAAAGTATGTCGGACGTTGGCCATTACCGTTATGGGGACTTGCGTTATCAAATGATCTACGCGGGGCGTAATCAACTGCAGAGCAGCGTAATCACGGGTGATAATAACAATCTCATGCAATGCTTGATTGAGGGCGAGATCATATGGGAATCAGAAGGCGCCTTGAGTGCCCTGAGAGAAGAGTTGTCCGCCTTTGGATTGGGGCTGAGGGAACAAAAGCTGCTGCATGAATTCGCAAGCTTTCTGAGAATGTATGTGGAGGCCAAGCGGCACATTCAGGAAGGACATGTAGTTGATGCTTATTACAGTGTTCTGGAGGCATTGGGGAACTGGGCCAGGATTGTATTGATAGAACATGGAGTATACCCTGACCATGCTGTTTGGACACATGTGCAAAGTATGGATCGAGCACTCTGGAAGCTCTATCAGGAGCTTACGGTAAGCTCGGAGACGTTGGAACAGCGGGTGGAGCTTGTTCTTCTTGCCTGTGAATTTTCGGTCATGTCCAAAATGGGTGATTGCTCGGAATTGCTTCTGCGGGTAATTAGAAGCCGAAAAGAAGCATGGAGCGTGGACGAACTGGTTCATCATCCTCAATTAAGATTTGTAGGAGAAGATCTCCCTTTAATTCTGCGGAAACTAGTTATTCGTTCTATTGTAAAGGAATCGGCCGGTTGGCCATCCCTGATAGGAGGCGAAGGGCGGGAGATTCGGTATTGGATCGAAGCCTGAACAAGGCCGTATAGTTCAATGATTTGGTTTGGCAAAAGGAGGGGAAACCTTCCTTTTTTGTTTGTAATATAAATTAATAAAAACAGGTTGACTCGTACTTATGGAATGTGATACATTATATTTCGTTCCCCAAACGGGCTTTTAGAAAAAAGACTTGTGAGGGACAAGTTGAGAACATAATGATTTGAAAAAAAGAATCAAAAAAAAGTTCTTGACGAAAACATACTGAATGTGATACATTATTTAAGTCGCCGCTGAAAACGCGGTTGGCAAAAAGAGAATCACAAACAAC
>NZ_NPBI01000039.1:0-172395 GCF_002272715.1 Paenibacillus sp. 7516
TTCGTTTCCGACTCTATCAAGGCCGGAATTAGAATATATCACATTTCATTATATCTTGTAAAGAGTTTTCTCGAAAAGTTTTTTTGAGAAAAGTTTTTTTGAGTTTTCCGTGCCTTTTGCGGCCGGAAGAATAATATATCATTTTGTTAGCTAGCTTGCTAGTTGTAAATTATTCCAGGTCTTAAAGCAAGTTGAACTGCAAAGAATTGCAATTTGCAAAAATTCCAATCTGCCTTTGGCTTCAGTTTCTAGCTTCATTAGGAAGGGAACCTTTCCATAACAAACATTAAACCAGGAATACGCTTCATGAGGTCTCTCGCCTCTTGTTCTGTGATCCGCATTCCACATCCATCTTCATGTGCTTCCGTAAACAAATAGTCGCTTCCGTCTTCATTCAGAAAGCACAGGTCCTCTGGCAAAGAGGGATAAAGCCAATCGAGGAAACCATCGGCCTCTTCCTTCAGAATCTGTCCAGAGGCTGGCGTACATTCATATATGTAATAGATTCCTTCTGTGTAGAATGCTCTTGTTCTCATCATCATTTCTTCCGTGGTACAACGCTCAATCAGATACGGCTTCAATCTTTCAAAAACTCTGGCGACTTCCGCTGGAGTATCCCCTCTGCCGTGTCGTCTGTCCACAAGGAAAAAGCGACCCGTCTTATCAATTAATTCGTCAATTAAATATCTATATGCAGCGCCGCTTGGAGCCGTATGAAAAGGTATTATTCTCATGCCAATCCCCCTAAATGTTCAATATCTCTGAGATTTCTACAGTGTCACGCGATTGCATTGTGGCATAGGCTGATATCATCTATTTGATAACAGGAGGCTGATCACATGGCATACGGACCTGGTTCGGTTTCATCTCCGTCCTCTGCGGGGTATCCTTATCCATATTACCCACCAATACCGCCCCCCCCTTATCCCTATCCTTATCCTTACCCCTATCCATACCCGCCATTTTACCCGCTGCCCTTGCCCATTCCCTTTGGCGGTCCTTGGTGGCATGGAGGGTATCCGGGAGGCGGATACCCAGGCGGACATCACGGACCAATCCCTGGAGGCGGTTATCCCGGGGGTCCACATGGCGGAGGTCCTGGAGGTCCTCCAGGTGGAGGTTTCCACGGTCATCGCTTTTTCCAGCAGGGATAACTTTTGGAATCGTGCAGGAGCTGCTACAGGCAGTTCCTGCAATTTATGATTGTTTTTACGATTTCACTAGTGATCTAGTACTCAATCTCATCCATAATCTCCAGATTACGATTGGAGTCTTTCAGCAGGTTAGTGAACGTGTCTGTAATATAATAAACAAAGTCGGGATCATGTACATAGATAATAATCTGGCCATAACTCCCCTGTTCTGACGGGTCAAAGTCTAGCATCAAATACAGGGAACCCCCGGCCATTGTCGCAAAGGGAATCCACGGTTTATGAAATAAATAAGGTTTGATCTCGGGGTCAAGTTTGCTGATCTCCTCTGCGGAATAATACTCACTTAGCTTCTCATCACGCTCACAGAAATATTGCTTGGTTTCCCGTATCTCATCAAGTGACATCATGTAAAACGGGGTGCATTCCTCTGTCTCGGCATTGCCGGGATACAAGATATGAAAGGCATAACCACTACCATCTTTACATTTGTAGAATTCGCGAAAATCTTCGGGCAGCCGGACATGCATCTCGGTTTCAAAAGCAGCCAAACGATCCTCGGAAGCTCCTTTCTTATCCTGATACTCATTGTATAGCTGCCTAATCTCTTCATCCTTCACTTTAACATCCAATAATTCATTCAGATGATTCATCAGTTCATGCATTCTATCGTGTATATCCGATTTCACAACCTTCTCCCCTTCTCACCATTTTCGGCCTGTTCCCGCACATATTCCTTATATCCCCAGAACGCTTCTTCTTCACCGCCATCTTCAATCAGAATCATGACGGCGTAAGAGAGAAGGTCCAGCCATTCTTCCATTAAGGCAATTTGCTCATCCGAAAGGAGTTTGTTCCTGCGCAGCATGCCATCAGGCAATATCGCCCATGCACGCCCCAAATGGGTGATACTCCATAAACAGGACATCACTTCCCGGTTTAGTGCCTGCTGCTTAAGTTGTGGTGCCAACGTGCGGACAATTTCCATTAACTCGTGAAAGTTTTCTTCTATTAATTGCCCGCGAAAAGGGCGCAGGCTTCCCAGAAAGCCGCTCTCCATCTTGGGATGATCCAGATCGTCATGAACAAAGGCATGACATTTCAATAAAAGGACAGCTTCTTCAATTCTCAATGAGCGTTCCCCATTTCTGTTTGCATGTTAAACAGCTCGCCACTCTACCATCGCAAAGGCTGCTCTCCACGCCACACAACAAAGCGCTCTACTTCACGGAGTGTTCCTGTTCCAATGCTATAGTCATCCATCTGGTCAGCATGCAGATCAAGAATATGCACCATGCCCCCAAACGTACCTACTGCAAGCCTGGATTGATCAGGCGAGATTGCCAGTGAATAGATGGTGCTGCCGACAAAATGTCTCCAAACTTCCTGACCCTTCTTATCTATACATTTGAGGTAACCATAAGCATCACCAAGAACTATGCCTTCAGGTATTTCTACCGAAGCATAGACACGAGCAATTTCATCCATTATCGGCCAATCTTCTCTGGATTCATTGCCTTCCACTTCACTCAATTCCACCTGCATCGTAACTCCATTGTAAAAATGACATGCATTAAACCATACCTTCCGGCTATCTCTGGTAAATAACGCATGATGCGGATAGCTGGACTCCGGATAGAGCGAATACGTATGATGACGTCCAAGATCCAGAAGCATATGGTCACTGACCTGACTGCCAAACGCAATCCATCGACCATCCGGTGATACCGCAGCGTGACCCATGGAAATTTGTGTATCTTCTAATTCATGCTCTTCCACCTCTGCAGGATCCGGATGAATTGGAGAAACCTTGCCATGTTCCACCAGATAAATTCCGTGAGTGGACAAAATGAGGAGTGCATGGCCTTCATTGAATGGAATAAGGCCTTCAAGTGTGCGCTCCGGGTATTCACAGTCTGCAAGAGATTCAATTCGAGGCAGGGCCTGATGAATGGCCGATTGAATGTCTTCCCAACGGAACGTTGCCACTTCTTTTCCTTCCAGATGACGATCCGGATGTGTTATCACGCGAATCCCTTCACCGCCTGCCAGAGCATACTGTGTACCATCCGGGGACTGACCTGCAAATTGATATTGCGGAAAAGAACGTACATGTTCTGAATCTGCAGTATACACACATCCATGATCCGTATGAAAACCACTATTGAATAAAACGGTACTGTTGTTCAGATATCCGGCTATGCGCACGGCCTGCATGGATGACTGGAAGGTTTCATTGAAAGGCCATGTCGCTGCAGGCAGCTCCTTGCGCAGTCTTTGCAGATCGTTCTGCTCATTGGCCTTCTTCACCATGTCCCATACTTGCGCACTGATTCCGGCTCTTCCGTCGTCTGTCAGTTCCGATTCATCCGGCTCTTCGCCCGCCATACCTCTGAGTACAAAATCATTTACACTCTCGGCATAACGTTTCCCTTCATTCCTCCACTTTTCTGCAATCTGTTCGTTTAACCAACTCATCCATGATTCCTCCACTCCGTCTCAATTCATGATTTTACAGTGATGTGCGAGCAAAAATTGTTCAAGTTCATAATCCGTCGTCCCCCGGCTCCCGTCCGTTTCCTCATAGAAAAGCACAATTTCACTGCCGTATGCATAATTAAAACGCAGGTATCCACCGATCGAAGCCATAAACAGCTTACAGGTATATTCATTTTCAATCATGGCATCCCACTTGAACTGCGATTGGCATAACTTAGACAAGTGGTGGAGGGAGAGCCCTTCCCCGTTATCCTGCAAGTGGTAAAAGGTATGATTCCTCAGCTCATTCCACGGTTCATAATATCTTAGCGTTATTGGAGTAGCTTGGCGGTAGTATCCACAATAGATCTTATCCAGCATATCTCCAAATTCGGACTCGGTATGTTCCCACAACGTAATCTGTTCATCGTGGCGAGGGAGCCACAGCAGCCCATCAATCATCGGATGAATGGCCAGAAAATCTCCATCCACAGAGCTGCCAATACTAATGCACTCCTTCAACTGATCTTGACTGACAGGCGTATCTTCGGTATGCATCCAAAAATCATACTCTGCAAAAGGCTTCAATACCTCCTGATCGGGCCGCTGGATATTCATCCAACCCGAATAGGTTCCTTCTCCATATTGTTCAAGCCACTGACGATAGGATGCAGGCAATGATACAGAATACTGCTGCTCAAAATGTCCAAGCTCCTCCGCAGATACCGGTTTAAGCATATGACTTACCACGTACATGAACGACATCTCCTATCTTCCAATCAGATCCCTGTCTTATAATTCAAACGATGAATCAGGCAAGCTCCTCCTGAACAATTTCCGTTGTTACGCCTTTACGATTCACGATACGAATCGAGAATGCATCATATCCATCCCGTTTAACCTGATCAAAATCCATAGTCTCGCCCGTAATCAATTCGTAGGTTCCGTCTTCATCCACATCTTCTCCGAATTCCTCATCCCAAGGAACGTTATAAAAGGCGGACAAGTGAACTTCAAATGTATCTTCTCCTTCAACGTCCAGATAAGGACGCAGCATCCTTTTACTCAGCTCTTCCTCCGGATAAGTTTCACACAGCATCGAATCATAGCCATGTTTGGCTGCATCGATTAGCAAGTAACGCTCTCCAGTAACCGTGTGCTCGGCATATACGATTAACGGTGTCGAATCCTGCCAGGTTATCAGATCATCTTCCATCAAGTCACCATAATAAAAGATATGGAACTTGTCATGGCCATCACTCGTCTGCAGCTTGCCTTTCCACTCGACTTCCTGGTTCTCCCCATCCGTTACTTTCTTAACGATCCCTTCCAGATATGCAGGTCCATTATGTACGCCAAACAAATTCATGGTCTCGCCTCCGCTTTATTCATTCGTATCCATACGATTTTCTGTTCTTCATCTACGGTCAGGTTGACATCCACATTCAGCTTATCGTGAAATAGTGCCGTAATGTTCAGGTACGGGTCACGTGCCGGTTCACTTCCTCCGTTATGAGAGCGAGTCATCCCTTGGTGAATAATGGATTGTACCAGATTCCCATCGCCTTTGCCGGTAGATTCATAAGTATAAATCTCCTGTCCTTCTTTATTGTAAAAATGAAGGAAGGTGGTGTAATCCTGGGCGTTGGAATATTCCATTTCCGATTTTACATACGTGCTTTCAAGGCTATGGAAGTCCACTTTCCCTGCCAAATAGGGATTCTCATTATCGGGTGAAATGTCATACTCCTGATAAGCCAATTGAAAAAGGTAGTTAATATCACTCATATCCACCCGGTAATACAGCTGGCGATGATCTCCGCTCTTATCCATGGCAGCGAAACTGTTGATCAGCGGCCATGCATCATACGGTTTTCCATCCACATCGATCGCGAGCGCATAGTCTGATAAAACTTTTTCTTTTTGGAACACACCGAACGTCTGTAAAATAAAAAAGGCCGGGATCATCAGGATCCCTAAAATAATAGCCAACGTAAGCAGCTTGCCACGCAATTTCATTCCTTTCCTCCTTCAAACATGTACAGCATCAACCTTAGCCCGTCTTGTGCTGAAGCTTGGTGAGTGTACGCACCATTTGATCCCTGTTTTTTGCTTCTTTCATATATACAGGTAGATAGTGTGATGCTGTTTTTAACGGCACATTTCCACGTCGTACGCGCAGATCGGCGGAAACATACGAAATCAGATAATTTAAATGCGCCCGATTAACAGCCCATACCAATTTGCCTCGAACGTAGTCCAGGAAATATAACTCCATCCCAAAAACGGGGTCTCTCCCGTCACGGGTGTCCATAATATATCTTCTGCAAACCGGCTTGCTATGCAGCTCTGCCTGATTGACTGAACCGCAGTGTGGACAATGGATGTGCGTTGATTTATGTGATACTTTTTTCTCATCTGTTACTTCAACATTGAACCATCGTTCACAGAGAACACAATTACCCTTGGCATGATACTGATACACTTGTTTCTCCACCCCATGCGCATAACATGCCGAGCACTTCCACGTGATTTCATCCTGACATTCTTCAATATACGCATGACCACCACAGGATTGACATGTGACATCCACACGTTCACCTCGGCGGAGTACCCAATAAAAATTATATTTATAGGCTCCTTCATCCTCAAAACGTTTCATTAATAAATCGACTCCTTTCTTGACTGAATTTTATTCGGTTTTCATCAGCATGGCAGTAAACATAAATTTCAACCCTCAATATTTCCCATCCAGCGCTACCTAAAATTATAAGTAACTCCATCGCGTAGTACAAGAAAGGTGTCTATGTCTGCGGAAATTTTGAATATCGAGCCTCTGGGGAATGTGTTTCACGTCACACCTGTCCCTACTGAACTGTCGTACACTAGACATGGCTGCAGCAAGATATTGATTAGTTTGTGAATGATATCACTTGAATAAGGTTGTGTTCCCATGTTCTCCTGGATGAGTCTCATCAAATTGTCTTTCGCATTGGCATTAAGTACGGCCGTCCTATCCCATTGCAATGCTGCAGAAATAGATAAACCGGATCATCACGATACTGCTCCTGTTGACTCAATTAGTCATCAACCTGTTGACCCCATCATCCGTAGAGAAGGCACTAACGTATACATCGAGATGACGGCCCAAGTGACCGATATCGAGATCTCCGCAGGTGTCGTCTACAATGCCTGGACTTTTAACGGCACTGTACCTGGACCCGTTCTGCGCGTAATCGAAGGTGACACACTGATTTTCACTTTAAAAAATAAGGATTCTTCCTTGCCCCATTCCATGGATTTTCATGCCGTACATGCTTCACCAAGCAGCAAATTCGTCGACGTTATGCCAGGTGAGGAGGGTACATTCACTTATAGCACATCGTCACCCGGAGTCTTCATGTATCATTGCGGAACCAGTCCGGTACTTGCCCATATTGCAAACGGTATGTATGGCATGATTATTGTTGAACCGAAGGCCGGCTACCCTTCTGACGGACAGATTGATCGGGAATACACACTCGTACAAAGTGAATGGTACAAAGAGCATAGCTACGATGCTTTTATGAATGATGAGCCGGATTATGTTGTTTTTAATGGCAACGACTATGGTCTGGTCAACTCCCCTTTGCTCGCTAAAACGGGTGATACGGTTCGAATATATGTCAGCAATGCAGGGCCGAACGAAGTTTCGTCCTTCCATGTGGTAGGGACTATTATGGACCGGGTTTACATGGATGGAAATCCCCGAAATATCCAATATGGATTACAGACCGTTATGCTTCCTGCGAGCGGAGGTGCAGTCGTTGAGTTTACCGTAACGGAAGAGGGCGATTATCCCATTGTAACCCATCAATTCAAACATGTATCCAAAGGTGCTTCAGCTGTTTTGCGAGTTACCTCTGATGGCAAGGATCACGGTGGTAAAGCGATGCAGCATTAAGTCCGTCTCCGTGCTCAAGCAAATAAATAATTGAACCATGCGAGGTGAATTTTGATCATGATATGCAGTTCTCAGAACAAGACTCCCTGCCATGTCAAAGTCCCCCTTTTTCAGCACCTTGGACCTGAAGCATCATCCCTGCTCGTTTCCCTGCTGCAATCGCAGGTCTTTCACAAAGGGGAGATGGTAGTGAAGGAAGGAGAAGATTCAGCTAAGTTATACATGGTTCATCAGGGATGTGTGAAATTATCCACATACACCGAGAACGGCAAGGAGCATATTGTCCGTTTCCTGTTTCCTGGTGATTTCTTCGGGCTTGACGCTCTGTTACACCAAAAACCGTTAGGAGTTCATGCAGAAGTATTGGAAACATCAACTTTATGCACCCTTCATAGGCAGGATTTTGACCAATTGATAGAACATGACCCGAAGCTTGCTTATCATTTTCTTCTAGCTGTTACCGAACTTCTTGAACAATCTGAAGAATGGAATACTGCACTCAGTTCCATGAACCCTGAACAACGAATTGCTAAGCTATTATTGAATTTTCATGTGCGAAATAAAGAGACAGATGGAATCAAGCTTCCTGTTTTTAAAAAGGATCTGGCATTACTGGTAGGCATTACGCCCGAAACCTTGAGCCGCAAACTGGCCATTATGCAGTCCGAAGGTCTGCTTCAGGTAGCTGGGAATGTCATTCACCTTCTTCAATTGGAAGAGCTTCAGCAACGAATCCAATAACTCGGTATAGAGAATCCTGACAGGAACGTTACATATTTCACACAATATGTGAGTATCGTCACAGTGCACCATGGAGATCAGGTATACAGTGATACGTAAGAGAAACCACTCTACAGGAGGTAAACAAGATGAATACAATTGTAAAAATGGACAAACAGGCGATCATGCTTAAAATGGAGGAGTTGTGCTCCGTGTTATTACAGGATGAAGGTTACCGTGAGATGCGGGAGATGATTGATCAATTTGCCGCAGATGAGCAGGCTACATCGCAATACGAGCAGTTTATGGAGAAGCATCAGGCTCTGGAGGAAAAAGAACGTCAGAATATTGAATTGCTGACATCCGAAATGCAGGTGTACGAACAAGAAGAACGCGCCCTCTATGATCACCCGCTTATTCGCAGATTTATGTATGCACAGCGTGAGTTTAGCCTGATGCATCAGCAGATCAGCCAGTATTTCACCAAGTCCGTTGAATTAAACCGACTGCCCAAACCGGGCGAAGTATACAAGGAAGCATGTGGTTGTGGAGGGAACTGTTCAAGCCATCACTAGTCACTGGGGAACAATGTATATGCATTAGTAAGCAAAAGAGTATCCGTACCTCAAAATTACTTGAGCGGATACTCTTTTTTTTGTGCTTTTTTCGTGTAGATCTTACAGATCAAGCAGTAAGGATACAAGAAGCCCCATGGAAGCAATGAAGCCCACGACAGGACCACCTTCTTCAAAAGCTTCAGGCATCATGGTAGAACAGATCATGGCTATAATACCGCCGCCTGCAAATGCCCCAATGGCCGCAGCCATCTCATCCGGAAGCTGTTCGAGAAAAAGATATCCGCACAAGGCTGCAAGCGCAGAAATCAACAGTACACCAAGCCACATCCATATGATTCTGGACTTGGTGTAATGATTGCCTCGCAAACCCACCGTGCTGGACAAGCCCTCCGGGATGTTGCTGACGAATATGGAAACGATGAGCACCACACTCACGCTTTTTCCGGCCAGCAAGCTAGCACCAAGCATGATGGATTCAGGAATGGCATCCATCACCGTACCCGCAAAAATGCCGAGCCCACTTTGGCTGCTTCCTCCGGGTTTCGGATGTGCAGAACGTTTCCGTCCGGCACCACCCCTACTGGAAATAAGCAGGTCGAACAAGGTGTACACTACAGCACCCGCCGTAAACCCTATGGCTGTCGGGACAATTCCGCCATCATTCAAGGCATCTCCAATCAGCTCAAATGAAGCTGCCCCAATTAATGTCCCCGTACCGAAGGCCATAATCCAGCCAATCACTCGTTTCGGAATCTTGAGAAACAGTGCAGCAAGTGCACCAATAACTACTGCTGAAGCGGAGATGCCTCCCCACATGAATGCAGTCCACATTCGGGTCATCCCCTCTCATGTCTATATCATATCTATCCTTTCATTAACCTGGCTTGCTGCTGCAAAAACATATCGGGCAGCACTGCTGCAAGATACAACCTATCTTGTCTGATCTTCTGTATTCCTCATCACATCCCATGTGATCTATGTCACTCATGTATTTCTAATATCGCGTTATGATAAAATGATGCTGACTAAAAGAGAATAAACCAAATCAGGAATTGCACCGCTCCAGCAATCTCAATCATACCCACTTTCATCGGACGCAAAGTGCGACCAGCATATACAAATGCTCGAACAGCTGAGTAGATATATGCTAAGCTCATCCATGGATATCCGGCGATGACGGGAATGATGAGCAGGATAATATGCAGCAGACGGGTCATTGTTACCCAGCGTTTGTTGTTTCGCTCCCGGAAGACTGATTTCACAAAGAACGTACTTCCTGTAAAATGTAAAAAGGAAAACAACAGCACGATCGCCATCCGGTAATCCCATACTCCCGATCCAATGAGATATGCTGCTGCACCTCCTAGCGAGAACATCAACATGGCGCATAGATCATTCGTGAGCGAACGCTCAGCCTTGTGTCTGACATGCCAGATATTAACGAGCAATAATAGGATCAGAACCGGGGCAAATGCCAGTATGGAAGGATGCCCGATTAACGGGGGTACCAGACATATCACTGCACCCACGCCATATATCACTGCCCATGTGTACAGACGTCGATGATCCGCTTTTCTTTTAAGAGATTGCATCAAGGGGTAAGCCGCCAGGTATAGCCCAAGCCATGCCATGAATAGTGGCAAATGCAGCCACTGTGGTCCGCTGGCCATTACACCTGCCGCAAAAGGCACACTTACCATGGCCCAACCGCCATGTTCATGAGGAATAACAATTTTATGTACTGTCACTTCACCATTGACCTCCTAATTGATATGGATATAGAAAGGAAGAATCATAATGCGCAGGGAAAACAAAGATACGGCAGCAGAGTTTCTTCAACAGTTCCCCATTTTTCAGGATCTAAGTCCTGAGGAATTGAAGCAGGTTGAGGATATCGCCATTTCCAGAAGCATTCATAAAAAAACAGTTGTTTTTGCCGAAGGCAGCGAAAAGGAAGCTGTATTTTTTATCCGAACCGGCATCGTAAAAGCATATAAAACGGATGAGAATGGGCACGAGCAGATCGTTTCCTTCCTGAAAACGGGAGATATGTTCCCACATACGGGGTTCTTCAATGCTCACCCTTATCCCGCTACAGCAGAAGCCATCACTCCAGCGGAACTGATCGCCATTCCGGTCAGACTGTTTGAACGTCTTATGCTAAATACGCCATCCATTGCGATCAAAATTATGCGGGTACTCGGCGATAAAATCCGCGAACTGCAGGATAAACTGCAAGTGCTCTCCAGCCAGGATGTCCGGAACCGCGTGCTGTCCTTCCTGCTGATGTTGGCAGAGCAGCACGGTCAGCCTTCCGGTCACAAAATCATTATCAACCTGCCCATGACGCACCAGGAATTCGCCAATTCCATTGGCACGACCAGGGAAACCGCCAACCGTTTGTTGAATCAGCTCACCAAGGAAAATCTGCTCGAAGTCGATCGGAGACAGATTATCATCCATGATTTACAAGCCTTGAAGCATCAACGTGACACTTGAGCAGGTACCTAAACTGTACCTCTAATGCTGAAATTATAATGACCCTAGCATGGTATATATCTAATTACGAAAGAAAAGACCTTAACAAGGGTGGCATGTTGTTAAGGTCTTTTGCTGAATTTATCCTGGTCATGTGGCTACCATGACTATGCTGAAGGAAGATCCCTTTTTCCCATATCACTGAACATGCCCGCATAGAACTTTACTTCCCCAGCTTCATTGCGGATCGCTGTAATACTCAGCCATTCCAGATATATCTCTCCGTTTTTCTTCCGATTCCATATCTCTCCCTGCCAGTACCCTTGCTGCTTCAGATCAGCCCACAGCTGTTCGTAGAACAATTTATCCTGTTTACCTGATTTCAGCAAGCTCGGCTTCTGTCCCACTGCTTCATCGGATCGATAACCGGTGACTGCCGTAAATGCCGGATTCACTGAGCGAATAACGCTGTTTGTATCCGTAATCAGGATGGCCTCAATCGTATTTTCCAGTATGCTTGCGGACAGCTGAAGCTTCTCTTCGTAAAACATCCAGAAGACAAGTACCAAGCTTACCAGTGCAACCATGGAGAGTGCCATGAATCCAATCGCATAGTGACCTGTCATGCTGTAGAGCAGCGTCAACATTAGTGGCGGAAAAAAGCCACCGAGTCCCCCCATTGCAGATATAATACCGTTAGCGACACCTGGTTGTTTAACGAAATACATTGGGACCAGTTTAAAAATAGTTCCGTTTCCTGTACCGGCACATAAGGCTACGGTCAGGCAACCAACTGTATACATGTAGATTGACGGCGCGAAGGATAATACGATCGCCGCTACCGTTAAACCACCGAATACAAACATCAGTATTTTAAAAGAATTAAAGCGGTCTCCAAGCCAGCCCCCGACCGGACGCATAATGGTAGCAACCAGAATGAATCCCGCTGTGCGTATCCCTGCATCCACTTTATCCATCTGAAAGTGACTGACCAGGAAATTGGGAAGGTACACGGTGAACGCTACGAAGGAACCAAAGGTCAGGAAGTAAAATAAACAGAGCAGCCATAATTTAGGGCTTCGCGATACCGCTTTTAATTGTTGAATTAGCGGCACGTTAACCCTTGTTTCCTGTTTGTCGCCCAATACAAAATTCAAAGCGGCCATTCCCAGCAGCAAAATGCTGTACAGAAGAACCGTGTTGGACCAACCTATTTGATCCGCAATCAGCGGGGCACCAAATGCAGACAATGCCGTTCCCAGATTACCGATACCATAGATCCCGTTAACAAACCCATGTTTCTCTTTTGGATAATATTTGGGCAGTGAAGTTACGCCTACGGAAAATACCGCTCCGCCAATCCCGAGAAAAAAACCACCTATAATCAAATCCAGAAATGAAGTGGATCGGCTGATCCACCATATGGGCGCGAGCAGCAGAACAAAACTGATCATAAATATATTGCGTGCTCCATATCGGTTCGTCCAGTATCCAATCGGGATACGGGCAACGGAGCCAATGAGGACAGGAATGGCTGTAGACCAGGCTAGCTGCGAAGAGGTTAACGCAATATCCTCCTTAATAAATGGCATTAAGGAAGACAGTATAACCCACACCATGAAGCCCAGAACCAAACTTGCCGTCTGCAAGGGCAGTTGGACTTTGCCTTTGTTTTGCATCTACATCGCCCTTTCTTTGTTCGGTTTTGATTTTGGATCCGGATAAACAGATCCGTCACGTCTGCGGTACAATACGTAGCTTCGCTTGAGGTAGCCGAGCGGCATGCTCAGCATATGCACAAGACGCGTAAACGGAAAAACGCAGTACAGGACAAACGAAAGCAGGATGTGTACTTTAAAGTTCATAGGCACGGTCTGCATCAGCGTTGGATCAGGCTGAAATACCATCAAACCGCGCAGCCAAGGGTTAATGGTCGTACGGTAATCAAAGCCAGTATGGTTCACTGCATTTGCAGATGTCGCCAATATGCCGGTTATGATGACAACAAGAAGCATGATGAGGGCCATCCAGTCTCCTGCACTGCTCGTCGCTCGTACTTTGGTGGCCACGTATCTACGCACCAGCAGTATGACTCCCCCGGCAAATGCGATAATTCCCGCAGGCAACCCGCCCGCTATGGCAATCAGATGATAACCTTCGTCACTTAGACCAATCCAGCGATAGAATTCTACCGGAACAATTAATCCGGCAATGTGGCCGCAGATCACTGCGAATATGCCAATATGAAACAGCAAGCTTCCCCATTTCAGCATGCGTTTTTCTAACATCTCACTGGACTTGGATGTCCAACTGAACGGATTCGTCACGTATCTCCATATGGTTGCAGTAACACAAAAAATGAGAACCATGTATGGGAGAGCACCCCATAAGAACAACTCTGGTGTACTCATCGGCTTCCCCTCCCTATCCAGGTTGGCACGGTTTGGGATGCTGCAGAGTGGTCATGAACTTCTTCGTCAACATGAGCTGGCTTAGGGATAACCTTCAGAACTTGTTCTAACAATGGACCGTAGGGACTGTTCTGCCCTAATACACTATCTGTGATCGTTACCAAAGACTTATAACAACTCGATATCACTCCATAAGCATCTTCAGAAGGAGCCTCCGCTATAAATTCAAGCACCATGGGTAAATAATCCGGCAGTTCATTCAATTCCATGTAGAATCCCGCAGCTTCGTATCTGCGCTTTAAATCAATTAGTGCCGGTCCACGGTCTCTTTCGTCTCCATAGAGAGCATAGGTTAAGTACAGATTTGATTTTTTGTCAAAATCAAACGTCCGTACGTATTTGTCCTCCCAATACGTGGAATCCACTAATTCCGCTTCACCCACAAAGGTCAGAAGAACTTTTTTCATTGTTTCATCCGTGAGGGATTGCACAGCAGTTCGGACACCCTGCAGTCCGGCCCTCCACGCAGGATCTGGATATTGCAGCAGATAGGAGGTCAGCTTACATGCTTTTCTGGCTTCATCCATTCGTTCATCCGATCCCTGACTCCATTCCGTATTCATATTGGTCGCCATCGTAGTCGTTGTCTCCTCTCCCATCAGAATACACCGCAGGAACCTGGGCCCCCCGCAAAATCAAGCCCGCAGCTTCCTTGTTCCTTGAAGAGATCCGCTACTTCTTCCCGATGAGCAGGCGGGATCACGAAGCGGTCATTATATTTGGCAATGGCGAGCAGTCGGTACATGTCTTCAACTTCCTGCGTGTCCATCCCCACAAGGTTAAGCAATGCAGGATCACTGGTTTTTCCGGTTTGCTGATTCCGCATGTGAATTCGCATTACCGCCATTTTGCGCAGTACATCACGAATTCGTTCCGTGTCTCCTGCAGTGAGCAGATTGGCCAGATATTCCACAGGTATGCGCATATTGTCAATGGCAGGGAAGATATCACTCGCATCCAGCGAACTACCCTGTCCTTCAACCCGATTCGTAATTGGACTCAGCGGCGGAATATACCATACCATCGGCATGGTCCGGTATTCCGGGTGAAGCGGAAGCGCTATGCGCCAGTCCACAACCATTTTATAGATAGGCGACTGCTGAGCAGCGATGATCCAATCTTCCGGAATGCCGGTCTCCCTTGCTTCACGAATTACGTCAGGGTCATGCGGATCCAGGAAGATATCCATTTGCGATTCATACAAATCCTGTTCATTCTCCGCTGAAGCTGCCGCTTCGATGCGGTCTGCATCGTACAACATCAGACCAATGTACCGAATACGACCGACACAGGTCTCCGAACAAATCGTTGGTAATCCCGCCTCAATCCGCGGAAAACACAGGGTGCATTTCTCCGCTTTGTTAGTCTGCCAATTGAAATATACTTTTTTGTAAGGACAGCTCGACACACAGAATCTCCAGGCACGGCATGCGTTTTGGTCGACCAGTACGATGCCGTCCTCTTCCCGTTTGTACATCGCTCCTGAAGGGCAGGAAGACACACAGGAAGGATTGAGGCAGTGTTCACAAATTCGCGGAAGGTACATCATAAACACCTGTTCAAAATCCATTTTGATCGATTCCTCGACACCCTTCATGTTGGGATCTTCCATCCCCGTTACATGGGCACCTGCCAGATCATCCTCCCAGTTGGGTCCCCACTCCAGGTTCATGTATTCACCCGTAATTTGGGATTTGGGTCTCGCTACGGGCTGATGCTTTTTCTCCGGACTGCTCGTTAGTTTCTCATATTCATAGGTCCAGGGTTCGTAATAATCGTCGATCGTCGGCTGATCGGGATTGTGGAAAATGTTAAGCAATCGTCTGGCACGTGTGCCTGACTTTAACTCGAGCTTGCCATTTTTCATTTCCCAACCGCCGCGATACCGCTCCTGATCCTCCCACTGTTTGGGATAACCTACCCCTGGTTTGGTCTCCACGTTATTCCAGTACATGTATTCCGCGCCCGGCCGGTTCGTCCACGTATTTTTGCACGTTACGCTGCACGTATGGCATCCGATACATTTATCCAAATTCATGACCATGCTGACTTGTGCTTTAATCTTCAAGCCAATCCACCTCCTGCAATTTTCTTATGATGACATTCAGGTCACGCTGGTTGCCTGTTGGGCCATAATAATTGAATCCATAGCTTAACTGGGCGTAACCGCCAATCATGTGGGTCGGCTTCACATGAATCCTCGTCGGACTGTTGTGCGTACCTCCACGTGTTTGCGATATTTTCGTTCCGGGAACGTTAATATGTCGATCCTGGGCGTGATACATGAACGCCATTCCACGAGGAATGCGGTGGGTGACGACTGCACGGGCAACGACTACACCGTTCCTGTTAAAACATTCGATCCAATCATTATCGACGAGTCCTGCCTCTTCGGCATCCTCATGATTCATCCAGATCGTCGGGCCACCTCGGAACAGGGTCAGCATGGGCAGTGCATCATAGTACATGCTGTGAATCGACCACTTGTTGTGCGGAGTCAGGTAGTTCAGAACAATTTCCTTGCCACCTTCGATTGGACGTTTGCTGCTTGGATGGAAAGGTGTATGTTTCAGTACAGGTTTGAACGTCGCCAGTGTCTCTCCGAACTCACGAAGCATCTCATGATCAATGTAGAATTGCTGTCTGCCTGTCAACGTGCGCCAGGGAATAAGCCGTTCCACATTGGTTGTAAATGGCGAGTAGCGTCGTCCGCCCTTCTCCGATCCGCTGAATGCGGGTGACGTGATAACCGTTTTGGGTTTGGAAGTAATCTCATCAAAAGTAAAACATTCTTCCGATCGCTCTTCAGCCAAATCCTTCAGATGTAAGGCCGTTTTTTGCTCAAGCGACTCCCATGCACGTACCGCCATTTTGCCATTTGTTGTTGTGGAGAGCGTCAGGATGGCTTCCGCCACATTTCGGTCTGTACTCAGATCTGGACACCCTTGCCCCACTCCGGCTTGCCTGCGCGTACCCAGAATACCCTTGAGCTTCTCGTACTCTTCGCTGGCTGACCAAGAGATCCCCTTGGTTCCAATGGGTTTATCCTTGACCACAGGACCAAGAGTGATCATCTTGTCATATACCGCCGCATAATCACGCTCCACAATCTGAATGTGAGGCATCGTTTTGCCCGGAACAGGTTCACACTCTCCTGCACTCCAGTCCCTGATCTCGCCATACGGTTGAGCCAGCTCATCAGGTGAATCATGCAGCAGCGGTGTCGCCACAATCTCATGCTGCGGTCCGTCAAACTGCTGCGCAGCCATTTCCGAGAAGACACGTGCAATCTCCTTGAATGTGTCCCAGTCCGAGCGTGACTCCCACTGCGAGGCGACTGCCGGATTAAACGGATGTACAAATGGATGCATATCCGTGCTGCTCAGGTCACTTTTTTCGTACCAGGTTGCCGCAGGCAAAACAATATCTGAGTACATCGCTGTTCCCGCCATGCGGAAATCCAGGTTGATCATCAGATCCAGCTTACCCTCGGGTGCTTCGTCCACCCACTCCACGTGTTCTGGCCGTAGTCCGTGATCATCATCGTTCAGCAAACCGTTCGTCGCACCAAGCAAATGCTTCAGGAAATACTCATGGCCTTTCCCCGAGCTGGAGATCAGATTCGCTCTCCATACGAACAGCACTCGCGGGAAATTCGCAGGGTTATCCGGCTGCTCAATGGAGAACTTGAGTTTTTGACTTTTCAATTCGGATGCCACATATGCACCGATTTCGTCTTTCGTTACAGCTCCGGCATCTATAGCATCCTGATGCAGATCAATCGAATTCCGATTGAATTGTGGATAGGACGGAAGCCAGCCCATGCGAGCAGCCATGACGTTATAATCTGCAACATGCTGGAATCGGGGTTCACCCTCCAGTGCCGAAGTCAGCTCGCCTACTTTCGTTTCTTCGTATCTCCATTGATCTGTAGCAAAATAGAAAAACGATGTACCGTTCTGAAGACGGGCTGGCCCTGTCCAGTCACGGGCAAAGGCAATTGTCTGCCACCCCTCCGCAGGACGAAGCTTTTCCTGTCCGACATAGTGAGCCCAGCCCCCGCCGTTCACGCCCTGACAACCGGTCATAAGAATCAGATTGATAATCGCTCGGTAGATCACGTCCGAGTTATACCAATGGTTGATTCCGGCTCCCATAATAATCATGGAACGCCCCTGGGTATCGATCGCATTCTGGGCAAATTCACGTGCAATCTGCACCACGGTTTCCTGCGGAACGCCTGTAATCTGTTCCTGCCATGCGGGGGTGAAAGGCTTCTCGTGCTCGTCATTCAGCTGACCATTCACTGCATCATACGCTGTTGTTCTTCGAGCACGCGGCATGTCTGAGATTGAGATTACTTCGTTAGAATCTGCGGAACGTGTCATTTCACGTTCTACTCCGTACTTGGCAAGAACCAGATCATACACCGCTGTAACCATAATCCAGCGATCCTCCAGCCAAATTTGACGAACAGGAATTTGACGTTCCATAACATGTCTACCCTCGTCGTCAAAATAAGGCAGCTGAATCGTGACCAAGTCATGATGCACCCCTAGAAGAGATAACCGCGGATCGATGGGTTCGCCATTCTCAACCTGTTCCATTTTCAGATTCCAGGTCCCTTCCTCACCCCAGCGGAATCCCAGGCTTCCTTTCGGCATCGCATATGTACCGCTGTTTTCGTCATAGACGAGTGTTTTCCAGGCCATATTGTTGCCCGTGATGCCCAAGTCTTCTCCGACAAGAAATCTGCCCGCTGTGTGGACCCCGTTTTTCTCCTCAACGATCAGGAGATTGGGAAAATCCGTATATTGTTTGGCATACTGCATGAAGTATTCCGTAGGTTGTTCGATATAGAATTCTTTGAGAATCACATGTCCCATAGCCATGGCAAGAGCTCCGTCGGTCCCCTGTTTGACTGACATCCATGTGTCCGCAAATTTGACATATTCAGCATAATCCGGGCTGATGGATACGACCTTCGTTCCCCGGTAGCGTGCTTCAGCCAAAAAGTGAGCATCAGGTGTACGAGTCATTGGCAGGTTAGAACCCCAGACGAGAATATACCCGGAATTGTACCAGTCGCTGCTCTCCGGCACATCGGTTTGATCACCCCAAATCTGCGGTGAGGCCGGAGGCAGATCGGCGTACCAGTCGTAGAAACTGAGCAGTGGCGATCCCATCAGGGACAGGAATCTTGAACCTGCAGCATAACTGACCATCGACATGGCAGGAATAGGCGAAAAGCCGATAATCCGATCAGGTCCGTACTGCTTGATCGTATGAATAAGGGAGGCCGAGATAATCTGCGTTACTTCACTCCATGACGCACGAATCAATCCGCCCTTGCCGCGAACAGACTTGTATTTATTGACTTTATCCGGATCATCCGCAATACTGGACCAAGCCTTGACCGGATCACCATGCAGCTGAAGTGCCTCACGCCACAGATCCAGCAATGCTCCCCGGACGTATGCATATTTGACACGCAGCGGACTGTAAAGGTACCAGGAAAAACTCGCTCCGCGCGGACACCCTCTTGGTTCAAATTCCGGCATATCCGGACCCGTGGAAGGATAATCGGTAGCTTGCGTCTCCCAAGTGACAATTCCGTCTTTCACATAGATCTGCCAGCTGCAGGATCCGGTGCAATTCACGCCATGTGTCGAACGTACAACTTTGTCATGCTGCCAGCGTCGCCGATAGACGTCCTCCCAGTCCCGGTTTTCGGGTGACATCTCGCTCCAGCCCTCTGCATTCTTTTCCCGTTTCGCAAAATATTTAAGTTTACCCATCCACGGTGTGCTTTGCTTACTCATTGTTTTCCTCCTGCTAATATGACATGTAGTTTCAGACCGGAATAACATCCGTTGCCGACATTTATCACTTACATCCAGCTAACCTCCAATTTGGGACATATGCCGGAGAGACGGAACACCTCGAATTTCTTCGCCTTTAAGAGCATTGAGCATGTCATGCGTCTCGGGCTTAACCCCCAGTGCTCTAAGAAATATGGCTTGAACCGCACTGTCGTTACCGACATGTGGACGTACGTTGAATTCATCCGACCAATATAGGCAGGGCTTGATATTGCCGTCTGCCGTCAGTCTCAATCGGTTACATGTACCACAAAAGTGACTGCTTACAGGATGAATCAGACCAAATGTGCCAGCCGCTCCGTCAATACGGTAACTATCTGCCGGACCATGGCTATAGACATCACAGCCTGTGTAATTCCAGCTGTTCTCACATGTATCCAGTACCTGCTGCAGGGACATAAAACCCGATTTCCAGGCTTCTCCGCTCCCCCCTATGGGCATGTATTCGATGAAGCGAACATGTATCTCTTCATCGAGAGTCAAGCGCAAAAAGTCCTCAACCTCGTCATCATTCACGCCTTTCATAAGCACCACGTTCAGTTTGATTGGCTGCAGACCGGCTTTTTGGCTGGCTCTTACACCATCCAGCACCCGTTTCAGCTTGCCTCCTCTGGTAATTCGGGCAAACCGTTCAGGTTGCAGGGAATCCAGACTGATATTTACTCTTGTCAGCCCGGCTGCTTTCAGACGATCCGCGCATGCGGCCAGATATATGCCATTGGTTGTCATAGCGATATCCTCAATGCCAGGAATTTCGGATAAACGGGCAATTAGCTCGTCAAGATCTTTTCGAACAAGAGGCTCCCCGCCGGTCAGACGCAATTTCCTGATCCCAAGCGGAGCAAGCGCCCGAACAACCGAGACAATTTCATCATGTGTCATGATCTGATCCGGTGGTTCAAACTGCATTCCTTCCTCCGGCATGCAGTATACACAGCGCAGATTACAGCGGTCCGTAACCGAGATGCGCAGATAATCATGAACTCTTCCAAAAAGATCAACCAGTCCAGCTTGCATCTCAAACTCCCCCTTCCTCTGGGTGTAATCTCACTATGGCGGGATGGAGGGATTCCTCTTTCCTCTCATCACTTGTCATCTTGTCGCTAAATATAAGGATGTCTTTGTAACGTAACTGTGCAAAATATCACAATGAGTGAAACATAATGCACATGACCTATCTCTAAAACTCCCGCAATCCGGGTTCCACGTAGGAATCCGTAAAAAATGAGGCAAGATTATGACAAAACAAAATGTGTGAGCATGCTCACACAGGGGACCGTACATATTTTCTATACTCAGTTTGCAACACCACACTAAACCGATCCTGGAGGAACAACCTATGAACACATATGCAGCAACAATTAACGCAACCGAGTATCCGCCGCATCTGAAACATAAGATCATCTTCGAGACGTTTGAACAATTGCCGCAAAATGAGGCCATGCTGCTTATCAATGACCATGATCCGGTACCTTTGCGATTCCAATTTCAGTCCACTCATCCAGACGGCTTCACCTGGGAATATATCGAACAGGGTCCGTCTGTCTTCCAGGTCAAAATCAGTAAATTGTAAAATGGTGGACCAAACAGAGCACGAACTTACAGGAATGGATGTGAGCCATATGTCTTCAACGGATAACCGAATTATTGAACTCGATGTCCGGCCGCATTTAAGAAAAAAGCTTGAGCCGTTCCAACTCATTATGAACACCGTCAAGGGGCTGGACCCCATGGATGTATTTGTGCTCCACGCTCCTTTCAAGCCGACACCCCTGCTCGGCATACTAAAAATGAGAGGCTATTCCCATTCATCCGAACGAGTCAATGCTGAACACTGGCGTACCACATTCGTTCACCGGAAAAATAAAACGTGGTCCAAGGAAGGGACGTTTCATACTGCAAAAGACCTGAACCAGGAAGAAACTCCTACTGGCTGCACCGGAGAGCCTGACTCAACTGAATTTATTTACAGCTCTGATAAGATGCCCCTGTCCCCAACGATCACATTGGATAACCGGGGATTGGAGCCGCCACAGCCAATGATGAGAACCCTCGCCGCACTAAAGCGCTGTGAGCCTGGTCAGACGGTTCTCATTCATAATGACCGTGTTCCTGTATTTTTGATGGAAGAACTGATTAATCTCGGATGCTCTTACACCGTAGAGGATCAGGCGGATGGTACAGCCAAGCTTAGAATCGTAAAAGGATAAGGGAGGGAAACGCCATGTCCAGGCTGCCATTTTGGTTTATCGTTACAGGCATCCTCGGATTTATCGCGTACCATGCGTTTTCCCTTCTGTCCCTGACAGGCTGGCTTGGTGATGAGTTACGAGGGCCGGAAGGATGGTTCCATGCCCATCTGTTTGTCTTGGGATGGTCGACCATGCTGGCCATGGGGGCTGTATATCAACTGATTCATGTGATTTTGCAATCGGATATTTACAGTACAAGGCTTGGTTACATCCATTACGTGATGTTTAGCATTGGCGTCACTGGCATGCTGTATGGATTCATTCAGGCAGATGTACGCTGGCTTGCAGGTTTTGCTACCTGTGCCCTGATTGGAATTCTGTTGTTCGGATGGAATATGGCGGTCACGTTATTTCGAGCATCGCAATGGAATCCGATTACGGTAAGTACGGCTTGTGCTTGTCTTTATTTGGTTCTTACCGGCCTGACGGGTATGTTAATGGGCTTGAATTTTGCATTCGGCCAATGGAACGGGCTGCATGAACGAATATTCGGAGCTCATATCTGGATGGGGACAATCGGCTGGTTCGGCATGTTAATTACAGGATTCAGCTACAAAATGCTGCCCATGTTCTATCTTTCGCACCATTATCCAGTTCGGCTTCAAAAGATAGTCCTGTTGTTGTGGAATGCAGCTGTAATTACAGGCGTTGTGGCATTTCTAGCTGATATGAAACGAGGCTTGCTCTGGCTCGCACTCCTGCTGCTGACAGCAGGTATGCTCGTTTACGTCTACCATTTGGAACAAATACAGGAGAAACGCCACAAAAACAATCCCGGCCCAGGCATACGCTGGTCAGTCTATGTAAGTCGTGCACTGGCAGCATTTATGGTCGCTCTGTTGATCTATGCATCACAAGGACCGGAACTTCTGCTTCATCCGAGGGTAGTCCTTCTGGCAGGCTGGGTCTATCTTGGTGGATGGGTCTCATTAACCATTCTGGGTTATGCTTCGAAGATTGTCCCCTTCTTATGGTGGACACACAAATATGGCAAGCAAGCCGGAAAACCAGGAACACCTCTTATGGCTGGTATGTTAAACCAGCGTCATGTGAGCTGGGGTTTGATTGCCATGGCTGCTTCCAGCCTTCTGCTTGTCAGTGGTGTATTGATCAATCTGGCAGAGGTGATGATGGTCGGTGGTACTCTTTTATCGATCTTCTCCATGGCTTATATCTTCATGATCGCAAGGGTGTTCCAACATTAAGAAACAGAAATGGAGCGTGGAACATATGGAACAGACGCAACAGGTAAACCCACTGTTTGAGTATCTTAAGGAAGTATACGACCCGGAGCTAGGCGTTAACATTGTTGACCTTGGGCTCGTATATGAAGTGCAGGAGGAGCCGGAACGGGTCTCGGTCCGCATGACCTTGACCACACCAGGCTGCCCGCTGCATGATACGATTCTCGGTGCTGTGAAATGGGTACTGCAGGCGCATACAGACCATAAAGATGTAGATGTACAGTTGGTATGGGAACCTCAGTGGTCTCCCGATATGATGTCGAATGAAGCCAAGGAAATGCTCGGATATTTTTAAATGGGTAATCCAACTGGCTCCTGATGAACATATAGACACGATAAAAAACGTACTACAACTCTGCATTTAAGAGAGTGTAGTACGTTTTTTGCTTGATATGAGTTTTGATAATTCATATGGGAATCTACAGGCCTTGAGTGACTCAGAACCATTTTATATGTCACGGGCGTACGATTCATCAGGCACCTTGTTTAATACAACAAACAACCGAGCTTCACGATTTCCCGTGTTATGGAAAGCAAATGTGTCTTCTCCACTGCAGCAGATTACATCTTCCTGTTGTACTTTCTGTTCGACTCCATCCAATATAATTGTTCCTTCTCCTTCAATAATAAGAACCAGCACATCCGATCCTGGATGTTTATGGACAGGCAGTTGTTGTCCCGGCAGAAAATGCAGCGCAAACGTGACCCCACCATTCTGCTGAAACAGAATGCGTTTCGTAAAACGTTCGGTCTGAAACTCCTTGACGGCTTGCAAAGAAATCGTACTCACGTTTATTCCTCCTTTGATATTCTTGGAATAAACTCATCATAAAGTACAATAGCCGGGATCACCTTGATTAGAATCAAGGAATCCCGGCTGGCTCAATGATTAAGTGTTGATCAGCATTGCCCTCAATATGATCTATACCATCATTTTTCTCAACGAAGAGATATATTTTGCACGAATAACAAAGAAATAAAAAGTCTGTGCCAACAAAAACGCACCAAACACGGTTAATACAGGAACGGTATAGTTGGCAATCCCGAATTGAGTCAGGAACGGTCTAACCACAACCAGTGTTTCCACGATCGAGATTAAAATGGGAAAGAAAAAGAGAATTGCAATCTGTATCGTAGACGATCTCTTCATCTCCTGGAAACTGAGTCCCATCTTCGAAAGCGAACGTACCATTCTTCCATCTGCTTCGAGATCCGTGTGCAATCGGAAATATAGAAAACTGGCTGATGAGATTGAGAAAATCAGACCAATGAAAATACCCAAAAAGGTAATCAGCGCTGTCGTCTGTCTGAATTCCTCAAAATCCGTATAACGAGTCGTGAAATAGCCGGAAAACTCCTTATCCGCAGAGTGTTCCCTTATTACTTCATCGATGTCTTTCAAACGATGACTGACCAGAGCTTCGGATGATTCACGATCCGGTACAGACTGGCCCCATGATGGGATTTGATAAAGATATTTGCCTGAAAGCTCTCGCTTATCCAAGGATTTCGTGAGTTCGTTGTATTCCTCATCATTGATAACCACCATCGCTGTTGAATAGAGAAGATCGCCAAATACCGGATCTTTTTCAGTGTGCTCTATATTGAGCTCAAGAGCCTCTGATACGGTATTTAAAACGAGCTGCTCCCCAATCGCATAAGGATGAAATCTCTCATGCTCCAGCGGCCTGTCCTCATTTCGGGAGTCAATGAAAATTGCTGCGTGATCTGTCAGCGTATACGTCGGTTTCTTCCGTATGGTATTCAACGCATTGTAGTCACTTAGTGACAACAGTGTTACCCCGCTGTCATTCGTGCTTGCATAAAAATACTTCAGGTAGACTTCCTGATATTCCAGATTAGCTTCATCAAGCACTTCATTAACAGGAGCCATATTGGGCTGATCTAATGCACCATATACATTGTAACGAATCGGGAACGTATTGTCCTTGAAAACCTGGCGATTTTGCTGATCCAGGGATAGGATGACTACAGCGCTCATCGATGCGAGGGCAATCACGACCGTCACCATAAACAGCATGCGTGCATTGTCCTTAATCTTGTAACTCATCTCCGAAATCCACAACAATCGAGTTCCGTGCCACACCCGCTTACGGTTGCGTTTCATCAATCGAATAGCCAGAACCGAGAGCTGGGAGTAGAAAAAGTAGGTCCCGGCTATACCTGCTACCGCAGCGATCAGTATATTTCCACCAGATAAATCACTGTATAGAGCTATAAAACCAGCCGACAGTAAGGCCAGCCCTATAAGGGAGAGCGGCCAGGATGCTTTGGGTTCCGTTTTGGGTTTACTCGTACCTTTTAACAACTCAAGCGCCCGCTTGTTACCGATAAAGAGCAATGTGAACAGGGAAATACAGAAAAATAACAGCAAAAAGGCACCCACCGTAATCAAAATTGCCTTTGTCGGGAAATAAAAGGGCAGATCCTCCATGCCGATAAACCGTGTAGTGAGCATAAGGAACAGTTTGGACAACAACATGCCACCACCTATGCCAGCCACAATGGACAGGGAACCGATCAGCATATTTTCCATGATGACAAGTCTTCGAATCTGTCCTGGTTCTGCACCCAGTATGGTCAAGATGCCGAATTCCTTATTCCGTGATTTTAGAAAGGCACCGATGGAGTACATGACGAAAAAGATCGCAAATACATACACAATAATTGAGGCAATTTGCATTCCAGACGCCGTTGTCTTGCCAATCGGCATATTCGCCACATAAGGATGATAGCTGAATACCGCATAAGCGAAGAAGATCATAACCATAAATACACTGCTCAGAAAAAAAGCCACATACGCCCGTCCATTCCGCCGAATATTATTAAACGCGAACTGAGGAAAGTTCATGTGAATTACCTCCCCAAAAGGATAGGGTATCGATGATCCGCTGGAAGAAGGTTTGACGGTTATCCCCGCGGTGGACTTCTGCAGCAAGTTTCCCATCCTTGATAAAAACGATGCGATGACAGAAACTGGCGGCGAGTGGATCATGCGTCACCAGCATAATGGTCGTTTTCTCCTGCTGATTAATCTGTTCAAGTGATTCCATCACGGCTTGTGAGGACGTGGAATCCAATGCCCCTGTTGGTTCATCCGCGAGCACGATCGATGGCATGTTAATCATGGCTCTGGCAATGGCGGTACGCTGCCGCTGTCCGCCTGAAATTTCATAAATGCGTTTGTCTAGAATATGATCAATCCCGAGCTGGTTCGTGATTCGAGTCAACCTGCTCTCCATTTCCCTATATTTCACCTTGTCGAGCGTTAGGGGTAATACGATATTCTCTGCAACCGTTAGGGTGTCCAGCAGATTAAAATCTTGAAAGACAAATCCGAGTTCCCTGCGCCGGAACATGGCGAGTTCTTTTTTTCTCATTTCAAAAGGATTTTTGCCGTTAATGAGCACTCTGCCCGAACTAGGTTCATCTATCGTAGATACCATATTCAGCAACGTCGTTTTGCCACTTCCGGAAGGACCCATAATGCCAACAAACTCACCTTGTTTAATGGACAGATGAATATCGCTAAGGGCCTGAGTTTGTACTTTACCCTGATAAATTTTATTCAGTGCCGAGACCTGTAACATCTCCATATCTATTTCCCTCCAATGGAACCAATCTTATGTTCCTTGATCTTATCTTTATCGTAACCTACCTCCCGCACCGCTGCTATCGAATAACCTTAAACTTTCCTTACAACAGCTTTAAGATTATGTTCCCCTTGCACTGCAACTGTTTTTATCCACAAAAAAACACCTCGCCCTCAGGCAAAGCGCTCTACTTTTGATCCGCCCAACTGAAGCGGACCAGTGTCCCTTCGTCCAGTTTGGAGAATAGTTCAACCTGGTTCCCCAGACGTGTACTGATCTCACGGACAAGATATAACCCCATTCCGGTGGACTCATGATACTGCCTTCCCCTCTTCCCTGTGAAGTAAGGGTTAAAAACGCGATGAATGTCTTCCGCAGATATGCCAATTCCTTCATCCTGAATGTCCAATACGGTTCGGTCACCCTTAAGGTAGGCGGTCATAATGACCTTTTTGCCAGATCTGCTGTCCGAGTAGTTAACGGCATTGGTCAAAATTTGGGTAAACATAAAACGTAACCACTTGGCATCACTGTATATGTGAAGCTCCTCTTCAATCCGGATGTCTGGTGTGATACCTTTGCGAATAAACAGGCGACGATTTTCAGCAATGCTTCCTCGGATCACTTCACCAAGAGAGAGACGCTCTACACGAAAGTCTCCTTCAAACTGCTCCAATCTGGAAGAATGAAGCACCATCTCCAGCCCTTTGCGCATTTTATCCAGTTCATCCTGAATGCTACCAGCTGTCTGATCCTCCACATCCTCCAGTGTTAATTGAATGATCGACAATGGTGTCTTCATCTGGTGAACCCAGCGATTCATAAAAACGACCTGCTGCTCGTTTCGAGTACGCAGTTCACCCATTTCTTGCTGCCGATTTCGTTCTTGTTCGTGGAGCACCCCTCTAATGGCTTGCGCCATTGGAGCATAACCCAGCGGCTGAAAAGGTTCCCTGACCAGATCGTTTGGCTTTTGAAGCGCGCGATAGACATGATGAAGCTGCGCATAACGCACAATCAGATACACGACAAAGATAACCGTGCTGATCAACATGCCGTATAGGACAATACGAATAGGACGAGCTTCGCCCGAAAGCCAGTATACTGAAGGGACTATCAGCATCTGTAGCAAATAAAAACCA
This sequence comes from Paenibacillus sp. 7516, assembly GCF_002272715.1. Lineage (NCBI taxonomy): Bacteria > Bacillati > Bacillota > Bacilli > Caryophanales > Paenibacillaceae > Paenibacillus > Paenibacillus sp. 7516. The sequence goes on from NZ_NPBI01000039.1 coordinate 27,954, forward strand.
ATCAGGGGTAACTGGTCTCTGAAGAAAAGTTTCATTTACAATCCCTCCTGAGCAGCCGTGCCCAAATCGAGTAAACGATAGCCCGCTCCCCGCACCGTTTCCAGCAAATCCTCTACACCCAGATCTTTCAGCTTGCGACGGACACGGGTAATATACACATTCAGTGTATTATCATCGATAAAGTGCTGATCTTCCCACATCAGCTCAAGCAGTCGTTCGCGGCCCACCACCCGCCCGACCTTGCTCATCAATGCTTCAACCAGGACAGATTCTTTTTGGGTCAGCTCCACAGTTAGATTTTGATGTTCAAGTACGAACCTTTCGGGATACAGCACCAAGGGTCCATTTCGGACTTTTACCTCTTGCTGAGCTGCAGCATATGTGCCGTACGCCCTACGCAGCTGGCTTCGTACCTTGGCAAGAACCACCTCATATTGAAAAGGTTTGGTAATATAATCATCCGCACCATGTTCGAGCGCCATAACCTGATCCATTCCGTTGTCACGTGCTGAAATAAATAAAATGGGACATATGGAATGCGTGCGGATCTGTCTGCACCAATAGTAACCATCAAATTGCGGAAGGTTCACATCCATCAGGACCAGATCCGCACCGATTTTCAAGAATTCATCCAGGACATGACGGAAATCATCCACGACATATACCTGGAAACCATTTCGGTTGAGATATGATGACAGTAAGCCTGCGAGCTTAGCATCATCTTCAACCAATAGTATCGATTGCATTGTATAACCTCTCTTTCCACACCAGAATGCCCTGTTCACATCTAGTAACCCATTCTAGACGGAAATGGCCCGGAAATAAAGGATCAGACCACAAGACGTCCTCGTTTCTCTGCAAGACTGATGGTGGCTTCCACTCCGGAATTGAATTCGAGAAAGTCCTGTTCCACGCCATCGCTAAAAATGACCCCATCTTCGGGCATTTGCGATACGATCTGTAGTGGCTGCTTCTGATGCACCTGACCAAACACCAGGTTGACTGCTGTGGTCCGGCTCGGGAACGGTTCACGAACTGTAAAGTACAAATAGGGAGCATCCCACCCAAAGTTCTCCATTTGATGTCCTCGGGTAACCGGACTTACCGCGTTAACATCATCATTGATGTGCATATGCTTCCATGCTTCGGATCCCACAATGCCGGCTGCTCCAGCCAACACACTCTTGAACCAGCCTGTCGATCCGAGTCCTGTGGAAACAATAATACCGCTGGATGACTGCTGTTCAACCGAGGAACCCAAACGTACTTCATACCTGGCTGAGACATGGGTCTTCCGTCCGATGAACAAATCGTTAACCCCGTACAGAAACTGTCCATCATTAAGTTCCACTTTTGCCAAAGTCACTTCTTTTAAGGAACGCTGCTTGCGCATGACATCCGGGATTATCATCTTCAGATCCTCCACCGTAAAAGGAAGGAGTACGCCATCCCATCGCATGGGATCGGGATTCACGCCGATAAGCGGCTGTTCCGTCACATATTTGAGCGTATTCGCCACCAGTCCATCCTGCCCTACAACGACAACAATGTCCTGTTCTCCAAATATAAAATTAGGCACATGTTCCCGGTCAATGATCTGTACCCGGCCGAGCTGACCCAGCTGAAGCTGGGCCTGCTGCACAGAATGTCGATAACGCCGATCCTCCTCAATATAATCGCTGAAATCGGCACCAAGACGTTCAATGTAAAACTGGGCCTGCTGCACCGTGTTATAACGCACCACCAGTTCTTCTAATCTTGTTCTGCGTTTGACCAGAATCAGCTTGACATCACCAAGGTGGTTTTGGTCAACATGTTGAGAACGTGAAGATTTTTTTGCGTGTCCCCGTCTCATCGTGCATGGCCTCCCTTCTCTCTTCCTGGTGTCGACATTAATCCTTGCAGCAGATCAGGCGAAATGTTGAGCTGACCAATTTTCCCCGCATTCTCCGCCAGCTCCTGAAATGCCAGCGCGATCAGTTTATCCGAGTTCATTCCCATATTGGCCATTGCCTGAAGTACATTCGGTTCCACATCCTGCAAAGATCTCATAACGGCCGCAATTTCATAGGCTTTCGCATCCGCTTCGGCATTTTGGTTGGCAATGGTCAATTCAATGAGCTGCTGTTTCCGTTCCTCCATTGCGGTGTTGAATTGAAGCTGCTCCTGCTCCATTTCATTTTCTTTCTGCTTGACCGAACGCTCCGCCTGTAATTGTGTCTCCCTGATCTGCTGCTTTTTCGTTTCGACGGCTATTTCCGTATTGAGCTCGTTTTCCTTCACTCGTCTCTCCTGCTCGATGGAGGCATTGCGGCGCACATATAATGCTTCATCCGCTTGACGTAAAATTTCTTCCCGTGCCTGTGCCTCCAGCGCCCGCATCGTTTCCTTATTCGGCAGAATGGCCAGAATGGATAGACTCATCAGCTCAACGCCCAATTTTTCAAGCTCCTCGCTTTGCACCACTTCGCGCTTCATGCTGCTTGCAAGCCTTTCACTGGATTGAATGGCCTCCTTCAGAGGCATCTGCTCCAAGTGCTTCTTGGTTAATACTTTGGCCGTCGTAATCACACGTTGATCAAGCTTGCCAGGATCGTCAGAGATATATTTGTTTTTGCGCAAGTTGTACGTGTAATTTAAGCTTTGCGTTATTTTCAGGTAATCCACGATGCGGTAGCTCAATTGTCCCTGCACCGTCACCGTTTGATAGTCCGCCGTAATTTCTTCGAACATAAACGGAACGTCGACGGATGATACAGGCAGAACAACAACCGACGTTGTAGGCTCATAATAATAAAAGGACAGTCCTACACCTTCGCGCTGCACCTTGCCATTTTTAATTTTCATTACATACTCACTGGGTTGAAACTTCACGAATCGGAATCCAAACATCGCTCATTCCCCATTTCTCTATATTGTCATTATGATATTATCGGAATGATAACAAACGATAACGATAATGTCAATATGACATTAATGATTTCCTAAAAAAAAATAAAAGACCCGTCTCTTGGCCGCAGCCTTAAGACAGGTCTTTATTTTATTCCTTCACAATTTTAATATAGCAGTTCCATCATTCTGGCGACGACAACAGCACCTTGTGCACGGTTAGCCGTCTGTTTGGGAGCGAAATTTCCATCGCCCATGCCCTTCAATAAACCTAACTGCTGCATGGATGACACGGCTTGCTTCGCATAATCTGCGATATCTTCGTTATCCCTGAACTCAGCACGAGTGGATACATCCAAATCAGATGTTGCATCCTGCTTCACCGCTTGCATGGCACGTTCCAGGATAACCGCCATTTCTTCACGGGTAACCCGTTCATGCACTCCAAACGATCCGTCAGGGCGCCCCTGAATAATGTTCATCTCCAAACCAAGTCGAATCGAATCCGTATACCATTGTCCTTCGGATACATCACTTAGCAAATATCCGGTTTGGTTCGGAACATGAGACTCACCAATTCCCTGCACAACCATATGCAAGAACTGGGCTCTGGTCAGTTCACCCAACGGATCGAAACGGTCACCGGACATTCCGGAAACAATTCCCTTACCATACAAACTCTTCACTTCATTCACTGCCCAAGAATGTGCTTGTATATCCGTCAGAGGCACATTCACCTCTACAATAACGAATGAACCGGATTGAAGCGGCTTGAACGTCATGACCTGTGCAGAATCATCATATGCGGAATACAGGACTGTCTTCATCTGACCATCTGGCGATATGGATTGAACAACGGGAACTGTATTGGCTGTCGCCGGTTTAGCTATACCCGAAAATGCGATCTCAATCGCTCGATCGGTCCAAGGCAGCACTTCGCCATCCACCAACAGTTTGACGTCGATGACGGAGTGATTACCGACCACTGCTTTTTGCTGCTCGGATAGATTCGCAGTGGATCCCTTCGATATCACCACATCCAGTGTTTTGGCAGTCGATGCATGCATCTCCTGAAGTGATTTCATCGGTATGCGTACCGATGTCTGGCCCACTCTCAGTTCCAGTGTCTGTAACGCCTGTGTCTGAAGCCATGCTCCGACAGGCAATTGGAATGTGACTGCTTGGTATGGCTCAGCAATGTCTGCAACCAAACGCAGCTGATGCTTCCCAGCTTCCAGCCCTTTAACCAACTGAACCAGCTGCTGTTCGTTCAGCGAAACAGAATACTGATCTTTCCCGGTCAAAACTCCTTTGATTAGGGTAGAACCCTTTTCGGTCTGATGTTCCGTTTCAGGTCCAGGTACTGTAACCGCTGGACTTCCCGGTGAGGATGGTTGTGACGGTTGGACTGGTTGCGAAGGTCCAGGGGTTGACTCCTGCCGGACCAACTGACGCATGGCTTCTTTTAATGCGCTGTCAGCATCTCTGATATTCTGAACTGAAGCTTCGATATCGTCCATCCATTCCTTGGCTGTATTTAGCGCCTCCGCCAATCTGCTCCAACTCGCAGCCGTGTATTGATTTTGCTGAAGCTTGGACGCTGAGTCCACGGTCATCTGAAGAGCAGTTTTGTCTGCAGGGAATGTTCCATATGCCTCAAAATCCATGAATCCTTTCCAAGTCGAACCAGCTGTAATGGTAACCCGAATGTAACGTGCCTGAGTGTTTTCCGGCAATATGTGCCTTGGACTGGTGGATACAACGACATCACTTGTGGTATCCACCACCGTGACATAATGTTCATTGTCTTCAGAGACTTCGATTCTGTATTTGATGCCTCCACTCCACATGGACATTTCTAACTTACGAATATTGGCAATGGTGCCCAGGTCCACCTGCCACCAGCTGCCTACACTTTGATCCGTTCCCCATGATGTATTCGGGTTGCTGTCAATCGCCCCGTCAGGTGAGTTGCTCTGTCCGCCGCCCGTTCCTGCACTCGTGGAGGCTGTTGCTGTCTTCCCTGTTGTTAAGGCTTCGAGTTGAACAAGGTCACGACCGGCTTGCTGAAGCTGTTCCAGTGCTTGATTGACTTCAGACTGGATGGCATCAGGTTTGTCTCTAACCACAATGGCTGTCTGCAGCGCCGTCTGCAAAAGGCTCCAGCTTCGGTAAGTATACGATGATTCACTCTGCTGCTGAGTCTCTTCGATGAGCTGTATAAGCAGAGTCTTGTCTACATCGGACAATCCCTGAATGGCTTTCTCCAAATGAATCACTGCCTGACTCACTTCGGTCTGGGTCGCTCTTGGATCAGCAAGTACTAGTTTAGCCTTGGCGAGTGCTTTGCTAAAAACGGCCCATGTTGCCATTGACCAATCTGCTTCATGGTATGATTCAGCTTCTGCAATTTTGCCTTCAAGCGCCTTCCGATCAGCCGGAATAACTTCAAGCTGCTGCATAACGGCTTCGAGTGCTGCTGCAGCTTCATCAGTCTCCTGTTGTGTCAGAACCTCTGAAGTATAGGCTTTGTGATATGTGTTCTTCGCTGTCTGAATGGCTGGTGCCAGGGTTATCCAGCTAGACGGCGTATAATCAGAAGCCACCATTTCACTTCCGCGTTTAATGGCTGCCCATAATTGCTGGCGGTCTACAGGCAGGGTATCCATCCCTCGTTTGTACACATTCAGTGATTCCAAGGCACGACCTTCGAACGAGTACCCTCCATTGGCAGGGTATTCATCATAGTCAAACATGGCATGGTTCTCCCATGCATCTCCCTCTGAAGCAATCCAACCCACATTGGCGGCAATCCATGCCGGCTCCCAGTAGAAGAAGCCCGCTCCACGACCATGAGGAACTTCTGCAATCATATCCATAATGCCGGCAATGGCATCATGCTGACCTTGCACCGTAGCCGGGAAAGTCGCACCTCCCACATTCAACGCCTCTGGACTGCCAATGATGTTGCCGTGGGCATCTCCATTTTTGTAGGAAAACGGATATGAGGTCTCGGCAATGATTACATCTTTTTTATATTTGTCGGAGACTGTATTCATTGTCTTCCGTACGTCTGCGAAGGTTCCATGCCAGAACGGATAGTAGGATAACCCAATGATGTCATAATCCAGTCCGCGCTTCTCCAGTTCTCCAAAGTACCAATCGAACAGCTCGGGTTTGCCGCCTTCTGCCAGATGAATCATGATCTGAACCTGATCTCCACCATCAACAGCCAGCACCCCATCTACACCGCTCTTCAGCAATGCAACATTCTCATCAAAATTCACATTGCTGTTCAGGCCATTCAGAACACCGCTGTTAATTTCGTTCCCGATCTGAACCATGTCCGGCATGGCACCGGATGATTTCATCTCACCTACGACTTCAGACGTATAATTGAATACCGCCTGTTTCAGTTCTTCAAAGGATAAGCCCTCCCATGCCTTCGGCCGAAGCTGCTGACCTGGATGAGCCCACTCATCGGAGTAATGAAAATCCAGCAGGATCTTCATTCCCTTTTCCTTAACACGTTTAGCTAGTCGAATTACATCAGCTTTATCATTATATCCACCTGACTTCTGTGGATCATTCCACAGTCGGAGACGAACATAATTGACGCCGCGGTCCTTCAGGATGTCGAGCAGATCCCTTTCCGTCCCATTACTGTCCAGATATTTACCACCATTGTCTTCAATTGCCGTTAAGGTTGAGATGTCCACCCCACGTACAAAATCATTCCGGTATCCCCCAACCTGAATATTAGCTACCGGTTGAGTAGGCGCTCCATATACATCCCCCGTAACCGTGAAGCTTCCAGCGGAAGAATATTGAATCGGATCTATCGCGTTCCATGACACAGGAACATCTGCCGTCTTTCCATTTGCATAATGAGCCTGCACATCAGCAGGCAATACGGGTGCCATACCTTTTAAGGTGGAAACAATAATTGGAGAATACGATGTAATGAGTTCTGGCGTAAGCCCCTCTTCTTGCCCCCAGACTTTCAATTCGGCAATGCCTGGCCACCAATCTGGTCCAGCATAATATGGAATCGTAACCTTCACATACCTCACGTCGTTAGCCTGAAAACTCACCTTCGCGATGTCTTCTGCTGTTTCATTCGTTCGTTGATCCGCAGCTGTTGTCCATTGAGCGCCATCTGCTGACACTTCAATATGGTACTTTACCACCTGGCCTTTATCTTTCCATGTCACTTCAGCTCCCGATACCTGGTACGTTCCTCCCAGATCGACCATTAACCAATGAGGCTGCCCCGCTTCATTCCTGCTGTCTGCACTCCATTTGGTGTCGGCGCTGCCGTCCACGGCATTTTCCTTGTTTCCATTGTATTGCAGATCCTCTGCACTCACGGTAACCTGTTTATTCAATGCGACGTTTACCCCTGCTGCCCCAGCCGGACGAACCCAGAAGCCCAACTCACAGAACAGCATGAGTAAGACCAGGCAGCCGCTTATGTATTTCTTGTTCACTCTTGATCCCCCTTTTTTGATTGACTGAACATGATTGAATCATTGATGAAATCTATATTATTGTAAGCGCTTCACAGTAACCCGGAACACGGCATTTTCCAAAGGAAACAGCAGTTATTTCAAACAGTTTAATATCATTTGCTGCTAGCCGAACCATTCGAACCATTGAGTCTCTCTGCTACTCCTGTGTTAGAACAACGCCTTAACACAAAAAAAGCCTGCCCCTTTGCCTTCGGCATCTGGGACAGGTGTAACTAATTATATTATTCAATCCAAGTAGACCGGATCAACAGTGATCCTATTTTGAATCAGGCTCTGTGCCTTATCCTTTTCATGGACAAATCGTTTATTTGTCAAGCTTCAGTTCCAGTTGGACCTGAATATCATTCTCTGTGGATAACACAACAGAGTGAGGGTTCTCCATACCGAAGTCTTCGAAGGTTACCGTCGTCGTGGCAGACAGCAATACCTGACCATTTTCATATGCGGCCTTTGCATCAAAAGTGACCTCTTTTTCGACGCCTTTAACCGTAAGGGTACCGTTCATTTTAAAATCCACGGTTTGCCCTGCAGTCCATTCCGCTGGCATGCCTTCAAAGGAAGTTGCCGTAAAAGTCGCTTGCGGATGTGTGCTAACATCGAAGAAATCAGCTTCTTTCACGTGACCATCGCGCTGACCGTTACCCGAATCAATTCCGCTCATCTCAATCTGACCTTCCGCTTTCATCTGGGAAGCATCGTCCACATGAATCGCCCAGGTTCCACTTACCTGCTCGTCCACAAAATTGACGGTCTCCTGTGATGTCGTTACCGAGAAATACACCTTCGAGCCTTCGCTGATAGTCCAATCCCCGTTTAATTGCTCCGTACTTGCTGCTTCATTTGCAACCGCCGTACCTGTGCCTGCATCCGTTGTGGATGCTGCAGTGCTTGCCGGAAGTACCTGTTCAATATCTACGTTGTTACCCATATAACTGTTAGCAAAATAGTAACCTCCGCCCCCAAGAATTGCGATTGCTGCGACGCCGGATATCACCCATGTTTTTGTCTTTTTATTCATCTCTATCTCCTCCAATTGGTCATTGTATATGTTGGTTGTTGCAAGAATCTTATCAACCCAATGTGTCAGGATGACGTCAAAAAGGATGAAAGCCTCATTTTTTTTCTGAAAATATTTGCCTAATTGGCTTTAAGCCCCGGCTCATGTAAAATCAGTACACAAGCTTATGTCGTGAAAGGAGACACCTTCTTGAAATCCATACTTATCGTCGAGGATGAGCAAGCAATTGCACGTGTGCTGGCTGCTTATCTGAGAAAAGCGGGTTTTGAGGTCCGTCATGCCGCAGATGGACCCACTGCTCTCACTTTATTTGATTCTGACGTACCCGCCCTGGTACTGCTTGATGTCATGCTGCCAGGGATGGATGGTTGGGATCTGCTGAGAATTATTCGTGAAAAAAGCCCTTGCCCTGTCATTATGCTAACGGCACTGGACGACATTCAGGACCGTCTCAACGGGCTGAATGCCGGTGCCGACGATTATATGAGCAAACCCTTTGTGCCGGAGGAAGTGGTTGCAAGAGTTAATGCCGTACTTCGCCGCAATCCACATTGGACAGCGGAAGGGGAAGGTAAACGTTATTTCGGCAATCTGGTCATTGATCTGGCAGCCAAACAGGTACTGCTGAATGGTGCAGAAGTGGCGTTAACGCCTCGCGACCTGTCGCTGTTGATGTTCCTATCTGAATATCCAAATCGAACGTTCACACGGGAGCATCTCATTGAGCAGGTATGGGGCATGGATTATGACGGAAGTGACCGGGCTGTGGATCTCTCCATTAAACGGTTGCGTCAGGCCCTCTCCCACTGGCTGCCAGAAACAGGAGAAATCCGGACTTTAAGGGGAATGGGGTATCAATTTTGGATCGCAAACTGAGCCGTAAAACGCCTAAACGAAAAACATCCATTCTCTCCTATTGGACGCTTCAATATTTTCTGATCCTCTGTATCGGCTTCATCATTATTGTTGCAGGGGCACTCTACTGGATCAGGACCACTTCCCTTGAGAAAGGTCTCAAAACCGCTGAGCTTCTGGGGCTTGAAATTGCGGAGAAGGTATCAGGGACTGAAAACAGACTGCACATCCCTCCTGATCTGGATCGATTGGTGGACAAGCGTACCAAGCTTTTTAATACCGATAATCATTTTTGCATCATGATTCTTGACAACAACAATCAATTGATCTATTCGAACCCGAAAATGACCCAGCAGGAAGTCTACACTAGACTGTCGGATGATCTGTCGGAGCCGCGAAACCACAAATTTGCGGGTGTAACCGTCAATGTAGTGGATGCCGACCAGACGCTGGGTAAAGTATGGGTGTTGCAGTCCAAAAAAGCCATAACTTACAGTCCCGACACTCTGCTGATCGTAGGTCTGCTATTTGCTGCTCTCATTCTGTGTGGCTGGTTTACGATCTATCTTCTGTCCCGCAAGCTGTCCAAACCCATTCGCCAGGTCGCACATGCTGCAGAGCAGATTCGAACCGGCAATTATGATGTAAACCTGGATCTGGACACCAGGGAGCAGGAAATGAATGAACTCGTCAATTCCTTTCGCGAAATGTCCCTGCGATTACAGCAGCTGGAGGAATGGCGTAATCTCTCACTGGCAGGCGTTACCCATGAGCTAAAAACCCCGGTTACCTCCATCAAAGGACTGGTTATGGCCGTTCGAGATGATATCGTCAGCCCGCAGGAAGGCAAGGAATTTCTCGATATCGCATTAAAAGAATCCGAACGTATGGAACGCATGGTGGCTGATCTTCTGGACTATAATGCCATGAGTGCAGGCAGTGTTGCCGTGCGCCATGAGCGCGTCGATCTGAGTCTGCTGGTTGGGGAGATTATTTACCAGTGGAAAATCGCTTACGAGGATCAATCACCGGAAATTGCAATGCATGTACCTGCGGGGGCACTGTATACGATCGGTGATGCATTGCGGATTCAGCAAATTATCGTCAATCTGCTGAATAATGGTTTGCAGGCCACAGCTTCAGGGCAAACCACGCTGTTCGACATTCGCCTGCGAGCTGAAGAACACGATCTCTACGTAGACGTACAGGACAACGGTACAGGCATCACCGAGGAAGATCAATCCAAAATATTTGAACGTTTCTACCGCGGCGAGCTCAAAAAGCGGCAGTCTCGGGGATTGGGACTTGGGCTCACTTACAGCCGCCTTCTCGCTCAAGCACAAGGAGGAGATCTGAATCTCACCTCAAGCAGCCCAAAAGGAAGTCAGTTTACGCTAAAACTGCCACGCTGGAAGGCACCTGATGCGACTACTCCGGAAAAAGCGTACCGTTCACCAGTAAATGCATAGAACATCTTAAACAGCAGAACAGCCCGGCCCGGTTTCCTGAATGGATTCCTGGCAGGGCTGTTTCGTTATATCATTTTTGTTTATTAGACAGTTACGTTTCGGCTCAGCTTCTAGATGGTTAATAACCGCGGCATATACTCATCATATGCATCAGTTATCAATTGTTCATGCAATGGACTGTCCGTAATAATCGCTTTCCGTTTGGCTTTGAGCACAATCTGCTCCACATCGGCGTAACTGCACCCTTTTAACTGCTTGCACATGTAGGTTTTCAGGTCTGGCTGATGCTCAAATTGTCCAACCAGTTTGTTGATATATCGCTGCCTGCTCTCTTCATCCGGCATGCCATACGTAATTTTGGTATCAAATCGACGCCATACGGCATGATCCAGTTGGGTTTCCAAATTGGTGGCTGCCACAAGTACGCTATCGCCTTCGAATTCATCCAGACACTGCAGCAAGGTGTTAACTACCCTGGCCATCTCTTTCACTTCATCATTGCTCTCTCGGGTGCGGCCAATGGCATCGAACTCATCCAGAAACAAGACACAGGGATTCATACGCGCATACTCAAAAAGTTTGCGTACGTTCGTAGCCGTCTCTCCCAAATGACTGTGAATGATGGCGTCCAGACGTACCAAAACCAGTGGGAGATTAAGCCGAGAGGCCAGGTAGGATGCCGTTAATGTCTTCCCGGTGCCGGGAGGACCAAACATGACCAATTTGTTCGGCATAGAAACATCATGCTCCACAAAACGTTCCTTCATGCCGAGAATGGTCAGGAATTCCTCAATGACACGCTCGTTCTCCTGTGAGAATACAATGTGCTTCACTTTGCGTGTACACTCTTTCGGTGAATAAAAAGCAGCCATATCGATTCCCTTGGCACGGGGAATACGATTTATATGATTTGTTTTGCTCATGTTTGGATAACTCTCCTTCGTTCATGCCAGGAGAGTAAACTGCGAATCTCCAAGCCTTAAGTAATTAATGTTTGAGAAACCGAATAAAGAGGTCACGATCAACTAAGATTTATAAACGTCACTATAAACGACTTAAAAATAGTTTGTGGTGAGCTAGTTGTGAGTTTCTTATTGAACTCCTTGTTAATCGTAATTATTACTATTTAATCATAGCATATAACCGCCTTTTTGCAAAGGCAGTCTTCCTCGCTCGCGCAAATAGCTTCGTAAAAGCATTGCACATGTTGCATGCTTTGCCCAAATTTGCTATTCTGAAAGTGCACCGTTGTGTATAATGCAAATAAGCCCTCTTTAATTAAGAGGACAAAATGTTCCGAACTTCAAGCGGCAACTTGAAAAGTCGGACCTATCTTTATACCAACGAATGTAATCTAACTCAAAGCGAGGTTATTAATCATGGCAAAAGACGTATTGTGTGAAGTAAATTCCTGTGTTCACTGGGCTGAAGAGAACAAATGTAATGCTGATTCGATTTATATCGTGAGCCACAGTTCTCAAGAAGCAAGCAAGTCTGCTGAAACAGACTGCAAAACCTTTGAAGTAAAATAAAAACTTTTTAAGTTAAAGGAGCCCTGGCCGGTTCCTTTTTCTTTTTGTATTGTAACAAGAATGATAATTATTATCAAGCCCTTTTTGCCAAGTTCGTTATTCCTCTGTCAGGATGCACATAAAGGAGACTGCCTACGTAAACTACGAGAGCAGTCAATCTGCCCATGAACGATTAGATCCAAGAGGTGAAAAACGATGCCTGTTAAAAGTGGCAAGCAGTACATTGAACGAATCAATGCCCAGACTGTCCCCTGCTGGTACAAGGGAGAACTCGTTACGGGTAAAAGATCCGAACATCTTGCTTTCAAAGGTCTTATGGAGACTCAAGCGCAACTCTACGACATGCAGTCAGATCCGCTGCTTGCAGGCAAAATGACGTACGAATCCCCCGTAGACGGCAAACCGGTGGGACTATCCTTCCTGCCGCCAACCACAGTTGATGATCTGCGGAGACGTCGTGAAGCGATGAGCATCTGGTCGGGCACCCATCACGGGTTTCTGGGTCGGTCACCCGATTATATGAACACGGCCATCATGTCATTCTACACTGCAGCGGATCTCCTTAACGAGTTATCTCCGCAGTACGCCGAAAATCTGAGGAACTACTATGCCTTCTGTCGTGACAACGACATTACCCTCTCTCATGCCTTTATACAACCACACGCCAGCAAAATATCCGGGCAAATGGACGCTACCGAGGATGCAATTGCAGCCAAGGTGGTTGAGCACACCGAAGATGGCCTTATTATAACTGGTGCATTCATGATGGCTACACAGGGTGCAACTTGTGACGAAATTTTTGTATACCCGTCTCCCTCACCTGCCCCATTTGACGATGAGAATCCATTTGCCTTTGCGTTTGCCGTGCCTAATGATCTGCCAGGCATCACCCTCGTTTGCCGGGATACCTATGCATCTGAATCACGGTTTAATTTTCCGCTCAGCTCCAGATACGAAGAGATGGATAACATCGTCATCTTTGATCATGTCTTAGTGCCCCATGATCGGATTTTCTTTGCCGGAAACGAAGAAATGTCCTCGCGTCTATTTAGCGGAAGCAACTTCCACATTCACGCGGGACATCAAGTGTTATGCCGCTATATTGCCAAAACCGAATTCATCTTGGGAACACTTCAGTTGCTCACCGATACGCTTGACCTCGCCTCCGAAGCACACGTCATTGAGAAAACGGCACGTGTATTAGCCGGGCTCGAGTCTCTTAAGGCGTTAGCCATCGCGGCTGAAGATGGCGGCGTGCCAGATGGTAGAGGTTTTATACTGCCTGCACCACAGCCATTGTTCGCTGCCAATATTCTATATCCGAAGCTGTATCCCGAGATGATTGAAATCATTCAACTTTTGGCTTCAAGCGCGATGATCATGGTGCCTCAGGAGGAAGAATTCAGGTCGGGCGCGGCAGCACATTTGGATATCTATCTGAAAGGCACAGATATGGCTTCACAGCAGCGTACTTCCCTTTTCCGTTTGATCTGGGAGCTCGGAGCAGGTTCATTCGGCGGCAGACAGACCCAATTCGAACGTTTTTTCTTCGGAAACCCCATTACCGTATCCAACCGCTTGTACTCGACCTATTCTGGCGTAGACACGTACCGTCAGCTCGTTAGCCATTTTCTGGCAGACAGACATCATTAATTTCTGCTCGCCTAGACGCAACGTTTTAAACCAGATGGTCGTAGACTGTCATCAGTTCAGAGGCTGGTCTGCTTATGTCCACATCTCTTAATGCAGGCTGGTCTCCGTAACCGATATGAAATACTCCCAAAACCTGCTCTTCACTGGTTAAGCCCATCAGATTCATAAAAACGGGGTGCTGCTGATAATCATTCATTTTCCAAACGGCATGCAGTCCCTGTTCTGCTGCCAGCATGGAGAATCGCCTGCTCCAGGCCTTTGCAGGCAGCATATGATCCTCTTGACTGCCCGTTGGTGCAACAACAATCAGATGCGCAGGGATGGCTTCTGTATATTGATATGCGGCCCAGTCACCATATCGATCTGCCAAGTGAGGAGGATAGCTCTGTCTGACCGCTTCCAGATAGAGCTGGCGCCCTTCTCCAGCAAAAAGCATAAATCGCCAGGGTTTAGAACTCATCACGTACAAGGAAGGGTCTGCCTCATCCAGCAAACGTCCAATCACCGACTGTGGTACCGGAAGTGGACTGAATTCGCAGCTTCCTGCACGCTTCTTGCCACTCCCCAACTGATTCACACCGGTTAACATTGTATCGCTCCTCCTTTATCTTCACTTTCTCAGACACTCTTCATGCAGATTTACATGAGCCAGTTTTTCTTGGGTTCCACTTCACTTCTTCTTCGGTCCACTTCCTCATGTATCCGTGCTTTGTCACGGGAGGTGAAATGTTCCGTTTCCGAATTTTCCGTTTGCGGGATACTGTCACGAACAAGCCTGATGTAATCCATTGAGCGAATCAGGGATTGACGTCCCGGAATAAATCGAATTTTACGACCTTCGAGCAAACAGTAAATTTCAATCATGCCAGGCAGCTTCCCGAAGGCTTCCCAGCAAAACACACTGGCCATATGCTGAAAAGCTTCAACTACGTTTGGATCGTGGACCACCATGAATTTCTGAACCAACAGAGAGTCCCACCCTTCCGGTTGCCAAGCTGTCTGGAAAATCATTGACAGGTGCATGGAAAGTGCAGGAATTTCGGTTTTCCACTGTTCAAACAGGATCATGGGATGCTTCAAATCATCGTTCATCGCGATTGCCAATGAGAGTTCATCGATGACTTTATTTTTCACATCCCAGTAATGAAGGATGGAGTCGAAACCTGCTGCCTTTTTCGGCCACCACTTTTCCAGCAGATATTGTACCGGAACCTCCTTGCGCACATCCGGGTCCATACTATAGAAGGCATTGACCGCATGACTGACTGCATACTGAACGCGGTGTCTCCATTGTAACGAGGAACGCTCTACAGCCTCCGATTCTGGGCGAATGAATCGATGCGGGCTACGAAGAATCTCCTCCAATTTATAATCCTCAAGCAGTCGCTCCGAATTGTACGTACCTCCCGGCTGAACGGCTGCCTGAACATTAGGTTTCAACATGGTTTCTAGGACACCTGTAATCCGGCAGCAGCGAAGCGTTTACCGAATTCACGGCATGTATCCTTCTCCTGCTCCATCGGACTGTACTCAATCTTCAGCATCTCTGGAGATACCTCCGCCCCGCGCTCCTGCAGCTTCGCAGCTGCAAGATCCACCGCTCCGCAAAATTGTTCATAAGATGTGTCACCACTACCGAAGACAGCCGCTCGTTTGCCACTCAGGTCCAGTTCATCCAGCTCTTCGTAAAAATCAAGGAATTCATCGGGCAGTTCCCCGTCTCCCCATGTGTAAACTCCAATCAGGAAACCATCATATTCAAGCACATCTGCTGCATTGCAATCCATGACATCCTTGAGGACTGCCTCATGCCCTCCCTGTGTAATTCCTTCTACAATCAGTTCTGCAATTTCTTCCGTATTTCCAGTCATGCTCGCATAAGCCACCAACAATTTAGCCATCTATTATTCCCTCACTTTAATTTAGTCATCTAGATCATGCAGTTCATAAGGATATCTGAATTATCAAAATCATATGTGATAATGATTATCATTGTCAAATTAAATTTTCATCTTTTCTTCATTTTCAGGATATGGTTACACAGCAAATTCAAAATAACAAAAGCCCCTTCTGCCCACCCCAACTGGCGTACAGGCCCTTTTTTGTTGTACAATAGTATCCAAATGACTTTTGAAGGATGGATAAACGACTATGTACGTAGCATCGAACTGGAAGGACTATGAAGTAATCGATACAGGAGGCGGCGAGAAACTGGAGCGTTGGGGCGATGTCATCTTGCGTAGACCCGATCCACAGATTATTTGGCCTCTCGAAAAAGAAACCAATGAATGGCGCCAGGTGCACGGTCACTATCACCGCAGCTCTTCCGGCGGCGGCAGCTGGGATATGAAAAAGCCAATTCCGGAACGCTGGACCATTGGATATGAAAACCTTAAGTTTCACATTAAACCGACCAGCTTCAAGCATACAGGCCTGTTCCCTGAACAAGCTGCCAACTGGAGCTGGATGATGGATAAAATCTCGAATGCAGGACGGCCCATCTCCGTACTTAACCTGTTTGCCTACACGGGCGGTGCGACGGTTGCTGCAGCTTATGCCGGCGCTTCGGTAGTTCACGTGGATGCAGCCAAAGGCATGGTGCAGTGGGCCAAGGAGAACGTTCAACTCTCCGGTCTTGCAGACCGCCCTGTTCGTTTTATTACTGATGATGTATTCAAATTCGTACAACGGGAACAGCGCCGTGGTAACCGTTACGATGCGATTATTATGGATCCTCCGTCCTACGGCCGTGGACCTAATGGAGAGACGTGGAAGCTGGAAGAGAACCTCTACCCCTTCTTGAAATCTTGTATGAGTATTTTGTCGGATAATCCACTATTCATGCTGGTTAATTCCTACACTACTGGCATCTCATCCACAGTTCTGCGCAACATGCTGACGATGACGATGTCTGCTCAATACGGAGGCAGCATTACTGCAGGTGAGATCGGTCTGCCGATTACACGCAGTGGTCTGGACCTGCCTTGCGGCATTTTGGGCCGCTGGGAGTCATGATGTCTGATCACGTACAGCCACCTTGTGATATTCCTATACTATACGAGGATAATCATCTGTTAGGCATTACGAAACCTGTTAATATACCTACCCAGGAGGATGCGTCGGGAGACCCCGATCTGCTCACGATCCTGAAGCAGGATTTGAAGGAACGTTACAATAAACCCGGCAATGTATATCTCGGTCTGGTTCACAGGCTGGATCGCCCCGTTGGAGGTGCAATGATATTTGCCAAAACCTCCAAGGCGGCTTCCAGATTGTCTGAAACGGTCCGCGGACGGCATTTTCGCAAAATATACGCGGCCGTTGTCCATGGTAAACTACCTGCGCAGCAGGGTACGTTGAGGCATACTTTGCTGAAAGATGCGC
Organism: Paenibacillus sp. 7516; assembly: GCF_002272715.1. Taxonomy (NCBI): domain Bacteria; kingdom Bacillati; phylum Bacillota; class Bacilli; order Caryophanales; family Paenibacillaceae; genus Paenibacillus; species Paenibacillus sp. 7516. Next base: position 45,286 of record NZ_NPBI01000039.1, read on the forward strand.
GAACCAACACGGTAACAGCTGTACCAAAAGGTACACCAGGCGGCAAAGACGCTGTTCTGGATTACCGGGTTATCGGTCAAACGGACCGATACAGTCTTGTACACATCGAACTTCACACCGGAAGATCCCACCAGATTCGAGTTCAGATGAAAGAATCAGGCTGTCCCTTGTTTGGAGATCAGAAGTACGGTGCTGGTGTGAACAAGCCTGGTCAGCAGATCGCCCTCTGGTCTGCCATCGCGGCTTTTCCGCACCCGGTAACCAAGGAAGAGATCACCTTAAGATCACTGCCTCCCCGCGAGTTCCCATGGGCAGAATGGCCATCTGGTGTGTACGAGGATGCGTTTAAAGAATAATGGACAAACCGTGTATCCGAATCTATATTCTGGGTACACGGTTTTTTTAACAATTCACATCTTGACTGAAATGACAGGTATGATGACCATTCACTAGAAGACGAAGATCTGTTTATAGAACAGAGCCAATACTCCTGAGACGGAGAAAGGAAGTTTGCATTCAGATGACACCGTTCACTAAACAAGTCGTGGCCATTATTGCATCTATACCGGAAGGCAAAGTTATGACCTATGGCCAAATAGCTTCTCTTGCGGGTAGCCCCCGTGCTGCTAGGCAGGTTGTGCGCATTCTTCACTCCATGAGCCGAAAGGAGCGACTTCCCTGGCATCGTGTCGTTAACGCCAAAGGAGAGATTGCCATTCCAGACGAACACTCTCGCATGATGCAGGAGACCGAGCTTATCAGCGAAGGTGTTGAATTTCAGCTGAATGGGACCATTAACCTCCAGCAGTATGGATATGATCCTGGGCCTGTATTTCTTGACGGTTTATCGGATAACCAGGAATAATTCTTATTCCTCTAATACAAAAAGAGCCTCAGCAGTTCAAACTGCTGGGGCTCTCTCTCATTCAATCGCTTTGTATACAAGCGTAGATCGTATGAATGTTAAACGATAATACCAATAATATATTTAAGCTGTTGCATTCGCTTTTTGATGCTGTTCCACCGGTGTCGGTTCAATTGCCGGCTTCGTCTTACGGATAAAGAACGCCAGAAGCATTGCGGCAACGGTCATCCAGGTAGCCACCGTAAATGCGTAGTTTACCCCGTAGATGGTTGCATCTGCCGTAGCACCGAGCATAGCAGCTTGATCCTCTGGATTAATCTGTCCCAAGGCAAGTGTATCTGCCAGGTGGGATTTCAATTTACTGCTCATGATCGTAACCAGGATGGCTGTACCAATCGCACCAGCCACCGTACGAAGTGTATTGGACATTGCTGTACCGTGTGCATTCAAACGCTGTGGCAGTTGGTTCAAGCCGGCAGTCTGAATCGGCATCATCAACATCGACATACCGAACATCCGTGCGGTATAGATAAACATCATGTAGCCATATGTTGTATCAATCGACAGGCGGCTGAGTCCCCATGTCGTAATTGCAGTAATCGCAAGACCTGCAACGGACAGCCAGCGAGCACCAACTTTGTCAAAGATACGGCCTGTGATTGGTGACATAATCCCCATCAAAATCGCACCAGGCATCATGAGCAAACCTGATTCAATTGGTGAGAAGCCGCGAATATTTTGCAGGAAAATCGGAAGCAAAATCATGCCGGCAAACATCGCCATTGTCACAAGCATATTAATAATCGTAGTTAATGTGTACATGTTGTATTTGAAAATACGGAACTCCAGCAGTGGATGATCCGTTGTCAGTTGACGAACAACGAACAGGATCAGCGATATGGCACCTACGACCAGACAGCTGATAACAATTGCGCTTCCCCATCCATCTGTACCAGCATCACTGAAACCATACAACAAGCTACCAAATCCAAGTGTGGACAAAACAACGCCTGGATAATCGAGTTTCGGTTTGGATTGACGGGTTACATTTTTGACAAATGCAATACCGATTGCTGTTGCAATCACGGAGAATGGCAAGATGATGTAGAACAGCAGTCTCCAGGAATAATGTTCTACGACATAACCGGAAAGCGTTGGTCCAATGGCCGGAGCAAGGATCATGGCGATCCCCATTGTACCCATGGCCTGACCGCGTTTCTCGATCGGGAAAATGGTCAGGAATACGACAGTCATCAGAGGCATCAGAATACCTGCGCCTGCCGCTTGAATCACACGACCAACCATCAGAATGGAGAAATTCGGACTGATTCCGCAGACGAGTGTTCCTAATGTAAATAACGTCATTGCTGTAATAAAGATCTGACGTGTTGAAAATCTGGCAATGAGATAAGCAGTAACCGGAATCAGCACGCCATTGACAAGCATGTATCCCGTTGTCAGCCACTGGGCTGTATTAGCCCCGATACCGAGATCTTCCATGATTTTAGGAAGAGCCACGTTCATCAGGGTTTGGTTCAAGAAGGCTACAAATGCACCAATTAGCAGCGCGGCTACAATCGGTCCCTTCTTAATGTTGTCCATCGCAGAGGATGGAGCTGCAGCGGTAGTACTCATGGGTTGTTCATCTCTCTTCCTTCTAACTTTTCAATCATTTGAGTATGAATTCTTAGCAGATGCTCAAGATCTTCTTTTGGAATATCCAATATGGGAGATACTCTTTCCATCCACAACTGGTGTGTTTCCTGCTGTGCCTTATCTCCTTTATCCGTAATTTGCAGCATGACGGATCGGCGATCAGAATGGGAACGTGTCCGGACTATGTATCCACCCTTGACCAGACGTTCAACCACAGCACTCATGGAACTGCTGCCCATATGGCACAGTTCAGCCACCTCGTTGATGCCAATGGAAGGACGCTCCTTCAAAATGGATAACACCATAAATTGAATCGAAGTTAGCTCGATCTGCTTGTTTTCATTCCAGAATGCCCGAAACAGCATTTGATTCACTTGCCGGAACGAATTGATAATGTAGAATACTTCATACGTATCAATCATTAATTCACCCTTTTTACTTTTGGAATATAATATTTCGCACACGAAATATCAGGGGAACAATTATTTATTATAACAAAAATAATGACATAGTCAACTCTTTACATATAAATTTCTGAAATTTTTCTGGGTCCTATGAAACAGACAAATCCATTCACCCCAGCCAAAATAAAATACCATAGCACTCCTGCTTGGATCCGCAGGAGTGCTACGGTATAGGATTAACTTTAAATCATATAATCATGAATTATCCGTGTCCATCATCGTTCATTAGGATGTGGAAGACAAGACATGCTCCTTAGTTTTGGGTGCTGTCATCTTACCCAGTAGATAGACAAGCAGCTGTTGGTTATGCATTGAAATATTGCTGAGTACGGAATTCATGAAATCATTTCGAATGGCAACGCCACGTTCCGTCTCCATTCGTCCCTTGTCAGATAAGGATACCCACACGATTCTTCGATCGTGGTCATCCCGATCTCTACGAATCAAATTGTTTTTTTCCATACGGTCAAGCAGCATGGTTACGGCTGCAGGTGTTGTAGCCAAAAAAGGAATCAGATCGGATGGCTTCATTTTCTGATGATCCTCAAGCACCTCCAATACAGCCAGCTGTGCCTCTGTTAAAGAGGGGGCCAGTTCCTGATCCATATGCAGCTTGTAGTCCTTGGTGAGTCTTGACCAGCACTTGGCAAAATCGGAATTATACATCTTGAATCGCTCCTCTCTGCAACCCGGTTTTTCACTTCACTAGCTTAACTTTTCGCCCTAAAAACCCGCATTCCTGCTGCATTTTTTCAATTTCCCAGCGATCGACCGTAATCGACGAAGGTTGTTAATCTTCGCATGGACATCCTCTTTTAATCCGAGTTTGAACAACAAAAAAAGACTCTTTGCACGACAGAGTCAACTGCTGTGCAAAAAGTCTTTTTACACATTTTACGATGTTGATGCTGGCTGATTTTCATCGAAATTCATGAGAAGTTCCACGATTTCATCCTGTTTCTCCACATGAACCAGCAGCTTGCCAATATGTTTGCGTTCCGTAATCGGTACACCTTCAGAAGAAATCGGATACGCCTGCCCATCTTTGGTCATTACCGTTACGTTTCGTTGTTCCCTGCAATAGAAGGCCCCGGCTATGCGGCTTCCATTCGGTTTCACACGCTTGCCTTCTTTGAATTCGAATGTGGCAATACCTTTGCCTCCACGACTTTGCAATGCATAGTCCAGCAGCAGCGAACGCTTACCATAGCCCAAGTCGGACAGCACCGCAATCTCGCCCTCATCACCTTCCACCCATAGGGCAGAAACGACTTCATCCGTCTCTTTTAACTGAATACCACGAACCCCTCCGGATACCCGTCCCATTGGATTGACCTCATCCTCACGGAAACGGATCGCCATCGCTTCCTTGGTGATCAGCATAATATCCTTGCCGCCTGTGCTCAGATGTACCGATAATACCTCATCGTCCTTACCCACTTTGCAAGCAGCTACAGCTCCGGAACGTTTGGTGATGTACTCTTTCAGCTCGGTACGCTTCACCTGTCCCTTACGTGTAACGAAGACGAGACTGTGACCTTCTTCTTCGAAGGACTTGACTGCGAGCACACTCGCAATACGATCATCCTTCGCTAACGGGATGACATTGACAATGGCTGTTCCGGGGTCTTTCCACTTGAATTCCGGCACCTGGTGAACAGGCAGCAAAAAGTACTGGCCTTTTTGCGTGAACACGAGCAGGTTTTCAAGCGTATTGACTTCAAGCACCTGTGAAATATAGTCGCCTTCCTTTACACCGCTTCCGTTGCGTTCGCCGCCTGAACGAGTAAAGGACTGCATTCCCGTACGTTTCACATAACCCTCTTTGGATAATGTAACAAATACATCTTCCGCGTTGACGAGGACTTCCAGATTAACCTTAAGCTCTTCCACCTCGCCCTGAATGGCCGAACGACGGTCGATCCCGTATTTCTCCCGGATCTCCATCAATTCTTTGCGGATGACACCAATTAGCTTGCGGTCGCTATCCAGAATGGAGCGTAATTGGGCAATCTTTTTCATCAGATCGTCAAGCTCCTTCTGGAGGGACGTGATCTCCAGATTGGTCAAACGGTACAGCTGCAGTGTCAAAATGGAATCCGCCTGGCGCTCCGAAAATCCGAACATCCACATCAGATTATTTTGCGCGTCCTGACGATTTTTGGATGCCTTGATTGCTGCGATGACTTCATCAAGAATGTTCAGCGCCTTGACCAGACCCTCCAGCACGTGTGCACGGTCTTCCGCTTTCTCCAGCTCATACTTGGTCCGGAATGTCACAACCTCACGCTGATGGGCGATATAGGCTTCCAGGATGGATTTCAACCCAAGCTGTTGAGGTGCCTTGTTCACGATGGCAACCATGTTGAAATTGTAGGTTACCTGAAGATCGGTTTTTTTCAGTAAATAAGCCAGGATGCCTTGCGCATCCGCTTCTTTTTTCAATTCAACCACGATACGCAGACCGTCACGTCCGCTCTCATCGCGAACTTCGGCAATACCTTCTACTTTTTTCTCAAGTCGAATATTCTCCATGGCTGTAACAAGTCTGGATTTTACCACCTGATATGGAATCTCGGTGATGACAATCTGCTGCTTGCCCCCGCGCATATTCTCTATATCCGTTTTGGAGCGAATGTAAATTCTTCCTTTGCCTGTCCGATAGGCATCCAGAATACCTTCGCCACTCATGATTAAGCCACCTGTAGGGAAATCCGGACCTTTCATGAACATCATGATCTCGTCCAGCTCAATCGATGGTTTTTCCATGACCGCGATGCAGGCATCAATGACTTCACGCAGATTATGCGTTGGTATCTCGGTTGCAAAACCGGAAGAGATTCCGCTTACGCCATTGACCAGAAGGTTGGGATAACGAGATGGGAGCACAACCGGCTCTTTGGCTGTATTATCGAAGTTGTCCTTAAACAGAACCGTACGTTTCTCGATATCTCGCAGCATCTCCATCGCGATCGGCGACAATCGGGCCTCTGTATACCGCATCGCTGCAGCCGGGTCATCATCCTGTGAACCCCAGTTACCATGACCGTCGACGAGAACATGGCCCATTTTCCAAGGTTGTGCCATCCGCACCATACCATCATAGATGGAGGAGTCACCATGGGGGTGGTAATTACCCATCACATCACCGACGGTTTTTGCAGATTTGCGATAAGGCTTTTCAGGTGTATTACCGGAATCGTACATGGCGTATAGAATACGACGCTGCACGGGTTTTAACCCATCCCGAACATCGGGAATGGCCCGATCCTGAATAATATATTTGGAGTAGCGACCGAACCGGTCACCAACGACCTCTTCGAGAAAGGCCGGCAAAAATTGTTCTGATAGACTCATTCCAAGCACCTTCTATTCTTCGTACTCTGTAAAGTCGACGTTCTCTACAATCCAGCGTTTACGCGGATCGACCTTATCACCCATAAGTGTTGACACACGGCGCTCCGCTTTGGCAGCATCTACAATCTCCACCTTGAGCAATGTCCGTGTCTCCGGATTCATCGTCGTTTCCCACAGCTGATCCGGATTCATCTCACCCAGACCTTTATACCGCTGAAGTTCGACGTTGTTTCCAAACTCCTTCATGTAATTCGCCAGCTCATCATCCGTCCAAGCGTAGCGAACACTTGCCATTTTACCGGACTTGCGGGTGAGCTTATACAAAGGCGGCTGTGCAATAAATACTTTACCTTGATCAATCAGAGGTTTCATATAACGGTAAAAGAAAGTCAGCAGCAGTACCTGAATATGTGCACCATCCGTGTCCGCATCGGTCATGATTATGATTTTGGAATAATTGCTGTCTTCAACGGCAAATTCAGTCCCAATACCCGCTCCGATCGCAGCCGTTATCGCACGATATTCCTCGTTCTTGAGGATATCCGCCAGCTTTGATTTTTCCGGATTGAGCGGTTTCCCCTTCAGAGGCAGTATGGCTTGAATCTTCGAATCGCGTCCCTGTTTGGCCGAGCCTCCTGCGGAATCCCCTTCAACAATAAACAGCTCGTTCCGGGTAAAATCCTTGGATTGTGCCGGAGTCAGCTTGCCATTCAGGTTGGAACTTTCACTGCGCTTTTTGCCTGTGCGCATCTCGTCACGGGCCTTGCGTGCAGCTTCTCTTGCCTTGGAGGCCTGAACCGCTTTGCGAATCAGCGTCTGAGCCACCTGCGGGTTTTCTTCCAAAAACCGCTGCATGTTCTCCGAAACGACCGAATCGACCGCACTTCGAGCGGAAGCGCTGCCGAGTTGATCTTTCGTTTGTCCAACGAATTCCACTTCGGACATTTTTACGCTGATGACAGCCATCATGCCTTCGCGAAGATCATTACCCTCAAGGTTTTTATCTTTTTCCTTAATCATGTTGGTACGTCTTGCATAGTCGTTCATCACACGCGTATACGCCGTCTTGAATCCGGTCTCATGTGTACCGCCGCCCCTGGTCGGGATCGAGTTAACAAACGAAGCCAGCGTTTCGGTATACCCTGCGTTATACTGGATCGCCACTTCCACCTCGATGTCGTCCTTCTCCGCATAGAAGTGAATGACATCATGCAGCACATCTTTATTTTCGTTCAAATACGCAACAAACTGGCTTGCTCCGCCTTCATACATGTACTCATCCTGATTGCCTGACCGTTCGTCTTTCAGAACAATTTTCAGGCCCGAGTTCAGAAAAGCAATTTCCTGAAGCCGTTCTGCCAGTGTATCATAATTCAATTGAATGCCATTTTGGAAGACACGTATATCCGGTTTAAACGTTACTTTAGTTCCTGTCCGATTGGTATTCCCGAGTACTTCGAGTCCCGTTACCGGCTCTCCGACATGTTCGACACCCTTTTTGTCCTGCCAATATTCAAAACGTTGACGATGAATCTTGCCATCACGGAAGATTTCGACTTCAAGCCACTCCGACAAAGCGTTCGTTACCGAAGCACCTACGCCGTGCAGTCCGCCTGATTTCTTATATCCTGATCCACCGAACTTTCCGCCTGCGTGCAAAATCGTAAACACGACCTGGGGAGTAGGAATCCCTGTTTTATGTATACCTGTCGGAATTCCCCTTCCGTTATCCTGAACCGTAATAGAACCGTCCTTATGCAGCGTGATATCGATTTTGGAGCAGAATTTGGCGAGATGCTCGTCGACAGCGTTGTCCACAATTTCCCATACCAAATGATGCAGACCTGAAGTACTGGTGCTGCCGATGTACATCCCGGGCCGTTTCCGAACCGCTACCAGTCCTTCAAGTACTTGAATGTCGTCCGCGTCGTAGCCTGAAGACCCCTGTCCTCCGCCTGTCGAACCTGCCGACATATCGATTTGCTCGACCATTCATGCTCCCCCTTCTTAACTTGCAACTGAAAAAAAACCTAAAATGCAAACAGATGTTTTCTTATCCTTGTCCATTTTAATTCAAGATATCCCGTTTCGTAAAGACAAGGAATGACACAATGAGTGAGGCAATGCCCCAAACACTAAGCACAATAAGGGAAAAACCCAAATTCATTCCTTCAATCGGTGGCAATCCACCGGACAAATAATCCGGAAGTTCCAGATTAACCATGAACAGGTATTTGGCTGATTGCCAAGAGGCTGCCATATTCGTGAGAATGGTTCCTGCGATAAGCGCAGCCATCATAATAACAATACTTGCTGCCGTGCTTCGAACCAATACGGAAACCATGAAAGCCAGAATGGCCACAATGACGCTCACAAACCATATCAATCCTGCCTGCATGAGAAGATACAGCCATTGATCCACGGCGTGTACGGCGGACAGATCCACATCGGTACCCACAACCTTGAATCCGGTAAAGATCGGCATGCCGAAACCTTTATAACCGAATACTGCACCTGATATAACGTAACAGATAATATACGCAGATACGACGATTATAGACACAAACATAATCAGGGTGACCAGTTTGCTGAGCAGAACCTTCCAGCGTTTGACCGGACGAGTCAGCAGCATCTTGATGGTACCTGTTGTGCGCTCACCCGACACCAGATCCGAGGCAATGGCCATAATCAGCAGCGGAATAAACAAGCCAACCGCATTATTCATAAATTCCCGGGTAAACGTTACGCCATTGGGCTCCTCCGGATTCACGTCATTTTCCAGATAATATTGCATCTGCTGGATATAAACCGTGCGGTACTTTTTGTATTCCTCAGGCACCCGGTCGCTGCCCAGTGAATTTTGATTATCCGTGATTGCCTGCTGAAGTTCAAGTCTCCAGTCGCCACCAAACTTGTCGCGGTTATTTTCCGCAGATTTCATCTGGGCATACGTAAACATCGGAACCAGAACCGCAAGTACAATAAATATAATATAAAGACGTTTCTTCTTCACCATCTTAATCGTTTCATTTCGGATAAGCGGCATGATATTACTCAATGGATTCACCTTCAGTCATCTTTAAGAATAATTGTTCCAGTGTCGGCTGAACCCGCTGTACACCTTCAACCTGAATCCCTGCCTGAACCATCTGATTCACAAGACCCGCGATGCGATCCTCGTGCATTTCAGCCACAACCGCATTGGGTCCAAGCCCTGCGATAATGGTATCATCCATCACCTCGGCAGGGCGATCCACTAACGCAACACCTGCGTCAAGCAGCATTTTTCTGCCCTCCTCCAGAGGTGAGACATGCCATATGGCGAATTTAGAGTGATCTTCAATTAATTCATCTACGCCTCCAACGGCAAGAACGCGGCCTGCACTTATAATCGCAACCCTGTCACATAGAAGCTGAATTTCACTCAGCAGGTGACTGCTGACAAATACAGCCATCCCTTCGCTTGCAAGTTGTTTGATAAACACCCGAAGCTCCTTAATCCCTTTGGGATCAAGTCCGTTGGTAGGCTCATCCAGAATCAGCAGACGCGGGCGTCCAAGCAGGGCCTGGGCGATACCCAACCGTTGGCGCATGCCTAACGAATAGGTTCTCACTTTATCATGAATTCGTTGATCCAGACGGACAATATCGACCACTTCTTGAATACGGGCATGATCCACACCAGGCTGCATCCGGGCAAAGTGCTCCAGATTCTCCCAACCTGTCAGGTATGTATACACCTCCGGATTTTCCACGATGGAACCGACATATTGAAGAGCACGCTCAGGATCGCGATTCACATCGTAACCACAGACTTTAATATTGCCTTCTGTCGGTTTGATCAGATCAACGAGCATCCGGATGGTTGTCGTTTTCCCCGCTCCGTTCGGGCCCAGGAAACCAAATATTTCTCCGGGCTTCACTTCAAACGTGACATCTTTGATAATCCATTTGCGTCCTATTTTTTTCTTAAGATGCTGCACAGACAGTACATAATCGCTCTGCGGCTCTGCCATTAGTTCGTGCTCCCTTCTGCCTGTGTTTCAGCCTGATATTCCTGCGCAATCCGAACCGCAATCTCCTCGTATCCTGCACCATTTGGGTGGAAGTGATCGGAGGAGAGATATTCACCCAGATGATTTTCAAACAGATCAAAGGTGGGTACAAGCGTCATCTTATCCTCTTGGTTCAAGATTTGGAGCGCAGCATCATTCCATGCAGCTACAACCGCATTGCCGGGTACCTCCAGCTCCTTCACATCCCCAAACGGGTTATAAAGACCTATGTACACAATCTGTGCTTCCGGATTGATCTCTTTAACTTTCTTCAAAATTTCCTGGAGACGCTTGGACGTTTCAGGCAATGCTGCAGCCAGCTTTTCGGCAGTCGGCGGATCCTCACCCTGCAATACCTGACCACCCTGAAAGAGATCGTTAGCTCCAATGGACAATAAAATAAAGTTGGATTGCTGGAGTACATAGCGTACACCTTGTTCATCCAGTTTACTTAGTAATGCATCCGTTCTCAGGCCATTGACTCCCAGGTTGTTCATAACCTGAACATCATGTCCCTGTTCCTTTAAAATATTTCCTGCACGCCTTACAAAGCCCAGTCCTTCATCATCCCCCGTGCCTCTAGCCAGAGAATCACCAATAACGGCCATTCGAATTTTGCCATCATCAACTGGAGCTGCAGGTTTGCTTGCCTCATCGGCCGGTGTTTTCGTCGACTGCCCTGTCCCTAAAGCTGGATCCCCCTCAGGATAGATGACGTCTTTTATGGCATAACCAAAACCGAATAATAACAGAAGCGTTGCCAAAATGGACACCGTGCTGATTGTTCTCCAGATCCATGGCGCTGAATCAAGGGTTTTTCTTTTCATTCATCACATCTCCGCTCATGTACACCTGGTTGGGTGCTAATAATTTAAAATGGTTTGACTTTAAGATGACGCTTTTTCTAAATAACATAAATGTTCTGTCGTTAATTTGCAAATTTTGCCGCTCTATTCTTTTTAAAAATTTATAAACGGAAAAAGGCTATGCCTCACACAGATTTCGCTGTGCTGACATAACCTTTTTTCGAATTAAATCTGAACGTTATTCATTCAAATGACTTATTTGCCGATAAATTCTTGAGCCCAGTAACCGTTGTAGTATCCAACACCGATTTGAGTAAAGTTTTTGCTCAGGATATTCGCACGGTGTCCTTCACTGTTCATCCATGCAGTAACTACTTCTTGAGGCGTTTTTTGACCTTTGGCAATGTTCTCACCAGCGTAGCTGTAAGTTACTCCAAATTGTTTCATCATATCAAAAGGAGAACCATACGTTGGTGATTGGTGATCAAAATAGTTGTTATTGCTCATGTCTTTTGCTTTGGCAAGAGCGACTTTATCCAGAAGTGCATCGGATGCCAGTGCGCTCAGACCTGCCTTGGCACGCTCAGCGTTCACCAATTTTACAACCTGTGCTGCGAAATCGGATTGAGTTGACTCATTACCACTGTTGCTTGTGTTATTACCAGTGTTACCCGTGTTGTTTGCGTTACCAGTGTTGCTGCTGTTCTCAGGCTTTTTCGTTGGCGTAGCAGCCGGTTTCTCTTCTTGCGTTGGTTGAGACGGTTTTGTTGTTGATTCTGGTTTCGCAGGTTCTGGCTTCGTTGTTTCAGGCTGTGCTGCTGGTTTTTGGACAACCTGACCATTCGATACCGTAATTCCGTTATCCTTCATCCACTTTTCAAGCAATGTTTTCAGGCTAGTTGCATCCGTAAGTTTAATTGTAGCTTTATATGTGGACACCTCTGCCGCGGAAGCAGAAGCAGGGAGCATAATTCCTACGGCCAGTACAGCTGTCAGACTTCCAGCGACGACGGTTTTCAACAAGTTCTTTTTCAAATTCATTCATCTCCTCGAAAATTAATTAGTTACAACTTTGTAATCAATACTCTAGCAGTATACCAATTCATACGAGTGATGTGAACCTATAAATTATGGAAAAGTTACTTTTTTGTAATATTTAATTGTGTTTCAAAAGCATTTAACAGGTTTAAAAGTTTAAGTTAGCTTTAAGACATGAACTATATCTGTAGGTGCAGCAGAAGTTGGATTATAGTTTTTGAAGGGTACCAAATACATGATAACCTCAGCGTCTGTATCAATTGAATACGGCTTAACCGATTTTTTTCATGTAAACTGCCTATTACAGTATCATATATGAAAACTATTCTTTAAGGGGCGTCCTTATTTAACCAAAAAAAAGACATCCGGAATCAATACATCTTGTCCGAATGTCTCGAGTTACCTGTACATCAACGATCTGGTTGAGGAATAGGTACCTATTTTGAAGAATCTTTTCTATAGAAGGACTTTACTGAAACGATATCCTCTCTTTTGAAAGCCAATGTGCTCATAGAAAGAATACGTTGATGAAGCAACTTCACGATTCGCACCGGTGACAAACAATTGTTTCCCACCTTGCTGTCTGCCCCAGTCCTCAGCACGAGCCATCAGACGACGGCCAATTCCGCCTCCACGGTACTCTTGCCCTACAATCAAGGACGTAATTTGAGCGGCAGGTTCTGGATAGGCATGACTTTGCACACATTGCAAGCCGATCATACCAATAATTTGTTCATCCACTTCGGCAACAAGCATGCACGCGTTTGGATTACTCTCCAAACCTTCAATGCGCTCTTTCATAACATTGGCTGTTGTCGGATAGCTGACCTCTCGCATCAGTCCCGTTACCGCTTCAGCATCTCGCAGTTCACACTCTCGGATCGTCAGTACAGGGGCCTGGGCATTATTGGACATGATTTACCTCCACTTTCAGCATATTTGCGGCTTGAACCGCCGTTTTTCGAGCTTCTTCCACATCGCGGCCTGCACTAAGTGCCACAGCCATCCGGCGTCCCACTTTGACCTCAGGTTTGCCAAATACACGAACCTGCGTACGTGGAAGAGCCAGTGCTTCTTCAATCCCGCCTATAGTAAAGTCGGATGTTTCATGATTGGCTTTCAGCGTAGCTGAAGCTCCAGGTGTAAGCAGATGTACATCTGTCACAGGGAAACCCAGAATTGCACGCACATGCAGCGCAAACTCGGAGCTATCTTGCGTTATCATGGTAACCATACCTGTGTCATGCGGACGAGGTGATACCTCGCTGAACACAACTCCGTCCGAAGTCAAGAATAGTTCGACACCGAACAGCCCATAACCACCTAATTCATCGGTCACAGACTTGGCAATATGACAAGCTTGCTCCCATTGCTGCGGAGTCATTGCATGCGGCTGCCAAGATTCGACATAATCTCCATCCTTCTGAATGTGACCAATCGGAGGACAAAATACAGTTCCTGATACAGATCTTACGGTGAGCAGCGTTATTTCACTGTCAAATTTCACAAAGCTCTCCACGATGACACGTACAGATTTGCCGCGCGCTCCAGACAGAGCGATATTCCAGCAATTCTCTACGTCATCCGGCGTGCGGCATACACTCTGCCCTTTACCAGAAGAACTCATCAAGGGTTTGATCACACAAGGTGTACCCAGTTCTCGAACGGCTTCTTGAAGCTCTTCCAAGTTGTTCGCAAATAGATAGGCTGCTGTCGGAAGTTTCAATTGTTCTGCCGCCAAACGCCGGATGCCTTCGCGATCCATCGTTAAACGGGCAGCACGTGCCGTCGGCACAACACAAAATCCCTCTTCTTCAAGCTCCAACAAGGCTTCTGTCGCAATTGCTTCGATCTCCGGTACAATGTAATGAGGTTTTTCCTTGCGGATCAATTGTTTCAAAGCTTCGGCATCTAACATGTCGATGCAGTAAGACCGGTGTGCTACCTGCATGGCAGGTGCATTGTCATAACGATCAACAGCGATCGTTTCAACTCCCAGTCGATGGGCCTCAATAACGACCTCTTTTCCCAATTCTCCGCTACCCAGCAGTAGCATTTTTTTGGCTTGAGCCGTAAAAGGAGCACCCCACATGTTCTTTCCAATCCTCCCAAAGAGAAATCTTCTATATCTGTCTCTCTATTTTCGGGGTTTTGGTTAAAGATTGCAAGGGTGCTCCCTATTTTTCTTGTGAATTTTACAAGATTTTTTGTGTTTTTTCGATCAATTTTTACAAAAATCTGTATTGAGCTTCTATTAACCCATTATAAACTCCTTGTTTCTGGATAAGTTGCTCATGGTTTCCTTCTTCCTTGATTTCACCGTGATCGAGCACAATAATGTTATCTGCATTCCGGATCGTCGAGAGTCGGTGAGCGACCATGAAAGAGGTTCTGCCCTTAAGCAGTACTTTCAGTGCTTCCTGAATTTTGAGCTCTGTCTCGGTATCAATGCTTGCTGTTGCTTCATCCAGAATAAGAATCCGTGGATCCGCGAGCAAGGCACGGGCGAAGGACAAGAGCTGCCGTTGTCCCATGGACAGCACGTTTCCTCTTTCTTCAACCTCCGTATCATATCCACCAGGCAGCTTCATAATAAATTCGTGGGCATTGACTGCCTTCGCAGCCTCCTCCACTTCTTCATTGGTTGCATCCAGTCTGCCAAATCGAATATTGTCTCGAATCGTTCCGGAGAAAATAAAGGTATCCTGCAAGACAATGCTTACCTGACTGCGCAGACTCTCAACCGTAATATCCTGTATATCATGGCCGTCAATCGTCAGTCTTCCTCCGGTAATATCATAGAAGCGGCTAATCAGGTTGATAATTGTACTTTTTCCTGAGCCTGTGTGACCCACCAGTGCAATGGACTCACCGGCTGCGGCCTTAAAGCTGATTCCTTTAAGCGCCTGTCTGCCTTTCTCGTATTCAAAAACGACATTGTCAAAAACGATATCGCCTTTAATAGAAGGAATCGGCTTCGCCCCCGGTTTGTTAGCAATGCTTGGTTCCTCATCCATGAATTCGAAAATGCGTTCGGAGGAAGCCATGGCTACCAGCAGTTGATTGTACATCTGGCCCAGACGGTTGATCGGATCCCAGAAGTTACCGACATAGTTGGCGAAGGCTACAAGCAAACCAACAGTTAACTGACCATCTTGAATCAGGTAGGCACCAAACCAGAACAGGATCAATGTACCGAAACCACCGGTAATTTCAATGAGTGGTCCAAAGCCCTGGTTCATGGCTGATGCTTTGTCCCATGATTTTTTGCTGGACATGTTCATGTTGTCAAAGTATTTCATGTTTTCTTTTTCCTGTGTATACGCCTGAGTCACGCGGATCCCCTGAATGGATTCATTCAAGTGGGAGTTGATGCGGGAGTTCTTCATGCGTACATCCTGCCAGGCACGGCGGATCAATACCCGCAGCTTGGTGGAAATAATAAACATGATCGGTACTGTAATAATCACGGCAAGGCCGAGTTTCCAGTTGATGAGCATCAATATGACGATAATTCCCAATAACTGCACGCAGTCGATCATGACGTTGACCGCACCATTGGTGAACAAATCCTGCAATGAGTTGATGTCATTCGTGACACGAACGAGTACGGACCCCGCCGGTCTTTTGTCAAAAAAGTTAAAGGACAGCTTCTGAATATGTTTGAACAGATCCGAGCGAAGGTCATAAATGACCCGCTGTCCTATAATATTGGTTAATTTGATCCGGTACGTATTGGCAGCCCATTGAATGAGATAGAGCAGGAGTACCGAACCCCCAATAATATATAACAGGGTCATGCTTGGTAGTCCGTTCTCTGGTGCTATGGCTCTGTCAATCGCAAGACTGATCAAGAAAGGAACCGATAATTTCGTGATCGTACCCAAAATCATCATCAATATGATCAGCGGCAGAAGCTGCCTTGCGTAAGGTTTCATATAGCCGAACAAACGTCCAAATTCTTTCCAGTTAAACGGCTTCTCAATGATCTCATCGTCCTGATAGACGAAT
Source organism: Paenibacillus sp. 7516 (assembly GCF_002272715.1). Taxonomy (NCBI): domain Bacteria; kingdom Bacillati; phylum Bacillota; class Bacilli; order Caryophanales; family Paenibacillaceae; genus Paenibacillus; species Paenibacillus sp. 7516. Next base: position 61,538 of record NZ_NPBI01000039.1, read on the forward strand.
CGTTCATTTATATTCTTCTCAGAGGTCCCTTTGACCTCGCGCCTGTCTGCTACCGTTTCGGCACTCATGAGTTCACCTGCTCCCCAGCCTCCCGCTTACCGCGGGCGATGTAGTCTGCGTATTGAATTTTGTAAACATCCTGATATGGTCCAGGTTCTTCAATAAGAAGTTTGTGTGTACCGCGCTGAACGACACGCCCTTCATCCAGTACCAGGATCTCATCTGCATGTCGCAGTGATGAAATCCGGTGTGCAATGATAAAGGTTGTTCTTCCTCGCATAACTTCCTGGAAACCGGACTGGATCTCATGCTCGGTCTCCATATCGACTGCACTGGTCGCATCGTCAAGCACCAGAATTTTCGGATTTTTGAGCAAAGCTCTAGCGATCGCAATCCGCTGTTTCTGACCCCCGGACAGACCCATGCCTCGTTCACCAACAACCGTGTCATATCCGTCCGGAAACTCCATAATGAAATCATGTGCTTTGGCCAGCTTCGCTGCCCGAATAATCTCATCCATGCTTACGTTTTTGAGACCATACGAGATATTGTTGCGTATGCTGGAGGAGAACAGGAACGTTTCCTGAAAGACGGAAGCGATCTGGCTACGCAAGCTGCGTATTCCCATGTCCTTAATATTTTTGCCATCCAGCTTGATGGTTCCCGAATTGACGTTATACGCACGCATCAAGAGCTGAATAATGGTGGATTTACCGGAACCAGTGCCTCCCAGGAAACCAATAACCATACCCGGAGGTGCATCAAAATTGATATCGGTTACGGCCGCCATTTTATTGCCATAGGCAAAGGTTACGGAATCAAATGTTACATGCCCCTTAACCTGATCAGCCTCGACAATGATTGGATCTTCTGTCTCCTGCACGTCCACCGGTGTATTCAACAGTTCAAGCACCCGTTCGCCCGAAGCTTTGGATTGCGTATAGTTGTTGATATGGAATCCAAGGTTCCACATAGGTCCGATTATGTACCAGATCAAACTGAAAAAGGCAACGAGTTCACCAAGTGACAACGTCTGATTGATGACCATTCTTCCTCCAATGATGAGAAGCAGTACAACGCTTACAGAAGCAAGAATCTCCATGATGGGAAAATAACGACTCCACAATGTTGCAGCATGAATCTGATTTGTTTTGTAACGCTCGTTGCGTGTGGAAAACTTCTCCACTTCGTAAGGCTCACGTGCAAAAGATTTTACGGTACGCACTCCAGTAATATTTTCCTGTACGGCTGTCGTCAATGAACTGAGCGCCAGTCGCATCTCCTGGAATGCAGGGTGGATCTGGGATTCAAATCTTAGCGCAACAAAGGCAAGCAGAGGAATACATATGAGTGTCAGCAAGGTAAGCTGCCAACTCATCGTCATCATCATGATTGCGCCAAATACGACCATCAAAACCATGTTGAGAATCTGTGCAAAGCCAAATCCGATAAAGTTGCGGATGGCTTCCAGGTCTCCCGTGAGGCGGGACATCAGATCACCCGTCTTGGCCGTATCATAATATCGGAAGGATAAAAATTGAAGCTTTTCGTAACATGCGTTACGTAGTCGGTACGCCAGGAAGTTACCAAGGCGTCCTCCATAAAACCCGTGTAAAAACTGCATACCCGCTTTCAAAATCACAACACCTAACACGGTCAAAGCAAGTATGGGAACGTCTTCAAAATTGCGCGGTATAATTACGTCATCAATCAGTATCCTGAGCAAATTCGGATACACCAGCCCGAGCGCAGTCGCTATGGCGAGGAACAAGATTGATACAAATAAATACGTGCGCTTTTCCCAAAAAAAGGTTTGCAGTTGCCTGAGAACATCCATGTTTCTCCTCCTCTTGTCTCGTTCAAAAACGGTATGAACATTTATGAAGTTTATCACCGTCCCCCATTCGCGGCAAAGCGAATAACTGACCATATTCAGGCTACTTTCTCCTTATTGCGTCATTAACAGGAATAAAAGACCACCTATCAATCAAATGTTTGAATATTCTCTTTGTTTCAGGTTGTTCGGACAAAAAAAGGCTCCCTGTATGACCTGGTCGGTCAGGAGCCTTTTTGCAGATACATATGCATACACTCTGCGTGTATACTTATTCGTGTACGAATTGCTGCACTTGTGCTAAAAGACTATGCCATTCCTCTGCCGGAACGCCACTTGTCAGTGTCTCATTCAATGCGGCAACAGCTTCTTTCAGTCGATCTTCCAACTGGCTGGCTTGATGCTGCAACGACTGGTGCAGTTGGGCATCATAGAACTGGACCAGTTTTTCCTGTGCAGCAGGAAGAGCGCCAGCCACCATTTGTTTGATGACCGGATCGAGCGCTTCCTGGAGTCGTTGTCTCCCCTCACCTTCAAAGAATTGCTTCGGGTTGCGGAAGTAACTGAGATACGTTTTCCATCCTGACGGTTCCTCCAGCCGGATCTCCTCGAGCACAGGTGTACTCCAGTTCTCATTAAAAGCAAGCGAAAGATCCATTCCGCCTGATCGCTCTTTAAGTTCCTGAACGCAATCATCGATCTGCCTCATTAACCAGCTCTTCCCTGCCTGCTCCAGTCGGAGTGTCGTCGCAAGCAATTCCTGTTCCAGCTCTACAGCGATCATACGCAGCAGTTCACGTCCGCATGCTGCAAATGCACCTTTTAGATTACCGCGACCTTCCCGCAGAACGGAAGGATGGAACGCTTCTGCCATAAAGAGACCCAGTCGATATCCCAGCCGCTGTCTGACATGAAAGAGCAATTCAGCCGTCTCCTGAGCAAGCTCTTCTCTCATGGAGCGCTCGGCAAGGGTTTGGATTCGTACGAGAGACTGATCCATGACGGCATGCAGTTCCTGCCTCCGCTGCTGCAGCACTTCTTCACCCTGAACTGCATCGTGGGCACGCTGATCTAACCGCTGGATAACCCTCGACAGCTCTTCGGCAGCACCTCCAACGGCAAGGTCAGCAAGTTCTGTGCCAGCGAACCGATTAAACTCTTCCTCAAAACGAAGGAAACCCGATTGCTCAAGCATATCCGCATCTCCCGTGCTTTTGCCTTCCATGGCAAGCAGGCTGGAAACCGGAAATAATCGCGGGGCCCGAATCCCATTGGTTCGCAGCTGAGTACTGACATGCTCCAGTACCTGTTCAAGTTCTTCTTCGGATGATGACAAGTCACTGGCATTCACCACAAAGAACATCTGGTCCATGGCCGAGCTGTCTTTCACCCGTCCCAATTGGTTGAGAAACTGTCGATCCCCCTGGGAGAAAGCATGGTTGTAGTAGGTTACAAAGATAAGCGCATCCGCATTCTTCATATAATTGAATGTAACACCCGTATGACGGGCATTCACCGAATCGGCCCCAGGTGTGTCAACCAGCACAATGCCTTGTTCCGTAACGTCACAGCTGTAGTATAGATCAATGCTGTCGACAAAGCAGGATTTCCGTTCATTGGCCACAAAATTCCGGTATCCGTTAAGGTCTACCTGAACATCTTGACCAAGCTGATCCATCGTGTCATCCCAGCCTGCAGCTGCCGCCTGCAGGAAGCTGTAGTGCGGCCGTCCTGCGGGATGTACATCTTGTGGCGATAAGGATTGCACCCGTTTCTGCCAATCCGCTCCCGGTTCGCCCAATCCGAGCAAACGGAAGGAATAGGCCAGATCTTCCTGAAACGCAGCCAGGGTCTTCATTCGGACCCGGGCCGTTCCATGCTCCGCGCCACCCGCTGGAGCCATGATCCGGTTAATTGCTGCTGTCGTTGGATGCGGCGATACGGGGAGTACAGCTTCGCCCAGCAACGCGTTGGCGAAGGAGGATTTGCCTGCGCTGAAAGCTCCGAACAGCGCCAGGGTAAACGTGCCGCCCGCAAGCGAAGCCGCCCGTGCACGCAGATCCCGTACCGCCGACCCCATGGCGGGGTACGGCTCTACCAGCGCAGCAGCGGCTTCCAGCCGTGCCGCAGCTGCGTCCAGGCGCCGGCGGCGCTGTGCGCCAGCCGCCGGCTGCATGTGCGCCGCAGCTTTGCGCGGCGGCGCTTCCGTCTGTGGCTGCGCAGCCACAGACACGGATGTGCCCGGGTCAGAGCCGTGAGCTTCGCTCGGCTCTTGCGCGGGCACATGCGGGCCCTGCACCTCCGGCAACAGCCCGGAGGGGAGAGGGCCCGCAGGAGGCAGCAGGCTGCGCAGCCCTGCTGCCTCGGCGGCGGCGGTGCGCTGCAGCGCCGTATAGCGCGCCGCCGCCGCGGATTGCGCCAGCACCGCTGCGCGGCTGGCGTCCAGCGCCTGAAGCGCGGCTTCGCCCTGCGCGCCCAGCGCCTCAAGCATCCGGTCGACCAGCATCATGGCCGATCTGCGGTAGCGGGCCTCAATCTCGCCCCGCACCTCCTTGCTGAATTGAAGCACATACTCGGGAGAAACCTCTGCGCCGGCGCTCCGTTTCATCTCCAATAGTGCTTCATCCAGAACAGGCAGTTCAGTATTCAATGCCTGTTCCCAGTCCGGGCTCCATAGCTGATGAGCTTCTCCCAGCTTCCGAAGCATAGTGCGAATATGCACTTCCACTTGACCCGAAGTTTGATCCTGCAGCATTTTAACGAGCTCAGCAGCACGGCGCTGCTTTTCCTGCTCGGTCTTCCCACCTGAGAAGAGCAATCCTACCCGAAACCCAGGTTTCCGGCTCTCAAGATAGGCTGCGGCCGAAGTACGGATATCTGCAGGAGTGAGGTTGGCATTCGATAACAGGGACTCCAGCTCCCCCCGGAACTTCTCACGCTCCCGAGAGGGCCTTGCACGAAGTTCGTCTTCTTCAGCATTTAACTTATCCAGCTCTCGTTCAAGTCGCTCATTGCCTTCCTGTCCTCCGATTTCCTCCAGCAGAGCTGCCTCTTCGTCCTCACGCTGTTCAGCCTGTCTGATTAAGTGCTGCTCGGTGATATGACTGGCCGAACTTGCAAGGCTATGACGAATGAGTGCTTCCTTCTCGTTCAACATATGTTGAATCAAATCAGGGAGCACCTTCCATTGGTTATAACGATGAGCCTTATCACGAAGCGAAGTGAACAAGAGCCCGTCATATCTGACTTCCCACGCGTCAAAAATGGCCTCTACACCTTTCACATACTCGTCAAACGCTAGCTCCCGTTCCCTATGCTTATCAATCTGATTCACTATGAGGAACAACGGCTTCCCCCAATCCGACAGGCTTTTGGCGAAAGACAAATTGCTCTCAGACTGAACATGGTTATAATCCATCACATAAAAGACCACATCAGCAAGGTGAAGCGCCGAATGTGTTGCCAAGCCATGTCCCCGGTCAGTCGAGTCCACACCTGGCGTATCCAGCAGCACAGCGTCATCTGCCAGTAAAGGGATGTCATCCCATACTTCAATGGAACGATATGCACCACCATTCTTGCAGTACTCTTCCAGTTGTTCAGGAGAGACCTCAAGCGGATCTGCGAGTACTTCCTGATTGTCAGCGCTTTCGTTAGTCGCCGTATAAATCAGCGCTCGCGGCGCGCCATTACGAATGGACACCACATTGGCACTTGTCGGAACAGGGCTTGATGGCAGCACCCGTTTCCCACATAAACTATTGATCAAACTTGATTTTCCTGCAGAGAAGTGTCCACAAAACGCGATCGTCAATTGCTTCATCTCTGCCTTGCACATCAGATCTGTTAACGCATGTACAGCAGTATGGTCTCCTGTTTGCTCCATTGCCTTGCGCAGCGAAAGCAGTGGTTCAGCCAATTCTACTGGGTAATCTGTTCTGGTCATGTCTGGCCTTCCCCCTGGCTCCTCTTAATTGGCATCTGCATCATGCCTTTATCTCATAATAAATGTATTTTAACATTAGACGAACCGAATTTGAACGGTTTACACTCATTTGAAGCTAAGCGATGCAGAAGAAAACATCATTTTTGCTAAAAAAAATAAAACCGATCTGTCGGTTTTATCTGAGTTATGGTTCTATTGATTACACAATGATGTTCACTGTGCGTAGCTATGTATGCTGCATTCAATGCCCGCATGAACTTATGTGATAAGTTCAACGCCAGCATTGATGCAACATGTCTTGCATTGACCAGGAGAATTAGGAAACAGCATTCTCCAGGGAAGGCAGCAAAATTTCAAATACTTGGCCATGCTGCAAAATCGTGATGTCTCTTCCTTTGTCTCTCATAACCACAACTTCCGGTTTGGTAGACATACGCTCCAAATAGTGCTCAGGCACGTCGCCAGAGTGGCTTACTGTGATGCCTTCGACTTCTTTCTCTTCGTTCTCAGCCATTTCCTGTTCAACGATTTGTTCAAAAATATCGGAGAAGGCCTCAAAATTGTCAGTGTACACGGAAATGCATTTCATCATTACTCATCCTCTTCTGGTCATTAATTTATTTTTCGTTTTGGGGTTGTAGCACGTTCCTTATCTTTCCTGATTTGGGACGTTTTCATACGCTTTTTCCCTTCCCGGCATACGTCCAGCAATGGACAAATATGACACCCGGGATTTTGCGCCTTGCAATGGTAGCGTCCAAAGAAAATAATCCGGTGGTGAGTTATAGTCCACTCATCCCGGGGTACGCGCTTCATCAGTTTTTTCTCGACTTCAAGTACGGAGTCGTCCCAGCCTGCCAGCCCGAGCCGTTTGGATACACGTTCAACATGCGTATCCACCGCAATGGCCGGTACACCAAATGCATTGGAAACAACCACATTCGCGGTCTTCCGCCCTACACCTGGCAGCGTCACAAGCTGATCATGTTCCTGCGGTACATCACCGCCATACTGCTCTATTAAAATACGGCACATGTTCTGAATATGCTTGGCCTTGTTCCGGTACAAGCCAATACGCCGGATGTCCTGTTCCAACTCTTCGAGTGGAACTGCCAGATAGTCGGCTGGACTGGTGTACTTTTGGAACAAGTCTGCTGTCACCTTGTTTACCGTTTCATCGGTACACTGGGCAGACAACAGGACAGCTACAGTCAATTCAAACGCATTGCTGTGATTTAATTCGCAATGTGCATCAGGGAACATCGCTTCCATCGTATCGAGTATGTGCCTAACCGTCGCTGCATTCATGAAGAGCTACCTCCCACAAAATCACCACACCGTGTGGAGACTTACTTTCAAGCTTATTTCGAGAGCTCTGCGGGGACGCCAAAAAGCTTGCAAAAAAAACGTCCTGATGGGGGAAAGATCCCGCATCAAGACGGTCATTCTTTTGATCCTCGAAAAATACGATTACTGTTTTTGGATCTCCATGACAACGTTATTCAGGAGATACAATACAATATTATCATTATCTTTGAGAGATTGCACGCTTAAAGTGTTGTCACCCTGGTGAACAAATACGCCTGTACCAAGTGCAAAACGGTAATTCGTGTCTGAAGTGGACTCACGTTTAACCAGGATTTGGTTACCAACTGCATCATAAGACCAGAACTGCTTACTCATAATGGTCATCACTCTGAAGCGAGTGGAATTATCCGTATCCTTGGTCATTTCGACACGGTCACCCACCGTAAGGCTATTTAAAGTGGTTAATGTAGATCCGGACTTGATTACTTTTACAGCACCGCTAACAGGTACGGTTTCGCTCTGTCCATTAAACAACTTCAGCGTTACCGAAGTCGCATCAACAGATGTCACTTCTGCCAAAGTCCGTTTCACGACCTGAACCGCTTTAGGAGTCGTTCCTTCGAAAGTGACGTTAATCAGATTGCCAGCAGTCAGTTGAGAAGCTGTAATACTTTGTCCACTTTCACCTGTCAAAACAGTCTGATCCACGTAAAACTGGCTTGTCAGTGAGTCCGATTTTACACGAACACGACCATTGGTCTCTACAGATACGACTTCAAATTGTGCCACGGTGTTCAATGACACTTTTTGTACGTAATCTTGATTGGAACCAAGCGTAACGGTTACTTTATCACCAATCTTCAGGTCACTTAGACTTGCTCCAGACTTGTTGTAGATCTCAATTGCCGGAACGGTAGAATAAGGAACCGTGATGGTTTGATTACCAGACAATAAGCTGATTGTTTTTTTATTCGTATCCATGCCGCTAAGCGTACCTTCGTATTTGTAAATGACTTTTACGGACAACGCTCTGGTTCCCACATACGTCAGATCGAGTTTGCGTCCTTCGTTCAATAAGGATTCCAATCCAGCAAGCGTAGGCTTGGTTGAATTGTAGTCCAGTTTCGTTTTGTCATCCAGCGTAAATACAAATGGTTTTTTGTTGCTATCCAGCACAGTCAACACTTTGGTTTTGCTGTTGTAGGAAACTACAGAAGCTCCGTTCATCGGTTCCATCTGACGTCCAATAACCTGAATTCGTGTTACACGATCTTCCCCATTCAGCGTCAGTTCAACCTGGTCACCATTCGTTGCATCCGTAATCAGATCTGACAATGATGCATCCTGGATTCCGTTGATCACTACCTCCGGATTTTCGGCCAGCAGTTTTGCCTCAAGAGAGCCACCTTCACGTTTAAACGTCAATGTTGACTGATTGCCACCGATCTCCACCAAGGTGCCACGCACAGACTGCTCTACACCCTGAGACAATTCGATGGTTTGCAGAACACTGTCCTTCACCGTGTATTTCACGGTACTGCCTGCTTTAAGCTCAGCCAAAGACAGAATTCGATCCTGATAACGAATGATCAGGTTATCACCATACGTAAACTGCTCTGTGGTTCCTGCTGCATTCGTGAACTTGATCGTTTTCCCGGTTGTGCTCACTTCCGCAATCACACCGCTATCACTTTTGTTGACAATGCCGGACTTCACGCGGATTGCCACAGTCTTTTTGTCTGCGGAGAAGGTTTCGCGCTGTACTTCAATAATGCTGTCTGCTGTAATATCAGCCAACTTGATAGCATTCCCGTTCTGGTCGATAAATGCCGTTGCTTCATCGTACCCGTAGGTTTCATAGTTCTCGCCAACAAAGATCCCAATTTTATTGCCCGACAACGAACGCGCAAATGTACCTTCGACGCTCTCCACCTGCGGCGTCGCATCGATTACTTCCACATAAGCTGCATTACCAGCAGATCCAACCACTTGTACTTTGGTATAGAGCTGAACATTGGGTTCTGTCGCACGTGTCTCACTATCTTTTGTAAAATATGGAGTGCTGCTGTTCACCGTAAAGTTTGTTACTTTACCATCAACCAGCAGGCTGATCTGACCATCTTTTAATCCAGTTACATAACCCGTGTACGTGTTCGGATAAGCTGTATCTGTTAACGCTTCTCCTCTGCTGAAGAAAGTCGCTAATTGGGCTCTGGTTACCGATCCGGTTGGATTAAATTTGTTACCTTCCACACCTTTGGCAAGCTCCAGGCTCACTGCCAGATTGACGTAACCTTTGCCATCTGTGGAGATGCTTGCATCATCGGCGAAGCCAGTGGACTGACTGTTCTGAGCCTTCGCTTCAGCCTCTTTGTTCAACGAACGAATCAGCAGCTTGGTAATCCACTCACGCGATGCAGGCTTTTGTCCCCATGTTGTTTTAGATACGTCTGCTGTAGCTTCTTCCGTTTTATCAATCAGTCCCAGTTGAAGCGCCAAAGCCACATATGGCTTGAAATAATTCCCCACTTCCATATTTGTCGGTAATGCCGTAGCCGTGCTGTCGTTCAACTGGCCTTCCTGGTTCATAAAACGGATCGCCATAGTTACAGCTTCCTGTTGTGTTACCGCATCTCCAGGACGGAACAGACCATTGTTACCGAGAAGGATACCTTGGTTTGCCAGCTTATATACATGCTTCTCAGCCCAGTATCCAACCTTGATATCACTGAACAAACCTGCAGGTGCAGTCGTATTGCTTACAGCCGCAGTCTGGCTCTGCTCCGCTTCTGTTGATTCGGCTGCCATAGCAGCTCCGCCAGCGCTAAGGGCCATCATGCCTGCAAGCACGGCTGATACTACTTTTTTAGAGTGTGATGGATTGTTATATTTAAAAGTCACCTATGATTTCCCCTCTCATGTAAAACGGTCGATATCCATTGGAAAACGGTAAAACAACATGCTGCAGCGGAACTATTCGGATCTTGTCATTGGATGCTCAAGATCGACATGGCCCATCAAGCTCTCAGATTGCTGCCCGTCCACCAGCAAATCAAGCGATTTGACTTCATCAAACTGGAAGAATGTTTTCTTCAAGGCATCAATTGCATATGCTTCTCCACCTGCACCAAGACGTGCAGTATCAGGCATATGAATGTCCAATGTAAGTGCACCTGCATCAAATTTTACGGACTTCAATTCAATATCTTTGGCCCACAGTGGAACAAGTTTGTCATCAGACGTTTGTTGCAAAGCCGCAAATGCTTCCTTGTATTTATCATCATCTGCTGCGTAGGAGATACTTGCAGTGGCTTCATGCAGATCCAGCTCTTCCGGATCGGTATAAAACACCTTGATCGTTTTTTGCTCTGTACCCTGCTGTGAAGTGCTGCTCGAATCCGTAGAAGTTCCTCCCGAAGAAGTTGTTCCTTCCGAACCTGAGCTGGAAGGTGTTGAATCCGGTGTAGATGTCGTACCTTCTGTTTCCACAGTTACAGGATCAGTAATTTCCGTATCATTTGTCTCATTCTCATCATTTTGATCCTCAGGGACACTAACTTCCGTACCTGCCCCTTGAGTCTGACTTGGAGCAGGAGCTGCTGTTGGCTTGCTTCCGCATCCGGCAGCAACTGCCATAACCGTTACCAGCAGTGCTGCAATCCATATTTTTTTGTTCATTCTAACTCCGCCTCCTGATCATAAGGGTAAACCCTTATTTAATTCCCAGATACTCCTTGATTCCTGCAACAATACCCTTGGCAACACTGTTTTGGAAACTTTCAGTGAACAGAGCTGCTTCATCACTCTTATTGCTCAGGAAACCGCCCTCCAGCAGAACAGCTGGCATTGTTGTTTCACGGGTAACATGGAGGCTTGCCGTTTTCACGCCACGATCCTTTAATCCCGAAGATTGCAGAAGATATTTGTGCATGATGGTAGCCAATTCCTTACTCGTGGATCGAGTATAGAAGGTTTCTACACCGTTCGCAGCAGCAGGTCCACTATTGGCATGAATGGAAATGAAAATATCCGCGTTTACCTTTTCGGCAATTTTCACACGTTCACTCAAAGCAAGAAAAGTATCATCGCTGCGGGTTAACACAACGTCAATTTTAGACTCTTTTTTCAGCAGTGCTTCCACTTTCAAAGCCATTGCCAAGTTGAAATCCTTTTCCCGTTTACCGGTAACACCAATTGCTCCAGGATCATGATCCCCGTGTCCTGCATCAATGACGACAACTTTCTTGCCATTATCTCCAACTGGAGGAGTAGGTGTCGAGCCTTGCTTGTTCAGATCAACCATAATCAAACCCGAATCGTTTTGAACGTCATAACCTTTGGCACTGGAAAGGTCAATGACAAAACGAACAGTAGAAGGGCTGTTGCTGTATAACGAATAACGAATCTTGGAGACATCGGGATAACCGCTGACTACAAGCTGTCCATTCTGGTTGCTGTCAAGAGCTTGTCCCTCACTGAAAGAATCAGCAAATGCTGTATTAGGTAAGTCAATAACAATCCGATCCGGTCCTGTCATCGTGAAGACGTTCGGCTTCGTTTCTCCGCTGGTTGCAATAAAGAAGCGGTTGTCACTGAAGCTGATGCCGTTCACCAGTACAAGACCTTCCTCATTCGTACTCCCGCCATTATTGCCGGAGTTCGGAGGAGTTGTTGTCCCGTTTCCGGAACCTGAATTCTGGGTAACTAATGTTACTGTCTTCGTAGTGTTGTTCCAACCCACCTTAAGACCCATTTGTTCACCGATAAATCGGAGTGGCACAAGAGTCGTACCATTTTTTACGAGTGGCGGGGCATCCAGGTTCACGTTACTGCCGTTCACCGTTGCCGTCTTCTGTCCTACAATCATCTGCATGGCAGTGTTGTCTTTGCTTATCGTCACGGTGCTTGTACTTTGCTTCCATTCCACACCATACCCCAGACTCTCGGAAATAACCCGAATCGGCACCATCACTTTGCTATTGATGATTTCCGCTTTGGCATCCGATGGCTGCACAATTTCTTTCCCGTCTAGGATAATTTTCGTATCCACAGCTGCATGACTATAGCCCGGGAAAACGAGCCCAAAGACAAATAACAGTACCAAAAAACCGAACTTCTTCATCCTTCACCCCTACCATTCTCATATTTTTTCGCCGCATGTTGTGACTTACAGCTCCGACTGACCACGTGGGCATTACCAGACACCTATTAGACGCCCCGTACTCTCAAAAGTTGCGAATATATTCCAACATAACAGAAAAAAAACGTTGTCAAATCAAGCTTTTTCTACATTTTAATGTCTTTTTATTTCCTTTTTTATCAATTAAACATCTGAAAACAACGAGCTATCCTAAACTGCGTATTTACGAATAATCGGACTTAAAGCCCTAAAAATTCTACAATTCCATCTACAATTGCTTCTGCACACCGGTCCTGATAATCTTCTGTGAGCATGAGTGCTTCATCTGTTGGATTACTCATAAAACCTAGCTCAAGCAGAACTGCTGGCATGGACGTTTCACGAGTTACATGCAGGCTGACCATTTTCACACCACGATCCTTGAGGCCTGCAGCTGGCATTATATGTGTATGAAGCACATCGGCCAGCGTTTTGCTCTCTATCCGACTATAGAGCGTTTCTATTCCGTTCGGATCAGGAGTCGTAAATTTGTTCCCGTGAATGGATATGAATATGTCCGCCTGATTAAGTTCTGCCATCTCGACTCTCTGCTGCAAGGAAAGTTCAGTATCATCCTGACGCGTAATCACCGTTTGAATATCTTCATGCTTCTGCAGCAGTGCTTGTACTTTCAAACTCACTGCAAGATTAAAGTCCTTCTCATACTTTCCGGAAATACTTACTGCTCCCGACTGCCTCCCCCCGTGCCCGGGATCAATAATCACTATTTTTTTGCCGTCATCCGTTGGTAAGGCAGGTTGACTGGCAGACTCCCCATTACTTGCTGTCAGATCAACGAGCAGCACATGGTTATCTCCAAGCGACCACTTAGCCGTAGCGGATTGTTTCAGATCAAACACAATACGAACCGTGGATGGTGAATGGCTGAACATGGCGTATCGCACCTTGGATACCACAGTGGAATCTGTCACGACAATGCTGCCACTGCCATCCGAACTGAAGTCCTGTCCTTGGATAAAAGACTCAGAGAACGTGGTTTCAGGCATATCCACAATAATCCGATCCGGTGCACCGAGAGTGGACAGCTTCGGATTGACTTCTCCACTTGTCGTTATCATCAATCGATTACTGCTGAAACTGATACTCTGAAGCTCGGCATTCAAGCTAGGAGAAGGAGTTGTGGTAGCCTCATCCTCTTCATCTTGTTCTGCCATTGGCGGTGCGGTGCGTAGGCTGACTGTCTTGGTTCCATTGTCCCATCCTACTTCAAGCCCCATGCCTTCTCCGACGAAGCGCAAGGGGACCAGCGTCGTTCCTTGTTTGACCAAAGGTGGGGAATCCAGTTTTACAGGCCTTCCATTGACTGTTGCTGTATCTTTACCGGCCATCATTGCTATACTGCGGCTCCCATTTTGAACCAGAACAGACTTGGTTTCCTTTTCCCACTTCACCTGATAACCGAGGTTCTCTGAAACAATGCGGATTGGGACCATCACGGCATTTCCGACATTTTCTGCTGGTGCACCTGATCGCTGATCAAGGGTTACTCCATCAAGAACAATTGAGGGCACGACGCCTGCTTGGGCTGCGATAGGAAATAAACACATGAACAGAAAGATAACGACTGCAGCCGACCATTTCTTCATAGATCATCCACCATTCTGTTGTGTTCTGTACCTACGTATTGTCCTCTATGTAACCTTCCATAATATACTAATCAGTTTATCAGATAATGGCTTTTCATCCGGTTACAACGTTGTCATATTTAGTCGGAACCAAGATGAAAAAAGAAATCAATTTGGAGAAATATCCTCTTTTTAGTCAACACGAATTGAATATCTTGTCAAAGATATCATCCATTGATGCTATTATATTTTATGAGGCACCTTCAGAAGATCTTCATACATAGCCAATTGTCCAATCTACTTTGTAACGTAAAGAAAGAATGAAAGTCATTTTATTCATAGGAGGGAAACCAGTGATCACTTTGTATAAACAGGCATCCAATGGCAAGCTGCTCTACGCAGAATACTGGCTCGAAGAGGATCAGGTTGTGGAGCATATCGGCGAAGTCGGTACGGTTGGTACAACGACCAGAATGGATTTTCCAGCCTTGTTTAGCGATAAGGACGAATTCAAGATTAGTTTTCTTAATCGCTACTCAGACCAAGGTTACAGACAAGTTACTGAAGACGATGGTTACATGCTGATTATTCAATATCCGATGAAGAGTCTGACAGGCAGCAAACGTGATCTATGGCTCAAGGATAAAGCCAGTGAGGCACTGACAAGTGAGCTAGGTTGGAAAGGGCTCGGCATTGTAGATGGACATGATATGGGCCAAACGGCAAATCCAGTCCCCCAGTACGCTTTGAATATTTACTGCTTTGTAATGGACGAGACACTTGGAATTCAAGCAGTTAAGCGTGTGCTCCGAGAGACGCGACTGGACTATACCAAGATCACAATCGCATCAAGAGATTTAAAAAATGGCGGGGATTACATATTGAAGTATTCAGCAAAAAACAATCAGGAATTTTACGTATAAATCACTTGATTTAAACGTGAAAATCTTACAAGGCAGCAAAATTAATCAGCACTGAATAATAGAAAAAGCTTCTGTCTCTGATCGGAACAACGTCCCAACGGAGAAGCAGAAGCTATTTTTTATTCGATATGTCAGATATTATCCAAACAGTTTCGCGGCATGACGCTGCTCATACGCTGTAATCTCATCATCATGTTGCAATGTCAGACCGATATCGTCCAGACCTTGCAGCAAGAATTGACGACGGTGCTCATCCAGATCAAAATCGATATGCAGTCCGTGTGCATCGGTAATCGTTTTGTTTTCCAGATTAACATTCAGTTCATAGCCTTCATGAGCAGCTGTACGCTGGAACAGATCTTCTACTTGCTCTTCAGACAATTTAATTGGCAGGATGCCGTTTTTGAAGCAGTTGTTATAGAAGATATCTGCAAAAGATGGTGCGATGACACAACGGAATCCATAGTCCATAATTGCCCAAGGTGCATGCTCACGGGATGAGCCGCAGCCGAAGTTTGCACGGGAAATCAGAATGGATGCTCCTTCATAACGGGATTTGTTCATTTCGAAGGAAGGATTGTTATTCCCCTCTTCATCGAAACGCCATTCGTAGAACAAAAATTGTCCAAATCCGGTACGTTCAATCCGCTTCAAAAATTGTTTTGGAATGATCGCGTCTGTATCTACATTGACCCGGTCTACCGGTGCCACGATGCCTTGCAGTGTTTTAAATTCTTCCATGTGATCCGTTCTCCCTTCTGTCCGTTACCTGTTAGATAACTGCTTCCGTTTTGAAATTCCAGTCACGTACGTCAACGAAGTGACCTTTAACCGCTGCTGCTGCAGCCATTGCCGGAGATACCAGGTGGGTACGTCCTCCGCGTCCTTGACGTCCTTCAAAGTTACGGTTGGATGTCGATGCACAACGTTGTCCTGGTTTCAATACATCCGGATTCATCGCAAGACACATGCTGCATCCTGCATCACGCCATTCAAATCCTGCTTCCGTGAAGATTTTGTCCAAACCTTCTTTTTCGGCTTGAATTTTAACACGGCCTGAGCCAGGAACCACGATTGCTGTAACATTGCTGGACACGGTATGGCCTTTGGCAACCTTGGCTGCCGCACGCAGATCCTCAATCCGTCCATTCGTACAAGAACCGATAAATACATAGTCTACCGGAATTTCAGAAATCGGTGTTCCAGGTGTAAGACCCATATATTCAAGCGCCTTTTCAGCTGCTTTACGTTCATTTTCAGTTGGCAGTTCTGCCGGAACAGGCACTTTGGATGAAATATCCGTTCCCATACCCGGGCTGGTACCCCAAGTTACTTGCGGAATCAGGGACTCCACATCGATCTCTACTACACGATCAAACTCTGCACCCTCGTCTGTAACAAGCTCTTTCCAAACTGCAACAGCTTCATCAAACTTCGCACCAGCAGGAACATATTCACGTCCACGCAGATACTCAAATGTCGTTTCATCCGGAGCGATCATACCTGCTCTTGCTCCACCTTCGATAGACATGTTGCATACGGTCATCCGCTCTTCCATGCTGAGTTCACGGATCGATTCGCCCGTATACTCAATAACATAACCTGTTGCAAAGTCTGTGCCATATTTGGCAATCACTGCGAGGATCATGTCTTTTGCTGTTACGCCCGGATTACGCTTCCCGACGAAGCGAACCTCCATGGTTTTTGCTTTTGCTTGCTGCAAACATTGAGTAGCCATGACATGCTCTACTTCACTGGTTCCAATTCCGAATGCCAGTGCACCAAATGCACCGTGTGTGGACGTATGGCTGTCACCGCAAACAATGGTTTTACCCGGGTGAGTCAGACCGAGCTCTGGTCCCATAACGTGTACAACACCTTGGTCGATCGTATCCAGATCATACAGTTTTACGCCAAAGTCACGGCAGTTTTGAGAGAGTGTATCAATTTGTTGCTTGGAAATTGGATCTGTAATATTGAAACGATCCTTGGTAGGAACGTTGTGATCCATTGTAGCAAATGTTAATTCAGGGCGACGTACCTTGCGTCCCGACAAACGCAGACCTTCAAATGCCTGTGGAGAAGTTACCTCGTGTACAAGGTGGAGATCGATATACAGAATGCTCGGTTTTCCTTCTTCCTGATGAATTACGTGATTTTCCCAAATTTTCTCAAACATCGTTTTTTTACTCATCATTTTCACCTCATCATAAGTTCGGTCCTTGGAAGAGCCTCTGTGTTTGTCTAAACCGTGAAGCTCTTGAATGACATAAATATATCACCCTGTCCTTCATTGTTCCAAGATATAATATCTATAGCTGTAATAGGTTTGACCTATAATGAGTTAAACGACAATAAACCACTGTATCCACAGCGGCTCTTAATTGATAACAATTATCATTATCATATACTGCTTATACTACGTTGCTTCACCACGAGTGTCAATGCTTTTTATCTATATTCATTATAGAAAAATGATTTATTTATCCATGATGATATAATGGTGACATAACGAAAGGAATGACAAGTGCTTATGGAATTCAGACAACTTCAATATACGCTGCAGATTGCTGCAGAACGGAATTTCTCCCGGGCGGCAGAGAAACTTCATATTGCTCAGCCTTCACTCAGTCAGCAATTGTCTAAACTTGAGAAAGAGCTTGGCGTTCTGCTCTTTCAGCGTAATACCAGCACGGTGGAGTTGACACATGCTGGGGTCACCTTTGTGGAGCAAGCCCAAAAAATCGTGGATGCTGTGGAATTGCTCAGACAGGAAATGTCAGATATCTCCCAGCTGCGCAAAGGTAAAGTCGTTGTGGGCAGCATGCCAATCACCGGTTCCCACCTTCTGCCGCACGTACTCCCCGCTTATCAGCAAGCGTATCCGGATATCGAAGTTACGCTGCTTGAAGACGCTGGTCTAACGCTGGAGAAACTGACAGCCAGCGGCAAAGCTGATCTCAGCCTGCTCTCCTTACCCTTGCAGGAACCAAGCCTGTCATACGTTGCCATCGGCGAAGAGCGAATCGATCTGGCCGTACCGCCTCATCACCCCCTTGCCGTCAGGGGGAATCCGGATCATCCCATCCCTGTGCATATGGAGGAGCTTCGGGACGAGTCTTTTGTTGTATTGAAAAAAGGACAAGGCTTCCGCAAGCTGACCTTTGATCTGTGCGAGCAGGCTGGATTCAATCCGAGTGTCGTATTTGAGAGCAATAACATAGAAACCGTGCAATCCCTTGTAGCTACAGGCATGGGCATTACCCTTGTTCCACGCTTTATAGCCAGGGCACCACGCAGTGAGTTTGTGCCTGTCTATGTACCACTTGCTGAACCTGTCCCAAGTCGTACTCTCGTGGTCGCTTACCGTCAGGGACGTGTACTGTCCAAAGCGGCAGAAGCTTTTATTGAGACATTTAAACAGACGGTTGCCAAGCTTTCCGAAGGAGACTATGAGAATCCTGCCTCTGTAAATTAATCATTTCAAAGGTAACAAAATAAACAAAGGCTTGACCCACATGGGCCAAGCCTTTGTTCTATACTCTTCTCCCGCATAAGCAGGATCAAGCTCTTGCATGAAATCGCAGTGCATCGTTACATCACAATGTTGCTGATATCATGATCTAAAGTTAACGTAGAAACGTACATAAGAGATAGTCATGTCTTGTTGGTTATTTTCGCAAATTACGTTCACTCGTCAGCCTATTCTGTTGATTGACCAGTCGGCCTTCATCCTGAACGGCTTGTTCAGGCGGTGATAGCCCTCCTGCACCATTCTCTAAGAATGGCCTCAAGTGATCTTCCCTTGTGTTTTCCTGTTCCAGTCTCCTGAGCGTATCTTTCACATGGTTGTCCATTGATTGATCATCCTCCTTGGTGACGGGATAGTTATCATTACCCGCCTCCTGGAAGAATAAACACTTTACTGGAATTATTCTTTTGATTATTTTGCACCAAAATAAATACCAGGTCTACGGTCTTCAAAAACCGGAATGCGTCCCCGCACTTCATCTACAAGGGAAGGACGAATAAGTCCAGTCACGATCTCTTCCCCTTCTCCGCCCTCAGCCACAATTTCGCCCCAAGGATCAATAATGAGAGAGTGTCCGAAAAATTCGGTGTCTCCCCCTTTACCGACTCGGTTGCATGCAATCACATACATCTGATTTTCAATCGCTCGTGCTGTCAGCAGTGTGCGCCAGTGGTGCAAACGTGGATTCGGCCATTCTGCAGGTACGATCAATGCTCTGGCCCCATTCAATGCAAGCGTACGGGCTAGTTCTGGAAAACGGATATCATAACAGATGGACGCCCCCGCTGTCAGACCGTTCTCCAGTTCGAAAATTTCAGGATCAGCTCCAGGCTGCAAATATTTCTCCTCATTCATCAGACGGAATAGATGCAATTTGTCATAACGTGTAACCTGCTTACCTTCCCTATTGTAGGCATACATGGTATTAAAAATTTGTCCATTTCGTTTCTCTGCTATGGATCCACCGACAATTGAAATCTGATGCTTCTCGGCAAATGCCGATAACCACTCCCGTGATTTTTGCCCTTCCGGGTCAGCGAGCTCATGGATTTGTTCCAAAGCGTAACCTGTATTCCACATTTCCGGCAGCACGGCCAGCCCCAGATCCGGGTATTGTTCCACTGCTTGCTCAAGCAGAGTCTGCATATGTTTATGATTGGCCTCAGGATTACCAAGCTGAATGTCACCCTGAATTAGGGCAACACGCATTTCCCCCAATTGTTGTTTTGTCATGACGTGCACTCCTCCGAACTGTAATACCTGTTATCATAGCTTGATCCGCGCGAAGCCTGCAACAACGTTTTGATCAACCTTATTTATGACTTCAATCGCTGCTAGTTAACGATTATAGAGGATGGGGTAGTTCGTTTCAGCAATTCAGGGAACAGGCTCTGCAATCGGCTGTACGATAAGGCGTCTCCCATATTCCACACCTGCTCATCCAACGTGTAGACTTTTCCATTTTTAACGGCGGGCAGCTCCTTCCACTCATCACTTTCAAACAGCTTCTCCGTTGCTGCCCTGGCCGCATCGCTCTCTGGCAGCATGACAAAAATATGGTCCCCCGCATACTGGCTTATCGACTCTGTTGAAATCTCCTTGTAGGCCCTCCCGGCAGCTAGAGCTTCCTGCACTTTGCTTACAGGCGTAAACCCCTGAGGGTGATACAGAAACGGAGCCAGTCCGATATTGCCCATGACAAACAAGCGGACACCTCGATGATGCACAAGCACCGAAGCCGTTTCGCCAAGCTGAATCCATGGTTTTATGCTGCTCCACATCTCCTCGGTTCTCCTGTGATACGATCCTATCCATGTCTCTGCATCCAGCTCCATGCCAAACCAGCTTCCCACTTTGCAAATGCGCTTTTCCAGGCTCGCATGGGAATTGTATATCAAAGTAGGGGCAATACGGGAAAGCCGCTGGTATAACTGTTCATTCGTGCTATCCAACAAAATCAGATCCGGCTGCTTCTGCACGGTCCATTCCAAATCAATGGAAGGTAAAACATCATACGCTTTGCCATCAAGCACGGGGAGCCCTAACGCAAGTAAGTCCCCTGCCGAATCTCCATAGAATAGAATCCGCTCAGGATGTCCAGGAATGTTTACTTCATGTCCAGCCCAATCTTGAACAAGCGTATGTCGTTGAAGAGATCGATCATATTGCCGGGGAGCCAGTCCGGTGTGCTGCCTGAAGCGTCTGCTGAAATAGTACTCATCCCGGAAACCTACACGACCCGCAATATCGCGCAGAGGTTCATCGGAAAGGGACAGCCATTCCTTCGCCTGTTCAATGCGTACATGGTTCACGTATTCAAGAGGCTTACGGCCTGTAATTTGCCTAAACAAAGCTGTAAATTGAGCTGGTCGAAGATTCGCGAGCCGCGCTAACTTCTGTACACTTATATCCTGAGCGTAATGCTCGTCCACGTATTGAATTGTGCTCTGTACTCTGACATCCGGGCTTTGTTCTGTTTTGGGCAGAGTATAGCGGGACACCACTAGTTCCATCAATTTTTGAAAATGTACATTTAACCGGCTATATTCCGCATCCGTTTGATAGAGGGTAGCCGATTTCAACAAATCCAGCATGCCGAATAACGCGCCGGGTGAAAAGTCGTTCATCTGGTCCCTTTCTTCAAATAAAGAACGTGTGTAAAGTTCCGGATCCCCTGTTAACATGTGCACGGCATCGAATTGAAGCACTGTATATTTCATGTCATCCGAACGGTTATGCTCCAACTGATAATTCTCTCCTGGAGCCATGGGGTATATCTTGCCGGAGATGAATGGGTATAACTCTGATCCGATATATATACGGCCTTCGCCCTGTTCACAGAACAGCAGCACATGCCGATCACAGCTGACTTCAAGCATAACCTGTTCAGAAGGTTCGATATGACGACCGATATGAACGTAGCGGAACAGGAATGCGGAGAAAAATAGGGGATTACCGTTTGCGATCATTTGTTGCACTTCCGTTTCACCTCATACTTACTCTGAATGAGAATGGTTATCATTAATGTATTCTGATTATACGCCGTAAAGCCTCATTATTCCAGCATATATACAGAAGACACTTATACACGATCAAAAACTTTAATAAGAGCCCTCAACGTTACGTTGAAGGCCCTGTTCAGGATAAGAAATGGTCTTTTATTGAATCATCTGTTTCGGCAATTCTTGCAGAAGCCACTCTCTTGATGTAGCATCGCTCGATGCTTTGACGATATCAAATCGATAAACCTTGCCCTCCTTGACCGCAGGCAGATTATTCCACACCACACTATTCATCAATTCTTCCGTTGATTGCTGTGCCCCTTGATCTACTGCATTCAAAATAAATATGCGGTCTCCAGCGAACTCTGCCATTTTTTCCTGTGATATTTCAACAAATCCTACTTCTTCATCCAGTACCTTTTGGATTTCAGGGGTTGGCTTCATACCGCCAGGTCCGTAGAGCAGCTGGGGCAATCCTGCACCCGCCATCACGAACAATCGATTACCTGGATACATGGTAAATACCGATGCACTTTCGTCTTCCTTCAACCCATTTGCACGCAGCTGATCCCACATTTCCTCTGTTGCCTTGGCATGAGCGGTCAGCCATTCTTCCGCCTCCTGTTTTTTGTCGAGCAAATCTCCCAAGAATCGCATCCGTTCTTCGAGTGGCCAGAAGGAGTTGAACGTCACCGTCGGAGCAACTTTTGAAATCTGCTCATATTGCGTTTCATCATCATTCGAGAAAATGATCAGGTCAGGATTGAGTGATAGAGACTTTTCAACACTGATTGGAAAACCAACATCTTCTGCGTCTGCCACCTGATCATCGAATACCGTACCTTCATTTTTAAGAATACCTACAGGAACTACCCCGAGAGCCAATAGATCCCCGGTAACCTCGCCGTGGTAAATGACACGCTGCGGATGGGTCGGAACTTCCACTTCGTGCCCGGTCCAGTCTTTAACTATTTTTGTTACACTCGTGTTGTCTGCCTCTGCGACCTCTTCTTGCTCGGTGTTCTCTGCAGCTGCCTGCGAGTCATTGGATGTTGCCGCAGCAGTTGTCTCTCCGTCACCTGAACCGTTAGTGGACGAATTGCCGCAAGCAAGCAGCAGTACGGATAACGCTGCAATCATGAATGTCGTGCTCATCACACGAAAGCCGTTTTGTTTCATTTTTTCTTTCCCCCTAGATAGATAAGCGTTCTCTCAATGATATTGATTATCATTATCGTAAATGATCATAAGATAAAGCATCTTCTTCGACAATGGACAAACACGAATCTGGTCCATTCGGTTTTGTACAAAAACCCATTTGCACGGTAGACAAAAAAACCTCAAATCACTTATCCCCTCTATACAGCTCGGGATTAGCGTGATAAATTAATGAATACTATTCCCATTTTTATGAACCGGAGTGATGAAATTAATGAGTAATCTACAGCAAAATTCGGGTCGTTCCGCCTTTGATATACCTACCTCAGACGTCATGACACAGCTGCCAACGCAATTTTTTGCAACACTCGTGCAAAATGTTAACCGTGAAATTGCAAGTGGTCACGACGTGATTAATCTTGGTCAGGGGAACCCGGACACTCCTACACCACCGCATATCGTAAAAACATTGCAGGAGTCTGCAGAAAATCCGCTTTATCATAAATATTCACCTTTCAGTGGACATGCCTTCCTGAAGGAAGCCATCGCCAAACGTTATAAAGAAGATTACAACGTTGACCTGGATCCGGAGACTGAAGTTGCCATTTTGTTTGGTGGGAAAACGGGGCTTGTACAGCTGCCGCAAGTGCTGCTTAATCCCGGGGATGTATGTCTCGTTCCTGATCCGGGTTATCCGGATTACTGGTCCGGGGTGGCTCTTGCCAAAGCGCAAATGTCCTTTATGCCTCTTTTGGAGTCGAATGCATTCCTTCCTAATTACGAGGCAATCTCGGATGAAGTTCGCGATAAGGCCAAGCTGATGTATTTAAACTATCCCAACAATCCAACATCCGCGACTGCCCCGCTGTCATTCTATGAAGATACCGTGGAATTCGCCATCCGGAACAAGATTGTCGTTGCCAGTGACTTCGCTTATGGTGCGATTGGGTTTGACGGACATCGTCCGGTCAGTTTCCTGCAGGCGCCTGGCGCCAAGGAAGTCGGAATTGAGTTCTATACATTATCCAAAACCTACAATATGGCAGGCTGGCGGGTAGGCTTCGCCCTTGGTAATGCGGAGATTATCTCCAAAATCAATCTGCTCCAGGATCACATTTATGTTAGCCTATTTGGCGGCATTCAGGCAGCGGCAGCTGCTGCCCTGACTTCCTCCCAACAATGTGTTACCGATCTGGTTGCGCGGTATGAATCCCGCCGTAATGCATTATATGAAGCACTTTCCTCCATCGGATGGCAGGCTTCGAAGCCCGGGGGTTCTTTCTTCAGCTGGCTGCCTGTTCCTTCCGGGTTTACCTCAGCCGAATTTGCAGATTTACTGCTTCGGGAAGCCAAAGTCGCTGTGGCACCGGGTATCGGGTTTGGTACACATGGAGAAGGCTATGTCCGCGCAGGTTTGCTGAGTGACGAGAAGCGATTGGAGGAAGCTGCCAGAAGGATTGGCAAGCTGAACTTGTTTAAGTAATGAAAGGCAGTATACCCCTTTGCATCTGCCAAGTTTCCATGGTATGTTATTAACAAATATCGAACGAAACGTGATGACGGGACCAGTACGAGAGAACAAGCCGCGCCCAGAGAGTAAATTCCACCGGGCTGCAAGAATTTACCGCGGCTTCTCTCCGAAACCTACCCCTGAGCGGCCTGTTTATGCAGGACAGTGCCTTCTGTTACAGGGCGAGAGCCGGATGATGCAATCATCAATAAAGGTGGTACCGCGGAAGTAACAAACTTTCGTCCTTTTTACAACAAAGGACGGGAGTTTTTTTTGTACCTGGATAACGCTCCATTGGTATCTCATTCATTATGTTTAAGGAAGTGAAAGCATGTCTTCACGAATAGTAGTCAAGATTGGGAGCAGTTCGCTTACCACCGAGGAAGGCGGCCTTGACCGCAGTTCCATATCATTTTACGCCAGTGAGATCGCTTCGCTCTATGAACAGGGCCATGAAGTTCTCCTGGTCACTTCCGGAGCCGTTGCTGCCGGATTCCGTGAAATTGGTTACCCTCAGCGTCCCAAAATGCTGCATGAGAAGCAAGCGGCTGCGGCAGTAGGTCAGGCATTGTTGATGCAGGCATATCAACAGGCTTTTGCAGCGCACCGCGTTACTACAGCACAAATTTTGCTAACCAGAACCGATTTTCACAGTCGGAAACGGATGGGAAATGCAGGCATGACCGTGGAAGAGCTGCTCAGACAACGCGTTATTCCCATTTTCAACGAAAATGATACGGTTTCAGTAGACGAGTTGAAATTCGGGGATAACGATCTGCTCTCTGCGCTCGTTGCCAATTTGGTGAAAGCCCAGCATCTTGTTATTCTCACGGATACCAACGGACTCTATACGGCAGATCCCCGCAAGGATCCGAGTGCTGTACGTTATGATCGAATTCCTGACATTACAGAAGAAATCTATGCGTATGCCGGAGGTTCAGGTTCATCGGTCGGTACAGGTGGCATGCGGTCCAAGGTCGATGCAGCCAAAGTGGCAACACGCGGAGGCGTCCCTGTCTTTGTGGGCAGCGTCAAGGAACCCGGCGACTTGCAAAACGCGGTGGAGGGCTGCGGCAAGGGGACTTATTTCGAAACTCGTCTGGCCGCACTATCGCGCAAGAAACAATGGTTAGGCTTCATGTCAACACCTCTCGGTACGGTTGTCGTGGATGCTGGTGCCGAAGAAGCTCTTGTTCACGGCGGTCATAGTTTGCTGCCTGTAGGCGTCAAAAGTGTGCTTGGCACATTTCATGCAGGAGACGTTGTCGAGGTCATAGGTATGGACGAAACACTACTTGGCCGAGGCATTGTCAATTATGATGATGATCAGCTTCGCCTTATCGCAGGTTTGCCAAGTGGAGAAGTCATGAAGACACTGAATGCCATCCACCGGCTTGAGGTCATCCATCGAGACGAATGGATTACGTTAAAATAATAAGTAATTGTATGTATAGGTTAGAGACATGGACTTGCATAAATAAAGGAGGAATTTCAGATGAGTGAAGTAAGACAAAAAGCCAGCAAAGCTCAATCGTCTGTTCCACAATTAAACCGTTTGAGTACAGACCAGAAAAATAAAGCCTTGCTTGCCATGGCGGATGCGCTTATTACGGAATCGGAATCCATTATTACCGCCAATGCGGAAGATCTCGAACGCGGTAGAGAGCAAGGGACGCCAGAATCCATGCTTGATCGTCTCGCTTTGAACAAAGAGCGTATCGCGGGAATTGCAGAGGGATTGCGTCAGATTGTTGAACTCCCAGATCCTGTTGGTGAAGTACTGGAATCATTTACGCGTCCAGATGGACTCCACATTGAAAAATTAAGGGTGCCGATTGGCCTGATTGGCATCATCTATGAGGCCCGTCCTAACGTCACGGTTGATGCAGCAGGGCTATGCCTCAAGACTGGCAATGCCGTTCTGCTGCGCGGGGGTTCTTCTGCCCTCTCTTCCAATCGTCGTATTGTAGAAGTACTTCATCAGGCACTAGCCAAAACAGACCTACCGCCGGATGCGCTGCAGCTCGTGGAAGACGCTAACCGCTCTTCCGTCGATGAAATGCTCAAGCTGAATGGACTACTGGACGTCATTATTCCAAGAGGCGGTGCTTCACTGATTCGTAACGTGGTGGCCAATGCAACGGTACCCGTCATCGAAACAGGCGCAGGAATCTGCCATACGTATGTGGATGAAACGGCCGATCCCGTCATGGCAGCAGAAATTGCGATCAACGCAAAAGCACAGCGCCCATCCGTATGTAATTCCATGGAAACCCTGCTGCTTCATGCTGCTTATGCAGAACAACATTTGCCTGCCTTAGCCGAACAATTCCGTGAGGCGAATGTTGTATTGAAGGGTTGTGACACGACTCGTCGTCTGGTCCCTACTGCCCTTCCCGTGACGGAAGAAGACTACGGTACGGAGTATAATGATTATATTTTGAATATACGAGTTGTGCAGGGTCTGGAAGAAGCCATGCAACATATTGCAACTTATGGCACCAAACATTCCGAATGTATCGTCACCCGTGATACAGCACATGCGGAACGCTTTTTGCATGATGTGGATGCTGCCGCAGTCTATCACAATGCTTCCACACGCTTCACGGACGGATTCGAGTTCGGTTATGGAGCTGAAATAGGAATAAGCACACAGAAGCTGCATGCTCGCGGTCCGATGGGACTACCTGCCCTTACTTCTACCAAATACCGCGTTACCGGCAATGGACAAATTCGGCAATAATATCGCAGCTACAGCCATATAGGAGGAACGATAACCATGAGTCAAGAACAACAGACGTTATTACAACAAAAGATTACTTTCCACGGAGCAGGTGCCATGGCAGAAGCCATTGTGCGCGGACTGATCTCCCGCCTCGTTGTACGCCCGCAGGATATTACGATGCTGAACCGGAGCAATCAGAAACGTCAGGAAGAGCTAAGTACTCGTTATGCCGTTCATACCGGAACGGCATCCCAATCTTCGGAAGTGCTCTCCGCTTCTCCCGTTATTGTACTGGCCATGAAACCAAAAGACGCTGCGGCAGCTCTTCGTGAGCTTGGTCCCCTCCTGTCACCGGACCAGCTTATTGTCTCTGTCATCGCCGGATTATCCATCCGCACGATGCAGACACTGCTCGGCCGCAAACAACCGATCGCTCGCTCCATGCCGAATACATCCAGTACGATTGGACTTGGTGCAACAGGACTTGCCTTCTCCGCCGAAATTACAGATGAGCAGCGCAGTACGGTTATGACGATGTTTGAAGCGGTGGGCATTGTCACCATTGTTCCTGAAGAGAAACTGGAAGTGCTCACGGGTATTTCCGGAAGCGGCCCGGCTTATGTATACTATTTGATGGAAGCCATGATAGCCGCGGGGATCCGCGGCGGACTGTCCAGCCAGCAATCCCGCGACCTGACTGTTCAAACTGTACTTGGTGCGGCGAGAATGGTTCAGCAAACGGGAGCGGAGCCCATGAAGCTTCGCAGTGATGTTACCTCACCTGGAGGCGCCACACAGGCAGCACTCAAAACACTGGATGAGGGCGATTTCTTTGAAAACGTGATTGCAGCCGTCAACCGCTGCGCAGAGCGCTCACGGGAGATGGGAGCTGCTTTGGAAGGAGATTTACGATGAACAACATGTGCACTGCCACATATCGTCTGCACGATGATCGTGCAGATTTCCGCAAAAAGGCGGAATCCATTGCAGTCGGCATGACTGTCGGCAGTTGGACTGAATTGCCGCAAGCCAAGCGTGAAGCCATGCAGAAACATCTTGGCGAAGTGATTAGCGTAGAAGTACATGAACATGAGGGTATGGCTCCAGGAGAACGATATGCAGATATTACGATTGGATATCCTGATGCAAACTTCAGCCGCGATATTCCGGCTCTGCTCGTCACTGTCTTCGGCAAAATCTCGATGGATGGCCGGATCAAGCTGACAAGACTGGGCTTCTCTGACGGATTCCTTAGTGCATTCCCTGGTCCCAAATTCGGATTGAATGGGGTTCGTGATCTGCTTGGTGTTCATGATCGTCCTTTGTTAATGAGCATCTTCAAATCGGTCATTGGTCTGGATGCGGATGAACTGCGCGAACAGTTTATCCGTCAGGCTCTTGGCGGAGTTGATCTGATCAAGGATGACGAAATTCTGTTTGAGAACAAGCTGACACCTATCGAGAAAAGAGTCGAGGTTTGCATGAAGGCTGCTGAGCAGGCCCGCCAGGAGACCGGCAAGAAATTGCTTTATGCCGCCAACCTGACCGGCCCAACTTCAAGGTTGAAGAAGCAGGCTGAACGAGCGATTGATGCGGGTGCCAATGCCCTGTTGTTTAACGTTTTGTCGTACGGATATGACGTTCTGCACGAGCTTACAAGCGATCCGGACATTAATGTGCCGATCATGGCGCATCCTGCACTTGCTGGCGCACTGTACCCTTCACCGCATTACGGGATATCCGCTTCGGTGCTGCTGGGTCAACTGATGCGTCTTGCTGGAGCGGATCTCGTTCTCTTCCCTTCGCCTTATGGATCGGTGACCATGCCAAAAGAAGAGAATATGGCCATTACGGAGCAGCTGCTCTCCAAAGAACTCCCGGTCAGAACCAGTATGCCCGTTCCTTCCGCTGGGATTCACCCAGGTCTTGTACCCTTAATTCTGCGTGATTTTGGCACGGATGTCATCGTGAACGCCGGTGGAGGTATCCACGGACATCCAATGGGTACTGAGGCGGGTGGACGTGCATTCTTGCAAGCCATTGAAGCGGCACAGCGCGGAATTCCGCTTGCAGAGTATGCATCTGAGCACCCCGAGTTGAAAAGTGCACTCGACCTGTGGGGTGGAGAACGATGAGAAGTGACAAGAAAACGGTCATTTTCTGTGATTTTGATGGTACGATTACCCTCTCGGACAATATTGTGGCGATCATGAAACATTTTAAGCCCGAAGGTATTCATCCGATCATGAGAGACACCGTCGAACAGAAAATATCATTGCGTGAAGGCGTCGGGGCCATGTTCGCTCTGCTGCCTACATCGCAAAAGGATGAAATCGTGGAATTTGTGCTTGGACAAGCCGGCATCCGCGAGGGATTTGGCGAGTTTCTGGAATATGTTCGGAACGAAGGCATTGAATTTAATGTGACCAGTGGTGGTATGGACTTTTTTATCGAACCACTGCTTGCACCTTTTAACATTCCACAAGATCACGTCTATTGTAACGGAGCAGACTTTACAGGTGATTTCATCCGAATTGAATGGCCTAATCCGTGTCAGCCCCCTTGTGAAAACGGCTGTGGTATGTGCAAAACGACGGTAATCCGCACATTCCCGGAAGAACAATATAATCGGATTCTGATCGGAGACAGTCTAACCGATTTTGAAGGTGCCAAAATTGCCGATCTGGTGTACTCCCGTTCCATCCTGACGGACAAGTGCATAGAACTTGGTGTAGACCATGTGCCCTTTGCTACCTTTTACGATATTATGGAAGACATGAAACAGAAGCAAACACAAGGAGTGCTGTAAAGATGGGTTTTGAGAAGATTACATTGGAACACAAACGTCAGGTGCTGGAGGAACTAGCTGATATAAAAGCCCTCTTTGCCAGTCGCAACTGGTTCCCTGGAACAAGCGGCAACCTGTCGATGCGTGTGGGAGAGTTCGATCCCGAGCAGTTTTATTTTGCCGTTACGGCTTCAGGCAAGGATAAATCACTTCGCACGCCGGAAGATTTCCTGTTTGTGGACAAGCATGGCAAAGCGATCGAAACAACAACCCTGAAACCAAGTGCAGAAACGCTGATTCATTGTGAAATCTATCGGTTGTCTGGCTGCGGGGCTGTATTCCATGTACACACAGTATTTAACAACCTGATCAGCGAGTTCTTTGGCCCAGAAGGTCATGTGCCGATCCAAGGCATCGAATTGATCAAGGCTTTTAACATTTGGGAAGAAAATGCCGAGATTCGTGTGCCGATACTGCCTAACTTTGCTGATATTCCTTCCATTGCCGAACTGGTTCCAGGTACACTTGACCCGAAAGTCCCGGGAATTTTACTGCGCAATCACGGCATTTATGCCTGGGGCAAAGATGCATTTGAAGCCAAAAGACATCTGGAAGCATTTGAGTTTTTGTTCGAAGTGATGTATCGTCAGCTGCTGCTGAAAGGTATTTCAAAATAGCCATCATTTCATCACTGTTATTCAGGACCAAATCAAAAACACGCTATGACTGATTGTTCAGCTCATAGCGTGTTTTTGGGTTTAGGGTTCCTGCTAGCGCGAAATTAACCTTAATTTACAATCAATTATCCCGATCCTTGAACAGGAACAGATTAGCCGAATCGTCTTCTTTTCCGCTTAGTCCACTATGCTGCGCAATCGGACGCTGCTTCCCGAAGAGCAGCTTCAAACCGCCAAAAATAAGCAATAGCGAAACAATAACCGTGTTCACATAGGAACGGATTTCATACGTCATAAACAGATTAGGGAACATTTCGTTCAATTGCGGAATGACAAGCCGGATCGCCAGATAATACACGCCAAGTGCTGCAATACCGAATCCAATCAGACGCTGATGTCTAGCCCAATCCTTAAATATCGGTTGATCCGTAAGCGGTTCCCGGCCATATCGGCTTGAACACTGCAGCCCATCAAAGAAACTGTAGAACCAAACCAATGGAATCATGAACAGGAAAACGGACAAATGCAGCAGGTCCAGTATATAAATACTGCCGAGGAACAAGAACATTAATTGCATTCCTCGCTTCTGAAGGCCCAAGTACAAATGACCTGCCCCGGGAAAAGCTGACAAAAGGGTAGCTAACACCTTGCTCCGACGTCCTGATGCTCTGCCCATTTCCAATTCTTCGAACAACGTCCGGTCCTGCAATACTTCCCCTGCCTGCTTTCGATGTGCATGCTGCACAGCGTCAAACATGCAGTAAACCCAAATAACAGGCAGTATAAGCAGAAACATCAGAAAGGTCTCTTCATTGGTAATGGATGCAACAAAGACCATCATCGCGAAGGAACCAAAGAATGCGATCAGAAATGATAGTCCCCGATGCAGCAGCCCCAGATGAAGATGCCCCAGACCAGGGATGAACGACAGTAATATTGTAAAGAAGCGTTCACCTTCACTGCCTTTTCGATACATGGGTGGGCTGTATGTACCCTCAGGAATACCATAGCCATGGGCAGAATGCTGATGCATTTCTTCCCCATCCATTGGCTCCATAACGCCATTTTGATTCGGATAGCCCTGTTCGTATGGACCTCCTGCATATTGACCATAGTGAGCCTCGTAGCCCCTGTAATGAGCATTACGTGCAGAAGAGGTACGCAGCAGAACAATGATAATGTCCAGCATGTTGATGCACCAGAAGAAAAAGGCAGCGAGTGCTCCGAAAATCATCAGGTCCCGTTCATCGCCAATTACTGCCAACATGAAGGCACCAATCAAAGAGCCAAACACGAGTAATGGGTAAATCATCGCCTTAGCGGTTCGACCCCAATATAGAAAACCAAGACCTGGGACCACATTCAATAAAAATGCAAATATTTTGTTACGATCTGATTGCACAGTCGTCATCCTTTCTATTCAGGCAATGCGTATGATTTATGGTTTAGGCTTGAAGTTATCCAGCCATGTGGTGGCGGCTTCCGTCCATTTTTGTGTAAAAGATCCCCTCTGCTCGCCGTCATGGAACTTGTGATAGGGCGCTACCTTATCAAACACTCCGGAGGAGAGAAAGATTAGCGTCAGGCAAGCCGCTACAGCATAATGAAACACCTTGTGCTCCAGCCAGCGCCTGCTTCGGCCTGAACGTGGTTTGCGCTTGCGTCCTGAATGGTTCAGGTCCGTAATACGCTCCATGATGGAATCCGCAAATTCATTCGGGTTGTCCAGTTGTGGCAATGTTTGATGAATACCCATCGCTTCCAGGTAGTTATCCATGGCTTCCGGATCTTCGATTATGGCCTGTTCCATCCTGACAACTTGGTCCCCGGTAACTCGTCCTTCGATATAGTCCGTCCAGTCCTGCACACTGTACATCTCGTTTTTACTCACGCCACTCATCCTCCTTCCAATGACTTCTGATCCACTGCCGGGCACGGTACAAACGGGATTCCACGGTTTTGACAGCCACCTGGGCATCATGTGCGATCTGCTCATAATTCTTTTCGCTTAGATAATACGCAGTAATGATGTCCCTATGCTGGGCAGGCAGTTGATTAATTCGTTCACGCAGGGTTTCCTTGCGCTCTTCCCGAACGAGCCGGGCCAAAATATCTTCCTCGCTTCCAGGCAGGTTGATTATTCGTTCTTCTCCACCCAGATCTTCACTGCTTCGCCGGCCTAACTTGCGCTTTGCATCAATGGCTTTGTGAAAGGCAATTCGGGTAAGCCACGTTTTGAAGCCTTCGGAACGGTAATCGGGGAGAGATTTATACATCTGAATGAACGCCTCCTGAGCTGCATCCTGCGCTTCCTGATCGTTCCTAAGTACGGAATATGCCACATGGTATACATGCTGGCTGTACTTATCGATCAACAAGCGAAACTTGGATGCATCCCCTTGACGGATTTGTTCGATTAAGCGCGCTTCGTCAATGACTCTCCCCTCCTCTCCACTACAATAGACGACAACGTTCTGGGCTGCCCCTGCGTATTTATTTAAATTTTTTAAAATTTTTATCATAACCGTGCCTGAATAGATGATGAGTTCATCATTCACTTCATTGTAGACATCTATATTTCCTTCCAAAATCAAAAAACAGGCTCAGAATGTTTCTGGCCTGTTCCATGAATTCCCTTTGCACTCGGACTAACGTCCACCGCTGCGAAAACGCTGCGTGTATGCCTTCGCGTCCTGAACATTTTTCACTCGGTTGCGACTCCACTCCAGCAAAATCCGGTCAATATAGCGGAAATGTACTTTACCGGCAAATACGGCTTCCTTCAGGGCCATCAATATCAGTTCTTCTTGATAACGGTCCTGATCCAGCCAGCTGGAGATCGTTTCGCATTCCATCGGTGAAAGCGGACGACCAAATTCTTTTTCGAAGATGGAAAACATATTACGTTCTTCCTCTTCTATTTGAACACTGTTCGAATTAGGACGTGCATTCATGCTCATTTGCTGTTGCCTTGCTGCTGCTGCTGCATCTTCAGCGACACACGTTGCGAGTTTGGCATATAATCCATGCAAATCGTAACGCTCATACTGAATATCCCTCTCTTCGTCCCGATGCTCATCAATGGATATATATCCATCCCGCATTAACCGCTGGAGCATTCTGGCGATGCCTTCGGGGGCAAGTCCCATTCGTCCCGCGAGCTCTTCCAGGGTAGGAAACTCATTGAATTCTGCCTGACGGTAGCCGAGCAATTGAATCAGCAGAAGCACTTCGGCATCTGATAATCCGAGTTGGTGATAAAAACGCAACAAAGCATACGGGAGCTGTGCTGTCCCAGACGTTAACCCGTAAGCTACGCCACTGAGCCACGCTTTGGAGCCGGTTTCTTCCATAGTCTCGCGATTAATCATTAAGGGTACAGACGGTAGAGCATACGCGGGAATGCAATTGTCTCACGTACATGATCCAACCCGCAGATCCATGCTACTGTCCGCTCCAATCCCAGACCGAATCCGGAGTGAGGTACTGATCCGTATTTACGCAGATCCAGGTACCATTGATACGCCTCGTCAGACAACTTGTGCTCTTCAAAGCGCTGCTGCATCAACTCGGGATCATCGATACGTTGAGATCCGCCAATGATTTCACCGTAACCCTCTGGTGCGATCATGTCAGCGCAGAGAACCACTTCTGGACGATTCGGGTCTGGTTTCATGTAAAATGCCTTGATGCCAGCCGGGTAATGCGTAATGAATACAGGAGTATTATACTTCTCCGCAATCGCTGTCTCGTGAGGAGCACCGAAATCTTCTCCCCAAGGAATATCGAAGCCTTGTCCATTCAAGAACTCAATCGCCTCATCATACGTAATACGCGGGAATGGAGCTACGATCCCTTCCAGTTTGGATACGTCACGCCCGATGGATTCCAGTTCGGCACGGCAGTTTTTCACGACAGACTGAACCACGTGTGCAATAAACTTCTCTTGTACTCGCAAACTTTCTTCGTGATCCACAAATGCCATTTCCGGCTCAATCATCCAGAACTCGATCAGATGGCGGCGGGTTTTGGATTTCTCGGCACGGAACGTTGGTCCGAAGGAATATACTTTACCCAGCGCCATTGCCGCAGCTTCCATGTACAATTGGCCACTTTGAGTAAGATAAGCATCCTCATCAAAGTATTTGATGTGGAACAGGTTGGTGGTACCTTCGGCAGAAGAAGGTGTCAGAATCGGAGGGTCAACCTGAGTGAATCCGTTACCATCAAAAAACTGCTGAACTGCACGGATAATCTCTGCACGAATCACCATAACAGCACGTTGCTTCGTAGAACGCAGCCACAGATGACGATGATCCATCAAGAAGTCCACACCATGCTCTTTCGGTGTAATCGGATAGTTTTCAGTCAAATGAATGATCTCAACACCCGTAACCGTCATTTCATATCCGGATGCGCTGCGCGGTTCTTCACGAATAATTCCCGTTACATACAAGGAACTTTCTTGCGTGAGGCTTTTGGCATCATTCCATACCTCTTCGCTAACTTCACTCTTTACGACAACCCCTTGAATATATCCGGTTCCATCGCGCAGCTGCAAAAATTGAATTTTGCCGCTGGAACGTTTGTTATTAATCCAGGCACCGATCTTCACGGTTTCGCCCACATGCTCATTCACATTACGAATTACACAATCCGTACTCATGCCCATATCTCCCCTTGGTTCCTAAATTTGAAAATGCAGCGGGCAGGCCTCAGCCTGTCCCCTGCACTTCCTTGACATGCTATATTCACTTTACAATTAGATTACTTAGAATTCAATACGATTCGGTGTGTATCACGTGCAATCACCAATTCTTCATTGGTAGGTACAACGAGAACCTCCACCTTGGAGTTTGCTGTTGTGATTCGGCGTGGTTCGCCGGAACGGATGGCATTGAGGGCTTCATCCACTTCCACACCCAGGTAAGTAAGCTGTTCGCATACTTTTTGACGAAGAACGACGGAGTTCTCGCCCACACCTGCTGTAAATACAATCACGTCCACACCGTTCATTGCTGCTGCATACGAACCGATGTATTTACGCAAACGATATTCGTACATTTCGAATGCAAGGGTGGAGTTCGCATCACCGTTCTCCATTCCTTCCGTAATCTCACGCATGTCACTGCTGATGCCCGAGATGGCAAGGAGTCCGCTATGTTTGTTCAACATGGAGTTCACTTCGCTCACGCTCAGTTCTTCCTTGTTCATTACGTAAGGCACGATGGCCGGGTCAAGGTCACCACTGCGCGTTCCCATCATCAGACCTTCGAGTGGAGTCATACCCATGGATGTATCTACGGATACGCCACCTTTTACTGCCGTTACGCTACCACCGTTACCGACATGGCAAGTGATGATTTTGAGATCTTCTACTGGACGGCCTACATACTCAGCTGCGGTCTTGCTTACGTAGTCATGGGAAGTACCATGGGCACCGTAACGACGCACTTTGTATTTTTTGTACAGTACACGCGGAATCGCGTAGAGATATGCTTTCTCAGGCATCGTCTGATGGAATGCTGTATCAAATACCATGACCTGAGGTACACCTGGCATATTGAGTTCAGCCGCACGAATACCCATCATTGCTGCTGGGTTGTGAAGTGGTGCCAAATCGAACAAGCGGCGAATTTCAGCCTTCGCTGCATCGTCAACCAGTGCGGATTCCTTAAAAGCTTCCCCGCCGTGAACGACACGGTGTCCAACAGCCTGAATCTCATCGACTGAACCGAGCACGCCGTTTTCTTTATCTGTCAAAATATCGATAACTTTACGAATTGCCGTTGTATGCTCCAAAATTTCACTGACTTCTGTAACATCCTCACGGCCAGTCGGTTTGTGCGTAAGAATGGAGGAATCCATCCCGATCCGTTCAACCAGGCCTTTAGCGAGTACGGACTCATCCGTCATGTCATACAATTGATATTTAAGCGAGGAGCTCCCCGCGTTGATTACGAGTATTTTCACAGCCGGTCACCATCCTTGTCGTACTTGAAGAATCCTTCGCCCGTCTTAACTCCGAGATGTCCTGCACGTACCATTTTCTTCAATACGGTAGAAGGACGATATTTGAGCTCTCCGAATTCACGGAACATTCTTTCCAGCGCAGCTTCAACGGAATCCAATCCAAAACGATCAGCCATTTCAAGCGGGCCATGCTGGAAGTTGTATCCGATACGCATTGCATCGTCGATATCCTCAGCAGAAGCCACGCCTTCTTGAAGAACATGAAGAGCTTCATTGATCAATAGGCAGATCAGTCTGGACGTAACGAATCCCGGTGATTCGTAGATCATTACACCTTTTTTGTCTACAACCTCTTCCACAAATCTTCTTGTTTCATCGAAAGTGGAATCGGATGTTTTCAAACCACGAATAATTTCTACAAGGTCAACCCGGGAAACCGGGTGAATAAAGTGCATACCAATAACACGCTCTGGGTATTTGGTCGAGCTTGCAAGCTCGGTCAAACTCAGCGTGGATGTGTTACTTGCAAGAATAACATTGCTTGGGCAAACTTGATCCAATTGGCTAAATACCGCCTTTTTGGCTTCCAGGTCTTCCGAGATCGTTTCGATAACCATATCGCATGATCCCAGTTCTGCCAGATGAGCTACTTTGGTAATACGGGATAAAATCAATTTTTTCTCGGCTTTGGTAATAGCCCATTTCTCTAATTGCTTATCGAGGTTTGTTTCAATCATGTCATATGCATGGTTAAGCTTCTCCGCCGTGTGCTCCACCAGAAGCACATCAAGTCCTTTGGCTGCAAGCATTTGGGAAATGCCTTGTCCCATGGTGCCGCCGCCGACAACTCCTATTTTTTTAAAAAACATGGTTCTGCTCCATCCTTTCGGTTCTCTATTTCTCTATTGTACCCTGTTCGCCGAAAATTACAAATTTCGACCCAACATATAATAATATCTTAGCACGAGTGAAAAGTAAAAAAAAATAACCGGCATAAATAAATTATGCCGGTAAAAGGGCGCTGTCACGAAATTGACAACGAAATTGCTCCCCAGACAAAACTTCTTCTCTCATCAGCGTATCCAATGAATTGTCGAATATTGTCCGTTGTTCTTCGAGCAGACGTTTGGTCTGATCCATCAGATCCTGCAGAATCATTTTATTTTCGCGCATGAGCTCTTCTGTTGTAACCATGTCCATGTTTACAATACCAAGCGAGGTCAGACCCGAAGCCATCATGGTCTGTACAACATTGGTCGCCTGTTCAAAGTCATTGCGTGAACCGGTACTGCGACCACCATAGTACATTTCTTCAGCTGCTGCACCGCCAAGTGCAATCATGATCTGTTCTTCCAGAAAACGCTTGGTGTATAGGAATTGCTCCTGCTGCGGATTGTGACGTACATAACCGAGTGCTTGTCCACGCGGGCTAAGAGCAACCTGGCTTACACTGCCAGGACGTACGAGCTCTGCCATGATGGCATGTCCCAATTCGTGAATGGCTACACGTTTCTTCTCTTCAACACTGGATTCACGATCTGTCTTCTCACCCATCATGACTTTATCAATCGCCAGAGACAAGTGGCGCTGTTCAATGTTGAGCAGTCCATCTCTCATGGCGTAGATTGCTGCTTCATTCATGACACTTTCCAGCTGTGCTCCTGAGAAGCCGTAGGATTCCTCTGCTGTTTTCTCCAGGCTTACACCCTCCATCAAGGGTTTATTTACTGCATGGAGCTCTAAAATATGTTTTCTGCCTTTCTTGTCAGGCAGGTCCACCTGGATATGACGGTCAAAGCGTCCCGGACGAGTTAAGGCGCTGTCCAGCATTTCCTTACGATTTGTTGCTGCAATAACGAGAATACGCGGTGTATCGGAAGTATAAATTCCGTCCATTTCCGTCAACAGCTGATTGAGTGTCTGGTCATACTCACGCTGCTGCCCGCCTTCACGTTTACCACCAATAACATCAATCTCATCGATAAAGATAATAGCGTTCTCTTTGTTTTCTTTGGCTGCACGTGTTCTGGCATCACGAAACAAATCACGGATTCTTCCTGCACCTACGCCGACGTACATTTCTACAAACTCACTGCCTGAAGCGGCAACGAATACGGAATCGGTATAATGTGCAGCCGCTTTGGCCATCAGGGTTTTCCCTGTTCCCGGAGGGCCCGTAAGCAGGATCCCCTTCAATGGGCGAATCCCGAACTTCTGAATTTCTTCATGTTTGATGAGAAAATCAAGAGCTTCCCGCAGCTCCTGCTTGGCACTATCCTGGCCGCCAATTTCCTCAAACGTCAGTTTGGTAGGTCCTTTTTTCTTGCGCTTACGTTCCTGACCCGCTCCAACCGTAATGCCACCACGCATCTGCATCATAAGCAGCAGTCCGCCCACAACCGCTGCTGCGATCAGAATCGGAAAGATATTCACACCGATAAAAGCAAGAAAGATAATCAACACGGGGACAAAACCAATGGCAACTTCCTTCGTCCATTTAGGCATTAGGCCACACTCCTATCTGGCCGGGTACACGCGGCAGAATAATAAACTTGCTGGCATCTCCGTCTCTAAGACTTACATATACGTTATTGTCATCCATGGCTGTATTCACTTGAATACCATTGGTCGCCATCTTGGATAATGTTGGTGTTATTTCGGTGTACTGCTTGTTCTCCATCGCCTGAGCAACGGTAAACATCGCATCGCCCCACCAGTTCTCCAGGGCTTCGTTCGAATGATCAACGACATCAAGTTTCAATGAGCGCGAGCCGATCAGGGTCTGTCCTTCTTTCTGAATATATTGAACCAATCTGCCCAAATCAACATTTGGCTGCAAATCAAGTTTCAATTGTACATCATTGCGGTTAATAGTTAACTGAACATCATTAACCCCTTCATACTGGGTTACCATTTTTTCAATCGGATTCTGCATGGCCACCTGACGATACACAAACCAACCTCCAAACAACACAACGGCTGAAATGACGGCAGTTAAAGCAATAGGCAATACTTTTAGCTTCAAGTGAGTTTCCCCTCCCAAATTTTTGGCCCATCCCTATAGCTTATAGGCATAATATGAATTGTGTACGAATGACCTGTGATGTGCCCAACAGGTTTTATTTCTGTTTGATGTAACCTTGAATACATATTTGAGTATATCACATCGTATATACAATTTCGAAGGCGAAAATATGAATAAATTATTAATTTTAACTATTCAAATCCAGAATAATTTTCGAGAAACGCCAAAAAACCGGATCAGGCGGGGTTCCGTCTGCCGGTTTTTTGAAGATTATACCTAAAAAAATCTCTGAATATATGTTTAACTGTTTGGAATTGTATAGACCAAATCAACCTGTTCTCCATTGCTGAAGCGATAGAATCGATAATAGTTGTGCGTATCATCCTTGTAATAAACTTGCCATACATAGACGCCATTGACGACTCCAGGCATAATTCGTTTGATCTCTCCGCCCGGTACTTCAGAGCTGAATCGATTGCGAACTTGTGCTTCCGATAACCCGTTCTGCAGCAATTCACTGTGCACAGCGTTGCTTCCTTTGACCGGTTTATTGGTTGCATCAAACTTAACCCAGACGGCGATGTCCTGATTATCTTTATTTTTGGCCATCATCGTCCAGTAAATGTTATCTTCGCCTTCCTTTTGACCCCAGACGTATTTTCGGAGATCCTCATAAGAAGTTATCCCGAGCTGCTCCTGTGCCGCTTGAATAGCTAGCGCTTCTTCGTTGCGCTGGTCCTGGGTTATATAGACATAAAAGCGCTGTAATCCAAACAAAATCAAAACCAGGATGAGCAGCGAGATCCAGATCCATTTCTTTTTTCTTTTCAAAAGCCGAACTTCCTTTCCCCTATGACGCTGCTGCTATTCTGAAATTAACGGGCGAGCAGTCCGTCAAATGCAAGTTGAGACTCGCGCAGAATGCGCTCTTCATCCATAGTAAGACATTCACCATGTTTCACCAGCTGTTTGCCGTCAACCCATACATGCTCCACATCCTTAGCTGAAGCCGAGTAAATGGTATGAGAGATCAGATCCGTGTGCGGATAGAAGTGTGCTTGTTCAATATTTAGCGCTATGAAATCAGCCTTCATGCCTACTTGAAGTGCTCCCGTATTGTTCAGGAAGATGGATTTGGCACCATACCCCGTTCCAAGAAGCAGCGCTTCTCCCGCTGGAACCGCAGTTGGATCACCGGATACTCCCTTATGAATCAAAGCAGCCAGTCTCATCTCTTCAAACATATCCAGGTTGTTGTTGCTTGCAGGTCCATCTGTTCCCAGAGATACGGTTACTCCAGCTTTCAGCAAATCCGGAACTCGCGCCACACCCGAAGCAAGCTTCAGGTTGCTTCCTGGATTGTGAGAGACCGCTACATCATGGCGTGCCAGAATTTCAATCTCCTCATCATTCAAATGCACAGCGTGAGCTACGAGAGAAGGACGAGAGAAGAAACCGAGCTTTTCCAAATGTTCCACAGGACGCAAACCATAATCCGTTACATTCTGTTCGACTTCGCGTAGGGTTTCCGACATATGGGTGTGCAGCGGCAGATCCAGATCATGTGCAACCTGTACCAGCTTCTCTATGTAATCCGGAGGACAAGTATACGGCGCATGCGGTGAGATGATCGTCGTAATTCGACCACCAGCCTGTCCGTTCCACTCGCGTGCAAACGCAGCCGATTCTTGCAATTTGCGCATTTGCTCTTCTTCAGAACAGAGACCAATGACACCACGTGCCAATGCGGCACGAATACCGGATTGTTCAACCACTTTTGCCACCTGATCCATATGATCATACATATCCAGGAATGCCGTTGTTCCGCCTTTCAGCATTTCTAAAACAGAAAGGGATGTGCCCCAATACACGTCCTCAGACGTCATTTTCGCCTCCATAGGCCACATTTTCTCCTGAAGCCATACTTGCAGGGCCAGATCGTCCCCGTGACCCCTCAGAAGCGACATGGCTGCGTGACCATGCGTATTGATCAGACCCGGCAAAAAGACCAGTCCTTTGCCATCAACCTTTGGCAGGCTCTCATCTCCATCCGGCAGTGTCTCACCAATATGCACAATCTTATCGTCTTCAACGACCATATACCCTTGAACCACGGTCCATTCCGTTCCAAGGTTTACAGCAAATTTGCCGTTATGAATTACCCATCTATTTGTCGTCATCTTCCTCGTCGTCCTTTCCGTTCTCCAGATAATAAGCCAGGCTAAGCAGATCCGTTGTAAAATCAGCATGATGAATACGGACGTGCGGTGGTGTTTTCAAGATGGTTGGTGCAAAGTTCAGAATCGCTTCAATGCCGGATTCTACGAGCTGATCGGCTACGTTCTGAGCTTCGGTATCCGGAACGGTAATGATACCAATACGAATATTATCTTTTTTGACCGAATCCGTTAGTTCATTCATGGGCTGTACTTTCAGGCTGTTAATCTGACTGCCGATCTTAGGGCCGTATGCATCGAAAACAGCAACAATTTTCATGTTGTCTTTCAGATAGGCATTGTAATTGGACAATGCATGTCCCAAATTACCAGCCCCGACCAGAGCAACATTGATTTGCTGATCAATTTTCAAGATATGACGGATCTTCTCAATGAGATACGATACGTCGTATCCAATGCCTTTGCGACCGAAGTCCCCAAAGTATGCAAGGTCTTTGCGAATCTGTGCAGGATTAAGATCCAGGCGTAGTCCCAGTTCCTGTGATGAGACCGTGCCTACCTCACGTTGATGCAGTTCACTCAAATAACGTAAGTAAACAGGCAATCTGCGTACCACAGCTTCCGAAATTTTATCTGATTTCATTACATTGCTCCCCCTTACCAAGGCCACGATAGATAAATAAAAATGTAGCATCCCGCATAACTGTTTTCGTCTCCGAATGAAATTATGCAAGATGCCTTATAAAATATAAAGTTAAAAGTGCTTCTAAAATTAAATCACACTTTAATAAAGTTTACAGCGAGAAGCCCTTATTACGCAACGACGTCATACCTAATTTGTAGTAGATTCATCCTGTGCTGGTGTTTCCAGCCATTCGCTAATTCGGGGAACCATCTGTTCAGTCAGCATATGTTCCATTTTGGGACCAGGTAATGAATATAGGAAATACTTTCCGTAATAAGACTCAATCACCCGTGTATCGTAAACGATGACAATGCCCCGATCCTTGGCTGTACGAACAAGCCTGCCGAATCCCTGCTTGAAACGGATGACGGCCTGTGGAACAGACAGCTTCATAAACGGATTCTTTTTCTGTTCCTGCAGCAGTTCACTCTTCGCCTCCACGAGCGGATGGTTCGGTGGCTGGAAGGGCAATCTCACAATCGCCAGACAGGTTAGCGCCTCTCCAGGGATATCTACCCCTTCCCAGAAACTGCTTGTGCCCAGCAGAACGGTTGCTTTTGCATCCTGGAACCTGCGGGTTAACTTCGAACGACTGCCACTATCAACGCCTTGACCGAGCAGCGAAATATCGTTGCCCGATAACGCTTCTTTTAATGGGTCATAGACCTGGCGCAGCATTCGGTATGAAGTAAAGAGCACCATCATGCGGCCCCTTGTCGCAATAGCCGTTTCGGCCAGAGATCGTACAAGCATGTCGACAAAGTGTGCATCCCCCACACTGCCTTTTACACTTGGGAAATCACGAGGGATGACCAGCAAAGCCTGATCCCTATACCGGAATGGCGACGGCAGCATGGACGTCAGTAAACGGTTATTATCGGCTGCTTCCTGCAAGCCAAGCTGTTCAATCATGAACTGAAATGACTTATCAACCGAGAGCGTAGCCGAAGTAAGGACAACGCTTTTCTTTTTATCGAAGAACATGTCCTTCAACTGTGCACTGACATCGACAGGAACGGCATACAGCTGCAGTGATTTGCTGCGGAATTGGCCGCTTGCCTCCATCCAGTATACCGTTTTGGCATCATCCATCCGCATGAAGAAGCGAAGGTTTTCTTTGAGCGTCGCCAAATCCTTAAGCAGACCTGTAATGTCCGTGATCAAGCTATCCGATTGATAGTCGTCCTGGTCTTCTTTGACTTCAAGAAGCAGCTTGTCTCCCTTGCGGATCAAGTCCCCCAGTGTGACATAAATCTGGTTTTCGTAATCCTGCAGCTCCTGCCACTTCGCCGGTTTCATTGAAGGCTTCAGTCTGAGGGAAAATTGACCCGTTTCCCCCGGAGAAGCATCACTTCGTTCAGGCAGCAGGTTAAATAAGGCATCGCTCAAACGATCCCACATCTCTTTGACTTCAACAGCAAGCGGGAACATCTGGTCAATGACGGAGCCCCACTGCACCGAATTTTCATGCCCCGCCAGTTGGGTTCGCAGCATGGGAAGCTGACCGTTCCGACTATCCTTAAACAAACGGGTCAAGGTATGAACCAATGTGAAATATTTCATGTGAAGACCCAAGTGCTTACCTGCCACATCCTCGAGATGATGAGCCTCGTCAATGACGAGACTCTCGTAAGCAGGGAGCAGCTGATGAGCTGCTTTTACATCCGTAAACAATTTGGAATGATTCGTAATGACGATATCGGACAATCCTGCTTCATGCTTCGCCCGATGGTAGAAGCACTTCCTGAACCACGGACAAGAACGTCCCAGGCAGGATTCCGATTCGCTCTGTACTGTTTCCCAGAAGTCCCCACCGCGTGCACTGAGGTTAAGCTCCTCGTCATCTCCAGTCTCTGTCTGGGTGAGCCACACAATCATCTGAGCCGCTGTAAAATAATCTTCTTTCGGTGTAGCGAACTCACGTTTGTTGATCTTGTGCTCAAACTTCCGCAGACACAGGTAGTGCCCCCGACCTTTGAACACGGCAGCCTTAAACGGAAAAGGCACCACTTTGGTCAACAGCGGGATATCACGCTCCCGAAGCTGTTCCTGCAGGTTGATGGTATGCGTGCTAACCATTACTTTTCGTTCCTGCTTCACACTTTCATATATGGCCGGCAGCAAGTACCCCAGGGATTTCCCCGTACCCGTTCCTGCTTCAATTAACAAATGCTTTTCTTCGTCCAGCGCTTGCCTTACACTGCTGAACATCTGTGTCTGTGCCTCGCGTTCTTCGTAGTGATCCAGTGTATCCTGCAGATTGGCCCGGACCTGATCCATATACTGCTCAAAACTTACACCTTCAAGCGGATTACCTTCGCGTTCATCGCGTGGAGCACCGATTTCAGTCCAGTCACTCACATTCAAGGCCAATTGACGGTAATACGTATGTCCATCCAGATCCTGTATGGGCTCTGCTTCCTTCTCACTGCGCATGCCGTCGAAGAACCAGCCCAGATCGCTGTCCTCAGGTGCGAATAGGTCGCTGAGACGCTGTATTGTAATCAATGGCAGTTGACGCAGTTCATCCAAACACTTCAGGAGCACATAGGCCGTCGCCAAAGCATCACTGTCTGCCTGATGAGGACGGTCATGCTGGAATCCGAATTCTGAAGATACATACCCCAGTTGATAAGAACCAAGTGAAGGAAATGATATTTTGAGAAAATCAATGGTATCCAGAATACGACCGGTGAACGGCAAGTAACCGCATCGGTCAAGCGCATTCTGAAGGAAATGAAAATCAAAAGCCACGTTGTGTCCCACAAGGACAACATCGTCTAGCAGCGGAACCATCTCCATCAT
This sequence comes from Paenibacillus sp. 7516, assembly GCF_002272715.1. Taxonomy (NCBI): domain Bacteria; kingdom Bacillati; phylum Bacillota; class Bacilli; order Caryophanales; family Paenibacillaceae; genus Paenibacillus; species Paenibacillus sp. 7516. Next base: position 106,371 of record NZ_NPBI01000039.1, read on the forward strand.
CATCTCTTCGAGTGAAGGAGCGTTCGACACATCTTCGTCGGTAATCCCGGTTAATCCCGTAATAAACGGAGGAATAGGCACACCAGGGTTTACATAAGAACTATATATTTGAGTTATGCTGTAGTCATGATCTATGATGGCAAGTCCGGCTTGTATAATCTCACCATCGGACTGCGTGCCGGTTGTTTCGAAATCCAATACGGCAAATTTCATTGCAATGTACAAGTCCCTTCCATTCCAGTCTATGTTACAGCATAGCAAAAAAACGGGCATTTGAAAATTAACTGACAAAAAAGGCGGTGTTCCCTCCATAGTCTTAAAGGAGAAAACACCGTCTTGATGCCGCTGCGCTGCACTTGAATTCCAAGTACAGTCAGCTTATTCCATATTGCAGTTGTCCGCTGTTCAGCCTGCAGGCTTCCATATTATACAACGGTTCGGTCAACGTCGGGTCATGCTGGAGTGCCTGAGCAAACAAGGAACATGCTCCTTTGGGATTCGCCATCTTGGCTTCGAGGCAGCCCAGCGCATTGCAGGCTAGCCCCTTCAGCCTCGGAGAACCATTCAGGTGCACGATGAGCCGCAGGTGGCTTCCCGCTTCCGCGGTTTGATTGAGGTTCATATGCGCAAGTCCCAGATAGTACCGAGTCAGTGCACTATCCGGATATTCGGCAATAATTTGTGAGAACTGCACAATCGCCTGCGGATACATCTGTAACTTGAAGTATCCCTGACCGCGACTAAAGGATTCCAAATGGATTTCAGGCAGAGCCGTAACAGCTTCCTGTTCCGGTTGGAGTGCCACCGGCTGTTCCAAATCCCTGACCTGACTCATCTTCTCCTCAAACATCAGCCACTCATCAATCATCCCGTCACTCATCCGCTTCAGCAAGTTCCACTTTTGCAGCAGTTCCTGTTTGTTCAGACCTTCAGCGGAAGGGTAGCGCTTGATAATTTCATCTAACATGTCGTTCATTTCGGCGAAAACATGCTGGAACATCGATGCATCCCCACCCTTGAAAAAATGGATTAGTGCGTGACCTGTACTCATTTTTTGCAAGGTGGACCGATTTCATTCCCCTTACCAGCGGATTACATAATTGTCGCGTGAACTTCCTGCTTCATAGTCTGCACAGGTTTGTTTTGACCGTCCACAAAGACCACAGTAGGCTTGTGCGTATTCGCCTCTTCCTGAGACATCATTGCATATGAAATGATAATAACCGTGTCTCCTGGCTGCACAAGCCGTGCAGCTGCACCATTCAGACAGATTACTCCGCTGCCGCGTGGTCCGGGAATTACATAGGTCTCGAGCCTTGCACCATTGTTGTTGTTTACAATTTGTACTTTTTCATTTTCCATCAGATCAGACGTTTCCATCAGATCTTCATCAATGGTAATACTCCCCACATAATTCAGGTTGGCTTCCGTAACGGTGGCACGGTGAATTTTGGATTTCATCAATGTTCTAAACATGGGACAGTACCTCCGCTCTTTGCAATCTTGTATTATCAATCAGTCTCGTTTTGCCAAATTTCACAGCCAGCGCAATCAGTATATCATCTCGTCCATGCACTTTTTCCTGATCAGCAAGCGGCTCCAGACTCGGAAAAGCCTGAATCTCGGCATAATCAATAACAGCACGGGAGGAACGCGCAATGTTCTCGCGCAGAATACGCCGTATATCCGCAGCTGTCGTGTCAGCACTTATATCCACTGCTTCTTGAGCCGCACGCAGCGCCTTGGACAGAACCAGAGCTTCCTGACGATCTTCAGCACTCAAATAGACATTACGCGAACTAAGTGCCAAGCCATCCTGCTCCCGTACAATCGGACATGGAACAATCTCTACTGGCATATTCAGATCATTGACCATTTGCTGGATGACCGCTACCTGCTGTGCGTCTTTCATTCCGAAAAATGCGCGCTGGGGCTGAACGATGTTAAACAGCTTCGACACCACTGTTGTCACTCCGTCAAAGTGTCCTGGACGGGAAGCACCGCACAGCCGGTCAGTCAAACTTGACACCGATACTGTTGTTTGTGTCTGCTGTGGATACATCTCTTCAACGGAGGGAATAAATACGATATCCACTCCCTGCGCACGCGCCGTCTCTACATCCCTGGCTTCATCCCGAGGGTAGCTGTCAAAGTCTTCATTTGGCCCAAACTGAATCGGATTTACAAAAATACTTAATACGACAATATCACTTTGCTGTTTGGCAGCATGCATCAGGCTAGCATGACCTTCATGAAGATAACCCATCGTAGGCACCAAGCCTACAATAGACTCTCTGGATTGTGTAGCTAGACGCTTCAAACCTATTTCCTGTCTAAGTTCTGTGATGGTCCGAATCACTTTCATGAGTTGCTCTCCACCTTTTCTTTGCGATGTCCGTACAGCTGATCTACAACGCCGTCTGCGGCTGTAAATACATGCTCCTCCGCAGGGAAGGAACGGTCTTTGACTTCCTTGACATAAGCTCCAATGCTGTTACGAATCAGAGTACCTACATCGCCGTATGTTTTGACAAAGCGTTTCGGCATGTAAGGAGAGGCATACTGAACCACATCATGGAATACCAAAACCTGACCGTCACATCCACGTCCAGCTCCAATACCAATTGTGGGAATGGACAGTTCCTCCGAAATAGCTCTTGCCACTTCTTCGGTAACGAGTTCAAGAACAATGCCGAAGGCTCCAGCGGCTTCGAGTGCCTTCGCTTCATCCATTAGTCTTCTGGCATCCGCTGCATCCTTACCCTGAATCCGATATCCGCCGATCTGATTCACCGATTGCGGTGTCAGTCCGATGTGTCCCAGAACCGGTACGCCGGCCTGCACCACAGCCTTAACGGTATCCGCGATCTCCACGCCGCCTTCCATTTTGACTGCATGCGCATGACCTTCCTGCATTAAACGACGAACACCCTTCAGCGTTTCATCCACGCTACCATGGTAAGTCATGAACGGCATATCCGCTACGATGAATGTATTTCCTGCACCCCTTACAACGGAGCGGGTATGATATACCATATCGTCTATCGTCACAGGCAGGGTGGAATCATAACCCAGCACTACATTGCCGAGCGAATCCCCGACCAAAATCATGTCAATGCCTGCTTCTTCCGCAAGCAGAGCCGTGGGATAATCGTAAGCCGTAATCATGCTGAGCGGCACACCATCCTGCTTGTATTTTTTCATTTTCACAATATTCAACGCGTGTTTGTTAGCCATTTTCTTTATGGCTCCTTTCTCCTTTTCAATTCAGAACGCAACAAAAAAACCTTTTAGTTTTCCACTAAAAAGTCCCGAAAAGTCAAAAAAGAGTCACTTGCGATCGTCCCTTCTGTCTCGGTCCTCTTCGGCTCAGAGCAGAATCCAACAACTCACTTAACACATTTTCCATTTTGCTATGCATCTGTTCATGATCAAGCCAATCAGGCATACTGTTGCCGGAGTGCAATTCGGTCTGCAATAGCCGATATCGCCTCACGAACACAGTATACCAAAGATCAGCCCAAACTTCACGTGTTATGTTCATTATTTTAGTGGAAATTCGACAATTCCCTTAATCGATCAATGATATTTCTCCCGATACCACGGTTATCCGTTCGCCACTTCTCTTCTCGACAATCAAAGCCCCTGAAGGATCTAGCCCAATGGCTGTTCCCTCAATGTCTCCCTGCGGGTTCGAAACCTTTACTTCCCGATGAATCGAAACGGAGAGAGCTTCCCACAATGACGCGATAACACCGAAACCTTCCCTTTGATACAAAAGGTAAAGATGTTCCATTTCATTCAAAATGGCTGCAGTTAACTTCGTTCGATCGACCTGCTGTCCGGTCTCAACTTTAATTGAAGTCGCAATCGACGTCAGATCCTCCGGGTAGTCCGTAAGTTCAAAATTCACATCTACCCCGATTCCTGCAATGCAGTATCGCAGTTCATGATCTTCTACCGCTGACTCAAGCAGGATGCCACACATTTTGCGACCGTTAATCAGAAGATCGTTGGGCCATTTGATGCCTGCATCGGCCCCCGTATGGGCCCGTACAGCCCGGCAGACGGCTACCCCCGTCAGTAATGTCAGCTGTGGCGTATTGCGAAGCGGCTGCTCCGGACGCAGCAATATGCTCATCCAGATCCCCTTGCCAGGAGGTGAGAACCATTTACGCCCGAATCTTCCCCGTCCACCTGTTTGTTCCTCGGCAAGAACTACCGCACCTTCTGCTTGACCCTGTTCGGCCATTTGCTGAACATCGCCTTGCGTAGACAAGGTTGAATCTAGGATAAGTGCTTTACGGCCAAAGACAGACGTTTGCAGAGCCAGCTGAAGGCCTGCTGCATCAATGCTGTCAGGTCTCGTAAGGAGGCGGTATCCTTTACGGGAGACAGCCTCGAATTCATATCCAAGATCGCGTAGCTTATTCACATGTTTCCAGACTGCTGTTCTGCTAATGGACAGATTACGGCTGATTTCTTCTCCTGACACAAATCGCCCATCCGCATTCATGAGCATATGTAACAGTTCTTCATGCTTGGTCATCTGCAGCCACCCGTTTCACTTCAGCGGTCAGCGCTTCATGCTGATTCGCTATATTTCCAATCGCTGTTTCACGTAACAAGTGCTTCATCAACCGGCCCAGCCATGGCCCACCCTTGCGCTCTAGTAGTCCAAGAACATTCTCTCCGGTAATATGGAGATCCTTCAGCTCATGAACCGGCATGGATCGACTCCACTCCGCTGCGTTAGCAAGAATCGCTTGGTATGACGCCTCTGCTGAAGCAGAAAGGAGATGGCCAGTGGGGAGTATAAGTTGAATCTTGAGCCAATCCGCAGCGGCTTGACGTCCGCACGTCAGTTCAGCACTAATCCACTCAGATCGTAATAACACTTGATCCTTATCGTTCTGCACAACCGTCTTCAGTAACTCATCAAACTGTAAAACCCCGGTAATGCGCAAACGATCATCGTTGGAAAACGTCCACTTGCGCAGTAAAGCATCGGCTTCATCCTTCTTATATTGACCTGCGATCAGCAGAAGCGACCAGCGCAGTAAGGCATCATTATCTTTCAGTTCCCCGATTCGGAGTAGTAGATTCCTATTGAATCGGCTACCTTGCACCGGAGCCTTGATATATTCCAGTATTTTACTGTGCAGCAGCAAATCCAAACCTCGCAGCGGATGAGGACCGGCCATCATCTTCACCATCTCGGTTCGGACTCGCTCCATGGCAATATGTTGCAGCAAGTCTCTCTGCCTCATGAGACCTTTCCACGTGTTATAGGCAATGCTGAAGTCAAAAACCGAAGCAAACCGGACACACCGAAGCATGCGAAGCGCATCCTCACCGAACCGCTCACTCGCTGCGCCAACACATCTGACTCGTTCTTCACGAATATCCACTTGTCCACCAAAAGGATCAACGATTATCCCCCTTCTATCCATGGCCAGGGCATTCATCGTAAAATCACGACGCTGCAGGTCTTCTTTGATATCCTTGACAAACTGGACTTCAGAAGGTCTACGATTGTCTTTGTATTCCGATTCCGTACGGAATGTTGTGACTTCGAAGTAGTACCCCCCTGAACGTACAGTAACCGTCCCGTGCTGGAGTCCTGTCGGAATACAGTCTGCAAACAGTTCCATCACTTGTTCAGGAGATGCCGAGGTTGTAATATCCATATCATCTACATTGCGACCCAGCAGCTCGTCCCGAACACAGCCACCAACCCAAAAAGCATCGTATCCCTCTTCATTCAACTTGAGCAGCACCTGTTCACTCTGCTCAGCCATCTCGAGATCAACCCTTGTCCATTGCACCAAACCAATCACCTCATTACGTGCCTGTTGCTTGATCATTCTGTATCACTGCTTCTATCGATTAAATGGAAGTTCAACCGCAAACGGGTTTTAGATTGGGAACTTCTCTTCCCAGTACCCGATAGTATATTTGTTCATATTCATGACGGATGGCATCATTGCAAAAATCATGATGTGCCCTATGAAGACAGGCTTCTCTGAAATCTGCTGCCAGTCGGTCGTCGGTCAACAAGCGAATGGCGTTCTCAGCCATGGACTGGGTATCGCCGATCGGTGATAAATACCCTGTTTTCCCGTGTAATACGAGTTCCGGAATTCCTCCTGCCTGTGATCCAACGGTCGGCACACCGCAGGCCATCGCTTCCAGGGCCACAAGTCCGAAGCTCTCTTTCTCCGAAGGAAGCATTAGGATGTCTGCCATGGAAATGACTTGTGCAATGTCATCCTGTTTACCCAGAAAATGAACCTTGTCATTCAGGCCCAATTCATTAATTTTCCATTGGATTTTAGGCAAATCCGGCCCCTCTCCAACAAACAGCAATTTGGCTGGAACCTGCTCCTGAACCTGACGGAAAACTTCAACAACGTCCTGTGTCCGCTTCACCGGGCGGAAGTTGGAGATATGCATCAAAATTTTCTCGTTTGGAGCCGCAAAATCCCTGCGCAGACTGGCCGCATCCCGAGGATAATAAATTCGTTTATCAATAAAATTATATGTCAAATCAATTGGACGTTGAATGTCCAGAAGTTCAACCGTCTCCCGAATCAAATCCTGTGAAACCGCGGTTACAGCATCACTTTCGTTGATCGCAAGCCGAATGAGATCTTTCAGGGATTCATCCTGTGCCAGTACGGTAATGTCTGTACCATGCAGAGTCGTGACAACCTTCAGATCGTCGCCCACCATCTGTTTGGCCAGGAAAGCACATACTGCGTGGGGAACTGCATAATGCACATGCAGCAAATCAAGCTGCTGGGCTTTGGCCACTTGAGCCATCTTCGTTGCCAAGGACAGGTCGTATGGCGGATAGCGAAATACATAATAATCATTCACTTCAACTTCATGGTAAAAAATATTTTTCTGAAAAGTACCCAGTCGGAACGGAATACTATTCGCAATAAAATGAACCTGGTGCCCCTGTTCGGCAAGCAATTTGCCGAGCTCCGTTGCGACAACGCCAGACCCTCCGAGGGACGGATAACAGGTGATACCAATCTTTAGCTTTTGATCCATCCGGTGGACGCTCCTTTAATCTCTCGCGTGTGCGAGTTGATGTAATGCAACGGAATTTATATTTATATTAGGGTGAGAGCCTCTCACAGCTATTATCTAGGTGCTGCGCCAAACTGCCCAACAACATAAGGTGTAATACTCGCAAACCCTTCTGCGAAAGAAATCAAACTCCGCTGACCCAGCAAGGAATCCCGAGCTCTTACGCGTTCGATATACCCCTGATTCAACGGGGTAGAAACCGTTCCTGCCCCTATCTCAAATTGGGAACGATAACTGAGCAGCGATTTTTCCTTTTGCTCATAGTGTTCCGTAATATCGACAATCAAATCCACCGGTCCCATATCGTTAATGAAGTAAAAATACAGCTCCTTCACTTGGGTGGCAGGCAAGTCCGGCATGTAATTACGCAGCTTGGCATTGAACACCGCTTCCTGCACAAGCTTGCTGCACATGACATGATCCGGATGACGATCTTCCCAATAGGGTGCAAATACAATTTTCGGGGCATGTCGGCGAATTTCAGCCGTCACTGCCTGTATGTTCTCAGGGGTTATGTATAAACCACGATCTGGCAAGCCCAAATTGGTTCGACACGAAAGACCGAGGACGCGGGAGGCTTCCTCCGCTTCCTCGGCTCTGCGCTCTACAGTCCCGTTGGACGACATTTCTGCTTTTGTCAGATCACACACGCCCACTTTCATTCCCGCTGCAGTATGTTTGGCGATCGTCCCCGCCATACCAATCTCCGCATCGTCTGCGTGTGCTCCGAAAATCAGAATATCAAGACTCATTCGGAATCACCCGTTGTGACTCCGGCTTCCGGTTTGTATTTATGCACGAGCTCTCTCCATGCAAAATCGCCGCGATCCAATGCCTTAACCAGAATTTCAGCCGTTGCAATGTTGGTTGCGAGCGGAATGCCCTGTACATCACACAAACGAAGCAATGCATTAATATCCGGTTCGTGTGGCTGAGCCATCAGCGGATCACGCAGGAAAATAATTAGATCCATCTCATTCTGCGCAACTAAAGCACCAATCTGCTGGTCTCCTCCAAGCGGACCTGATTCAAACCGGTGAATCTTCAAAGAAGTTCCTTCCATAATACGAAGTCCGGTGGTGCCTGTCGAATACAATTGGTGATCTGTAAACACCGGTTCATAAGCTGTAACAAAGTTAACCATCTCTTCTTTTTTGCGATCATGGGCAATAAATGCAATTTTCAACATGACAATCTCCTTTAGTCGATAAAGTGATCAAATCCATAGATGAGTCCTGTATATTCCATAACCTTCTGTACACCGATTTTTACACCAGGCATGTAACCTGCACGTTCGTATGAATCATGACGAATTTTGAGCGTTTGGCCAAAATCGCCAAATACCACTTCCTGCTGCGCAAATACTCCTGGTAAACGAACACTGTGAATACGGAATCCGTTATAATAACCTCCCCGTGAGCCTTCAATGGTTTCCTCTTCATTAGGGTTGCCCTGACGGATTTCCTCACGGTTGGCTGCAATCAGCTCAGCCGTTTTAATTGCTGTTCCTGAAGGCGCATCCAGTTTTTGATCTCCATGATACTCAATGATTTCAACGTTAGGCATATGTTTGGCTGCTTGTGCCGCGAATCTCATCATCAAAATGGCACCAATGGAGAAGTTCGGGGCAATCAGACCTCCGATCCCTTTGTCCTGACACTGCTTGTCCAGTTGTTCGATCTGCTCCGTCGTGAAGCCGGTAACTCCCATGACGGGTCTGACTCCATAACGGATCGCAAGTTCGGTATGAGCGAAAGCATATTGAGGTATTGTAAAATCAACCATGACCTGCGGTTTCGTCTCTGCAAAAGCCATTTCGATATCGTCGGTTACAAGCACTCCGCATTCCGGAAGACCGACCAGGGTTCCGGCATCAATACCTGCGCCGGAGCGGTTAACCGCGGCAGCAAGCTCCAGTTCCGGGTCTTGAAGAACCAGCTTCACCACTTCCCGGCCCATTCGGCCAGCCGCTCCGATTACGGCAACTCTTATTACTTCACTCATCTTGGCTGCATCTCCTCACTGTATGTTGGTTCAGTCACTAGAAAATTCATTTCGTCAGCTTTCGCTTCAGATGAAATGAATTTCTTATTGAATAGAATTCTTACGTTGCTTGATTTGTTGGTACATTTGATGCAATTGTGCGTTCTGCGGATCCAGCGCTATCGCATCACGAACAGCCTTGATTGCACGATCAAATTCATTCAAATCGCTATAGGCCAGTGCAAGCATCACATGCGCTTCGACAGACAGCGGATCAAGCTTAACCGCTTCTTTCAGCAGAGCAGCAGCCGAAACATAACGTTCGTGTGTACCGCTGCCAGCCTGTTCCAGCAAAGCCTTCGCCTGTGTACTTAGCTGTTTGGCTTCCAATGTCTGCAGATGCAGAACATATTCTTCTGTGCCACCGGACAGCTCAGCTGCCTTACGGGCATGTTCCAGTGCCGGACCAAGGTGCTGGCTGCGGGCATGTGTAATGGAACAACGGTAGTGAAGCTCCGCATGTTCCGGGTAAGCAAGAATAGCCGATTCAAACCAACGGATCGCTTGCTCAAAATCATTTTGCAAAATACAGCGGTAAGCCTGCTGCATATAATCTTCCGGCTTCATCATCCAAGCTGTCCCTCCCCAATCGGGTGATGGTACAGCATATGTAATCTACGCCTAATCGGTGTTTTTTGGAGTCCACCGATTTGCATCGCGTGTATTAAATTTATGCATGACTTTGTCGTGCGCCTGCGCCAGGTCAATCCCGAGCGAGTTGGCAAAACAAATCGTGATAAACAAAATTTCCCCAAGCTCCAGCTCAATGGAATTGTCTGCTTCAGAAGCCTTCTTCGGCTTTTCACCGAACTCGTGATTGACTTCCCGAGCTAGCTCTCCCACTTCTTCCGACATACGCGCCAGCATGGCCAGCGGACTGAAGTAGCCTTCTTTGAACTGGGAAATGTAGAGGTCAACCTCGCGCTGCATTTCTGCGATGCTTTTCTCCATGAGAACGGATTCTCCTTTTGAAATTGTGTCGTATTTGTTCCTAATATATCAGTTATTTAGTTTGACTTCCACCATCCTGAGGCACAAATCATTTTTAAAGAATCAATAAATAGGTATACTAAGATGGCAAGTATTGCTTCATCATTAATTTACATATGGAGAGGGATCTAATGAGCACTGCCAAAACCTGGATTCAAATCAAACTGATACTCCCTATTTTGCTAGGTACTGCATTGTATGCTTTTGGACTGCTGTACTTCATTATCCCTAATCAACTAATGGAGGGCGGCGTCACCGGGGTTACCGTACTGCTTAATTATGCGTTTGGCCTCTCTCCGTCTCTCACGACCCTTATTATCAACGTCCCGTTATTTCTGATCGGACTCAAGATATTGGGTGGCAGACAGATGGTCTATACAGGGGTGGGCATTGGTGCCCTTACGGTGTTTCTGTGGTTGTTTGAGAAAATGATTCACTCTGGATGGATTGAGCCGCTGCACACGGAGAACGATCTCCTGCTGGCAGCCCTTTATGCAGGTGTCACTCTCGGGGCTGGGTTGGGTATCGTATTCCGCTCAGGCGGAACGACAGGTGGTTCAGATATCATTGCACGGATTCTCAATCGAAAATATGGATGGAGCATGGGCCGAATTTTGCTCGGTATCGATTTTATTATTATCGGCATCTCACTAATCTACATACCAAAAGAAAAAATACTCTATACGCTGGTTGCCGTCTTTATCGCTTCCAAGGTCATTGACTTCATTCAGGAAGGCGCTTATTCCGCGCGGGCATTCATGATCATTAGTGACCATGCGCCTGAAATTGCTGATCTGATTACCCGGGAAATGGACCGCGGAGTAACTCTTATTCCAGCCATCGGCGCCTACTCCAAACAAGCCAAACATGTCGCTTACTGCGTTATTTCACGTCAGGAATTCAGACGACTGCAAACCATTGTCAGATCTGTTGATCCCCGTGCCTTTGTTATTATCAGCGATGTTCATGACGTTCATGGAGAAGGCTTCAAGGAATCCTGAAACCAACCGAAATACATGCAAAAAACCTCTATCCCAGGGACAGCCAATTCGCTTCCTTGCGGTATAGAGGTTATTTTGGTTCGTGGTTGATGATCAGCGCCGGAAGGGAAAGATGCCTTGCTGCTGTGCACGATACTTCCGATATCCCGCATAAGTTAGTGCGGCCACAATGACGGAAGTGATGAATAATCCTGCCGCTCTCCGGTTTGGTCCCTGAACAAATGGAACAAAAGCACTCTCATCCTTCTCACGACCAAACAATTGATTAACCAGTTCTTCACCTTGGGATATCATGCTTTGCAGCTGAGTAATATCTGGCTGTTTAGCTCCAGTCAGCCCTTTGGTATGGGATAACCAGGCGTCCAGCTGAGCGATCTCGTAGGGTTCACGACGAATCATCGCTGCCGGTCGAATGGTTTCATAGTGTTCTTCAAGCAATGCATATCGGCTGGTGAGTGCAGCTGTTTTCTCATGCTGACTCACAGCAGTGGATATGGCCTGAAGGTCATCTTTTACAATTTTATAATATTGGAGCCATAAGGGTTTGGATGGATTAGCAAGACTGTCAGCAGCGAGCCGCAGCTTGGCAGAAGCCTGCTGAAGACCGGTGTCATCACTCTTAACGCGGACAGCTGCTTGTTTTACTTCCACAATCGTTTCGGATAAGGCATGAATGCCTTCGACCGTCGTCTGACCTTCAAACGAAATATGCTCCAACCGCTCGCTAATCCGCATAATACCGTTTCTGACTTCTTCGATATTATGATCCAAGGCATGCCTGTAGAGCGATGTCGCTTCCTGATTAAGCTGCTGAATGGAACTGTTGACAAGGGCTTGTTGATCCGCTTCCCCTTCATTCCCTTCACTTTGTGCAGATACACTGTATGACAAGTTCGTCCAAAACAACAGCGCCATGAACGATACTACCAATAACCCGGTTTTGTTCCAGAACATTCTCTTCATGGACATCCCCCCCATACCAATCTATGGCAGGGCACGACCACTTAGAACAAGCTTGCAAAATCAGGTTCGTTTAGCCTGTCTTAATGCCAGCCACGCACACAGAATGCTAACCAGGGTAAGCCCGAAAGTGAAATTGCGGACACCATCCAGATGCTGATAGAGAGCACTAGGCAGCCAAGGGAAAATATCATATGTATAGTCCATCGTATCGTTCAATAACGTCCATAGACTGGCAATAAGCAGCGCAGCCCATCTGAAACCAAAAAACCTGACATAAATCAACGCTTCAATAGCCATGGCACTGTGTGAGGCGATCAGCATCCAGTCCTGCCAATGCGGCGACCCACCCTGCATCCAACCCGCGAAAATAATCGAAACGGCCCAGACCCCATATTTCACCGATGTAACCACAGCGAGAGCTTGAATAACATGTCCGATTCGGTTGAGCACCACAGATTTAGGTTTATATAGAACCCACAGAAGACCAAGGGTAAAAAACAAACTCGCTGTGGGACTGTCCGGAACAAATACAACCTGCCATAGGGGCTGTTCCTCCAGTGTTAGTTTCAGCTGATCTCCGTACCATATGTACCCATACACGGTACCCACTGCATTACACCAAAACAGAAGCCACAGAAAATACCGATTGGTCAGAAACTCCCGGCTCCAGAAAAACGATAAAGACACGTTCGCTGCCCCTTCCTTCTTATACTTTCTATTGTCTTTATGAAGCGTTAATTGGTTAAACACTCAAAAAAACCTGACCGCAACAACAGTCAGGTTTTTGGCTTAATTTGATTTTACTGTTCTGCCTTCTGTTTCGCAAGCCATTCCGCCAGGTGATTGATATCGTCGTCTGTCAGACCTTGGGCGATGGCTTGATCATACATGGGCGGCATGCCGTTATATCCCTCTTTAATAATGGTCAAGATCTCTTCCTGGCTGTGTTTGTCACCAATACCACGAAGCGAAGGTCCACTAGCTCCCTTCAAATCAGCAGCATGGCAAGAAATACAACCTGCTTTTTTGAGCGTTTCCATTGCAGGGTCATCCTTGTCAACGATGGCCACTTCTTGTTGTTGGCCCGGGGCATTGGACGTCGGTAGACCTTGTTCATGCTTCTCGTGTGCCTCTTCCTCACGCTGAATATGCTCAGGCTTCTGGCCCGTCGCTTCAAGCTCGTGCTTGTAGTGCGTCCAAGCCACATTCGTGAGATAAAATACAGAGAGGATTGACAGAACCATGAGTGATGATGCAATTGGACGTTTGTAAAACCGTCTTTCCTTGCCTGTATCCAAGAACGGGGCAAGCAGTAACGCTCCAAAAGCAACCCCGCTGACACCCAGAACACCGAGCAGGACATAATCGCCTGACGCATACGGATATTTTAGATATTGGTACAGAAAAAGGAAATACCAGTCCGGCATCGGAATTACGGATGCACTTGGATTGGCCGGATAACCAAGCGGAGCAGGTTCAGAGATGGTCAGTACCAGGATACCCACCAGCACCACAACACCAACCATCCATTCCTTCAGCAGAAAGTTAGGTATAAATGCTTCTGATTTGCCTGGATACGCTGTATAGTCCGGTGGGGTAATAAACCCTGCCCCTTTACGGACGCGTGAATCACCGACAAAGATAATCTTCTCCTGATCATCAGGCTTGTGTCCGTGAGCCATTGCGATTCCTCCCTTCTCAAGTTATAGTGGTCCCGAAATGCCCTGTCTGCGGATCATGATGAAGTGTCCGACCAGAAGCACCAGAAGCACAGCGGGAAGGAAGAAGACGTGCAGAGCAAAGAATCGTGTTAGCGTCTGTGCACCTACAATGGTTCCACCTTGAAGGAATTCTTTAATGATCGGTCCCAACCATGGGACGGTATTGGCAATTTCCAAGGTAACTTTGGTTGCAAAATAGGCTTTGTTATCCCATGGCAGCAGGTACCCGGTCAATCCAAGACCCAGCATGACGAAAAAGATCAACATGCCGACAACCCAGTTCATCTCACGGGGCGCTTTATAAGAGCCTGTAAAGAATACACGCATCGTATGTAAAAACATCATTACGATTACCAGACTGGCTCCCCAGTGGTGCATGCCGCGCACAATTTGGCCGAAAGCTACCTTGGTCTGCAGATACTCGACGCTGGCATAAGCATTGATAATATCAGGTACGTAATACATCGTAAGAAACATTCCTGAAAGAATCTGAATTACGGTAATAAAGAACGTCAATCCACCAAAGCAGTATACGAATGCGGAAAAGTGGTGAGCCGGGTTTACGTGCTCTGGAACTTCATGATCCGCAACGTCCCTCCAGATTGGCGTGATATCGAGACGCTCGTCAATCCAGTCATAGACATTTTTAAACATCTGCGTTCACGCCTCCTATTTCACTCGGGTGTTCGGAACAATCTCGCCCAGGTATACCCAGCCCTGTTCCTCCTTGACCACATATTCATCCAGCGGTTTCGGGGCTACGGCAAGATTTTTTCCTTCCTTGTCATAGTGCGCGCCATGGCAGGGGCAATGATACTCATCAGGATAATTTTTGTCACTGTTCCAGCCGACTGTACAACCCAAATGTTTACAGATCGGTGAAAGCGCATAAATCTTCCCCTGCTCATCCTTACGAATCCATGCCACAAGCGAAGCATTACTCAGGTACCAGCCATCTTGCTGCTGCAGTTCAAATGTGAATTCTTGAGGTTCGTTCGTGATTTTGCTGATCTCAGCTACTTTGACAGAAGTGCCTTCTCCCTTGTGCTGCAAAATTGGGTCCACCGCAAAACGGACCATGGGAAGAATCGCACCGGCGGCCATATAGGCTGTAGCTCCACCAAGCGTGTACGTTAAAAACTGCCTGCGTGACATTTCCGTCCGGCTTGGCGGTTTGTTCGAGGCTTCGTGCTGGTCATGCTCACTGCTCATACTGTCTCCACCCCCCTTTTTCAACCAACTCTCTCATACGTTTTCATTATCAGAAATTCCACGACTTACTAGAACATACATAATCATATAGTAGCCCTAGAACACCGTCAAGAATTTGTCACACATTTTTAAGGTTCAATTGTAAGCGTTATTAAAAAAGTGTTGATAAATTGTCACAATTTCAGTCAGATGTTAATTTTTCCACATCTCGCGTACTTTTTCCCCGACATACCCTGCTATTTTTACTTCATCTATTTCCTCAACCATTTGAGAACGATTAAAAACCAGATCTGCAGATGAAATTTTATCTTTCTCCAAAAAACCATCTGATGTCATTATCACCACATATTTGAAGCCTGAGCGCTTCATTTGCTCGCATATGGTGTTTAATGCCATTGACATTTCCGGAAAAGCGAAATGGAACGCTGGATATGTCATGACCCTTCCTTTAAACGGGACTTCAATTAGATCCAGAAAATCTCTAAGCCTCTCTAGCGCTTCCGTGGCTTCAGCCGGCGAATGATTTCCCGTAAGACCGGTGAATGGAATAAGGCATGTATCCAGATAGAGTTGCAGTTCAGCCCAGCTGTCTTGAGTCATCTCACTGAATTTCAATTCCCTATTTCCCCTCTCTATCCATTTTATTCCCATATTATATATGAGCAAACGATGTAAATCTATAGAGTTATTCATAAAATCTCTCCCTAAAAACACAAAAGGAAATGCGTAATCACGCATTTCCTTCTTATATGGTTTAATCATCAGTTAATCAGTTTATCGTTTTCAGTTCATCCGTCAGACTCCGGAAAGCTACTTCGTCTCCGGTAGCCAACGCCTTGTCGATTTCCATATACAGCTTCTCGCTACGCTGTTTACGAAGCGCTTCGTCCCACACCATCTCAGCAGCCAGCCCCAACATGACTTCATACGTAACTTTCATTTTATCCAATAGGATGCACCTCCAAAACGGATTTAAGAGCTCCTATATTCCTTACCTTTGGCAACATAACCAAGTGAAGTCCTCGACATCCGCTCAAGGTCGGCATCCGTCAATTCACGGATCACTTTGGCTGGTGTTCCCAGAGCCAGGGTATAGGGCGGAATTTTTGTATTTTGAGTTACAACAGAACCGGCCCCAATCAGTGTGTATTCACCAATTTCGGCTCCATTGAGAAGGATGGCTCCCATACCGATCAGTGAGCCTGTTCCAATGTGACAACCATGAATAATCGCGGCATGCCCCACTGAAACGTCATCTCCCAGAATCAAAGGTTGATTCGTATTCACATGTCCAACAGCATTATCCTGAATGTTACAACGTTGTCCGATCCATATTGGCGCCAGATCGGCCCGTAATACGGCATTGAACCAGACCGTAGAATCTGCAGCTAACTTCAGGTCACCTATAAGTTTGGCCCCTTCAGCTACATACACCGAAGAATGAAGCTGCGGTTGTTGACCCTTGAATGGGATTAGCATATCAGTATCACTCCTTAATTTGGGAGTGATTTTAGCAACTTGTCCCCTAAATGTCAAACACCAGAGGAGTCGTGTCACCAGACAGCGATCGGCAGGTTGCAGCAAGCCGCAAGCCCCATGCTGTCATTTGCACGGTACTCTCACCCTCCTGCTCTCCGATGCGAAGCATCCCCAGATGCAGCATCATTTTGACAACTCTCGTTTCATAGATCGTCTCCGGTGTGTCGTAATAAAACGGCTGGATTAACGGGCCAATTTGTCGGAACAAGGACTCTGCGGTGGACCACCCAGGTGCACATTCTCCTGTCCAATACACAATGGAGGACAAGTTTGGAATAGCACCTTTATAAAGTCTTAACCAAAACCTAAATAGCTGTATCATCTCGGCTGTATTCTCTGCACCCAGTTTTTCCTCGCCGGCTGAAGTCAATTTCAGCAGCCCCTGTTCTTCCCGAACAAGCCGGTGGTGGAATGCATAGTCATATAGCAATGCAAACCGGTCAGGATAATCCTTGAAGGAACGACCGTAGCCAAACCTCCATCCCGCTTTTCCAACCAATGTTTCACTGACATGAAGATGGTCCATCACCTGCTGCTGAGAACGTCGGTACATCATGCCTTCTGCGTTCAACGTAATCTCATGCTGCTGCACAAATTGCAGGAACAACTTCAGATCGTCTACCAACAGATGGTATTCATCTCGATACATCGGTGGTTCATTTGTCGTTTTAATACCTGCCTTCAGGTGAGCGGATAACACATCCCGGAACCTCATTTTCAGATCCTGGGGTACCTGGTACAGGTATTTCGTATGCTGTGTTGTTCCATTGAATAACCATCCACTCTTGGTGAACCGAACGATAAGATCTCGCGGACTAGCGCCGGACTCGCTTTCTTTTTTGTCCATCGATTGACGTGCAATGGCGACTAGTTCCTCCATACCAAAGTATTGCCGAGGATCAAATAGCAGGTTGTTCAGGAAACGCAGATGCGCCACATTAAGTTCGCTGACCTGTTGCTCAAAAAATCGTCTACTGCCCAACGTTGTGAGAATACTCTGGATGAGTTCATGTTTGGAATTGGGTTTACACTCACACTGGTAATAGTCCGCTATTCGATTAAGCTGGCCGATATCGGCAAAAGTTAGCATATCCGCTAGATTCATGGGTCCATCGCCTCGCCGTTAACTACTATTGGGCTACTGATTCGGGGCCGGAGTAGTTTGGTTTTGTAAACATGTTTGACGGAATTTCCATGATCTAAACCTCATTTACCAAATCTTTTATCTTTTTATTCATCCTATGCCCGAACTTGTCTGCTCAGAAGAAAAATGAGATGCACAGAATGATACCAAACGACAGTTTCGCTGTTTCAAAACAAAAAAAACAACCTGAGTCCAATTACTCAGATTGTTTAGCCGCATCCAATGATAAATGTCGTGTGCAATTATATAACAAGGGACTCCAGTCATCCTGTTCTTTTTCCAGGATCGTAAGTGACAGGTTTCCAATTCGTTCCGTATAGCGGTCTTTGAACAAGGCAGACAACAGGTTTGCGAGAAAAGCGCCATGAGTTACAATCAAAACATTTTTGTCTTGATACGCAGCCCACAAATCTTCTAGAAACGCTAAAGCCCGAGTCTGTATATCAATAATCTGCTCCTGGCCCAGATCCAGCGTCTCCCAATCCATTCCCCAGCGGGTAATTCGTTCTTCCGAGGTTAAACCCTCGATCTGACCGAAACCTCTTTCTTTTAAACGCGCATCTGGCTCAAGCATAGGCACGTCTAGCAATCCAGAGATAATCTCTCCTGTCTCCTGGGCCCGCGATAAACCACTGGTAATGATATAGTCCCAATGATAATCCTCTGTCAACAAACGGTGTCCCAGACGTTCTGCCTGCTGACGCCCTTCGGCATTCAATGGTATGTCTGTCTGCCCTTGGATACGCCCTGCAGCGTTCCAATCGGTAAGACCGTGACGAATAAGCCCAATTCGCATCTCATCCCTCTTTTCTATACGGCGAACGCCTGGTTAACTATGCACGCGCACCTTGTTTACGTTTGTTCGTCGTTCGATGCATTCGCCCCAGCGAAAACAAAGCCATGCCAATAGCGAGTAGTGACAAGGCCATCCAGTATCCCGGATACGTAGGTCCCATACTTACGACAAAAGGTTCAATAATGCTTCCTCTGTCGGCCCCTGGCATGTCGTACTGATACATACTTGAAGCAGTCAGATCGCTTCCAGCAACAGCTGTTTCGAGAATCCCCGTAGAAACGACGCTTTGCTGTTCAGCTTCTGATACCCCAGACTTGAACATCGCCATGTATAAGAAACTGCATAAAAAAATGGCCAGAAACGCAGCAATCCACAGCGTCATATGCTTGCGGATCGCAGCAGAGAATCGATTCACTTTTGCCTCTTCAGGTAAAAGCCACGGGGACTCCGCATAAATGCGGTCCATTACGTTGCGATTGACTCTCTCTGCCTGCTGCTCTGTCACCGGTTCTGGTATGCTGTGCAGCAGCACCTGGGCTTCTTCCCAAACTTCAAACTGCTGGGAGCACTCCTCACAACCATCCAGATGAGCATGAAAAGCAAGCCGCTGCGGATGATTTGCCGGCAAGTCCCAGATCAGTGCAAACAAGTCCTGGGCTTCATTGCAATTCATCGGTTCTTCATCCCTTCATATGGCTCGTACACCGGTTCGAAGAAATAAGGTTCCAATTGGGTTTTTACGCTTGATCTTGCTCTGAACAATAACGATTTTACAGAACTGACGCTCTGCCCAAGAATATTCGCAATCTCCTGGTAGTCTAGTTGATCATATTCACGGAGTATGATGGCAGAACGCTGCTTCTCCGGTAAGTTGTTAATGGCATCTCTAACCAGCATGACCCGCTCACTGCGCAATACAGCATGCTCTGGGGCGTTCTCGGAAGGAGCAATGGGGACAACCCCGCTCTCTTCTAAAGGAACACTGCCACTGCGCTGTTTGCGCAGCTCACTCAGTACCGTATTTCTCGCAATGGTATATAACCACGTCGAGAATGAGGCATCCACCTCGCGGAATGAGTGTAAACTGCGGAACGCCTTATAGAAAGTCTCAGAACAGAGATCTTCCGCAAGCAACTCCATATTGGAACTTTTCAACATATGATATACGAAAGCCAGTATTTTACGCTGATAACGACGCATCAGCTCGGAATATAACTCCAGGTTACCTTCCTTGATCTCTCGAATCAACTGGGAATCCGTCATTTGAGTGCGACCCCTCCTCGCCCATCCATGTGCTTCTCCCCGTTCGACTCTATCCATGTATTACCGAACAGGCACAAAAAAGTTGCGGTTCTCACCGCATAAAACAGCGTAAAGCCATATCAGGCCTCTACGCCAAAATCCCCTATGTAATGGCAATTTCCCCAACGTTTCTACATTAACAGTATTTATTGTACAACGGTCAACAGCCTCCTGGCAAATTCTTTACGATTTACAAAAAGCCCGACCTGTCATTCTTATGCCTCTTATTTCACGAGTATGACGACATAAGAACCAAATTGGCAAAATTGCACATTGCACACTCATTAGACGCAGAGAGTTCCAAAAAGGTTTCAAAATTTTAATCTTTTTATTTCAGATCCTTTTTTGGAGGATTTTATGTTCTGAATTTATGTAAGTTATAATTTAATTTAACAATTTTTTATAAAGTGTTGACAAAATGAAAACGTATACATATAATAAAAGTACAGTATGGTTTCTCTCCACTCCTATCCAATAACTGTATTGCTCCACGTGAGCAATGGCCGCTTATGTAAGCGGTCTTTTTTTTGCCCTTCTTTAAGGACGTATCGTAACAACTGTTTATCAACACAAAAAAAGAGAGCGATAGCCCTCTTTTTTCTACCTCATACCCAGACCTGATATCCTAGGGAATCCAATAAAGACTTCGCACGTTCCATATCCTCTTCCTGTCGGAATGACAAACGCATGATTCCTGGTACATCGACCCGGTTCTCGATAATCTCCAGGTTGCTCAAGTTGATATCATGTGTCCCTAGCTCTGTTGCAATCTTACCAATCATCCCTGGTGCATCCTGCACGTCTGTATACAAGTCAAACAGCGGCGAGATCATGCCTTTACGCCGTTCTGGCAATACGCTGCGGAATTCACGGGCCTGACGGAATGCATCTTCGATTCCCGGGCCATTCTCGTTCTCCAGCATATCCGTAAAAGCAGACATCTGGCTGTTCCAGTCCTTCAATAGACCAAGGAGTACTTCACGATTGCTCAGCAGGATATCACGCCATACAATCGCATCACTGGATGCAATACGCGTGATATCACGGAACCCCCCTGCTGCCAACATTTTATACAGGGGATTCGATTCATTATATTCACGTACCTGATTCACGAGCGCAACCGCGATCACATGTGGCAAATGACTGATAGCTCCCACAATATCATCATGTAATAATGGCTCAACTCGGACGATCTGTGCCCGTGTATACGCCAGTAGCTCGGATAATCGGGCATATGCCTCTTCAGGGACATGTGCCGACGGAGTCAGAACATAGTACGCGTTCTCGAAAAGCACAGCCGAAGCCGCGTCAACACCAGCACGCTCAGATCCGGCCATCGGATGACCACCAATGAAGTAGGCATCGGTCATGCGTACATGCTCAGCACAAGCCGCAATCGAAGCTTTGGTGCTGCCAACATCCGTGATGATGCATCCCTTTTTCAAGGGCAGCTTCGCCAGTTGTTGAAAATATGATTCAAGCAAACCTACCGGAACGCACAAAAAAATAAAGTCGGCATCCTGCACCGCTTCTTCCAGAGAGAGTGTAGCGTCGTCCACTACACCACTCGCTATGTACTTGTCTTTCAATTCAGGTAGATGTGCATAGCCCATTACAGTTATTCCCGGCTTGCCTTTGAAGCAAAGCGCGAGAGAACCTCCAATGAGCCCCACACCAATCATTGCAATTTTTAATTTCATGAGACCTCACTCTTTCATCGCCGGTTTTAGTGGCTTGTTGTCGCCTTCTCAGCCAGCGTGTTCTCCAATGCCGTCACAAAAGCACGGTTCTGTTCTGGTTTGCCTACAGACACACGGATGTATGTTGGATAGACTTGGAATCCAGGGCGGACAATGATCCCTTGTTTGAGCAAGGATTGGAAAGCATCCTTAGATGGCATATCCAAATCGACCAAGATGAAGTTTCCTTGCGACGCGAAGAACGGCAATCCAAGACGGGCAAACTCGTTTTGCAGATAATCACGTTCAGATGCATTCTGCTTCGCACATTCCTGAACAAATGGTTGGTCCAAAAGTGCAGCCGTTGCTGCCACCTGGCCAAAACGCGACGTGTTGAACGGTTCACGTACACGGTTAATCAGGTCGATGACCTCCGGACGTGCAATGCCATATCCAATTCGTAGTGAAGCAAGGCCATAGATTTTGGAGAATGTCCGTAAAATGACCAGGTTCGGATAACGATCCAGCATGGAAATGGTTTGTGGATACGCCTCATCCGTTACAAACTCATAATAGGCCTCATCCACCACAACCATTACATGAGCAGGTACCCGATCCATAAATGCTACAAGTTCCTGTTCAGAGATAATTGTCCCTGTAGGGTTATTCGGATTACATACCCAGATGACTTTGGTTTTATCACTTATTTCCGCGAGCATGGAGGACAGGTCATGCGTTCCATCTTGAAGCGGAACTTCAATTGTCACTGCGCCCTCAATGTCTGCATTGCTTTTGTACACGGAGAACGTCTGATCCGCCATGATTGTCTCATCGCCCGGAAGGAAGAAGGCACGGGTAATTAATGCAATAATCTCGTCTGATCCGCAGCCAAAAATAATGTTGTTTCGTTCCACGCCCAAATGCTTTGCCAGCACCCCTGTCAGCTCAACGGCGCTGCCGTCAGGATACAGACTAACATGGGCCAACTCTTTCGTAATGGCTTCCAGTACGGCAGGAGAGCTGCCGTATGGATTCTCGTTGGAGGCCAGCTTGATCACTTGCTCAAGCCCCAGTTCACGTTTCACTTCTTCAATCGGTTTGCCCGGTTGGTACACAGGCAGATTGACAATCTGGGATTTCGGTTTCAACCCGACCGCCTCCTGTAGTTAAGTTATAAGTTACATGCCGAAACATGCAGGGGAAGTAACACGTCGTTATCTCCCTATCCTTTTAATTGTGCCACAAAGTTGCGAATTTGCAACAGCCCTGCCTCACGGGTATCCGGATTCCCAAGAAGAGGGATCGCTTCTTCCACCTGACGAACGATGGCACTTCCTACAACCACCCCGTCGCAGATGCGGGAAAAACGCTCTACTTGCTCATGGCTGGAAATGCCGAACCCTACCGCTACCGGAATATCTGTCAAACTTTTCACAGTCTCAATAAAACGCTCTACTCCGTCAAAGAAGGACGCTCTTTCCCCCGTTACTCCTAGCGAAGATACGCAGTAGATAAAGCCTCGCGCTCCATTAACGATACGCTCAATCCGTGCGTTGGAAGTAGGAGCTACCAACGGAACCAGATGTACGCCTGCCGCGTCCGCTCTGCGGCGCATCTCTTCTGCTTCCTCAATGGGAAGATCCGGAATAATCATGCCGCTAATATCGTGTTTCACAAGTTCATCAAAGAACAAATCCAGTCCCGTTTGCAGTACAGGGTTGTAGTACGTAAAGAGAACAAACGGAAGCTGTACCCCAGCCTCGCGTGCCTTGGCCGCTGTTTCCATGCAAGTACGAATGGATATTTGGCTTTTCAGCGCACGCTCGGATGCGCGCTGGATGACAGGCCCATCCGCAAGCGGATCGGAATAGGGAACCCCAAGCTCCAGGATGTCAGCTCCTGCCTGTTCAAGCTCCTTGATAATATCAATTGTCGTCTCCACATCGGGGTCACCAACGGTCAGAAACGGAATAAGTGCTGTACGATTTTGTTCCTTTAAACGCAGGAAGGTCTGGTCCATCCGATTCATGACAAGTTCCCTCCTGTATATTTCATAATGGATTCCACATCTTTGTCTCCCCGACCGGACAGACAGATGACAACAATATCGTCTGCTGTAAGTTCAGGTGCAAGCTTAACGACTTGAGCCACAGCATGTGCAGATTCCAGTGCAGGAATGATACCTTCTGTGCGGCTGAGCAGCTGCAGAGCATCCAGCGCCTCCTGATCCGTAATCGGTACATACTTCGCACGTTCAATGTCCTTCAGATAGGAATGCTCCGGACCAACGCCTGGATAATCCAGACCCGCCGAGATGGAATGTGCAGGTTGAACCTGTCCATACTCATCCTGAAGCAAATAACTCATGGAACCCTGAAATACGCCATGTGTCCCTTTACTCATCGTCGCTGCGTGGAATTCAGTGTCCACACCTTTGCCGGCAGCTTCAACACCAACCAGCTTCACATCCTGATCCCCGATAAACGGGTAGAACATGCCAATTGCATTACTTCCGCCACCGACAGCGGCAACGATCACATCAGGAAGACGCCCTTCAATCTCCTGGATCTGTCTGCGCGTCTCATCCCCAATGACTCGTTGAAAGTTACGCACCATCATCGGATATGGATGTGGACCAACGACTGATCCAAGCACATAGAATGTATCCTCCACGTTGCTGACCCAGTAACGAAGAGCCTCATTCCCTGCATCCTTCAGTGTCCGTGTGCCCGACGTCACCGGAATCACTTCTGCCCCCAGCAGCTTCATCCGGAATACGTTCAGTTGTTGACGCTCTGTATCTTCTTCGCCCATGAACACTTTACATTCGAGACCAAGCAGTGCAGCAACGGTTGCCGTTGCAACACCATGCTGTCCGGCACCCGTTTCGGCGATGACTTTCTTTTTACCCATACGTTTGGCAAGCAAGCCTTGTCCGATCGCATTGTTAATTTTATGTGCACCGGTATGATTCAAATCTTCCCGCTTCAGATAGATCTTCGGTCCTCCCAGATGGCGAGACAGCTGTTCCGCATGATACAGCGGCGTCTCCCGTCCGGAATACTCACTTAGCAGATAATTTAATTCCTTATTGAATTCCTCGTCTTGAGAGTAACGATCATACGCCTCTTCCAATTCGATTAGAGCGTTCATTAGTGTCTCAGGAACAAAGCGGCCTCCGAAGGGACCGAATCGCCCGTTTTGATCCGGCAATTGATGTGTCATGCCTGCTTCACCCTTTCTACAAATGCTGTGATTTTTGCAATATCTTTCACGCCGTCAGACTCTACGCCGCTGGATACATCGACGCCGTCTGGTGCATAGGTCTGTATCAGTTGCTCTACATTATCCGGATGCAGCCCCCCTGCTACGAACAGAGCAATTCCATGTTGAATGGCCCATTCAGCATAAGCGGGAATACGATCCCACGCAAACGTCTTGCCGGAACCTCCTCCGTATAACGGATCATAGGTATCCAGTAATATGGCATCCACAACGTTTTGATAAGGATCAAGTGCCTTCTTGGCCGTATCGTTCACTTCTGCAGCTGTTTCATCTTTGGGAAAAGAAAGAGCCTTGAACACCTCGGTTCCGAAACGCTGCTTCACCAGTCCGCAAAATTCCGGAGACTCCTGTCCATGCAGCTGAATAACATCCAGGTGAGCTACTTCCATTACACTCTCCAGCGCTGTGATTGAAGGATTCACAAATACTCCTGCCAGTTTCGGACGATGAGATGTATTCCAGTCCATGAGGACCGCTCTTAACTCGGCAGCCTTACGCGCATCAATTTGGCGACGGGACTCGGCAAAGACAACACCAATGTAATCAATCGGCAAGTTTATCATCGATTTTAGCACTTCAACGTCCTGAAGTCCACAAATTTTTACGGCCGCTGCCGATTCTCTAGGCGTCCTGTTGTCTCTGCCGCCTATACCGTCATTTATGAGTTTATTCATCCTCTTGGCCCCATCAATTCGTAAACGGCTGCTTCCACATCATCCTTGCGCATCAGATGCTCACCGACTAGGATCCCTTTTACTCCGGCCTCTATTAGTGATCCTAAACGCTCTGGACCGTCAATTCCACTCTCACTGATTAACGTTACGCTATCCGGAATCAGCTTCATCAGATCAAGCGTTGTACTTAAGCTGGTTTCGAACGTCTTCAGATTACGGTTATTGATTCCAACCAGAGTTGCATGCGGAATCTCCAGTACCTGCTCCAGTTCCGTTCGGTCATGGACTTCAATTAAGACATCCAGTCCTATACTTTTGGCAAATGACAGATACTGACGGATCTGCTCCGGGGACAGGATGCTTGCAATCAGCAAAATGGCATCTGCACCAAGCAATCTTGCTTCAGCGATCTGGCGCTCATCGATAATAAAATCCTTACGCAAAAGAGGAATATTCACTGCTTGATGAATGGCCTGCAAATATTCTCCACTGCCTTGAAAGTAGGAGACGTCCGTCAATACGGAAATACAATCTGCTCCTGCCCGTTCATAGGCTAATGCAATCTCTACCGGATGAAAGTCAGGTCGAATAAGACCTTTGGATGGTGATGCTTTTTTCACTTCAGCAATAAGTCCCAGGCTCCGATTACGATTCTTCGATAACGCCCGTTCAAACCCGCGGGTAACGGGCAATGTTTCAATCTGTTTTAATGCCTCTTCCATCTGAAAGGTTTGGGCCAATACTTCAACCTCTTGCTGTTTCGTTGCTACAATTCGATCAAGATACATGACTGTACGCCTCCGTTGTGTGTATTAGCTGTTCCAATTTCATCGCTGCTTTTCCGGAATCCACAGCATTCGCGGCCATGGTCACACCTTCCGCAATGGTCTTTGCAAGACCCGAAAGGTAGATGCATGCTCCAGCATTTAACAGAACGACATCACGATACGCGCTCCGTTCTCCGTGAAAGATTCGTTTTATGATTTCGGCATTCTGGAGAGCATCTCCTCCAAGAACGGTCTCCAGCGGATGGAGCGACAACCCCATATCACGCGGGTCAATGTCGTACGTCTGAACTTCACCATTACGTAGTTCAGATACCTGAGTCGGTGCGGATATGCTGATCTCATCCAGTCCATCATGACTTGCAACGACCAGCGCTCTCTTTAGACCGAGACGATTGAGAACTTCTGCAATCATCGGCGTGCGACTACGGTCATACAGACCGAGGAGCTGCCGATCCGCGCCTGCGGGATTAGTGAGAGGACCAAGCATATTGAAGATCGTACGTACACCCAGCTCTTTGCGTGGTGCAGCCGCATGTTTCATGGAAGGATGGTACACCTGAGCGAAACAGAAGCAAATTCCGATCTCATCCAGGCATTGTCTGGCCTGTTCTCCATCCAGATGAATGTTAACACCGAGCGCTTCAAGAACATCCGCACTGCCTGCTTTACCTGAAGCAGATCGATTGCCATGCTTCGCCACACGAACAGAGACTGCTGCTGCTATGATGGCTGAGGCTGTTGAGATATTGAACTTGTGAATCCCCGATCCGCCAGTCCCGCAAGTATCGAGCAGCCCGCTACCATCAGTAAGAATCCGGCCGCCCTGTCCGCGCATCGCCTCTGCAAAACCGGTGATTTCATCCACCGTTTCCCCCTTCATTCGGAGAGCCATCAGCAACCCGCCAATCTGGGCCGGAGTCGCTTCACCCTTCATGATGGAATACATCAAGTTACGTGCTTCCGTCTGCTCGAGATGGTTACCCTCCAAAATTTTGGCAAGTCCGTCCTTCATTCCTTCGTTCTGGCTTAAGGCAGATGCGGATCTCTTGGAATCTTCATTCATCACAGGGTTCATATTCATATCCGGTCTCTCCTCTCTCAGTTCTGTACAGCCGAGGCTGGCGTTACAAAATAATCTGCATTCGCAAGTGTCAGGTGGTTATCTTTTCCTTTAGGTGGGAACATGGCCTCCGCTGTACGGATTGCTTTAAGTAATGCTTTTGCCTTGTTGACTGTTTCCTCGTATTCACTTTCAGGTACCGAGTCCCATACAATGCCTGCTCCGGCCTGCACGTACGCTTTTCCTTTTTTGAAAATGATGGTTCGAATCGTAATGCAGGCATCCATGTTACCGGAGAACCCGAGATATCCGATCGCGCCTGCGTAAGCACCGCGAGCTTCTTTTTCCAGCTCTGCAATAATCTCCATGGCACGCAGCTTCGGTGCACCTGATACCGTTCCAGCAGGGAGACACGAGAGGAATGCATCGAAGAAATCCTTGTCTTCTCTGAGCTCGCCTGTCACATTCGATACCATGTGCATGACGTGAGAATAACGCTCAATCTCCATGAACATGTCACACTTCACACTGCCAAATTTCGATACACGGCCGAGATCGTTTCGGCCCAGATCAACCAGCATGAGATGTTCCGCCCGCTCCTTCTCATCCTGCAGCAGATCGGCTGCAAGCGCACGATCCTCCGCTTCCGTTGCACCTCTTGGACGTGTGCCGGCAATTGGCCGTGTCTCCACACGATTGCCGTCCACCTTTACCAGAGCCTCTGGCGAGGTCCCGACAATGATTTCATCATCCATTTTCAAATAATACATATAGGGCGATGGGTTCAGGGTCCGAAGTACACGATACACATGAAGCGGGGAAACCTCAGTATCGATGTGGAAGCGCTGCGACAGCACGACCTGAAAAATATCACCTGCACGGATATATTCCTTGGCTTGCTCCACATTGCCGATAAATTGTTCCTTCGTTAGGTTGGAACGAATATCCCCCAGATCAACGTCTCCCGGAATGGATCGCGGATTCAGGTTTTCCCCGGGTCCCTGCTGCTGCAAGCGCTCAGCGGCCTGCTCAAGCTTCTCTGATGTCACTGCATAAGCTTTCCGGATGTCTTCATCCGTTGCCCCTTCTTTGACATGAACGTTGCCGACAAGCAGCATTTGCTGTTTCACGTGGTCAAACACAATAATCTGGTCACAGAACATGAAACGGATATCATCCATATTCAGATCATCCAGCGCATGAGCCGGAAGCTTCTCATAATATTGCAGCAGATCATATCCAAAAAAACCAATCGCTCCGCCAGTAAATGGCGGCAGTTCGTCGTCTTTGGGACTACGGTACTTGCGCAGCAGCGCTTTTAGTTCTTCAATAGGTTTGCCTGGCAGCTCGCGCTTCTGGCCAGCTTCTTCCACTTCCATCCGGCCCTTTTTGGCCGAAATCATCAGAAACGGATCCGTACCAATGAAAGAATACCTTGCCCACTGAATACCACCCTCCACACTCTCCAGCAGGAATGCCCGGTCATTCTCAGCATAACGGCGGAAAATCCGGATAGGTGTTTCCATATCAGCCAAAATCCGTTTGACTACCGGAATCAGATTGTATTCTTTCGACATTTTCAGTACTTGATTAACGTTTGGCGTTATCATCAGATCACGTCCTTTCAGATTAGGTAGAAGAAAGTCATGGGTTGTATATAACAAAAAAAACCTCTACCATCAGGTAGAGGTTCTGGGTTTATAAGCTGTAATCAACAGTTTGGTGCTTCATAAATAACAAGTCCCTATACTTCCATGCTCGATCAACAGACCAGTCTCATGAATGAACGTCCTACATCCACCAACCTGCACGTTTTGAATATGGGTTCACTAACTCTTTCTGCTTGCACATACCATCACAGAAACAAAATGGGATCTCAGCAAACAAAAATGAGCATATACCAAAACAAAACGGTGTCAATGGACACGTTTCACAATATGAGGTTCCTGTTCTTATCAATCCTGTAGCACGACGTACCGCGAATCAGTTGGCCGACCTTGTTACTCCGGCTACCACCCGCTGGACTCTGCTATATACTCCACTATCTCAGCTGCTCTCAGCTCAACTCATACTCTACTCAACTGGTTCTCACTATACAGCATTCAGAATGGTTTGACAACCACTCTATTTCTTATGAATTCGAAGGTGCAGCCAAATCAGGCCGCAGGGATTGTGCACCATTCAGGTACACATGATTGATTTCATGTTGGTCTTTGGTTGTGTTCACATGCACCATGAAACGAATGCATTGCGGCAGGGCACCCTTAACGGGTACTTCCAGTGCACACATCAAAGGTACCAATTCCCAGCCTTCCAGTTGACGAATGGCCTTCGCTGGGAAGGCAGCATCCAAATCACCCGTCATCGTAATCCAGACGCTGCAGATATCTTCCGGCTTAATATCGTTGCGGTCTACAATCTCCTGCAGCAATACCGCTGTTTCCTTCAAAATCTGTTCTTCGTTATTTTGCGTGACTGTTGTAGCCCCGCGAATTCCACGTGTTACCATCGTTATTCTGCTCCCTTCTTAAGCAATTCAATGACATCCCGAACTGCCGATACGGGCACGTCTTTCACAATTCTCGCTGCTCCAATCCGATACGGAATAATGAAGACCATATGTCCTTCACGGAATTTCTTGTCATGCATCATCGCTTCCATCAACGCATCGGTATCCAGATGTTTCGGCATGGTGACCGGTAATCGCAGGGAACGAAGCATCCGCACCGTATCTTCATATAGACCTGCAGGTGCACCAAGCTTCTCGCCCAGCAATGCCGATCCGGCCATCCCGATAGAGATGGCTTCTCCATGCAAAAACTCCCCGTAGCCAGCTATCGCTTCGATTGCGTGACCAATGGTATGGCCCAAATTCAAAAGTGCACGCTCGCCGTTTTCCCGCTCATCACGTGACACAATTTCAGCCTTGATGCCGCATCCGCGTTCCAGTCCGTATCCGAGTGCTTCCGGATCAAGCGCGAGCAACGCTTCGGCATGCTCTTCACACCAATGTGCAAACGCTTCGTCGCGAATCAGTCCGTGCTTCAGCATTTCCGATAGTCCGGCTGAAACATCGCGCGGCGGCAAGGATTGAAGTGTATCTACATCATAGAGCACAAGCTCAGGCTGATGGAATGCACCAATCATATTTTTGGCCAGCGGATGGTTAACGGCTACTTTGCCACCAACACTGCTGTCATGTGCGAGAATTGTTGTAGGTACTTGTACAAACTTGATTCCACGCATATATGTAGCCGCCACAAATCCAGCGAGATCTCCCACAACGCCTCCACCCAACGCAATAATGGCGGAACTGCGATCCAGTTTACCCTCTATGGCAGCTGTCATCATGTATTGATAAACCGATAGGGATTTGGATGTCTCTCCCGAAGGGACCACTGCCGAAACGACTGTATAGTCAGCCGCCCGGAGGATCTGTTCAAGACCAGCCAAATACTTGGGAGCCACATTCTCATCGGTAATAATGAGCAGCGGACTTTTTTTGGTCAATCCATATTGTTCAAAAAATCGAGGAGCCTCAGCGAGCAGACCACTGCCAATCAGAATGGGGTATGAGCGTTCCTCCAACTGAACTGTCAGCTGACGCATATTAGTAGCTCTCCAATTGAGCATTATAGTTGTTGTAGTTCGCGCGAATTTCCTCCATGGAATCCCCACCAAATTTCTCAAGGAATGCCTTGGCAATCTCCCATGCCACCACATGTTCCATGACTACGCTTGCTGCCGGGACGGCACAAGCATCTGAACGTTCGACTTGGGCTGTGAAGGCTTCTTTGGTATCAATATCAACGCTTTGAAGTGGTTTGTAGAGTGTCGGAATAGGTTTCATAACCCCACGAACTACGACCGGCATTCCGTTGGTCATACCGCCTTCAAATCCACCCAAACGATTGGTTGCCCGGTGGTAACCACGTTCCTCCGTGTGAAGAATTTCATCATGTACCTGGGAGCCGCGGATCGTTCCTGCTTCGAATCCGATACCGATTTCCACACCTTTAAAGGCATTAATGGACATGACACCTTGAGCAATCCGTGCATCCAGTTTGCGATCATACTGCACATGGCTTCCGAGACCGACAGGCACACCTTCAACAATGCATTCCACGATTCCTCCGATGGAGTCGCCTTCCTGCTTGATTTGATCAATGTAGGCTTCCATCTTCTTCTCCGTCTCTGCATCGGTTACTCGAACCGAGGAAGCTTCGGTTACTTCAATCAGCTCATCGATAGGCAGGTCTTGGTAAGGTGCCTCGATCTCTCCGATACGCAGTACACGCCCCGCTACCTTAATGCCAAACTCAGCCAGGAACTGACGAGCGATCGCTCCACAAGCTACACGTACCGTTGTTTCACGTGCACTGGAGCGCTCTAGAACGTTGCGCAGATCTTTCAGATTATATTTGAGTCCGCCGTTCAGGTCCGCATGTCCAGGACGAGGACGATGAACGCGGCGTTTCTCTTCATCACTGCCTTCAATAGGCTCAATATTCATAATGTTCTGCCAGTGTTTCCAGTCATTATTCTGAACGACCAGAGCTACCGGAGCTCCAGTTGTATATCCGTGACGAATGCCACCTACAAAATTGGCCTGATCTTTCTCAATCTGCATCCGGCGTCCACGGCCATATCCTTTTTGTCTACGGTGGAGCTGGAAGTTCAGTTCCTCAAAATCAATATTCAGATTGCTTGGCAATCCTTCGATAATCGCTGTCAATTGGGGTCCGTGCGTTTCCCCTGCGGTTAAATAACGTAAACTCATAATACGTTCCCCCTTTAAACTGTTAAACTGCACATTGCTAAAATCCCATAATTTCTTTGCTCATTATAGTATAGCTGACCCGCTTTGACAAGAAAGCCCGTCGTTTCCTGCCCAAAAACGAAGTTTTGGTCTGCTTGTGCTGACACAATTCGCAGCTGAAATTTACGCCCTTCTTTACCCGGAAATACAAATAACCGTCTGGACACACGTTCGTGTGTAATCCAGACGGTCAGCCAATCCGTTAACTTTATTTATTTTTTACGATAGAAGAACGTCTCCGCTGTCTCCAGACCGTATTGTCCAGGGGAGAAAATCTGTTCTGTGCTGCCTACGAATAGAATGCCGCCTGGCCGTAAACTTGCTGCAAATTTATGATACAACAGATTTTTGGCTTCCTCGGTAAAATAGATCATCACATTCCGGCACACAATCAGATCATACCCATCATCAAACGGGTCCAGCAGCAGATTCTGCTTCATAAACTTGATTGAGCTTTTGAGCTTGTCATCGATTCGATAAACCAACCCGTCCTGTTTAAAATATCGACTGGCTGTCTCTCTGGGGACATCCTTGAGCGAACGCTCCATATAACGCCCTTCCTTGGCTTTGGCCAGTGCGCCTTCGTCCAGATCACTCGCCGTAATGGAACTATCCTTAAGAATTCCCATGGTATCCAAAATCATTGCAAGTGTATAGGGCTCTTCACCAGTTGAACAAGCTGCACTCCATACCTTTACACGGCGCTTCGGACCAATCAACTCAGGAAGGATCTCGTCACGGAGCACTTCCCAGCGGTTAGGATTTCGCCAAAATTCCGAAACGTTAATCGTCATCCGATCAAGAAATTCGTAAAATAGCGACTTATCCTTCTGCATGGCATCAAAAAAATTAGAAAATGTATGAAACCCGTTTTTGTTTCGAAGTGTGGTCAGCCGTCTTTTCATCTGGCCTTCCTTGTATTGAGCAAGATCAATGCCTGTGCTCTCTTTGATTTTCCGAATAAAACCGGCATAATCCGGGTCTAGTTGTTCCTGCTCCAGCATCGTATCACCCTTCTGGCTAATAAATTACAACCAGGCTGCGATGCTCTTGTCGTACGTCACCAACTCATCTGAACTAAAGAAGTTTGCTGCTTCACGAGTGGCAGACTCCGGCGAATCTGCTCCATGAATCAGGTTATGCGGTGTGTGGCTCGCAAAGTCTCCGCGGATCGTACCGGGAGCCGCTTCCTTTACATTGGTTTTGCCGATAACAATCCGCGCAAGTGCCACAATGTCATCACCTTCCCAGACCATGGCAAATACAGGCCCGGATGTGATAAACTGCACCAGATCATCAAAAAACGGCTTTCCTTCATGTTCCGCATAATGGCGCTTGGCCTGTTCCTCTGTCATCTGAACCAGTTTCCCGGCCACCATTTTAAACCCCTTGTCTTCCAGACGGCTAACGATACGCCCAATCAAACCACGCTGCACACCATCCGGCTTCACCATCAAAAATGTACGATCCATACGCTCACTCCTCACTCACGGTTCAAAGTTAGTTCATTATGTAGACGCAATCACTTTGATTGTAACATACATGTCCAATTCCTCCCAATGAGGAATCTCACATCTATGTCTTTGGAGTAAACCCGAGTACGAAGCGGCATGATCATATCACTGCACGTTAATGAGTCCGCTTGACAACAAAATGTGCAATATCGCGCAAATTTTTGCTTGTCTTGATATTGGGCAGCTGATCCAGAGCATCGAGCGCTTTCTTCATATATCGGTCAGCCAGTGCTTCAGCTTTAGCGATTCCTTGACTTTGGCGAATCATTCCAATGGCATCCGAGGCACTTGCCCGTCCATCTTCACGCTGAACACGCGAAATCTCGTTAAGCAGCGGCTCACGAAGATCACGTTCCTGCAGAGCGTACAGGACAGGCAGCGTAATATTCCCCTGTTTCATATCACTACCTGGAGGCTTACCCAGTTGTTTCTCCGTTCCCACCAGATCAAGTACATCATCCTGAATCTGGAAGGCCATGCCCACATTATATCCGTAAGTATACAAGAGCGAAGAAACATGTTTTGGTGCGCGTGTAGCCAGAGCTCCAAGCTGGCAGCTGACTGCAATCAGCAGCGCTGTTTTGCGACGGATCCGCAGCAGGTAATTGCGAACACTCTGTCCTGTATTGAAAAAGTCACGAATCTGCTCCATCTCACCGATAGACATCTGCACCATGGCCTTCGCCAGAATACGATGGATGTCCGGATCGGACAGGCCAGCTGTCATCTGAAGTGCTTTTCCATAGATATAATCCCCGGTGTACATCGCAATACGGTTATCCCATTTGGACTTTACCGTAGGTTTGCCTCTCCGTGTCTCCGCATTATCAATAACATCGTCATGCACCAGTGAAGCAGAATGAATCAATTCCAGCGGTACCGCAATCAACTTCAGGCGTTCAATGTCATATGTACCATATTTACCGCCGAGCAGTACAAATACCGGACGCAGACGCTTCCCGCCGGCTTTGAGCAGATGTAGTGAAGTTTCACTTAGCAGTTTCTGATCTCCCTGCACACTGCGATACAATTCTTTTTCGATGTAATCCATGTCTTTTTTTAACAACCCGAAAATATCCAATAGTTTCATTCGTTCACCCGTGTCAGCGTATTATCAGTCCAAAAATCCATGCTTACCTTCCCCTCCAGCAAGTCGGGCCTGCAGGCATAACGAAAAACCAGGGCTTGCCGTTCCTGCTTGTGTTCTACTAAGTCGTACTTACTTCTTCGAATGTCATGGCTGACATCCGGGAATTAAACTCTTCGACTTGTTCTGAAACAAATCCAGAAGTTGCCGGAGCATGGGTCAAGGCTGTGGTTTCACCGAAACTCTACCATCAGCGCTCACCAATACCCCGGGATACCGGGGCTAGCAGGTCATAAACCTGCATATTAAATTCAAACTGTTATAGAAAAACGGCTAGCCCCGTTGATCCGGCTCTCCCCATCTTGCAAACAGTTGATGCTGAATGCGCAAACTATCCAGCACTTTACCTACCAAAAACAGAATCAACTCTTCCATCGTCTGAGGTTTGTGATAAAAAGCCGGCATGGCCGGAATCATTCGAACACCCAAGCGAGAGAGCTTGAGCATGTTCTCCAGATGGATCGCATGGAGCGGAGTCTCCCGTGGCACCAGAATTAGCGGCCTTGCCTCCTTCATCATGACATCCGCAGCGCGAGACATCAGATTATCTGAAGACCCCTGTGCGATGGAGGAAAGTGTGCCCATGGAGCATGGCATGATAATCATGCCATCAGCCAGGTAAGATCCGCTTGCAATCGAAGCCCCTATATCACTAACGGGATGATAGACAAGCGAACCGCCGAGGCCGCCGAATTTCTCTTCCAGCACACCTTCACGATTCGTGACATCCCAATCCATTTCTTCTTTTAAAACCCGCCAGCCGGCATTAGATATCACCAGATGGACAGTGAAATCCAGGCCGAGCAGCGTCTCAATAAGTCTTATGCCATAAATACTTCCGCTGGCTCCGGTAATTCCGACAACAAGTCGTTTATTGTCCAGCTGCTGCATGTTTATTTCACCGCCAGGTCTATCAAAGTAAAGGTAAATACGACCAGACTCAAAACACTATTCATGGTAAAGAAAGCCGTCTGTACACGACTCATATCGTTAGGCGATACAATATAGTGCTCATAGAAAAGAATACCATATGTAATCAGCATACCCGCACCATACCACCAGCTTAGATCCGTCATCAGCAGAAGCGCCAAAAATCCGATGGCTGTAATAATGTGAAAGAACTTGGCAATATTCAACGATTTGATAAGTCCGAAACGGGAAGGAATGGAATGAAGCCCCTCTTCCTGGTCGAACTCCAGGTCCTGACATGCATAAATAATATCGAAGCCCGCGGTCCAGAACACAATCGTAACGTACAGCACAATGGCTGTCCAATCCATGGACCCCGTAACAGCAACCCAGCCTCCTAGTGGAGCAAGGCCAATAGTCATTCCGAGAACAACATGGCAGAGCCATGTGAATCGTTTGGTGTATGAATACAATACCAGCATAAACACTGCGATCGGAAGTAATTGCATGGATAACACATTAAGATTGGATGAAGCCCAGAATAACAGGATAAACGAGACAATAATAAAGATAACAACCTCGCCATTTTTGAGCAGGCCCGCTGGGATGGCACGCATAGCCGTCCGCGGATTTTTGCCGTCGATCGCTTGGTCAATCATCCGGTTGAGTCCAAATGCCGCACTGCGTGCACCAACCATGGCCAGCAGTACCCACATAATCTGCATCCAGGTTGGGAACGTTCCGTTCACGACCATAGACCCGAGAATGGCACCCATAAATGCAAAAGGTAAAGCAAAAAGCGTATGTTCAATCTTGATCATTTCTAAAAAGATGCGAATTTTCCTAAACATGCTGATTCTCCTTGGTTCCAATATGCAATGCCGCGATGCCTCCGGTCAGAGGATAGGCCTGCACTTGCTTCAATCCGGTTTCTTCGAAAATGGTAGCCAGTTCCTTCCTTCCCGGGAATAATGCCAATGAATCAGGCAGCCATTTATACTGCTCATAACGTTTGGCGAACAATTTGGCAAGCCTCGGCAGTACTTGTTCAAAATAAAAATAATAAATACCTTTAAACGGCTGCCAGGTCGGCTTGGACAATTCCAGACACACAACCATGCCACCTGGTTTTACTACACGTTTCATCTCCGACAAAACCTGTCTCAGATCAGGAACATTACGAAGGCCAAACCCAATGGTAACATAATCAAATGAATTATCTTCAAAAGGAAGTGACATGGCATTCCCCTGAACAAGCGTAATCTGCTTTTGTCTGTTTACGGCATTGACCTTGTTCTGTCCCACCTCAAGCATGTTGCTGCTAAAGTCCAGTCCATGCATGTGACCTGTTTCACTTGCCTCGGCCATCGCCAGCGTCCAGTCACAGGTACCGCAGCACAGATCTAAACCTGTATCCCCTTTGGACATGTTCATTTTTTTCATTGTGAATTTGCGCCAGGCTTTGTGCCTGCGGAAACTCAGAATGTCATTCATGACATCATATTTTCCGGCTATACTCTGAAACACCGAATGGACAAACTCTTCTTTCGGTTTCGACTCTGCGCTCCCCATTTGTCTCCCCCTCAATCTTCCCTTACTGCTGCGTGTGAAGGCTCCAGATAACCCAAATAGGTTTCCAAGATGGCATGCAGCTCAGCTAATCCCCTCTGGTCTTGTTCTTCCTGCAGCAAAAGCTTTATGCGGTTTGTACTTTCGCGAAGCCTGTCCAGCAGGAGCCCATCAATTTGATACTTGACTGCCATAGCCCCACATGCCCGCATATCTGGCTCCGGCTGGCCAATCAGGTTCCGCTCATCGGCTGTACCTTGCTTGTATATATGCCAGAACGCATAGCTATGAGTGAATTTCTTCGCGTCATTCATTCGCTGCAGCTCTTCCACAACAGTCTCGCACAAGCTGAATTCAGCAAGAAGACTCTCCCATAACTTCTGATCCTTTGATCCAATCATGTCCGCAAAAGAAAGAAACAGCTGCATCTTCAGCTGTACCGTTTCATGCAAGTATTCTTCAGCCGAAACGAGAAGCTTTTTCATCCGATCATACAGCGTCATCTTGCGTACGTTGACTTCAGATACGGCACCGCTGAGCTTGCCGATCATCTCAATGCGACCCGCATGGGCAAGCAGCTGATAAAAGCGACTGCTCAAGTAATCACCAGCAAGAACGTTCAACTGGCGTGAGCGCATCTCCTGCTCTTTCCGATCCCCGGAGATCGTATCGATTCGATCATGCGTATCCATGGCCAGCTGAACGAGCGAGGTAGCCAGAGCATAGAGCTCATCATGCTCCT
The DNA here is from genome assembly GCF_002272715.1 of Paenibacillus sp. 7516. Lineage (NCBI taxonomy): Bacteria > Bacillati > Bacillota > Bacilli > Caryophanales > Paenibacillaceae > Paenibacillus > Paenibacillus sp. 7516. Next base: position 144,369 of record NZ_NPBI01000039.1, read on the forward strand.
TTTCATCTGTACGGCCCACAAACGCCTGCAGCAGACGAGCCCGGCTATCCGGAAACGGTGGTATTTCCGTATGTTGTCGAATCATGTCGTAATCCGTATATTTTTTTGCTAGTTGGGGTACGCGATATGAATTCATTCTCAGCCTCCGAGCCTTTGCATTGTTAAACCATTTCTGCACTACAATCTTATATATTATAGCATATGTTGAACAGACACGCACTGAATCCTGCTATTCTATTACCCTTCGTTCAACAATTCGAATTGCTTCTTCCACAGATCGGTCTCCATGATGTGAAACCATTCTTTTATTTCACCGGATAGGACGGGGCTTCTCCAATTTCGAAGTGCTTCAATTGCTTCTGTTGGCCACTCATTTCTTCGTATATCAGCCGCAAGCAGCAGATGCCTTTTGTGCAGCCACTCATCTTCTGCCATGACACGAAGCAGTATTTGCTCTACGTTATCAAGACCGTGAAATCCAAGCTCGGCCACCGTCGCCATATTGTCATAAATTTCGGTGTAACTTGTTCCGGTGCCTGTCACCTTCAGATCCAGTTTCAAAATCGACTGCTTCCACTCCACTTTTGCAATCGGTGTAGTCAAATGCATGGAGCTCAGCACGTCCACCAAATTCTCGTCAGACAGTTCCAGCTTTTGCTCAGCTGCAGATACCGGTTGTACCCGCTCTCCGCCCAATGTTCGCATATGTAAGGTTTGCACAGCAACCAACAGGAAAACTGCTGCAACTGTTGCCAGCAGCGAAGCCGTCACGATCATCCGCGGTTTCATAAATGCCTCCCTGCCTTTACATGTTAGTGTAGTCTGTCCGGTAAAGGCTCATACCTCATTGTACAATGAAAAAAAGCAGGCTATGCCTGCAATTTTTCGCTCATACCCAAAGTATTGGCTCTACCCTAATCCACTTCGTGAACAGGCAGGAGATTCCCGTAAAACGATGCTTAGCTCTGATGCAACTTACTCAGAACTCATCTTTTATTCTGATTCTATTTGGCCATGCTTTGTAATCATGGTAGCCTTGCCGCGGATTTTGATCGCGGAAGTATGATTCGTAAATTGGGCAATCATGACTTCACCTTTGTCCAGCTTCTCGGTATGGTGAAAACGCGTGTCCTGTCCTCGCGTCAAACCGATCACCTGAACTCCGTTTTCCTCTGCCTTAATGACAATGTAATCACTGCCGGTTGGATGGTCCATTACGTAACGTCCCCTCTCCTAATTGTTCAATAGCGTTAATGATGATTAAGATTGATTCATTTGTCAACTGAGTTTTGCTTGTAAAGCTGCAATAATCTATGGGAAGCGGGTCATACTACAGGATATATTCCATAGAAAGGAGCCTCTGCATGAAGTATACCCCTGCAACCTTGACAGACGAGCATATTCATCAGCTACAGGACATTGAACAGCACCTTTCGGAATCAGCAGGAGAAGATCTGATATTGATCGCTTATAGCAAGCAACCGGACGACCCTGAGGACACAAAAAACAGCGAGGCACATCGTTAGAAGACAAAAGAAAAGGCCGTGAACGAGTCACGGTCCTTTCTTTGACATATGGAATATGTAGAAATCTTATTTAATTCCGTCTTTGAGCGCTTTACCTGGTTTGAATGCAGGAATTTTGCTCGCAGGAATTTCGATTTCTTCACCTGTTTGCGGGTTACGTCCTTTGCGTGCAGAACGCTCGCGAACTTCGAAGTTCCCAAAACCAACCAATTGTACTTTGTCTCCGCTTTGAAGAGCCTCAGAGATTGCTTCGAATACGGCATCAACCGCTTTCGTTACATCCTTTTTGGACAATTCAGTCGCTTCGGACACGTGTGTAATCAAGTCTGATTTGTTCATTTGTTTTCACCTCCTGAATCAATGTCCTGAATGTTATACTGTGTTTCCGTTTTAAAGCGAAATATACGTTCATACGCAAAAAATCTACGTACATCTTGAGCGTGATGAACACAATTCTCCGCCTGCGGTCAACAGTCATTTCCGGCAGAATGCCGCCTGAAACCAAGCGCGTTTCAGACGCCGAACAAATTTTATACTAATACAGACAGCACACAATTTCAAGTGCGGTTGCGGTTTAGCACGTAAAATGTCACCGCCAGGGCAAGCACAAGGACGCCACCCTTTACAATGTCATGAGTAAAATACTGAACATTCATCATGGTTAAACCGTTCACCAGTACCCCAATCAGGACCGAACCAATGAAGGTTCCGATAACATTTGGTTTACCCGCACCGAAGACAGAGAACCCTACAAACACAGCTGCTACCGATTCCATTAACAACGGAGAACCTGCATCAATTTGTCCTGATCCCACTTTGGAGGCGTAGATAATGCCCCCTATTGCAGCAAACACGCCAGCAGCCACATAAGCAAGCGTCCGCACCTTTTTCACCTTGATTCCGGACAAGCGAGCTGCCTCTTCATTGCCTCCTGTAACGTACATCTGGCGTCCGTATTTCGTATACGTCAAAAAGATATGAACACCAATGACTGCAACGAGAAGAAGGATAACTGATATGGGCATGCCGAGCCATTTCCCCTGACCAATCAGCAAGAACGTAGGATCCATCTCTCCTGCTGCCTTACTGCCATCAGGAAACTGCATATGATTATAAATGGTATACCCTTGCGCGTACGTTTTGTGAATACCTCCGATAATGTACATGGTCGCCAGCGTGGCGAGCAGATCAGGAATGCGCAGTTTTACAATCAACAAAGCATTCAGGAGACCAATGACTGCACCAATCACCAGCGGAACAATAATGACAACAGCGAGCGGCTGCTGATACCAGATCATTAACGATGCGGTTACAACCGTCGTCAATGAGACGGTAGCCCCCACCGAGAGATCGAAACCATCTACAATGAGAGATAACGTTACACCGATAGCAACAAAGGTCACAATCGATATCGACCCCAGAATGTCAGTCAGATTACTGTAGGTAAAAAAGTAAGGCAATTTGATGCCAAAAAAAGCAATAACTCCGATAATAACAATAATCGCCCCGTAGCGGAACGCAAAATCCATAGATTTGTCCTTCATACCTGCACCTCTTGTCCACCGCTTGCGTAGTATAGCAGCTGTTCTTGGTTGGTCTCGCCACGCTTGAATTCTTTTACGATTTTCCCTTCACACATCACTGCAATGCGATCTCCTATACCGAGCCCCTCGTCCAGCTCACATGTGAAATAGATGACCGCCTTGCCTGCCAAAGCCAGCTCGTTAATGATACGGAAGATGTCACTCTTTGCTCCAATATCCACACCCTTGGTAGGTTCATCAAATATAAAGACATCAGCGTCCGCATTTAGCCATTTGCCAATAGCTACTTTCTGCTGGTTACCTCCGCTCAGATACTTCACTTCCTGACGAACCGAAGGTGTTTTAATGCCGAGCTGTTGAACCAGTGATTCCGCGTTCTCCCGTTCCTTCTTGCGACTCACGAATCCGAGTGTACTAAGACGCCCGAGCAAGGGCAGGCTCAGATTTCGTTCCACATTTTCCTGGATGAGAATCCCCTGCTTGCGGCGTTCCTCGGGTACGGAAACAATGCCTGAAGCTGCAGCATCCGCGGGCTGAGAGAAGCGAAGCGGTTTATCGTTTAAGCGAATATCCCCTTTCTCCAGCTGGTCTGCTCCAATCAGAAGACGGGAGCATTCCGTTTTGCCCGCACCGACCAGACCGACAACAGCCAGGACCTCACCACGGCGTACAGACAAATCAACCCCCTTGACCCTGATCCCCCGGTGCAGTCCACGTGCTTCGAAGATTATCTCGCCAATTGGTGCTTCTGTCTTCGGAAATTCCTCTTCGAATGGCTTGCCCAGCATTTGTGTGACCAGATCATTGACAGTTAGTCCACGCGCCTCACCCGTAAATACATGCTGCCCGTCTCTCATGACGGTCACTCGATCACAGTGTCCAGTCACCTCAGCAAGCCGGTGGGTTATAAAAATGCAAGCTACTCCCCGTTCTTTTAACAGATGAACGATCCGGAAAAAGGCATCGGTTTCTTCCTGGCTCAGCGGAGCAGTCGGTTCATCAAATATAATTACCTTGGCATCCTGAATCAGGATGCGCGCCAGCAGAATCATCTGTTTCTCTGCAAGTGTAAGGTCTGCAACCTTTTTCTGAACTGCAATGTCTGCTCCTAGTTCTTTGAGTGCCTCAATAGCACGCTGCTGGAGCTTACGCGGGCTTTTCCACCATCCACCAACTGGAGAAGCCAGCTGGTCCAGCATAATGTTCTCAGCAGCCGTCAGCTGCGGTACCAGTGCAGCATCGACCTCCTGATAGACACAGTGAATCCCGTTTGCTTTAGCGTCCCCCGGTGAATTTAGACGTAAATGCTGATCATTTAAACGAATCTGGCCCTGATCCAATTGGTAGGCACCCGACAAAATTTTCATCAAGGTACTTTTCCCTGCTCCATTGGCGCCAAGCAGTGCATGAATCTCTCCACCTTTTACAGAGAAATCAACGTCTTTCAGCGCAGGAACGCCAGCAAACTGCTTATGAATATGTTCCATTTGAAGCAAAATCGGTGCAGTTGTCATGATGTAGACCTCCAATCCCTCCTTCAGGGAGTCATGCTATCCTTACAATCTGTTGTTTTACATACCTGCCTGCCAAAAAAGCGCACCTTGCGGCGCGCCTTCTAACGCTGCTTTATTTAGCAGTGATTCCGTATTCCGCCATCCAATCCTTGATGCCCTGTGTACTTCCTCCCCAACCCTCAACATATTGGGACAATTCGGAAGTAGAGATTTGTGTCTCAGGCAGTGCTTCACGTTGAACATAAACCGGATTAAGGACCACCTGATCTTCAGTCTCATCGCCGTTCAGTTTTTGATAAGCGTAACGTACCTGAACACGTCCTATGTCTGTCGGGTCTACCGCTGCGGAAGCAACCCAAGGATTTTTCGGATCCTGAATCATTTGCAAATCCTCATCACTCATATCGATACCGTAAACTTTAATTTCGTCTCGACCCGCTTGCTGGATTGCACGTGCAGCGCCTTTCGCAAACTCATCCCACGCAGCCCACACGGCTGTAATTTCGCCTTTCGGATATTGTTTCAGAATCGCTTCCATCTTGGCTTGTGTATCCAGAGCCGGGTTTTGCGCTGAGCCAAATGTGGCAATCTCCTTGATGTCCGTATTCTCCTTCATGAATTCTCCGTAAGCAATCTGGCGACGTTCCATAGGAGCGAATCCGGCCACCCATACTTTGACGATATTCCCCTGGCCGTTAATATCCTTTTTCATTTGTTCCAGTGTAAGTTCCGCCATCTTCTGGTCATCCTGAGACAGTACGGTTGCCCCTGGTACTTGGATGGCTGCATCAAAGACTACTACCGGAATGTTTTGTTCTACTGCTTTTTTCACACCCGGTTCCAGAAGCGAGTCCCCGTGATCCGTCAAGATTGCATCGAACTTCTGGTTAATTGCGCTGTCCAGCAAAGAAACCATTTTGGCTTTATCATTATCAGCAACAAACGTAGTTAGCTCACCGCCGAATTTTTCAATTTCCTCTTTTACGCCTTGTACATACTGCTGTGAGAAGGTGCCCGTGTTAAATTCCATGATTAGGGCAATTCGTTTACCACTAAGCGGGCCCGTCACTGCCTCCGTCTTGGGCTTGTCCTCTGATGCTCCGGAAGCTGGAGCTGCTGCCGGTTCTTTTTTGATCCCGCAAGCGGACAGTGCCAATGTAAATACAAGCAGAACACTTAACCATACCCATTTCGTATCTTTCTTTTTCATCTCTGTCTCCCCCTATTCGTGCACTCTCAGTGACCTTGATCACAATAGTTGAATATTAATATAACGGCTAATCCCTAGTATGTAAATGGGTTTTAACAATTTAAAGCTAAAACTCGCTAAGTTTTTCGCAAAACATGTAGTATACATCCAGTAGTACCATTTATATGAAATTAAATCATACAGCAGAAAGACCACAAGGATGGCCTTGTGGTCTTTTGTCTTACAGAATGATGGCAATCAAGCCGCCTGAACCTTCGTTGATGATCCGTCCCAATGTCTCCTGCAATTTGTACCTTGCATTGTCCGGCATCATGGCGATCTTGCCCTGAATCCCTTCGCGCACGATGGAATGCAGGGAACGACCAAACATGTCTGAATCCCACACCTTGATTGGGTCGTTCTCGAAGTCCTGCATCAGGTACCTCACCAGTTCCTCACTTTGCTTCTCCGTACCGATAATCGGTGCGAACTCGGACTCGACATCGACCCGGATCATGTGAATGGAAGGTGCAGTTGCTTTCAAACGCACACCGAATTTGGTGCCTTGGCGAATGAGCTCGGGTTCATCCAGTGCCATCTCAGCAAGCGAAGGTGCCGCAATGCCGTATCCGGTCGTTTTGACCATCTCCAAGGCTTCAGCGAAGCGATCATATTCCCGCTTGGCATGAGAGAATTCCTGCATCAGCTGCAGCAGATGATCCTTGCCTCTGATTTCAATGCCGACCACTTCCACGAGGATCTGATCGTATAATTCATCAGGTGCGTACAGATCAATTTCGGCCACACCCTGGCCCATGTTCATGCCGCTGAGTCCTGCGCGGTCAATGAACTCATACTCCATGAACTGGGACACAACCCGGTCCACGTCACGCAGTCTGCGAATGTCCTTCACCGTGTCGCGCACGGAATTTTCGTAGTTGTTCCGCAGCCAGTGGGTTTCATTCAGGACCATAACCCAGCTCGGCAGATTCACATTCACCTCATGAACAGGGAACTCATACAGGACTTCACGCAGCACGCCTGTCACATCATCTTCCGTCATCGTGGCCGCGCTTAATGTCATTACTGGAATATCATATTTAGCTGCCAATTCGCTTCGCAATTGAAGAGCCTCTTCACTGCGAGGACGGGTAGAGTTGATGATCAGTACGAACGGTTTGCCAACCTCTTTCAGTTCGGCAATAACTCGTTCTTCGGATTCCACGTAGGAACTACGGGCGATCTCGGCGATGGTGCCGTCTGTGGTAACCACCACACCCAATGTGGAATGCTCCTGAATGACTTTGCGCGTGCCAATCTCCGCTGCTTCCTGGAACGGGATTGGCTCTTCGAACCACGGCGTGGAGATCATGCGTGGACCATTTTCATCCTCATAGCCCTTTGCACCCTCCACAGCGTACCCTACACAATCCACCAAACGTACATTAACATCGAGCCCTTCAGCCACTTTGATCTGGACTGCGTTATTCGGTACGAATTTCGGCTCGGTGGTCATAATCGTTTTGCCTGCTGCACTCTGTGGAAGTTCATCCACTGCACGGGCACGATCAGCCTCGCTTGTGATGTTCGGCAGAACGATCGTTTCCATGAATCGTTTAATAAATGTTGATTTCCCCGTCCGGACTGCGCCGACAACCCCGAGATAGATATCCCCTCCGGTCCGCTCAGCTATGTCCTTAAAAATGTCCACTTTCTCCAATGAAATCCCCTCCCTAAATTACTCCGAAGGAAAAATGCTAAAGAGCATCCGCTTCGTTTTTTCAATCAGAAGACTGAAATCCCTGCAACGGTAGAGCCGCCTTTGTGAGTGCCCGGAAGTCGTCCGCCGCCGAACGTTGCATTCTGATGAAACCGGCGAAAGCGGCGTTAACTCGTACATGCAATTGGACTAGTATCATCTTATGTATCCGTATGCAGCAATATGACGCGTTTTTTTGTTTTTTTCTCAGGTCTTCAGCTCCGGGAATTTGCCCCGCTCTCGGACTGCGCGTCATTATTTCAATCTACTTTATGAACACCGGGTCGCATTTATGCTGGTTTCATTCATTTCTATTTGGGGTATCGGGCACCTGGAGTTAGAGGTATACTGTGAAGGAAACATGGTTTTAGAGCCGAGCTGAGTTAGATTGAAAACGAGATGAGAAAGGTGAGATGGCATGGCACAGATTAAAGTTTTCGGTATACGTGAGCAGTTAAATCCAATGAAAGAACAGCTTTCTATCGTGATTCATTCCGTTCTGATGGATGTGCTGGGGCTGCCAGAGAACAAAAAATTCCAACGTTACTTCCCCATGGATGCGGAAGACTTTCAGTACCCGCCAGACCGATCAGCAGCATACACCATTGTTGAAATCAGCATGTTCGAAGGAAGATCTATAGAAACAAAGAAAAATTTAATCCAGCAATTATATAAACAAATACATGAAAAACTCCTGTTGTCTATCCATGATTTGGAGATTACCATTTTCGAGACACCACGTGCACACTGGGGCATCCGTGGATTGCCCGGCGATGAACTTGAGTTGAACTACAACGTTGAGGTCTGACGTATTACCTATCCGCTTCTTTGAAGCTCCTGAGAACTTGATGCATCAACAAAAAGAGATACTCCTTGATGAGGAGTATCTCTTTTTATTGCATTTCATCTATGGTTTGACTTGTGCCACTGGAGCATTATTCTGCCACGTATAACTAACCGATTTTACAGGAACGAAATGGGAGTGCTCCAGTAAATACTCGCGCACATCATCCCCCTTCACTGGAGAACGATCCGATTTTTCCACCGCCTGCATGATGTCGAAGGCATAATCTACGTACACATTGCCTACACCGTCCATGATAAACGGTAACTCCTGACCAGAATATACACTGTTCAGTGTAACCTCTGGAGCACCTGCCTGAGCGGCTTGTTTCATATCTACAGCATACAGACCGATGTACAATTCCTCCCCGGCGGGCAGTTTGCCGTTATGTACTGATTTATACTGGTTAACCATGCGCTGTACATCATTGACCTTCTGTACCGTCTGCAGGTCCATTACTTTTACAGTGGGTGCTGTCTCTTCATTTTGAATAAGGAAGTAAGCGCTCCCACCACTTTCAAAAGCAGTACCCGGAATCTCGTCCAGATAACCTTGCTGTTTCAGCTTCGGCAGATCCACTCTGAATTTTTCATATTTTGGTGTATCCATATCCGCATTAATCATGGGCAGAATCCCCTGATCCTTCTGAAATGCCTCTACAGCACTCTGTATCCGATTCACACTCTCCCTGTATGCTATTTTGGGGTCATCGTTACCCTGGGACGGATACATGCAGCCACTTACTGTGGCAACCAGTAAAATGAGGAGAAGGCAGCGGACTCCCTGAATTCCGTACCTCCGCCACGAACTAATGAAGAGCCTATCTTTGTTTTCGTTCATCCGCATCCTCCTTCAATCTGAAGAGTCCAACGGGAAAACCCATTCCAATTGAGCTCCATTCAGGTTAGTTTCAGAACCAATCGTCATTGTCCTGCTGCTGGCGTTCCAACTGCTTACGGATTGCAGCTTTGAGCGGATCCTCCGGAACATGAACAGACACGGATCCCCTCACCTTGGCCTGACAAGCAAGACGAGTTCCTGCTTCCAGCAGGGAACCCAGTTTCCTTTGTTCAGCATCTGTAGGAGGGTGCAGAGCCTGCAGCTGATCACCATCTACTTTGACCTTGCACATTAGACAAGCGGCTTTTCCATCGCAACGGGTTGGAATCTTCACTCCTGCACGGCGTGCGGCACTGAGCAGGTTCACTCCCGCTTTTAGGCGGATGCTCTTATTTTGCGGTAAAAATGAAATCGTGTGCTCCATCCTCTTGCCTCCCCACCTATGAAGTCCATGTAAAACCAACCAACTCTTCTACCTCAGCGGAGAATCGGCTTGTCCACACATTATGTTTACCCAATGAAGCCAGTAAGGGCTGATGAAGCTGTGGATCCTTCCGAATTGCTTCGGCAATAGCCTCATAACGGTCAGCTCGACCTCTCAGCAGATTAAAAAGCAGCTCATGAGCAAGGGGCATCAATCTTAACGTGTAAGAACCAATTTGAGCCTGAGGCGCATGATGAATCAGCAGTTGTTCAATCTCAATCCGGTACCAGCTCTGCCTGGACCATACCTCGAAGCCACCTACGAGTTCAAGCGCACACTCTCCGACTTGATAATGACTCAGCAATGAAGCGTATGGCCCTGTTCGATCTATCACCGGTTTATCCAGGGCAATTCCTGGGGCAGCATGATGCAGCCCATGTGCAGCAGCCAGATCGGCATACACGTCAATATCTCTGGGAGCCTGCTGCAACTCGACCTGCTGCAGCAGCAGTCCACAGCTCCCCCCAAGAAGCCAAGTATAAGGTACTGTATTCCAGGTTTTTGCCGTTTCCAGCAACGCAGCGTGCAATTCCGGATAGCGCTCTGTAAGGCCCTCTGTTCCATGTGGTCCCAACCGGCTCACCTTCCCTTCATCCGTTTTCATTGTGTCAGTTCTATGGTGTACTTATGCGGATGTTAAGCTGCACGCAAGAATAAGATCAAGTGAGCGATGCAATTCCGCCGAAAAAACCAATCAGCATGATCAGAAACGCGATCAATGACAGAATCCCTCGCACAAAGCCTTTGGTTTTGGCTCTCGCGAAGGTTATCAGGAATACAGACAATCCCATAATCAGAATTGCAACCAATGAAAGCCACATCTTGTCCATTGCGCTCATAATCCAGCATTCTCCCCTTCTCCGTTATTCATCACTGACACGGTGACAATTGAAATTATTATAACACGAAATTCAGAGGACTTTTTCAAAAAAAGACAAAAAGAAAGCCAGCCTTAGCTGACTCATCTTTTTGTCTTGCTTGCCCACGTTGTAGAAGCAAAAACGATCTATTATTTTTTCATCATCATTTTCATTAATGATTCCATGCTGTTTGGATTCAGTCCACTTTTTTTGACCGCACTTACAATATCCTGAACTGTATCTTCAGATACCGGAACTTTCGCCATGGCGGATACTTGTTTAATCAATTGGCGCAACTGAGCTTCATTTTGCATGGTGGACGGTTTTACTGTGCTCGCCAATTTCTTGACAGCACCTTCTGTAATTGTTTTGCCCGTTTTTTTATTGATCGCTTTTAGTGCATCCTTAGAAATGTTGTTACCCATTCGTCTCCCCTCCTCCGGCAATACTCATGTGTATAGTATGAGTGTACCGATGAAAAGGTGAATGAGCTTCTTTATTTCTGGTGAGTCAAGCAATGGAGAATCAGGAGTGCCACTGTTCCCATGTTTCCAGTTTCATAACTTCCATTTCGGTCTTGGGATCTCGGCCCATAAGTGCCTCAACCGCATCGCGCGGCTCACGATCCTGAAAGAGAACATGGTATAGTTGATCCGCAATCGGCATCTGCACCCCGTACTTCTGGGAGATAAAATAGGCTGCTTTTGTCGTACGAATTCCTTCTACGACCATTCCCATGGAATTCAGTACATCCTCCAGCTTTTGTCCTTGTCCCAGCATGGAACCTGCCCGCCAATTCCGGCTATGTTGACTCGTTGCGGTAACGACCAAATCACCGATTCCTGCGAGGCCGGAAAACGTAAGAGGGTTTGCTCCCATCTCCACGCCAATCCGGGTGATCTCTGCCAATCCACGAGTCAATAGAGCGGCTTTTGCATTATCTCCGAAGTCCAGGCCATCCGACATCCCTGCACCAAGTGCGATAATATTTTTGAAGGCACCTGCCAGCTCCACGCCAAGCATATCCCGATTCGTATACACACGGAAATAGGCATTCATGAACAGGGCCTGAGCAGCATCTGCTGCAGCTTTGTCCAGTGAAGCCACAACCACCGTTGTAGGACAGCGTTTAACCACTTCTTCCGCATGACTCGGACCCGAAAGTACAACGATATGCCCTTCTTCGCATTCAAGTTCCTCAGAGATCACCGTCGACATTCGTTTGAGGCTTTCCGTTTCAAATCCCTTGGTTGCATGGATTATTAACATGTCTGGCTTATAATACGCCTTGAGTTGGTTGACTACCGAACGCATGGCTGAGGAAGGCGCAACAATCAAAACGGCCGATGCCCCTTGAACGGCATCCCCCATATTAGTCGTTGCCTGAATGCGAGGTGATAACTCTGCACCAGGTAGAAAACGACTGTTCCGATGCTGGTTGTTAATTTCGGCGGCCTGCTCTTCACCACGTGTCCACATCGTCACTTCCAGCCCATTGGCGGCCAGCACACTTGCGAGAGCGGTCCCCCAACTGCCTGCGACCAGGACGGCAACTTTTTTAGACAACGCGTTTTCCACCCCCAGGTTTATTGGCTCCTAATTTATTTTCCTGTCCTCTGGCAAGCTTCGCAATGTTGGTGCGATGTCTCCAAAAAGCAAACAGACAAATAATCAGACTTCCCCAGAATAGATTCATGGAATATCCCGGGAACACTAGGATGAAGATTGGTGTTAAAGCTACAAAAATAAGAGAACCCAGCGAAACGTAACGTGTCAAAACGATGGACAGGATTGCAAAAATTCCGGCAGAAACTGCAGGAACGAATGCAAGAGTGGCGAGTACGCCAATTGCTGTTGCAATTCCTTTTCCCCCACGGAATCGGAAGTAGAGCGGCCAGTTATGTCCTGCAATCGCTGCTATACCGCAAATTGCAGGAATCCACTCGGAGCCGTCACTGAGCCACACTCCAATCCATACAGCCGCAATACCTTTAAGAACATCCAACAGCAGCACTAGGATAGCTGGTCCTTTACCCAATATTCGCAATGTATTGGTAGCGCCTGCGTTTCCGCTGCCATGCTGACGAATGTCGATCCCCCGTATTGCCTTTGCAAGGAGGACACTAAAGCTGATTGAACCGAGCAGATAGCTCAGTACAATCGCTGCGATTGGTAAAATCACAAACTTCTCCCCTAACCTTCGTCGGACTTCCTCCGAGTAAATATGCGAATTGGCGTACCTTCAAAATCAAACGCTCCGCGGATTTTATTCTCCAGGTAACGCTCATAAGAGAAGTGCATCAATTCCGGATCGTTTACAAAAATAACCATGGTCGGCGGTTTGACAGCAACCTGTGTCACGTAGTTGATCCGCATTCTGCGTCCTTTGTCTGTAGGCGGTGGATTAATAGCCACGGCATCAGATACTACATCATTAAGCAAATGCGTCTGAACACGCATAGCATGCTGCTGAGCTACACGAGTTACCACAGGAAGCAATTTTTGTAAGCGTTGTTTTGTTTTGGCTGATAAAAAGACTACGGGAGCATAAGTCATAAACAGGAAGTGATCCCGAATTTTTTTCTCAAACTCATTCATCGTTTTATCCGTTTTATCCACCACGTCCCATTTATTCACAACGAACAGGGAAGCTTTACCGGCTTCAAATGCATAACCTGCAATGTGCTTGTCCTGTTCAATGATGCCTTCCTCGCCGTTAATAACGACCAAAACAACATCAGCACGTTCAATGGCACGCATAGCACGCATAACACTGTATTTCTCGGTAGTTTCGTACACTTTACCACGTTTACGCATACCTGCTGTATCAATCAGCACGTAACGTTGCCCATCCTTTTCGAACGGGGTATCAATGGCATCGCGCGTCGTTCCGGCTACATCGCTTACGATTACGCGTTCCTCACCCAAGATGGCATTCACCAATGAAGATTTACCAACGTTTGGACGTCCGATTAGAGCAACACGGATGACGTCTTCATCATATGTCTCTTCTTCAAGTTCAGGCAGTTTTTCAACGATCGCATCCAGCAAATCACCAATACCCGTACCATGACTTCCGGATACACCGATGGGATCTCCAAATCCAAATCCGTAAAACTCGTAAATGAGCTCACTGCGCCCAATATTATCCACTTTGTTAACGGCTACAACAATGGGCTTGCCTGAGCGGTACAACATCTCTGCGACTTCTTCGTCAGATTGCGTAATTCCTGCTTTTGCATCACACATGAATACAATAACATCCGCTTCTTCAATGGCGAGCTCTGCCTGCATCCGAATTGATTTAAGAATGACATCCTCGCCGTCGATTTCGATACCACCTGTATCGATAATACTGAATGGTTTACCGTTCCATTCACCGATTCCGTAGATCCGGTCACGGGTAATGCCCGGCTTGTCTTCCACAATGGCCAGTCTGTCGCCGATAATCCGATTAAAAATAGTGGATTTACCCACGTTCGGTCGCCCGACAATTGCCACAACGGGTCTTGCCATACATTCCACTCCTCCTGTCCATACTTACGTTACTCATCATAGCAAAAAACACATGTCTTGGCTAACCTTTCATGCCAAGAATGCTCACAATAACAACAATCGGCGAACCCGCTGGGGCTCGCCGATCTTGCTTTTATTGTTCAGCAAAATATGCAGTATAACTTAGAACCATGCATGAATAACTTATTTGAATTTGCTGAGTTTGTCACCGAAACGTTCGCCGAGTGTGATACTCATACCTTGATTGCTCAAGGAAACGTTCGGGTTGTTGATTTCTTCACGCGGAGCGTTGTTTCTAGCAGGTCTTTCAGCTTTTGGCGCTTGGGCAGGAGCTTCTTCTGTTTCTTTGATGCTCAGGCTTACACGTTGCTCAGCAGGGTTCATGTCGAGAATCTTAACTTGAACTTCCTGACCTTCTTTCAACACTTCGTGAGGAGTGCCGATGTGTTTGTGGGAAATTTGTGAAATGTGCACAAGTCCCTCAACACCAGGAGCGATTTCAACAAATGCTCCGAAATCAACCAGACGTTTAACAACACCCGTTACGATATCGCTAGTGTTAAATTTCTCGCCAGCTGTTTCCCATGGTCCCGGTTGAACAGCTTTCATGCTCAGGCTGATTTTGCCTTTTTCAGGGTCAACTTTCAGCACTTTAACGCTGACTTTGTCACCTTCGGAAAGGACATCGGATGGTTTGTCCACATGCGTCCAAGCGAGCTCGGAAACGTGAACCAGACCGTCAACTCCGCCTACATCAACGAATGCTCCGAATTGAGTCAAACGTTGTACTGTACCTTCGATAACTTGGCCTTCTTGCAGACCAGCCATAACCTCAGCTTTGTTAGCTTCGAATTCTTGCTCCAGAACGTCTTTTTGGGAAAGGATCACTTTGTTGTTCTCACGATCGATCTCTTTCACTTTAACACGCAGTGTGCGTCCTTTGTAGTCGCTGAAGTCTTCTACGAAATGGCGCTCAACCATGGAAGCCGGGATAAATCCGCGTACACCCACGTCTGCTACCAGACCGCCTTTTACTACGTCAGCTACAACAACTTCGAATACATCTTGGTCTTCAAAGTGCTTTTGCAATTGATCCCAAGCGTTTTCGCTGTCGATTGCACGTTTGGACAGAACGAGTTTTTCTTTCTCGTCGTCGATGCTAAGAACTTTAGCTTCAACTTCTTGTCCAACTTCTACTGCATCAGACGCACTGTCAACATGCAATGAGGACAGTTCGCGAATTGGAATTACACCGTCATATTTATATCCAATGCTCACATAGGCTTGGTTATCTTCCAATTTGACGATGGTTCCTTTTACAGTATCTCCTTTTTTCAAGGAAACGAATTGATCCAACTCATCTTGGGTTGCTTCTTGATTTTTCATTTCTTCCGACATGTCAAATACCCTCCTCAATTCAAAAACCCCATTATATTCAAACCTGCCTATAGCAGAGTTCAAAACACTTTCAACGCTGAATGGCTCGGATTAGTTTCCCTCAAAAATATGGAAATAATGCATTCAGACTTTCGGTGAAGAGCAAATTATTTGCTCGGTACACCTGTTTTCACCATTTCATTAATTTTGGACATAATCTTTTCAGTTGCTCTTTCCAGTGCATCACCAGAAGGATCTTCCTTAAACTCGTCCAAATTCACCGGTGCTCCATACACCACTTTCATCTTACGAAATAGCTTGTAGTTGCCGATAATAGCCGTAGGGATAACAGTAGCACCACTCCGAAGAGCAAAGCTCGCCGCACCTTTTTTGCCGATGCCTCCATCGTTGTGCCGACTCCCGGATGGGAAAATGCCGAGCACTTCACCATTGCGCAAAATGTTTAGTGAAGTTTTGATGGATTCCTTGCTAACGCCTCCACGCTTAACGGGAAACGCGCCCACAGCCTTAATGATCTTGCCAAGTACCGGAACATCAAACAATTCACTTTTGGCCATGAAGCGTACCTGCCGGCGAAGTTTAATACCTACCGTTGGAGGATCAAAGTTACTGATATGATTAGAACATAAAAGTACGCCGCCCTCTTGGGGGATATTCTCCCGTCCAACTGCTTCCAGGCGGAAAAGAATGGTGTAAATGATCCGCAGTACTGTGCTGCAAAATGTGTAAATCATAGACCAACCTCTCCTCTGACCATTGTGCAATAAGATACGATTTTGTCAACCACTTCATGAATACTCATCTTGGTTGTATCAAGAACAGTTGCGTCCTCGGCACAGCGAAGTGGGGATATTTCCCGCTCTTCATCCAATTTGTCACGTGTGGCAATGTCTCGCTCTAATTGCTTCAACGTCAGTCCTTCAGAGGGGTCCAGTTCTTTGAAGCGGCGAAGTGCGCGCTCTTCCACACTGGCAGTCATGAAGATTTTCACTTCCGCATCGGGCAATACTGTCGTTCCGATATCGCGTCCATCCATGACGACGCCCTTGCGCAAAGCCATTTGCCGCTGAGTATCCACTAATTGCGAACGCAGCCCCTCGATTTGCGCATATCGGGACACGATCCCCGTAACTTCACGGGAGCGGATTTCCGAGGTTACATCTTCCCCGTTACAGAACACTTTCTGTCCGCCCGGGTCCGGCTGTAAATCAATGACCAGTTTGTGGGCTTCCTGAAGTACCTCTGATACATTTTCCGGAGAAATCCCTTTCCGAATCATGTGTAGGGTTACCGCACGGTACATTGCGCCAGTATCGACGTAAATATAACCGAGCGCCTCTGCAACCAATCGGGCCACGGTACTTTTCCCGGCACCAGCAGGTCCGTCAATTGCAACGTTCATCTTCCCGTTCTCTGATGTGTTCTGGCTTGCCAACGGGGCATTCCTCCTCAAACGATAAGCCTCAATAAAAAAACAGGCATTGCCTGCATCGTGAAAATTATACCACACTATACACATGGATGCAAAAACAGCCAATTCATTGATGTTCCTTTTTTGTTGAATGCTCCATATGAATTGGTGTCCCCTCCATTCGGTCTATCCGGGTCACATTTTGTTTGAAATATGGAACCTGAAGCAGCAATTGGTAGATCACCAACAACAAGAATAAAACGGCAATAAGCTGAAAGAGTCTTCTTTCCATTCGTTTGGAGAACACGTAATACAGACGCTCATATCTTCGGGATGTACGTCGGTGATTCATACCCAAGCACCTCCGTTTTTCCCCTTACGTTTCCCGCCACATTTCCTTTTTATTCAAAAAAACGCACCCTTACTTCGTGCGATAATCCAGCTGCCGTTCAAAGCAGAATTTAATGATTTTTTGCCGCTCCGAGTCTGTGATCTGAGTAAACTTCAACATGCAGAGCTGTCTTCCAGACTCGAGGGTTTTAATGCGAACCACTTCGGCTTCGAAAGCCACATGCTCAATCGTTGAATTCCGATAAGGAACGAGCAGCCAGCAATTTAACTTTTGCCCTTCCGCAATCGGGAAGTTTGGTTCTCCATAAATGGACAATCCCCCGCCACCTATATCCTCGGTCAATCCCACGGCACGAGTCAGGTCTTCTGCTTGAATGGCTAGTTCAAGATTCGCATGAACACGTAGGAAGCTGCGTCGTTGTATTTTCGAAATATCATCAGGCAGCGGTTTGCGTATACGCACAAGCCTTACCACATCTTCTTCAAATCCGGTCACGTACGTATTGAAATAATGTCTGACGCCATCTTCAGTAATATAAGAGATGGACAGTTCTTCACCGAAATACAATCTTTTCAAACGACTGCTACCTTGCTGCATCGGTACTTCAATCAAAAAACTGTGATCATCCATGTCTGCTATACGGGATTTGTATTCCTTGCTCTCTTCTTTTTCATCTGCTGAGGCAATTTGGATGTGTAAAATTTCATTAATTTTCGGATACAAGCTCTTCACCGCCACCTTACTATTCATCATCGTATGTACAAGGACTATTATACCATGACCTTTCTCATAGCGGATAACAAAAAACAGACCACGAGGTGGTCTGTTTGGTAAAATTATCGAGTTTCGTTTTCCCATTAAATTTTAGGAAGTCGCATTCACAGGTTTAATTTCTTCAACTGCTTCTTCGACCCCTGTATTAGCATTGATATAAATTCGGTATTTCGTCCCGTTGATGCGTCCACCGAATTCATAACATAATACTTCCTTGCTGTAATCATTCTCAATTAATGACTTACGTGCATAGCTCTCCTCAAATTCAGGATTAAGCTTTTTGCGAGCCTGTGCTTCGGTAAGAGCCGCTTTTGGTATTTGCCGTTGTTTCTGATGCTCATAGACATAATCGCTTGCCTGGAAGCCAGTAACGTCTCCTGTGTCCAGACCGACGCGTACAGACATTTTCTCCGGATAAAGCAGGGTATCCCCTTGTTTACGAACGTACGTTAAGTTTGCTAAGTTACCATACTCATCGTAGTTTACTGCTTTCATATCTTTGTAGCCCTTATTGACAAGAAATTGATCCGCTTTGGCCATGGCATCTGAACGTGAGACCTTTTTCGCGCCAATCGGTCTAGTATCGCTGTAGGAAATCAGCATGCCCCCATTGCGGGTAAAATCCATCATCAACTTGCTTTCTTTGCCTTGATTGATTGTAGCGGTATAGGACTCCCAATCCGTACCTTTACCATTCTCCTGAACCTGGATCTTGCTGCTGTCCGCATTCGAGAATTTCGCAGCTTTACTTTGAATTTGTTCTTTTGACACCGGAATACCATCCAGCTTTTTGACTGAACGCTTTGCATAAATGCTGGATACCGAAGGGCCCCAATCCAGTTCAGGATACTCCTGTACTTTTTTGTTCACCGTGCGAAATCCATCGACAATGGTGTTATCCATCGTTTCTTCTTCTGTCGCCATAGCCGTTTCGGCATCCATCCAGCGCAAGCGGTCAGAAAGTACTTTTTGCTGGACTGCCTGCAGGTTTTTAGTGATCTCGGAGGAATTCTGGTACAGCCTTTTCAGGTTGCCCACTTCCTTCTCACTTAGTGGTTCATTGGTTAAATCACGCATGGATGCCTGATAAGCAAAGTTTGAGATACGAGAAAGGAATTCCTCCGTCTCGTTAAAAGGCAGCATGGTTAGTGGCAGTTGGTTAATCTCATTTTGCGCCTCGCTGGTAAGCCGCCACACATTCATCAGACCTTTGCGGTGCATGCCCTGGGAAGTGGAGTTCACCGCCAGTGTATTACCGATTTCAGAGTGCAGCTTGTCCATATGAAAAGACAAATCATGAAACGCACGCTGATACTGATTCTCCGCTTTGATCAAGATCGCATTTTTCTCCTGATTCTCCTGGTATCCCCACACAAGGGCACCGATCAGCAGTACTGCAAATATCGGAAACATGACTGAACTTAAACGTTTATACATCGGTAGAGTCTCCTTTCATCTGAACCACTATCTATATTGTGGATCGAAGAAAGTCCTCTTATACATCGGTTTTCCAGTCGGCACAATGTTTGACTCTTTGCCAGCTATTTAATTCATTTGAATCCAAGACGTACCGCCATCTTCCTCAATCTCAAATTGATCCCGATTATCACACAGACACTGCTTGAATCCGGTCTCAATTCGCCCTCTTTCTTTTTTTCCGCGCAGCGTAAACCGCTCTCCGCACTGTTTGCATCTGATTTTTATTTTTATCCTCATTACGCTGTCTCCGTTTCTGTTGTTCATTCCCTGGGGATTCTTTAGCTTGAAAACAAAAAAACACACCGGGGCATCAGGCGCAGTACGCGCTCCATGTCCACCAGTGTGTCCGTATTTCTATAATTTAACCTCTTCCTCCCTTTTCACAAATCGAAAAGGAGAGCGGTTGTTAGCCCGCGTAATTTTGCCCACGGCTCCATACCATAATCCCGCCATTAACGGTGCTATGAACCACAGCCAGTAGTTTGCCATCGTGTTCATGATGACATCGTACAGCGCATGCCAGAAAAATGGAAGCAGTAAGGAGAGCATCAGGAACCAGCGCTTCTTCTTGCCATCCGTAAACTTGGCGCGCCCCATGTAGTATCCCATAATCACCGCAAACATGGCGTGTCCTGACACAGGGAGTAATGCACGGAGAAACATGGCTGAGACGGATGCATTCCCCGCAAAGGCATACAAAACATTCTCCACCGTAGCAAAACCAAGTGAAACAGCAACGGCGTATAAAATACCGTCATAAGGCTCATCAAACTCCGTGTGATTATAAATAATATGGTATAACACAAACCATTTGACGAATTCCTCAACCCCGCCGGAAATGAGAATAGACTCAACGTAAGGGTTATCTCCGAGCCACAGTATCATACCTCGCTGAATAATCATTACAGGCAACACCATCAAAATACCCATGACGAATACTCTTAGTACCATATGAAGTGGCTCAGAATCATAACGGTCTTTCAGATAAAAATATGTTAACAAGGCGAGACCCGGAGCTACTGCTGCCGCTAAAACCGAAAACAAAAGCACCGAAATTCCCTCCTCTGACTAAGACGCGTTTGCAATTGAATTTAATCCTGACGTTTGAAATGGGTGCAGATCACTTCAATAGCCTGTTCAGGCATAATAACTTTACCGTACTCTTCCATTACCGCAGGCGTAACCGAAGAACCTTCACCAAATTCAGCAAGCAGCGCTATTAACGCAGCATGTTTGGTGGTGTCGACTTCGTCCGGTTCCAGATGCAGGAACCACTTATCTTTATAGGAATAAAGTCTTCCCGCATTCGTTACATGTTGACGCAGCATATGTGCAGCCTCAATCAAGATTTCAAAATCCTTAAAGGCATATACAATGGAATCGCTCTGCTCCAGTGTAACTTCCATCTCGTATACTTCTTCAGGCAGATCATCCTCATGGCCCGAACCATATTGTTGCGGATCATATTTCCCACGCGTAACAATGACCACCATTCCTTGAGCGGGAAGTGCGAATACTTCGACAGCAAGCGGACCTGTAGCATCGAACCCAAGTTCGGAATATGCCTGATCCATCATTTCAGTGAACAGTTCATGAACTTTAGGTATTTCCTGCCACATATCTTCTTTTTGTATTCCGCGCTCGCTCAGATCGTCAAAGGTCAGGAAAATCCGTATCTTATCGTGACTTAATCGTTCTATTTTCATACAGGATCTCCCCTTTATAAGCAAGTCTTATAACAGATTATGAAGCACAAAACAATATGTGCTGAAAATAAATCTATGTAGTTATGTTATCATTTTATACCTGCAAATGCACGAAGTAAAATCGACAAAAAAAGAATCAATCCACATCAAACAAGACTGTGGTTGATTCTATTCCAGTAGTTTTGGTTTATAAACCGGGTACTGTTGTGTTTGTTTGAGTCAAAATTTGCTCAACTTCACGTTTAACATCCGGATTGGTGCGAATAAAATCTTTGAGCATGTTCATGTTTTCTTCTTTTTCCTGCGGGGTAATGGCTCTTGCTGTTTTTTTCAATGCACTTTTGTGGGATTCACCATGCTCATTATTCTTAGGGCTGAATCCATCCATACCTGGAAAAGTCATTTCCATCATCTTGTGCTTGGCTTGACCCATCATGTTGCCGGACGAGAGTGAAGACAACATGGGAATTTTGCCCTTGGACAGATATGAACTGGCAGCAACACCAACTACAATCCCCCAAAAAAAGGATGACGCCTTCATTACACCAACCTCCTCTTATGTTAAGATCACAACTAGTGTTTGCGGAAGCACGACATCTCATTCCGCATAAATACAGGAAAGTGAGTTGAAATTATGTTTAAAACGGCTGCCGCAATCCTTATTGCCGCATGTCTCCTGTTGTCAGCATGTGGGGAGCAAGAAACACCTACTACCGAAAACACCACTCCTGAAAAAGAAACGGTCTCCTCTGTACAGAGTGAAGAAAACACTTCAAAAGCCGCGGAAGATGACCAATCTTCAACTCAAGACAACCTGGAGCAAACTGATGAAAAAGAACAAGAAACAGAACCAACTGAGGATAAAATGGAACAACAAATTGAGAAGACATATCATATGAATGAAAATTATTACATCAAACCCAATGATGAAAACGGTGAGAAGAAGGTCGTTCTTCTGACATTCGATGATGGCCCTAAGGAAGCAGAAATGATTAATGGATTAATTGATACACTTGACAAACATAATGCCAAAGCCATATTTTTCGTTAATGGATATCGTGTCAAAAGCCATCCGGAATTGCTAAAGCTGATTTACGAGCGTGAGCAAATTATTGGTAACCATGCTTGGGACCATGAGGATCTCAAAAAAATGTCCGCTTCCGAGGCTGCCAAGCAGGTAACGGATGTTCAGCACATCGTCAAAGAAACCATTGGTGTGGAGCCTGAATTCTTCCGCCCTCCCTTTGGTTCTGGTAATGATGCTTTGAAAGAAACCGTCAAGCAAAATGGCATGTTATACATGACTTGGTCCAACGGTTCGCTGGACTGGGACAAGAGTACTCAGAACAAACCCGATAAAGTCGTTCAGAATGTGCTTGATCAGTTAAATCCCGGAAGCAATATATTGATGCACGAGCTTCCTTGGACTGTTGAGGCCCTAGATGATTTGTTAACGAAGCTGGAGAACAAGGGATATTCTTTTGTTGACCCTCGTTCGATAGAGCTCGAAGCCAGGTGAGGATATAGATAAACAGCCCTGATCCATATAGATCAAGGCTGTTTATTTTGTTTTTATCGATTTTAAAGTAATCCTGTGCATCTCAGCTGGACAGCATAATCTGAGCGGCAAATGATTCGTTCCATAACCTCTGCTGACCAGCATTTTGCCATCCGGATCACCGTTCATCCGTTTCAAGGTGTACCATCCTCTCGACACATTCCGGTAAGCTTGGTTAAGGAAAATCGGTCCAAGAAACGGGATCACGAGTTGTCCCCCGTGTGTATGCCCACTTAAGATAAGATCAGCATAATCATGAACACTCTTCGCCTGAAGCGGATCGTGAATTAATACAATCAGGCAATCATTTCTGCCCTTTTCCGTTAGGTGATTGCTAAGTTCACGAGACCGATAATCCGCTCCGGCCAGCTTTATGCTGGAATCCCTCTTTTGAAGAGACACAACCTGATCCTGCAGAAGCCGAACCCCGGTTTCCTGAAAAATCCGGGCCAACTGAGCCGTTCCCGCATGTTTGTCATGGTTTCCATAAACCGCAAAAGCAGGGGCAATATTGGTCAGTAGTTGCATATTGTGTCGGACGATGGACCATGAAATCCCCTTCTCCGCCACATCTCCACCGATCAGAACCCAGTCCACCTGGCCCAATAATGGCTTAATGTCCTCCTGCCTCAATCTCCTCTTATGAAGGTCGGATACATACAAAATGACGCTTCCATCAAACGAAAGGGGTAAGGCGTTTATTTCAATTTCATCCTCCATGACCCTATGAAGGTGCGCTTCACGCCACATATGAACGATCAATATAAAAATCACCATCAACACAGATGCGAACCAGACCATCATTACCAAGGCCAAGGAAGAAATGTGTTTAGTGGCGGAGCCCCTTTGATGCCCCACCAGACCAGGCTGATCGTGAGTAAAACAAAAATAATGATGAGGGAGTTGACAAACCGTTTACTTAACCGCAATCGGCGAGAAGGATGAAGCTCAGTCCGGGTAGGAAGTGAACCTGCTTCCGTGACCGTTTCATCGGTCGCTTTTTGCGGAGATTTGGAACGTGCCGGAGCCCGGCTGGGGAGCACTGGGCTTTCCAGTGCTGATGCAAACGACTTGCGTTGTGATCTTGGTACGGATACGGTGGACAATGATGCCCCCGCCCCCTCCAGTGCAGCTGCCGGTTCAGCAACCAAGTTCACTTGAGGAGCCGTAGTCCGCTCGGTTTTCTCTGTTTTGTCCGAGTGACGGTGGCGCTGACTGCCATATGTCTTCATTCTGCTTAATTGCTGGTTCATGATCCCCTCCGAAAACGTATCGCTAATCCGGACACCAAATCAATAATAAAGTGACATAATATCGGTGCCCACAATGTGCCGGATTGCAAATAAATCCAACCCAATCCATAGCTAGAAACAAATACCCAACCTGTAGGAATCCAGTGGCGAAGATATCGAATATGAATTACTGCAAACAATATGCTAGTCCAGTAAGGGCCAATGGCATGCTGTATTGCTCCGCGAAACAATAATTCTTCACAAATAGCGACAATAGCTGCTATACATACGATATGCCAGATCGGGCGAGACCTGAACAGCATATCATTGATTCCTCCGTCATCCATGCTCTCCTGAGGAATGACATAAGACAGGACCAAATCCATGACGAGCATAATGCCGGCAAGACCAAGCCCCCACCAAATAAAATGAACACTTTCAGGCCAAGCAAGCACGTCGAACAAATTTCGCTTCTGCAATAAAATCCATACAACTCCAATGATCAGAGTTAAACCTTGTGTAAAGTATAGATTGATCAGAAGCAAGCGCTCGGTAAGCTGCTGTGGTTCAGCCTTCTGAATCTTGAACTTGGAAAACTTTGATTTTTTCATTGCCTGCGTCTGTCCTCTTACTAGATATTTGATGGATAACCTACTTGGGCTGCCCAATCGGATAGTATACTAAATGATAGCCAAAAATCCAAATTGGTTCAAGACCTGCCTCAAGTCCCGTTTTCCTATCCTTTGTTACCCGAATTTCGGACTCATCGTAACGTCACATTTGATTTTTTTGAATCTTTAAATTTACTACTACTTTTTATTATATGATTTAGGTATCTTCATAGTAAACTGCTGATAAATGAATGTGATCCAAGTCATCTGCATTAAAACATTTATGCCTATTGACATGGTCATGTTAGCCATGATACATTATGAAAAAATTAGTCACGTTAAACACGATGATGGAAAAAAGATGTTGCTTTGTTCTTACAGAGAGCCGATGGATGGTGCAAATCGGTGGCAGGCAATGGATCTTGAGCGTTCCTGAGTTATTGCATTGAAATTGGAGTAGGTGCAATCGGTTTAGAGCCGTTATCCTCTTCGGTCTTTATTGACCGTGAAGACTGTCGTTGCGAAGCGGCAGTGAATTAGGGTGGTACCACGACAACTCTCGTCCCTTATTGCGCAAGCAGTATGTGGATTGAGAGTTTTTTGATTTATTTTTAGGAATATACGTGGGTCCACTCTATTATTACACCCCTCCCCTCTGCTGCGACACCGCGTTGTTGGGCGGAAGGATGAACCCGGTTTTAAGGAACACCTCATTGCAGAGGTAAGTCCTTGACGATATAGATACACATACTAAGGAGGAAGAAACCATGTACAAAGTGTTAGTATCGGACCCAATCAGTGATCTGGGTATTCAGCAACTGGTGGATGCAAATGATGTTGTAGTTGAGAAAAATACCGGTCTTAGTGAAGATGAGCTTGTAGCCATTATTGGTAATTATGACGCCCTTCTCGTTCGAAGCCAAACTCGTGTTACAGATCGTATTATGGCCGCTGGAACCAATCTCAAGGTCATTGGCCGTGCAGGGGTTGGGGTGGATAACATTGACCTGGAGGCTGCCACTCAACGCGGTATCATCGTTATTAATGCGCCCGATGGGAATACCATCACGACATGTGAGCATACATTTGCCATGATGATGGCATTGGCACGTCACATCCCACAGGCATACGCCAAAACCATTCAAGGTACATGGGATCGCAAAACCTTCCTGGGTGTGGAACTCAGAAATAAAACTCTGGGTGTACTCGGAATGGGACGAATCGGCAGTGAGGTAGCCAAACGCGCCAAAGCCTTTGGTATGGATATTCTCGCATATGACCCGTTTCTGACTCAAGAACGTGCAGAGAAACTTCAAGTTAAACTGGCCAGTGTGGATGACATCATTCGCAATGCTGACTTCATGACGGTACACACTCCATTGACACCTGAAACTCGTCACATGATCTCCCGTGCACAATTTGAAATCATGAAAAAAGGCATGCGCATTATCAACTGTGCTCGTGGCGGAGTCATTGATGAAAT
The DNA here is from genome assembly GCF_002272715.1 of Paenibacillus sp. 7516. Lineage (NCBI taxonomy): Bacteria > Bacillati > Bacillota > Bacilli > Caryophanales > Paenibacillaceae > Paenibacillus > Paenibacillus sp. 7516. The sequence continues at coordinate 170,449 of NZ_NPBI01000039.1, forward strand.
GGCCCTTGTGGAAGCAATCGATGAAGGTATCGTTGCAGGTGCTGCATTTGACGTGTTTGAAAGCGAGCCACCAGCACAGGATCATCCTTTCCTGAACCACCCAAGTATCATCGTTACGCCTCACCTGGGTGCCTCCACCGTGGAAGCACAAGAAAATGTAGCGATTGATGTATCGGAGCAGGTACTTCATATTTTGCGGAATGAACCGTTCAAAAACGCTGTGAACATGCCAGCGGTTGCGCCAACGGTTATGAACAAACTCCAGCCGTACTTTAAGCTTGGTGAAACACTGGGTAGCTTTGCAGCCCAAATTACACAAAATGCCGTGCAAGAGATTCGAATTGACTATGCAGGTGACCTTTCAGAAGTAGATACGTCGCCACTCACTCGTTACATTGTTAAGGGCATTCTCGCCAGACATCTGGGCGGAGAAGCAAATATCGTTAACTCCATGCATCTGGCCAAAACCCGTGATCTGAATGTAGTTGTAAGCCAAACATCCACAACTAAAGGGTTTACTAACCTCATCACAGTTACGTTGGTAACGACACAGGAAGCAGAGGAACGCCGTGTAGCCGGAACGCTGCTTGCTGGTTACGGAGAACGGATCGTACGCCTGGACAAATTCCCGGTTGATATCGCTCCAGAAAGTCACCAAATTTTGATCTCCCATAACGATAAGCCAGGTATCATCGGACGGGTAGGTACGCTGCTTGGTCAAAATGATGTCAACATTGCCTCCATGCAAGTGGGACGGAAAATTATCGGTGGTGCTGCAATCATGATTCTGACTGTGGATAAAGCAGTTCCAAAAGATGTCCTTGTCCAGCTTACAGGTCTGCCTGAGCTTAATACAGCTGTTGAAATTGTTCTTGAATAGATGCCACATCGTGCATAGATAGTCAAAAGAGACGATCCCAGAAGGGTTCGTCTCTTTTTCTGTACTTAGCTTAATCGAATAATGTTAAGTGTGGCACCTGGAGGTGATAATACTGCTGTTGCAACCAAACCAAACAATTGAAGTTGAATGGTTGAACCAGCTGTGGCGGTAATAATAAAGTCGGTCGCAAGCTGGCTCAAAGAAAGAACGGGCGAGATTACACTCGGTGGAACTACAGCACCATTCAGCAGTATTCGAGATTGGACAGCGAGCGCTGCTGTAAGATTGATTTTGTAACTAATATAATAACGTCCTGCCGTAGCGAGAGTAAACGTATCACTCGTTCCATTTACGGTAATTCCGGTACCAATGTTTTGATTATTAGGCAGAGGTATAACCGTTCCGCCCAAAAGAACAAGAATTGTACCACTTGTATTCTCTGCGTATGAAGATGCTGCTGTAACTGAAGTTCCTGTTGCACCTGTGGCACCAGTGGTACCGACACCCGTCGCACCCGTCTCTCCAGTTGCACCTGTAAGTCCCGTTGGACCCGTTACTCCCGTCGTTCCTGTAATTCCTGCGCTTCCTGTTATTCCGGTTTCTCCTGTTGCACCAGTTGAGCCTGTTGCTCCAGTACTTCCCGTTATGCCTACTCCAGTAGCTCCCGTTATTCCGGTCTCTCCTGTCACTCCAGTACTTCCTGTTACACCTACCCCAGTAGCTCCTGTTACACCTGTCGCACCAGTTTCACCTGTAAAACCTGTGATACCTGTAAGTCCAGTAGCCCCTGTAACTCCGGTCACTCCGGTTATCCCCGTGATGCCTGTTGCGCCGGTTACTCCTGCTGCTCCAGTAACCCCGGCAGCTCCTGCACCTGCCAACAACGTGTAATCTGGGGAGGTTCCTGGTGTCCCGGTCGGTCCGGCAACATTGGCAATATACGTACTGCCGTTAAACGTAACCACTTGACCCGCTGGGTATGTTGGTGCCACAGCTGGATCGAATGGTACCACTCCACTCAAACCGATACCCGTCGCACCCGTGATACCTGTAATGCCCGTCGCCCC